>JAFQQD010000051.1 GCA_017411435.1 Clostridia bacterium
GGAAATGCTACCGGCAAAGAGGAAATCCTTGCTCTCTTGGAGGCTGGGGAAATTGTACTTAACGACCAGAAGCAAGATACTGTTTATCGTATCATCGACTTCCACACCAAATTGGCAGAACGCCTTGGTGTTGACCTTGGCAGAACCACAATGCCTCTTACTACGCTTGATACTACACCAAACTTTGGTGGTGTTAATCCGGGCGTTGTTAACACATCTACACAGACTGTTTTCAATCCTGAGTTTAACATTGAGATTAGCCATAACGGAGAAATGTCTGACGACGATGCACGCCGTTACGGTGAAGAGATTGCTGAAACTGCAATTGCAAAATTGTATAACGCCTTTGAACGCAAGGGTATCAGCAATCATAATGGTGCAAAATTAAGACCATAACACTATGGGGAGGCGCAGAAATGTGTCCTCCCCTCATTCTAAATAAGGAGGTTGATACGGAATGGTAATTGACTTTTCAAAAGTAGATATCCACGAACAGCCGGTATTGATTTTGAAGAATACCTCCGGCGTTCCTCTCGGAACACTCGGCGCTGCTTCAAATGTTATTGCCGACATTAAATACAACGAAGTATCTGCTCTTGATTTTAACCTCCCCGCTTATACCGATGGTGTGGAAGTACCTAATTACAACAGCGTAGTTGGTATGAGAATAATCGACCTTCAAGATATGGGTCAGTTTATACTGATGAATCCAAAAGAAACAGGAAATGGTGTAAAGCGAGTAAAGACTTGTAAAGCATACTCTTTGGAATATGAATTTACTTTCAAAAAGATTACTCTGCAAAATGGCACCTACAACTTTTGGAACCCCGTAGCTCCTGATGATACTATTCTTGGTATTATCTTGGATCTTATGCCATCGTGGAGCGTCGGTACAGTTGACAGTTCTCTAATCGGAAAATACCGTACATACGAAGTTTCCGAAGAGAACTTATATAACTTCATTAAAAACACTTTGCAACAGTCATACAGTTGTATCTTTGACTTCGACACATATAACAGAGTTATCAATGTTAAAGATGTGTCGTCCACCGTACCCACCAACCCAGTTTATCTATCTCCGGATAACTTAGCAAAAGAGATTACGATTGAGGAAGATACGGAAAGCATCATTACTCGTTTAGATGTCAATGGCGCAGAGGGTGTGGATATTCGTGATGTAAACCCGACAGGTAATAATAAGATTATCAATCTTGATTACTATATGACAACGGATAACTTCGCACAATCCACAATCAACAAGTATTACAACTGGAAAAATCTATATCAGAGTTATCAATTGCCTTACTACAATTTGTCTATTGAGTATTCTTTGCAGATTATGCGTAAGACAACCGAAACTGCTGCTTTGACCGATTTAGAGGGTGAAATGACCTCTCTTGAAAACCAACAGGCAGTTATTATTCGTGCGATAGCTCAGAACTTAGACGACCAATCATCTTTGAATGAAATCAATGCACAGATTGCTTCTAAGCAAGCAGAAATCAATGCAAAGAAAGCAGAAATTGCAGACATTCAAGATGATGTAGATGCAGTTATGGCAGATTTGGTTGCAATCAACCAAGCAACGAATTTCCAAAATGCTTTCACAGAGGAAGAATACATTGCGATTGATAGGTTTATCAAGGACGATGCTATCAGTGAAAGTAGTTTCGTTGTTCAGGCTACTGAGTCATATAGCAATGCAGATTACGGAAACAAGATAACATCTACAACGCTTAAAGTAACCGGCTCAACTGTTACATCTACCACACACGCAACTAACAAAACAATATATGAAGTCCAAGGTGGCTCATTGCAGATCGGTAGCAAGGTGTCATCTAATATCATTCGTGGTGTATTTGAAAAGGCAACTGACGGTACTTTTGTGATGACCGCTTATTTAGGCAAAGGCACAATTGATGGCGACTCTTTTGAAACCGCTTGCCTGTCATTGTCTGGCACTTGTGGAACCGTGTCTTCTACTGAAACAACACTTACTATCAGAAGTATCAATGCTTATCAGTATTTGACACTAAATACAAGTGAATATGCCAAGCGCTCTGTTGCTTGGGATTTGTTTGAATTTGGAAATGGTGTTCTTGAAAAGATTTCTCAGCCATCGTTCAAATTCTCTGTTTCAAGCGCAAACTTCTTATTCATTGAGGAATTTGAAGAGTTCAAAAATTCATTAAAGCAAGGCGAAAAGCTATATGTGAGTTTGTCTGACGATCAGACTCTGGCTCCTATTGCTATCGGATTGAAGATTGATTATGACTCACTTCAAAATCTGAGCCTTGAATTTAGCGACACCTATGTTTCTGGTGACAGCTCGTTCTTACTTGCTGACCTGCTTGAACAGAGTGTATCTATGGGTAAGAGTGTTGATACAAGCAAGTTTACTTACTCTGCATTCGTAGATAGCGGTGCTAACACACAGGTTAAGGAGTTTATGACTTCTGCGCTTGATGTCGCTAAAAATGCAATTATGTCGTCAAAAGACCAAGCAATTTCTTGGGGTGACTCTGGTATTCGTCTAAGGAAGTGGAAAGACGAGTCTCACACAGACTATGATCCACAACAGATTTGGATGAATAACAACAGCATTTTGATGACAAGCAACAATTGGTCAACAGCAGAAATTGCTATCGGTAATTTCTATGATAAAAATCTCGGCAATCTATGGGGCATTGTGGCTCCTAATATCGTTGGTACTCTCCTTGCAGGTTCTAACCTTGTTATTGAGAGCGCAAAGAAAGACGGTAGTGTGTCAGTATTCCGCGTTGATGCAGAAGGTTGCTTCTTGCACAACAGCGAATTTAGCATCACAAGCGATGCAACAAAGACACACATTTTATTGGATGCCGAACACGGTATTGCCGTAGGTACATATCCGCTTATTGACGCAGATGGAAACATCGACGAAGACAATTACAAGTTCTGGGTCGATGAAACAGGCAACCTATTCTTTAAGGGTACGCTGAAAGCAACTAATGGTGAGTTTACTGGTAAAGTAACTGCAACCTCTGGTTATATCGGCGGATCTGAAGGTTGGACAATCGAGAGCACATATATCTATAACGGAAAGCCGTCTTATTCAAGCGGTAATTCTGGTATCTATATCGGTACGGACGGTATCGCTCTTGGTGACAGTACCCATTATGTCAAAGCTGGTAAAAACGGTCAGTTGAGTTGTAATAACATCTTGGCAACAGGTGGTACTATCGGTGGTTGGAGTATCAACGGTAGTAAGATTTATGCGGGTGATGGTTCGAGTGTGAAGACTTGCGTTATGCAGGCTCCTTCGAGCACAATTACTTGGGTGTTTGCAGCCGGTGGTGGTTCTCACAGTAGTTATTCAGACTGTCCGTTCAGAGTTGATAAAAACGGTAATATGTATGCTACAAGTGCAACTATTGAAGGCGACATTACGGCTACAAGTGGCACAATCGGTGGTTGTTCAATATCCAATGGCACACTCAAAATTGCAAATGGTAATATTACATCATTGGCTGTTAGCAAAATAACTGGTGGCTCCAATTCTGCAAACATCACTTTTAACGGAAGTTTTACCGCGCCAAACGCCACCATTACTGGTAATATCACAGCAACTTCTGGTACTATCGGTGGTTGTTCAATATCCAATGGTGTGTTGAAAATTGCTAACGCAAATATTACATCGTTAAGTGCCAGCAAAATTACAGCAGGAACCATTGACTGCGATGATGATATAGAGGTTAAAAATATCAACGCCAGCAACATCACGACAGGAACATTGAGTGCCAGCCGAGTTAGCGGCGGCACATTAAGTGGCTGTTCGATTAGTATTGGCAGCACATTCTATGTTAGCAGTTCTGGACTGGTATCATTGAGAGCAGGCTTGGTAAGAGTGTATGCCACAGAAGATGTCGGCACCTATGGTATTGGATATCACTATGGACAAACTTTTGATATGTATGTCGTTTGTAATACATTTTTGGGTATCGCTACATCTGGCATTAACCTTGTATTTGTATCGGGCATTTGCTGTGGCTATTATGCATAATAAAGGAGGCAACAATGACCATAGAGCAAATTGGGAAATTGGTAGCAACTGTACGGTCAGATTTGAAGAAACTGTATGATATGCATTTATTGTCGGTATCTACGGATGGTAAGCAAGGTCTTCGTTGTTTTAATCCAGAAGCCTTGGAAGCAAAAATGAACCGCACAGACGAAGAAATACTTAACGATCTAATTGCCGGTGGCGCTATGATTGATGGCGTAGAGGCATACTTAGCTTCGCTAAGTGAATAAAATTGCTCTTCTATAAGAGCTTAGTAAGAAAGGAAATATGTGTATGACACAACACGAAGTAAACAAAGCATATCCTGCGCTTATGAGGTTGTCGGAGTTCCGACTACCCGTTAAAAAGGCGCGAGGTTTA
>JAFQQD010000052.1 GCA_017411435.1 Clostridia bacterium
ACAACGAGAAAAGAATCAAAGAAAAACTTGGGTGGATGAGTCCGGTACAGTATCGACTCAATGCCTTGGCTGCATAAAAATAGCGTAGCAGTCATTTAAACTACTACGCTATAAAAAGTCTAACTTTTTGGGGTCACATTATAATGTCCTGCGGTATTTTTGTTGTTAATCTTTTAACAGTTCCTTGCAGCTTGCGGCAAGTCCTGCAAGTGACTGAATTTCAGAGGGAATGATAATTTTTGTTGCCTGACCGTCTGAAACTTTCTCCATCGTTTCAAGAGATTTGATAGCAATGTATGACTGCGAGGGATTAGCTTCATTGATTTTCCTGATACCCTCTGCAATAGCTGTCTGCACAGCGATGATAGCCTCAGCTTCACCCTCTGCTTCACGGATTGCAGCCTGTTTCTTTGCTTCAGCACGAAGAATAGCAGACTCTTTTTCGCCTTCTGCCATAAGGATTGAAGATTTCTTTTCACCCTCTGCACGCAGAATTGCTTCACGGCGTTCGCGTTCTGCCTTCATCTGTTTTTCCATGGCGTTCTGAATTTCTCTGGGAGGGATAATGTTCTTAAGCTCAACACGGTTTATTTTGATGCCCCACGGGTCGGTTGCTTCATCGAGAATTGCACGCATTTTTGTGTTAACTGTATCGCGGGAAGTGAGAGTTCCGTCAAGGTCGAGATCACCGATAATGTTACGAAGTGTAGTTGCAGTAAGGTTTTCAATAGCCATCATGGGACGCTCAACGCCATATGTGTAAAGTTTGGGGTCAGTTATCTGAAAATAGACAACTGTATCAATCTGCATTGAAACATTATCCTTTGTTATAACAGGTTGGGGAGGGAAGTCAACGACCTGTTCTTTAAGATTGACTCTCTTTGAAATACGGTCAATAAATGGAATCTTTATGTGAAGACCAACGCCCCATGTTGCGTGATAACCGCCAAAACGCTCAATTACATAAGCATATGCCTGTGGAACAACCTTAATGTTTGAAATTACAAGGATGATTAAAATTAAAAAAATAGTAAAAATAGCTTCCATATAAATTCTCCTTTTTATCTTGAAATTTTATCTACAATTAATTTAACACCGTCAATTTCTTTAACTGTGACATATGAATCTTTTTCAATAGAACTTCCGTCTGAACTTCTTGCGCTCCACTCCATACCGCGGAGTTTTACGCTGCCCTTTGCCTCAATATTCGATATATCATCGGTTACAATTGCCATCTGACCGATAAGAGCATCGATGTTTGTTTTTTCCTTGTCCTTGGATTTAAGTTTATCCACAATTTTCTTTGTAAATACTAAAAGCAGTGCACTGGCAACGATAAAAATAGATATCTGCACGGGGGTACTTAAATCAAGAAGTGCGCCTATGAGTGCAAAGAGAGAGCCGCCCGCAAACCAGATGCATATAAACTGGGTTGTTGACGCTTCAAGCACTAAAAATCCAACTAATAGAGCTGTCCATAAAATTTCCACTTAAATCACCATCCTAATTAAGATATTTGTCAAATACATCCAAAGTTCCCTCAGGAGTATCTATAAAATAGGGCCTTGAAAGGTTTTCTCCGTCATAATCTGTTGCGTGCCACCAGATTCCTAGTTTTATTTTATCGTATTTGGGAAGAGAGAGGAACATATCCTCAATCCAAGCTACTTTATCACCTCCGATAGCTGAACATGAAAATTCAGTTATCATAACGGGCTTTTCGTTTAATTGAAGCACTTTTTCGTATATAGGAGCATAAATCTCGTCAAAACTGCGCCAGCTTTCGCCCTCATAATATGTTCCCGTGTTGTAACCTGTAATTCCGTATATGTCAACATATTTATCTCCGGGATAGTAGAGTGACTGGTTGTTCCACTTGTAATTCGGGAAGCTTATTTCGTTGGGATTCCATACCCACAGCGTGTTGTTGCAGCCTGCCTCGTCAAATTTTTCGTGAAGGTATCTGTAAACATCAACATAGACCTTGGGGTCTCTTGATGTGTGGAACGAACTGTAATTACACCAGTCACCGTTCATTTCATTAAACGGTCTGAAAAGAACGGTAACATCGGAGTATTTTGAAATAAGAGAAGCATATTCATTTATAAAGTAATCGTATTTGCCATCCAAAATCTCATACATCATATTAGATGGGCTTTCTCCTCGGGAAAGAGGAGTCTGGAGTGTAAGCTCAATCGCGCGTTCGGTGCTTTGCGCGTAAGTGAAGTTGCGCTCAACTTTTTTCAGATAATCCTTTACACGAGACGCATAATGATCAGGAGAGCTTGTGCTTATATCCGCAATTTCCGTATAAACGAGAAATGCGCAAAACTTATAGTCAAGCTGCTCTTCAATTTCTTCCATTCGCGCAAAACCACCGAATTTATCGGGGGGAAACATACCCATTTTGAAAGAAGCATCGCTGTCAAAAAGGTTGTAATAAGTCCTTTTTGCAGATGAGTTCAATCTTGAAGTACTAGTTCCTTTATAACCGGCATTATAAGCATTTATATGGGGAACAGTAGGGTCAAATGTTGTAAGAGAATTTACAATATCCATATATCCGCCATAAAGGTTAAATGGAATATTGGAGTTAAGGAAGAATGTGTAAACTCTTGCATCAATACAAACATCTACACAGGCGTAATAGTTTCGGTCATCTTTAACTTTTGAAAGTCTTTTGCGTGACCACTCAGTTATAAAATACTCAGTTGTGCCCTGTATAAAGGATTCCTTTTTTATAAGTTTATGGTCGGAAGTATTGTCTAAAAATCTGTTGGAATAGTTTAGATAAGAAAGTCTTTCACTAGCAGTATCAAAGGACTCCTTGAATATCTTCAGCGTTATAGTGTCATCAGAGAAGATAGCCCCAACATCGGAAAGAGACATATCTATATTCAGTGAAGACGGAATAACTATCGAATATCCGTCCACAAGATTTGTAAATTTAACTCTTTTTGCTGAAACAGCTTCAGTAAAGAACATTTCTTTTTCAGACTTCATTGTGTCATCAATTGCTATAGGAGTATTCTCGTTGTCTAAAAGAGCATCGTCAGGCATCCAGATGGGAGCAGAAAGAATTCTGATGTCATCCGGCGCAGCAGCCGTTGTAATTGAGAAGAATGTAATTGAAAGAAGAGTTGTTATTAAAATAAGTTTTTTTACTTTAGAGTTCATTGGTGTTTTTTCCTTTTTGTAAGATATTAAAATTATAGCATAAATCATTCCTGCTTTTCAAAGGAAGTTTCAGGAAGTTGTCCGATTAAGATAATAAATAAATCTTTCGAACGGCTTTGTATGGGTATTAAATATGACTTCAATTCCCATATCGCGCGCTCTTTCAAGTATTCTTTCGCGAGAAGAGGCATTTTTTGAAAGATATGTACACACAAGAATTTTCTTTGCATATGTTCCGCCAAGCGCTCTTGAAACGGAATCAAGTTCATACAGTGCCTCTTTTCTTACTTCACCGTTTTTACAGGATACAAAAACGGGAAGGGAGGAGGAAACCGCCATTACATCAATTTCGTTTTGAGTTTCAAAGTACTTTTTTCCTGATTCCCATTCTATCTGCACGCCGACTTTTATGTCAGTCAAGCCGTTGATTTCTGCCATAGCAATCGCCGTATAATATTCAAGCGCATTTCCGGATTTTTTAAGGCACATTGAAACAATATGTGATTTTGTTTTATATGTAACTGTTTTTTCGTCCTCATCAATTTTAGTGATAAGGTTTTTTTCCGTCAAAAGGTTAAAAACGGGATAGATATCGCGCCGCGAACGAGTGGCATTTTTCTCGAAAAGTTCTTTGCTTATAAGAAGAGTTTTCCCGTCTGCTGACAAAAATTCAGATACAGCACCACACATGGCGATAAATGCTTCAGGATTGTGGCTGTTTACTTCGAAAACACTTTTTAGTGTAGCGACATCTTCATCCGTAAAGGAATCTATATTATCGGACGAAATCACTTGACCGCCTTGCAGTGTTATAAGGTCAAAAATACCAAGAGGAATGCTTTTTGGTGCTATGTTCACGGGCTTTCCATGCACTGGAATATGCTTTTTTGTTTTTACATCTGTGCGGATAACAGGGACTGAAAAACGCTCTGAAATCACGCCGACACTTGTAAGAATAACATCCTCTCCACCGGTTGCATCAAAAACGGCATCGGGATTATTTTTAACAATTTGAGTAAGCCTGTTTTCAATGGACTGCTCATTATCGCGTTCGACATAATAAAACTCTAAAGAAACTTTATGATTTATTCTGTCGAAAAATCGATGAATGTCACGGATTTTACCGTCCGTCATAACTTCTTTTGTTCCGACATAAATTACCTTTTTAATGTCAAGGTTAATAGGTGTTATTATATTTTCATACTGTTTTGCGTCAAAAATCTCAATAAGCGTACACATAATTACCCTGCTTTCTCAAGCTGAAAGAAAGTTATACTTTGGCACTGCACAATATATAGAATAATACAATCATATTATACTGCAAAATATAGATATTGTCAATTAAATGAGGTAAATAAAAATCAGTAAAAAACTTGATATAATAGGGATAAAAATATTGCAATTTATTATTAGAAAGTATATAATAAAATAAGGTATGTATAAATTTTTGGAAGGAGGCGTAAAAGTGATGGGAAATAAGACAACTATGCACGAAAAAGAAACCTTGGATAACCTTGAAAAACTTGGTATAGACACAAACAGTATAATAGCTGTTCTGGAAACAGACCTTGACCGCCCCGCAAATTACGGAAAGACAACTCTCATTGCTTTGCCTGATTCGCTTTGTGTGCTCAGCGAAGACGGAAGCTTCTTTATCAAAAATTACAAGAATATAACCAATCTATACACTGATATATATGTTTCATCGGGCTCTATTATAATCAAAGAGGGAGATACACTTAATGCTGTTGCTGATTTTACGCTTGCGGTTTCAGCACGCGTAGAGTGGTTTGTGAACATAATAAATAAGCTCATTGCAGGTGAGGAGCCTAATGCAGAAGAGGGTTCAATAAGGCAGAATGCAGATTTTGAATACATCAACAACGGAAGAAAGAAACTCTTTTTGCGGGTTCTTTCTTATGTGCCCAGATATAAAAAACACCTCATTGCGATTATGTCAATAATCGTTTTCACTACGCTTGTTAACCTGATTCCACCTTATTTATCAGGAAGTATTCTGTATGACGAGGTTTTAAGTCCCAACGGAAAATACCAGGGTGCGATATTGCCTCTTGTGTCAATTCTTATAGCAATATCGGGCTTAACAGTTCTTTTTGGAATCCTTCTCGGAAGAATAGGTGCAGAGATGTCCGGCAGAATCATCTACGACATAAAAACAGAAGTATTTTCTGCCATGCAGAACCTGGGGATGAGCTTTTTTTCGTCAAAACGAACAGGAAACCTCTTAAACCGAATTAACAGTGATGCGCTTGACATTCAGTATTTCTTAAATGATGGCTTGCCTAATTTTATAATAAATGCAGCCACGATATGCGCAATTGGAATTTTCCTTTTCATTGTAAATCCGCTTCTTTCCGTTGCAGTTTTAGTGCCGGTTCCCGTTATAGCGCTTATTATTAAGAAATCCACCAGAAAGTTCAAGAAAATCAAATGGCATTCATGGCGCCGCTCTTCAACAATGAACTCTGTTATAAACGATACACTTTTAGGTGTTCGCGTGGTAAAGGCATTCGGTAAAGAAGAGACTGAAATAAAAAGATTCAACGAATCAAGCAGGCTTCTTGCTGAAAATAAGGTTCGTGAAGGAATTGCAGCGGCAAGAGTCTTCCCGATGCTCAGTTTTATAATGTCTCTGGGTGGACTTATTGTATGGGGCCTTGGCGGAGGGCAAGTTATCCGCGGAGAGCTTACATTCGGGGAACTTATGACTTTCGTAGGATATCTTTCTCTATTATATGCGCCTGTTAATTTCATGGTTAAAACCTTTGACTGGTGGACTAACTGTATGAATAGCGCACAGCGTATTTTCGAAGTGATTGACCGAAAAACCGATGTTGCCGAAAAAGAGAATGCGGTAGAAGTGGAAGTTGAGGGAAATATTGAACTTAAAGGAGTAACTTTCTCGTATGAGCCCAACAGAACAGTTCTTAAAAATGTTTCTTTCAGCGTTAAAAAAGGAGAAATGGTGGGACTTGTCGGACACAGCGGAGCCGGTAAAAGTACAATCACAAACCTTATTACCAGACTTTATGATGTGAATGACGGCGAGGTTCTGATAGACGGAATAAATGTAAAAGACCTCAGTTTTGCCTGCCTGCGCGGAAGCATTGGTATGGTGCTTCAGGAAACTTTCCTTTTTGAAGGAACCATTGGCGAAAATATTGCGTACGGTAAGCCTGATGCAACTTCCGAAGAGATTGCAGAGGCGGCGAAAAAGGCATATGCACACGATTTTATAATCTCGCTTCCTGACGGATACGATACCCTGATTGGAAAAGGCGGAGCAGATTTATCCGGCGGCGAAAAACAGCGTATAAGCATTGCCCGTGCAATTCTTATGAATCCGCCTATACTGATTTTTGATGAGGCTACTTCTTCGCTTGATACAAAGACAGAAAGTCAAATACAAAAAGCGATGGATTTTCTGGTTAAAGACAGGACTACCATTGCAATTGCGCATAGATTTTCAACGCTCAAAAATGCCGACAGGCTTGTAGTGGTTGAAAAAGGCGAGATTGTCGAAGAAGGAACACATGAAGAGCTTTTTAATAAGAAAGACGGAGTTTACTCAAAGATGGCGCATCTTCAGCTTGACGCAATAAAAATGGAATCATCTTCTTGAAAGGACGATGAAAATGCAGGAAAAAATAAACTTTATAAATGTAGATGATCTTGAATTTTATACTTCTGATACTTCTCTTTTGTTCTTAAGGTATAAGGGAGAGGACCTTGGCAGAGTTTCAATTATCAGGATGTTCCCTTTCAAATATGAGGAGGAATATATCGTAATAAGGCAGGAGAACTATTCAAGATTTGATAAGGAAAATGAAATAGGAATACTCCGCGCGGTGAATGAACTTCCCGAAAGCCAGGCAAAGCTCGTTTTTGAGGAACTTAAAAAGAGGTACTTTATACCTGAGATTATTTCTGTAAGCGAAGTGAAAGAAGAGTTTGGAAGTGCAACCTGGAAAACAGTTACCACCGCGGGAGAGCGTGATTTTACCATGACTGATTTAGGTACGAATGTAAGAAGTCTCGCTAACAACAAAGTTATGCTTACAGATGTTTACGGAAACCGTTACTACATTCCTGACATAACGAAGATGGATGATAAAACTCAAAAAGTTCTTGAAATCTGGATATAAAAAGAAGGAGGATTAGCCATGAGTAATCAGGCAGCGATAATTAAATACAGTAAGCTTGCTATAAACGCGCTTGATGAAAAGGAAATCCTGACCCTTTCAGAATTTGACCTTGGTTTTGACGGAGAGTACTGCGAAGGCCTCTTTGCAGTAAGTAAGGATAAAATCTGTGCAGTTACAGAAGAAAAGGTAACGCTGATTGAAAATATTTCAAACATTGAAAAGGTATGTTGCGCCGAATATACAGGAGGCGGAATTTTAGAAGCATTTTGCAAAGATGGAAGACGACAGATTGTTCGTTTTACAATGCGCTATATCGAGCAGTTCGGCGCAATTGCTGAAATTATAAATGAAATTATCGGGGGCAACATTCCACAGATAAACGAAAAAACTTTCCCGAAAGAAAAAGTGTGTCCTAAATGCGGAAGACCGTTTCTGAGAAATACGAGCGTTTGCAGATTCTGTACCGACAAGCTTGGTATAATTAAAAGACTGTGGAAACTTTCCAAAAGCTGCAGACCTCTTTACGCTATACTTTTTATTTTATTCTGGATAACAAGCGCGGCAACAGTTGCGACACCAGAGCTTTCAAAAAGACTTATAAACGATGTATTAAATGTTGAAAATGCATCGGTAAAAACACTTGTTCTAATAGTTTCACTGATGCTTCTTTGCGGAGTTGTTACATGGGTTGTCACTGCTTTACGCGACATAATTTCTTCAAAAGCGAGCAATACGCTCGTAATGGAACTTCGCAATCACATCTATGAAAAACTTCAGAAAATGCCGCTGTCGTATATAGAGGAAAAAAAGACGGGCGACCTTATGCAGAGGATAAATAACGATACACAGCGTATTCAGACATTTATTCAGGATATTGCAATTATGGCAGTTAACGAGGTTTGCCTTTTTCTAGCAGTTGCAGTGATAACCTTCTCACTGGACGCAAAAATGGCATTGATGATTTTTATACCGATGCCTCTAGCGGCATTTCTGGTTGACAGAATCCGCCGCAGCATAAGAAGACGCTATATGAAACAATGGCGTAAAATGGATCGCCTTACAAACAGACTTACCGAGGTTCTTAACGGAATTAAGGTAGTAAAGGTTTTCGGCAGAGAAAATGACGAGATAAATCGTTTCAAAGAAACAGCAGGTGTTGTAAGAGATATTACCTGCAAAAATGAAAAGTATGTCTATACAGTTTTTCCCCTTATCAAATTTTTGATGGGACTGGGCGGATACTTTGTACTTCTTTACGGGGGAGAAAAAGTGCTCGGAGGAAGTATGAGTGTGGGCGAGCTTGTACAGTTTTCTTCATACGGAAGCTTTCTTTACAGCAAACTTGAATGGTTCACAATGCTCCCCAGACATTTTACGATGGCGATGGTAAGTTCACAGCGTGTGTTTGAAGTTCTTGATGAAACAGAGGACAAGACCGGTGTATCGGATGAGCATATAAAAGGCATTGAAGATAAAATCGAATTTCAAAAGGTTTCCTTTGGCTACAAGAGCTACAGAAAGGTACTTAAGAATATAGACCAAAGCGTTAAAAAAGGCGAAATGATAGGCCTTGTAGGGCACAGCGGTGCAGGAAAGAGCACACTTATAAATCTTATAATGCGTCTTTACAATGCCGACAGCGGGAAAATTCTTCTGGATGGAATAGACATAAATGACTATCTTAAGGACGATTATAAGGATATGCTAGGTGTGGTTCTGCAGGAGAGTTATCTTTTCAGCGGGACAATTCTTGATAATATTTCCTACTCCAATCCATATGCGACTTTGGAAGAATGTGTGCTTGCTGCTAAAAAGGCAAACGCGCATGATTTTATAATGTCGCTGCCTGATGCATATGATACCTATGTAGGCGAGAAGGGGCACAGACTTTCAGGCGGTGAAAGACAGCGCATAAGTATAGCGCGTGCAATTTTGTCTGATCCAAAACTTCTGGTGCTTGATGAGGCTACTGCATCCGTTGACACGGAAACAGAAGAGAAAATTCAAAATGCACTTAAAAATGTTACGGAAGGTAAAACCGTTTTTGCAATTGCACACAGACTCTCTACTCTGAAGAACGCCGACAGACTCTTTGTGCTTGAAGAAGGAAAAATTGTGGAAACGGGAACGCACAAAGAGCTTGTTGAAAAAAACGGCGTTTATGCATCTCTTCTTCGTGCGCAGCAGGAGATGGCGATGAGAAGTACTACAATAGATAATACACATATTAAAAAGGACGACCCGGAAACAAAAAATTTTGAAGGGAATGTTGATAATGAGCAAGATTAAAATAATAACAGACAGCGGTAGTGACATTTCAGTTGAAACTGCAAAAAAACTTGGAATACGCATCCTCCCTATTTCTTACACTTTTGACGGCGAGACATATTACAGGGAAGAAATCGATATGACTAAGGCAGAGTTTTATGAAAAACTTTCAGGCAAAGATGCTCCGATTCCCAAAACTGCACAGGTAACACCCATACAGTTTATTGACGCATATAACGAGGAATACGACAACGGTTTTGATACTCTTATCGTTGTTACGATTTCCTCAAAAGGCAGCGGTATGTATCAGAATGCCGTCATGTCTGCGCAGGAGGTAATGGATGAGCGTGGTGGGGAGATTATCGTTATCGACAGTCTTGGATTTAGTTGTATATACGGCGCTCCTGTTGTCCGTGCTGCTCATATGCTTGGCGAAGGTAAAGAAAAAGACGAGATAGTTTCCTTTATTAAAGACGCACTAGAAAGTACAAAAACATATTTTGTTGTTGATGACCTTCTCCATCTTAAGAAGGGAGGAAGAATCAATGCTGCAACACTCGTTCTTGCTAATATGCTTGAAATAAAGCCAATCCTTGATATAAAGGGCGGTCTTGTAGTTCAGGACGGTTCTCTTCGCGGAAGTAAAAGACTTATGAAAAAGCTCGTAAACAAGGCTAAATCTGACGGTTATGACCTTTCCGGAAGAAGGGTTTTTGTTGCAAATACATCTTGCCCGGATATTGCAGAGGAACTTAAGGCAGAACTTTCAGATGCGTTTGCCGATATTAAATTTAACGAATTCAGAGTTGGTTCTGTAATAGGTTGTCACGGTGGCCCGGGGCTTGTTGGCTTTGTGTTTTCAAATAAATATGACTTTGACGATTATGAGGGTTGATTATGTGGGTTGCAGACGAATGGAAAGACTATGAATGTATAGATACAGCAAACGGTGAAAAGCTTGAACGATGGGGGAATATAATTCTTTGCAGACCAGACCCTCAGGTTATCTGGGATGAAAAGGCAGACCCCTCGCGCTGGAGTGAGGTCAATGCTCATTATCACCGTTCTTCAAGTGGCGGTGGCAAATGGGAGTTCAGAAAGGATTTGCCTGAGCAGTGGACTGTAAATTACCGCGATTTGACATTTAATATAAAGCCTATGGGATTTAAGCATACGGGACTTTTTCCCGAGCAGGCGGTAAACTGGGACTATATGGCGCAAAAGATAAAAGAGCGCAAAGGAGCAAAAGTCCTTAACCTGTTTGCGTATACGGGCGGTGCCACAGTAGCCTGTGCAAAGGCAGGCGCTTCTGTAACACATGTTGATGCTTCGAAAGGTATGGTTCAGTGGGCAAAGGAGAACGCGCGTTCAAGCGGTCTTGCAGATGCTCCGATAAGATATCTTGTTGATGACTGTATGAAATTTGTTGAACGGGAAATAAGGCGCGGTAACAAATATGATGCCATTTTGATGGACCCTCCGTCATATGGCAGAGGCCCCGGTGGAGAAGTGTGGAAGATAGAGGACTCTATCTGTCATTTTGTACGCAGATGCGCACTTCTTTTAAGTGATGAACCGCTGTTCTTTATCATTAATTCATACACAACGGGACTCGCTCCTACTGTGCTTAGTAACCTTATGAAGATGTGCCTTCCGGAGGGGAAAATTGAATCAAGAGAGATAGGACTTAATATTACTTCTTCCTCAATGGTGCTTCCTTGCGGAGCTACGGGAAGATGGGAAAAATAGTATTGGACTGATTATATGAACATTATTGAGGCAAAGAACCTGATATTTTCTTATAAAAGTAATACCCACGAAAAGGTGGTTCTGGACAATCTTAATATTAATATTGAAAAAGGTAGCTTTACAGCTATCATCGGACATAACGGAAGCGGAAAAAGTACATTTGCGAAGCATATGAATGCAATACTTCTTCCAAGCGGAGGAAGTATATGTGTCTGCAAAATAGATTCTAAAGACGAAGAAAGACTCTACGAGCTTCGAAAATCTGCGGGAATGGTTTTTCAAAACCCCGATAATCAGATTGTGGCCACAATTGTAGAAGAAGATGTAGCGTTCGGTCTGGAAAATCTATGTATTGAACACGAAGAAATGCACAAAAGGGTAGAGGAGGCACTCAAAGCGGTAAATATGTATAAATACCGTAAAAGGGCACCGCATCTTCTGTCAGGAGGACAAAAGCAACGAGTTGCAATAGCCGGAGTACTTGCTATGCAGCCAGAGTGTATCATCCTTGATGAACCTACCGCAATGCTAGACCCTAAGGGCAGAAGAGAGGTTATGGATACAATCCTTTCACTTAATAAGGAAAAGAATATAACTATCGTAATGATAACTCATTATATGGATGAAGCAGCAAAAGCCGATAGGGTAATTGTCCTTGATAAAGGAAAAGTAATTCTTGATGATACTCCGCAGAATGTTTTTGAAAAAGAAGAAGAATTACTCTCTCTCGGATTAAGTGTACCACATTCCACTGAATTGGCGCACAGGCTTCGCAAGAGTGGAATAAAAATAGATAGAGCAATCCTCACTCCTGAAGATTGCGCAAAGGAAATACTTAAGCACAAAGGAAACAGTTATGATTGAACTGAAAAATATCTTCTATTCTTACAGTGCAAACAGCAGTGAAAATACAGTTGCACTTAAGGATATAAATCTGAAAATAAATAAAGGTGAATTTATTGGTATTGCAGGTCATACAGGAAGCGGAAAAACTACTGTTGCACAAATCCTTGCAGGTCTTATAAATCCCTCCGAGGGAGAGATTGTAGTAAACGGAGAGAGTTTTTCCGACTACAAAAGTGCTGCCCGTGCCTTAAGACAGAAGGTTGGAATAGTTTTTCAGTATCCCGAGCATCAGCTTTTTGAAGAAACCGTGTATCGCGATATTGCCTTTGGTCCTAAGAATAAAGGGCTTAACGAAAAGGAAGTTGACGAATGTGTAAGAAAAAGCGCAAGCCTTGCACATCTTAAGGAAGAACTTTTCGACAAATCTCCCTTTGAACTTTCAGGCGGACAGAAAAGGCGTGTTGCAATTGCAGGCGTTCTTGCAACTGAACCCGAAGTCTTGATACTTGATGAGCCTGCAGCAGGTCTTGACCCTTCGGGAAGAGCGCGTCTTTTAGAGGAGCTCAGAAGAATAAGAGAAGAGGGGACAACCGTCATTCTTATTTCTCACAGCATGGAAGACCTTGCAGAAAATGTTGACAGAATTATCCTTCTGGGTAACGGAGAAAAAATAAAAGATGCCTCTACGAGCGAGGTTTTTCAGGATGTGCAGTCTCTTGAAAACTGTTCTCTTGAAATCCCGGAGATAACAAAAATAATAAAGATTCTTAATGAAAACGGAATGAACATTCCTGAAAATATTTTTACTGTTGAAGATGCCTGCGATGCAATCTGTAAAGCGCTGGAGGTGTCGCAATGATAAGAGATATTACAATTGGTCAATACTATGATGCGCCGTCCCCGATTCATAAGATGGACCCCAGAACAAAGATTTTGTGGACGCTTTTTTATATGATTACATTATTTGTTGTGGAGGGATTCTGGTCTTATGTAGTAATCGTTGCATCCACAGCACTCATTATTGCGCTGTCAAAAATCCCTGTTAAATTTATGCTTCGGGGCCTTAAACCTATAATTCTGCTTGTTGTAATTACTGCGGCACTGAATCTTTTTATGACACAGGGAGAGAATGTTATCTTTTCAAAAGGAATATTCACGATAACACTTGAGGGTGTATACATGGCAGCAAAAATGGCTGTAAGAATTATTCTTCTTATTATAGGAACTTCAATTCTTACATTGACTACTACTCCTACAGTCCTTACTGGCGGACTTGAGATTCTTTTGTCACCGCTTAAGAAAATCGGCGTGCCAATATCTGTATTTGTCATGATGGTAGGTATTGCGCTTCGTTTCATCCCCACTCTTCTTGATGAAACGGATAAAATTATAAAAGCACAGACTTCCCGCGGTGCAGATTTTGAGAATAAAAATCCTGTAAAGCGTATTAAAGCAATGATTCCCATTCTTATACCACTTTTTGTAAGTGCTTTCCGCAGAGCAGACGACCTTGCAGTCGCAATGGAATGTCGGTGCTATAATGCAGACGCAGACAGAAGCAGTTACCGCCGTTTTGCATTTGGAAAGAGGGATTTCTATGCGCTTATGTATGCGGTAATATTTGTTATTATACTTGTGGTTATAAAGGTTGTGCTCTAAATGACATATAAAATGACAATGGCGTATGACGGTACCAATTATCACGGCTGGCAGCGTCAGAAAAACGGGATTACCGTCCAGGAAGTTTTAGAAGGTATCCTTTCAGAAATGTTCGGGAAAGAAACTGTTGTGACCGGATGTTCAAGAACCGATGCAGGTGTGCATGCGAGGATATATGTGTGCAGTTTCAGTGGAGATACTACAATTCCTACGGACAAGATACCTTTCGTACTGAACACAAAACTCCCTGAAGATATAAGGGTATATAAATGCGAGGAGGCCCCGGAAAACTTTAGTGCCAGGTTTCATACAGTAAATAAGGCATATGAATACAAGATTGTGAACCGTGCATTTAATGACCCTCTGCTTCGTAACTTTGTGTGGCACTACCCAGTGCAACTTGATGTTGAAAAAATGAAGAAAGCCGCAGAAATAATTAAGGGAAAGCACGATTTTGCATCTTTCTGTGCTGCAGGAAGTGTTGTTAAATCGACTGTGAGAAATCTTACTGAGCTTACCGTAAAAAAAGACGGAGATATAATAACAGTGCGCGCTGCTGCAGACGGTTTTTTGTACAATATGGTCAGAATAATCGTGGGAACTCTTGTTTATGTGGGTAACGGAAAGCTTTCCGAAAATGATATAAAAGAACTGATTGAAAAAAAGGACAGGCGGGAAATGGGAATTACAGCCCCACCTCAGGGACTCTCGCTTGTGGAGGTCAACTATGAATAAACAAAAGATACTTAATATATTAAAAAACATTGCGGCAATTATCGTTGTTATTGCGATGTTTATAGTAATTTTTTATCAGAACAGAGACAGAGATATTTTTAAGTTTGGCGAAGATGAAAGCAGCAAACTTATATCAAACAGTCAGGATGAAAACGGCGCATTCTACGGCGGAGATATAGGAAGGCTTGAGGACAAAGTGGCATTTCTTACTACAACGACATTTACAGTAGTTGATAAGAACGGCAAGACTGAAAGCTATCCCATAGCTATATCTGATCCACAACTTCATATTGAAGGCGCCTGGTCAGCGTGCTATGATTCAGATTCAAAAGAAGTAGTTGTTTTTAAGGGAGAATCGCAGGCATATACTGTGAAAACAAATAATAAAATAGTAAATGCAAAAGTAAATAAAAACGGGTACCTTTTTACAGCAACTGAAAAAGAAGGTTACAACTGTGAATGTATGGTATATAACCGTGATGGGGAAGCCATTTTCAAATGGGATATAAGTAAAAGTGAGTATCTTGACGGCGACATAAATTCTGCCAATGATGCTATTGCATTGACACTCGCTTCTGCAGGAAATAATAAACTTGTAGGTGAGGTTGCGCTGATAGATATCACAACGGCAGAGGTAATTAAAGAAGAAAAATTTGATTCTGAGATTTTTTATTCTTTGAATTTCAACAGTAATGACACCTATACACTTTTAGGAAACAGTTCTCTTACATATTTTAATTCTGACGGTACAAAGAGATGGTCCTATAAATTCGGGGATAAAACGCTGCTCAAGGCTGATATTTCCAATCACGATAGTATGGTTCTTGCATTTTCCTCAGACTCAATAACAAAAGGTAAGTCTACTGATGTTAAAATAATAAACAGACTTGGCAAGGTTGATGCAACAAAGAACTACAGCGGAACGATAGATGCAATCAGTCAGAATAATGAATCGATTGCGTTGGCGTTTGGTAAAAAAGTATATGTAACAAACGAAAAACTGCGTGAAAAGAAAAAAACAGAAGCAGATTATAATATAAAGAAAATAGTTCTTTATAAAGACAGTAAATACCTGTTTGCGCTTGGGAATTCAGGTGGGAAAGTTATAGAATAAGGGATGAACTATGGCAGATATTGTTTTAATTTTGATTTTAGCTTTATTCGCGTATAGAGGGGGAAAGAAAGGATTTGTTAAAACACTCCTGGGGATTGTATCTACATTAATTTCGCTTATATTCAGCATGATTCTCTATAATCCCATATCAAAATTTCTTTATATGTCATCATTTGGAAACGGAGTAAAGGATTATGTGTACGAATTTCTCGTAAAAAACACGGAATCTACATCTCAGCTCCTGGAAAATGATGTGGCAGTGGAGTCGGCAAGCATGCTTGTTATGAATGTAATAAGTTTTATAATTGTTATTATTCTTGCAAAGATTTTTACGATAATTCTTGCAAATATTCTGAATATTACCGCGAAATTTCCGATTATAAAACAGGCAAACAAGCTTCTGGGTATGATAGCAGGTTTTTTCAGCGGACTTCTGATATGTTACATAGCTTGCGGAGTACTGAAAACTTTCTCAGCTGATTTTATAAAAGAAAGTATTCTAAATTCGCTTGTAGCTATAAAATTATACGAAAACAATATTGTCTTTTCGATGCTTTCAAACTTTGTAAAATAATAAAAATCCCGTAATACATCTTGCATTACGGGATTTTTATTATTTACCTGCGCTTTTTAATACATTATTCTGATGAGTTCCATTTTCTGTTCCGCTGCTGTGTCCGATTGATTTATAAAAGTGTAAATCAAAATGTCCGTGAGCATCGTTGCCTTTTATATAATCGTAGTTTGTTCCTGCACCGTAGTTATCACTTCTCCAGCTTGTCCACGCGCCGCCTTCTGCACCGTCATTTCCCGCATGAAGCATCCCTGCGGCACTTGCAGCAATAGTTCTGCCACCGATTTTTATAAGTACACTTCGTTTATTCCAGTTAAGCGTGCCGCCCCATATTTCCTTCATTTTAGCGGTGTCATTTGCAGTAAGAGGCTCGCAATCCGCATGTCCGCTGCCGACAGTTCTTCTTGCATTAAAGCTTTTTCCTGTCGCAAGGTCAACTACTGTGAAATCAGCGTTTATCGGCACCACATACTGCGCCTCGCTGAACCATTCGAGCAGTTCGCCGTATCCGCTTGGAGCGTCCTTTATCGGAATGTGATGAACAGGTATTGTAAGCTTCATTCCGTTATATATATAACTTGATTCAGTAAGTGAGTTTACGCTCAGTAGTTCCTGATAAGGGATACCGTACTTTATTGCGATGTTCCAAAGAGTGTCTCCGCTTGTTACCGTATGTGTTTTGTATGTGACAGATGGTGTGGAGGTTGAACTACCTCCCGAAGATGTGTCTCCTGAGGAAGAACCTCCGCCAGGAACTTTTATAATATCTCCCACAAAGAGAGAAGTGTTGCCAGCAGCATTATTTGCGCTTAGTAAGGACTCCAGTGAAATTCCATATTTTTGAGAAATTGTCCAGTATGTATCTCCTTTTTGAACAGTGTATGTGGTAATTTTGCCAGTTGAAGAGGGGATAGTAATTTTTTGCCCTGTATAAAGCATAGAATTACTGTTGGCATTATTTGCGTCAAGAAGCGATGAGAGAGAGACACCGCATTTTTTAGCAATCAGATAATATGTGTCTCCTTTTTGCACGGTGTATGTGTTTGAGGGAACGGTAATTATTTGCCCTATCATTAAAGGCGAGGAAGAATTGACCCCATTTGCATCAAGCAGAGAATCGAGTGTTGTGTTAAATCTTTGTGCTATCTGCCAGTAGGAATCTCCCTTCTGCACACTGTAGTTCACATTTGCAAGGGCGCAAGAGGGGAGAAGCGCCATTGCCGTAAGTGATGCAACGATTTTTTTGTTTTTCATATAGCTTTCAAACCTTTCTGTCTGCATATATTTATATTGCACTTACCGCAGACCTGTAAGTGCCACAGTAAAATATTCGACAATAGCGGTAAATTTCTTTTATGTAAATATTGGATGATTCATGTGGAAAATTTTGAAAAAACTATTGACAACAGGGAAATTTGTTGCTAAAATAACTATGGTTAGTTTAGACTAACTAACCGAATTGAGATTGAGGGTGTAATTATGAATCTTAAAAATGCAGAAGAAGGAAAAGAATATATTATAAAAGAGATTCTTACAGATGACGAAGAGCTTGATGCATTTTTGTTTTCTCTTGGATGTTACAGTGGTGAATCTATAACTGTAGTGTCACACCTGAAGGGCGGATGTATTGTCTCAATCAAGGATGGAAGATATAACATCGACAATCAGTTGGCAGAGGCTATAATTATTTAATTATAGCTTTCTATCATATTTTTTTAATAAACAGTTAGTTGTAACTAACCGTGCTACATAAATCTATCTTCAATTTTTCAACAAAAGGGAGGAATATATTATGAGAATTGCTTTAACTGGCAATCCTAACAGCGGTAAAACCACAATGTATAATGCACTGACCGGTCGTAATGAAAAGGTTGGTAACTGGGCAGGTGTAACCGTAGAAAAGAAAGAGTCTGCAATAAAAAAGGGCTTCTATAATAAAGGAGAACTTACAATTGTTGACCTTCCCGGAGCATATTCAATGTCTCCATTTACATCGGAAGAAAGTATTACAAGCGCTTTTGTAAAAAACGAAAATCCTGATGTAATTATTAACATAGTTGATGCTACAAATTTAAGCAGAAGTCTATTTTTTACCACTCAGCTTCTTGAACTTGGGATTCCTATGGTTGTAGCTCTTAACAAAAGCGATATTACACAGAAGAAAGAAACAGTAATCGATGTTAAGCTTCTTTCCCAAAAACTGGGTTGTCCCGTAGTGGAAACTGTTTCAACAACAGGTGGAGAGAATGGCCTCTCTCTCTTGGTTGAAACTGCAGTATCACTTAAAGGAAAAAGTCAGACTGCTCCTTACACAGAGGAGAGCACAGAACTTATAAGCAAATCTGCGGCCAGAGCTGCAGACAGAAAGCGTTTCGAATTTGTGAATATGCTTGTTAAGGAAGTTGAATCGCGTAAAATATTTACAAAAGACAGAAATTTCGGAGATAAGATTGATGCCGTTCTTACAAACAGGTGGCTCGGTATTCCTATTTTTGCAGTTGTAATGTATCTTGTCTTCCAGATTTCTCAGGTTTGGGTAGGTACTCCAATAGCAGATTGGCTTGTAGCAGGACTCGAAGCTTTTCAAGGCTGGGTCGGAGAATTGCTTGGCGATGCCAATCCCTTTTTATCGGCACTTCTTGTTGACGGTGTAATAGGCGGTGTTGTTGCTGTAGTTGGCTTCTTACCGCTTGTTATGGTAATGTACTTTTTGATTGCGCTTCTGGAAGACTGCGGTTATATGTCAAGAGTGGCAGTTGTTCTTGACCCTATCTTCAAAAAGGTTGGGCTTTCAGGTAAATCGGTTATCCCATTTGTTATTACAATCGGTTGTGCGGTGCCCGGTGTTATGGCAAGCCGTACAATTCGTAATGAGCGCGAACGCAGGGCTACAGCAATGCTTGCTCCTTTTATGCCTTGTGGCGCGAAAATCCCCGTAATTGCTCTTTTTGCAGGTGCTTTCTTTGAAGATGCCGGATGGGTGAGTACGCTGATGTATCTTTCAGGTATTGTCTTGATTTTCCTTGGTGCTTTGCTTATAAACAAAATTACAGGTTACAAGGCGAAAAAATCGTTCTTTATTATAGAACTTCCGGAATATAAGGTTCCTTCTCTTTTGGGTGCATTCAAATCAATGTGCAGCCGAGGTTGGGCTTACATAGTAAAGGCGACCACAATTATTCTTCTTTGTAATACAGCCGTTCAGATAATGCAGAGCTTTACATGGACCTTTACTATAGCCAAGACAGCAGATTCTTCAATATTGGCATCTATTGCAGGACCTTTTGCTTACATTCTTGTTCCTATTGTCGGCGTGCTTAGTTGGCAGCTTGCAGCAGCAGCAGTTACAGGCTTCATAGCAAAAGAAAATGTTGTTGGTACACTTGCAGTTTGCTTTGTAGGACTTGAAAACCTTATCGATACAGAAGAACTTACTCTTATGGAAGGTGCAGGCGCAGAAGTTGCATCTGTGTTTGCAATCACAAAGGTAGCGGCACTTGCATATCTGATGTTTAATCTCTATACTCCTCCGTGCTTTGCAGCAATCGGTGCGATGAATGCAGAAATGAAGAGTGCAAAATGGCTTTGGGGTGGAATCGGTCTTCAGTTTGCAACAGGTTATACCGTATCCTTCCTTGTGTATCAGATTGGAACTCTTATCACAACCGGAAAAACAGGAGCAGCCTTTATCCCCGGACTTATAATAGTTTTGGGCATAGTATTTTATATTTCATATCTTATAAGGAAGGGAAGCAAGGAAAATGCTTAATAAGGATATACTCGTTTTAATACTTATTGCAGCAATAGTGCTCTTCGCAGCGTTATATATCATAAGGGCGAAGAAAAGCGGTCAAAAGTGTATAGGCTGTCCTAACAGTAAGCAGTGTGGCGGAAAATGTAACGATAATCAGCTCCAGAAATAAAAAAGAAGCGTGCCGCTTCACCCATTTCGCGTTCTAGCTGAATTTCAAACTGGCAAATGCTGCTCGCGAAAAAATACGCAATTTCCTACACGGTATAAAAGATATGCGAACTAATCGTTCTGCATATCTTTTATTTTATGACTATAAATATAATAATTTGTAAAAAATATATTAAGGTGGCAGCGTTTGGTTGACAATCGCTTCCTTTTTATGGTATGATAAAGAAGTGAAAATGTAATAAATTAGAGGTGGAATGTATTGGACTTCGTTGGAAATATTTCGCAGCTTCTTGCACGCGTTATTGTTCTTTTTACAGCTATATCTGTCCATGAACTTGCTCATGGATTCGTTGCATATAAACTTGGTGACCCTACTGCAAAATATGCAGGCAGACTTTCTCTTAATCCGCTTTCTCATCTTGACCCATGGGGAGCTATTTGTATGGTTCTTTTTGGCTTCGGTTGGGCGAAGCCTGTTCCCGTAAATCCCATGTATTTCAAGGACAGAAAAAAAGATAATGCACTTGTTGCACTTGCAGGACCGCTTTCGAATATCTTCCTTGCATTTGCATCCACGGTTCTTACTGCACTTTATTTTAATTTTGTGCTTGTGAAAGTGCCAAATTTTTTAACAGAGTTTGGTTATATTGTTTTAATTCAGCTCGCTGTAGTCAATATCGGCTTTGCCGTGTTTAACCTGATACCTTTTCCGCCGCTTGACGGAAGTAAAATTCTAGGAGCATTTTTATCGTACGAAAATTACAGCAAGCTGTTGATGTATGAGCGTTTCGGTTTTCCTATTTTGATGCTTTTATCACTTACAGGTGTTTTAGGCAGAATTCTTAATATTTTCATTTCTCCGTTATACTCCGGATGGTTATGGCTGCTCAACACACTGATAAATTTATTTAGCTAAGGATAAATGTTATGAGCGAACTTTCTTTCAAAATTGATGTTTTCGAAGGGCCTTTGGACCTTCTTTTGCATCTTATCAGTAAGAATAAAGTAAGCATATGCGATATTCCCATTTCTGTGATAACTGATCAGTACTTTGCGTATATTGAGCTTATGCAGCAGCTCGATATGGAAATAGGCGGAGAGTTTCTTGTAATGGCATCTCAGCTTTTGCATATAAAGTCAAAGATGCTGCTTCCCACCCCTGAAGAAGATGAGGATGACCCCCACGCCGAGCTTATTGACAGACTTGAAGAATATAAAAGGTACAAGGAAATTTCCGAGGAAATGCAAAGGCTTAGTCACAGTCGTGATGAGGTGGTATTTAAGGGAGCAGAGCCGCTTAATCTGCCAAAGGTCAAGACAGAAAATAAGGAAATTCCGATAGAAAGACTTTTCGATGCTTTCTTTTCGGTAATAGACAGAAGTGCAAGCCGTAAGCCCCTCGACCCGAAAAGCTTTAAGCGCGTTCTGGGAAGGACAAACTATTCGGTAAGAGATGCCTCAAAAGGTGTTCTTAGAAAACTTAAAAAAGGTGGCAAGACTGAATTTGTTTCCCTTTTTGACGGACTTACTGCCCGCGGTGAATATGTTGCAACTTTCCTTGCCCTTTTGGAACTTATAAAAGAAAATGTAGTTACCATGATAGAAGAGGGAGACCGACTCTATTGCGAGAGAGGTGAAAATGATGTGGAACTTGACAATTGGGAAGAATATTGAGTGTGCGCTTGAGGCGGTTTTATTTTCCCTGGGCGAGGCTGTTGAAATAGAAAAACTTGCAGAAGCACTCGAAGTCAAGGAAGAGGAAATAAAGGAAGCGAGTATTACCCTTCAGAAAAAGTATGATGAGGAAAATCGCGGAATTAAAATAATTGAAATAGAAAATTCCATTCAGATGTGTTCAAATCCCGAGTATTTTGAATGTATAAAGCGTGTTACACAGATAAAGAAAGAGGCAGGACTATCTTCCGCGGCTCTTGAAACTCTTTCAATAATTGCGTATAATCAGCCTGTTACAAAAGGTACAATTGAATTTATCCGAGGAGTGGATTCTACATATTCTGTGACACGACTTCTCGAGAGGGGCCTTATTGACGAGCTTGGCAGGGCAGAAACCCCCGGAAGACCGATTCTCTACGGTACAACCACGGAATTTTTGAGATGCTTTGGACTTAAGAGCCTTGAAGAGCTTCCGCCACTTCCTGAAAAAGAAATACCGACTACAGAATCAGGAGAGACTGATATCATAGAGGAAGTTATAGAGCAGCAAAATACTGAAACGGAGATTGATGAATAATTGATATACGGTATTATCATAGCAATACTTGTCATTCTTGTTTGCATAATGCTTCTACCCGTTAAGGCTGAACTTTTTTACAAAGAGCAAATAAGCTTGAGGATTTTGTTTTTGAATATTCCCATATATAAGACTACACTGAAACAAAATGAAAATAAAACCTCAAAAACGCCGGAGGAAAATGCGGAAAAAATTGAAAAGAATTCAAAAAAACTCGGAGAGAAGATAGATGCTTTCAGAGAGTTTTACAAGATAACAACAAGAATCCTTAAAAAGTATGTATCGCTTGAAGAAATAGAGATAAAGATTGATTTTGGAACGGGCGATGCTCCCACAACCGCAATTTCAATAGGCGCCCTTTGGGGAGTTGTGTATGGGCTTCTGGGAAGAATTTCGAGCATATGTAAAATGAAAAAACACGATGTGCAGATAAATCCGCACTATAATGAATCAGTTTTTTCCTTTGAAGGAAAATGTATAATAAAAAGCAATCTTGTTTATATTATATTTATTATGATAACAATTTTGATGAACATAAAATCCCGCAAGGGTAAGGAGGAGTAATTTATGGGCGAACATCCTATCAACAATTTAATGAGTACGGTAATGGAAAATATCAAAGGTATGATTGATGTTGATACCGTTATTGGCGAACCCGTTGAAACATCTAACGGGACAATGATTATCCCTATTTCCAAGGTTGGCTTCGGTTTTGCAGCAGGCGGAAGCGATATTCCTTCATCAGGTGCAGGGGACAAGTCTTTTGGCGGAGGTAGTGGTGCAGGTGTATCAATTTCCCCGGTTGGATTTCTTGTTGTGACACCTGAACAAATCAAAATGGTTCCTGTTTCTTCGGGGAACACACCTGTTGACAAGATTATTGACTACATTCCCGTTGCGATTGATAAGGTCAACAACATGATTAACAAAAAGAAAGAAGACGCTGAATAATTAAAACCAAAGGTCATTAAGGGCAGTTTTGATTTACAAAACTGCCCTTAATTTTTTGTGCAGAAAAAATAAGTAATATTTTACAAAAAAAGTTGCGTTTGACAAAATAGTGTGTTACTATTTATATAGAGTAAAATAGGAGGAGAATTGTCATGAAATGTATTGTTAACGGCAAACTTATACTTAAAGATCAAGTTGTCTCTGATATGGCGGTTGTTTTTGATGAGAAAATCGTTGAAATAACCAAAAAGGAAAATATTGATAAAACTAAATATGAAATCATTGATGCTAGGGGAAAGTATGTTTCCCCCGGACTGATTGATATGCATATACACGGATACCTTGGCGCAGATGCCTCGGATGGCACGAGTGAGGGCGTACAGAAAATGGCGGAAGGTATTATTAAAAATGGTGTTACATCATGGTGCCCTACAACAATGACTGTTTCCATAGAGGAACTTGAAAAAGCATTTGATTCTATCCGCGCCCTTAAAGAGAGTAATGAATATTACGGTTCGAGAATTTTAGGTGTTAACGCGGAAGGACCTTTCATAAACCCTGATAAAAAAGGTGCACAGCCCGGAGAACATATTAAAAAACCCGATGCAGAGTTTATTAAAAAGCATTCGGATATTATAAAACTCTTCACAATCGCTCCAGAGATTGAAGGTGCTATGGAATGTATTGAAGATGTCAGAAAAAATACTGATATACTCATATCAATTGGTCACACAAATGCAACATTTGAGGAAGCCCTTGAAGGCTTTGACAGGGGTGTAGGTCATGTTACACATCTTTTCAATGCGATGACTGCTCTTTCTCACCGCAATCCCGGAGTTGTCGGGGCAGCGCTTTCCCGTGATGACATAACTACTGAATTTATTGCAGATACATTCCATATTGACAAGGGGCTTTATTCACTTGTCGGTAAAGCAAAAAAAGAAAAGCTTTGTCTTATTACTGACTGTATGCGAGCAGGTGGTATGCCTGATGGAGACTATACTCTCGGTGGTCAGTTCCTTAATAAAACGGGTATAAAGTGCCTTCTTCCCAATGGTACAATTGCAGGAAGCGTACTTACCCTTAATAAAGCGGTTTATAATTTCTTTACACACTCAAATCTTAAGCTTAATGAAGTAGTTAACTGTGCATCGCTTAATGTTGCAAAGGCTCTCGGTACAGATAATGAAATCGGCTCTATTGAAGTAGGAAAGCGTGCCGATATAATGATTGCCGATGAAGAATTCAATATTGATATGACTATCCTTGGTGGAGAAATAAGATATAAAGGAGAATAATTATGATAAGAGCAAAACTTGAACCCGAATTTATGCCTATGATAAAGGCGCTTGATGATTTTAAGGCATCTGTGGCAAAGTCTGATTCACAGAAAATTTCGATCGCAGTTGAAAGAAACAGCGGTCTTACCGCAGTGTTTGACCTTGATGTGTATAAAGAAAATACAGGTCATGATGAAGAAAATTACTCAATCGTTGAGAGAATCATTAAAACGCTTCTTTGGGCAAAAGGTGGATATAAGGTAACAATATCAGGTTCAAAATATATCTACGACCGTATTGCAGCAGATTACTCAGTAGGTGGAGCCAGAGATTTTGACCGCGTTACTATGGTTAATGTTTACGAAAAAGATTTCGAAGTTAATTATGTTGAAGATGTAAAGGATGCTCCAAAGGAAAATGACGCTTCAGCACCTGTAGGCCGTCATCTTGACGGATGCAGAATTGGTTTTGATGCAGGTGGAAGCGACCGAAAGGTATCAGCTGTTATTGATGGAGAAACAGTATATTCAGAAGAAGTTGTATGGTTCCCCAAGCTCCAGAGCGATCCAATGTATCACTATGAAGGTATTTTAAGCGCTATGAAAACTGCAGCATCGCATATGCCTCGCGTTGATGCTATCGGTGTATCATCAGCAGGTATTTATGTGGAAAATAAAATTAAGACAGCCTCGCTTTTTCTCAAGGTTTCTCCTGAAGACCATGAAAAATATGTTAAAAATATGTACATCAATGTTGCAAAGGAAATCGGAGATGTTCCGCTCGAAGTTGCAAATGACGGTGATGTAACTGCGCTTGCAGGTGCTATGAGCCTTGACGATAACAATGTTCTCGGCGTTGCTATGGGTACAAGTGAAGCAGCCGGTTATATTGACAAGCACGGAAATATCACAGGCTGGCTCAATGAACTTGCATTTGCCCCTGTTGACTTCAATAAAGGTGCTATGGTTGACGAGTGGAGCGGAGATTACGGTTGTGGTGTTAAGTACTTCTCTCAGGATGGCGTAATCAAACTCGCTCCCAGAGCAGGTATTGAGCTTGACGAAAACCTTTCTCCTGCTGAAAAACTTAAAGTGGTTCAGGGCCTTATGGAAAATGATGACCCCCGTGCAGCCGATATATACGAAACAATCGGTACATATTTTGGTTATGCAATTGCTTATTACAGTGTTTTCTATGACATCAAGCATGTTCTTATAATGGGACGAGTTACAAGCGGTAAAGGTGGCACAATTCTTCTTGAAAAAGCTAATGAAGTGCTGAAAAATGAATACCCTGAACTTTCCAGAAAGGTTCAACTTCATATTCCGGATGAGAAGGCAAGAAGAGTTGGTCAGTCGGTAGCAGCTGCAAGTCTTCCGAAAATCAAATAAAGGTAAAACATATGAAATATATTACAGATTATAAACTTGAAAATTTTATTCTTAATATAAAGTGGGAGGAGCTTCCCGAAGAAGTAAAGACCCGTATGAAAGGCTGCTTTATTGATCTTATGGGAGCTCTAATTTCAGGTAGTCGCAGCAGTCAGTTCGAAACAGGCCTGCGCCTTGCAGAGCGTCTTTATGGAGAAGGAGATATTCCCGTAATAGGCAGTGAGAAAAAGTTTAACTTTATGGGTGCATCTGCCGCAATGGGACATTCGTCAAATGCGTATGACATTGATGACGGTCACAACCTTACCCGTACACATCCGGGAACCTCGTTTGTAGGTGCAATCCTTGCAGCTGCATATGAAAATAATATTACAGTAAAAGAATTTTTGATGGCAATGCTCGTTGCTTATGAAACATCGATAAGAAGCGGTGCTGCAATGATGGAGTACTATGACTATGCACATTCAAGCGGCACATTTGGTGCAGTTGGTGTTGCAGCAGGTGTAGCCAGAATCCTCGGATTTACCAAAGAAGAACTTAACAATGTTCTTTCTATTGCTGATTTCAATGCACCGTTGGTTCCCGGTATCAGAAGCGTTGAGTATCCTTCCATGAACAAAGATGGTGTTCCTTTCGGTGTTATGATAGGTACGCTTGCAATAATGGAATCTCTTTCAGGATTTGAAGGTAATAAGAATCTTCTTGAAGGGGAGGACTATAAGCATTATCTTGATGATCTTGGCGAGAATTATGAGGTTATGAATCTTTATTTCAAGCCTTATCCCTGTTGCAGGTGGGGACATCCTGCAATTGATGCGTGCGTTTCCACGATGAAAGAAAACGGATTAAAGGCAGAAGATATAGAAAAGGTTGTTATGAAGACCTTTAACCGCGCGACCCGTCTTTCAAAGATTCATCCTAAGACTCCTGATGAAGCACAGTATAACATCGCATATCCCGTAGCAACCGCAATTGTATATGGTACTTTTGGTATAGAGCATGTCTGGAAAGAAAACCTGTCCGATACCAAAGTTCTTGATATGATGAGCAAGCTTTCATTTGAGACAGATGAAAAACTTGATGCGCAGTTCCCTGCAAAGAGAATTTGCCGTGCAGAAATTACAGATAAAAACGGAAATCTCTATATCTCAAAAGAGTTTGAGCCCAGCGGTGAAGCGCATGAGAATATCGGTCTTGACTGGCTTGGCGAAAAGTTCTACAGAATTACTGCGCCTCTTATTAAAAAAGAAGGGCAGGATAAGGTTATTGAACTTATCACAGGCGATGAAAATATCCCTATCCGTGAATTTGTTGATACAGTTAACGATAGAAAGTACTGGAAATAAAAAAACAGGTAGATTGCTGGCAATCTACCTGTTAATCACATTTTCTTCAGATACTCTTTCGGGGAACAACCAAATTCTTCGGAGAAAACTCTGTAGAAGGTTCGCATCGACCCAAAACCGCTTTCAAAAGCACAGTAAGTAAGTGTATTTTTCTTTTCGTGCATAAGCATAAGTGCATTTTTAAGCCTTATTATTGTTATGTACTGATTGAGCGAGATGTTAAAATAGGACTTAAAGTATCTTGATAGATAACTTTCGCTGTATCCGAATTCCGCTGAAAGTGAAGCGAGAGAAATTTCTTTTTTGAAGTTTTCGTTGATGTAGAAAAGTATTCTCGAGGAGAGGTCGGGATCGTGCGAATCGTGGGTGTTTTGGAAACCTATATTTTCCATTACAAGTCCAAGTATCAGATATATATACCCTGTGAGTTTGATTTCGTTTGTGGAGGTTAAATCAATTTCTTTTACAAGCGATTTGATCTTACTCACAACCTCACTATCAGTAATAAATGGATTAGTTACCCTTTTGTGTTCAATTGCCTTTATAAATTCCTCACACATATAAAGAGGGATGATGAAAACGCTGGATCTTGAGAAGTCTGGGGTCCTGTAGGAGTGCGCATCGTAGCTCAGTGCTACGGACATTTCGCCTTTTTTAACAAGTCTTCTTTTGTTGTTGACATAGATTTCCATTTCGCCTTCATCCACGAAGTAAAGCTCTATTTGCGAGTGGAAATGGAATATTCCTTTGTCATTCATATATTCCTTATAAAACAGTTTGTTATTTCTTTCTCGCATGATACCAAATTCTGCTTTCAAAATTATCACCCCGCCACAAAAATTGGCATAAAGTAAATAGAAAATGGCGTGACAATGCCAAAAATCTACGCTATAATTGTAACGCATAGTGCAAAAAATGTCAATAAATATTATAATGGTGAGAGGAGATTACTCCTATGCAGAATTTGAAGGAAGCTTTGAAAAAATTTGATATCAAAAAGACCCTGGTCGAGTATCTTTACATATTAGTGGGTTCTTTTATACTCGCTTTTGCAATTACATATTTTCTCAATCCGATTAAGATTTCAACCGGTGGTGTAGCCGGTGTAGGTACAGTTCTTTATTATATAGCAAATATTCCGCTTTCAATTACCACATTGGTAATTAACGCAGTTTTGTTTGTATTTGGCTACAAAACACTTCACAGCGGTGCAGTTATGAAAACTGTAGCAGGTATACTTTTTTTATCTGCAGCGCTTGCAATCACACCGATTTTCGGAGAGTATGATAAAGATATACTCATCTGTTCGATATTTGGCGGAATTTTAGTAGGACTTGGCGTAGGTCTTGTTGTATATAAGGATGGCTCAACGGGAGGAAGCGACTTTGCAGCGCTTATTTTCCATAAAATAATTCCTCATATTTCGGTTGCAACCTTTATTCTTTTAATTGACTCAGCGGTAATTATTGTATCAGGTATTGTTTTTCATGACTATACAATTATGTTCTATTCTGTTCTTTCGCTTTATATCAGTAGCAAGGTTACAGACTGGGTGCTTGTGAACGGAGACCATGCTAAATCAGTATTTATAATTTCTAAGAAGCATAATGAAATTGCAGATAAGATTATGCGCGATATGGTGCGTGGTGTTACGGGAATATACAGTAAGGGGTGTTATTCGGGCGAAGACAACACAATGCTTATGTGTATTGTAAGAAATAAAGAACTTCCGCGTCTTTTACAGAAAGTAAAAGAAATAGATAACAGTGCATTTACTATTATTTCCAATATTATGGAGGTACGCGGAGAGGGTTTCAAAGAGCTAAATAATTAATTTTATATAAATCTTAAACTTTTTAGGAGGTCGTATTATGAAATACGGTATTTTGAAAGACATTAAAGAAGGAGAATTTCGTGTTATCTCTACTCCTGCAGAAGTAAAGAGCATCATCGCTTCAGGTCACGAAGTTTGGGCAGAGCATGACTGCGGTAAGGCAGCAGGTTTCCCGGATGAAAAGTACATCGAAGCAGGTGCGAAGATTGTTGCTACAAAGGAAGAAATCTGGGCTAATTGCGATATGGTTGCCAAAGTTAAGGAATTTACTCCCGTTGAATATCCTCTTATGAGAGAAAATCAGATTATCTTAGGCTGCATCCATCCTGCAGGTCATCCCGAGGAAGTTGATGCGCTTCTTAAGAGTAAATGTATTTCTTTCACTGCGGAAGATGCTCACAGATTCGGTTCTCCCAACTGTGAAGCAGCAGGTAAGCAGGGTGCACTTTTCGGACTTGAATCAATGCTTACAATCAACGGCGGCAAGGGTAAGTTCGTAGGCGGTTTTGCAGGTGCTCCCAGAATGAATGTTCTTATTCTTGGCTGCGGTGTTGTTGGCCGTGGTGCGCTTGAAATCCTTCATGCTCTTGGTGCAAACTGTACAGTTATGGATATCAATGTTGGTATCCTTCGCTCTGTTCTTTCTGAGTACAAGAGCACAATCAACACAATGTTCTGTAACAAGGAAACAATTGCATCTGTTCTTCCCGAAATCGATATGGTTATCAACTGCGTTAAGTGGCCCAAAGAAAGAAAGGATTTCCTCATCGACAAGGAAATGCTTAAACTTATGGAACCCGGCAGCGTTCTTGTTGATATTTCAAACGACGATCCCGGTGCTATCGAATCAAGCCACGAAACACATCACGACGATCCCCGCTATGTTGTTAACGGCGTAGTTCACTACTGCGTATCAAACATCCCCGGCGCTGTAGCAAATACAACATCTGTTGCATACGCTGCAGAAATGCTTCCTATGATTATGAGCATCCTTAACGACGGTGTTGAAAAATGCTGTGTAAAGGACGGCTTCTACAGAAGAAGTATGACTACATACAAGGGCTATCTTACACACGAGGAAACAAGTGCTATTCAGAACAAGCCATGGATCCGCCCCGAAGATGTTCTCGGTATTGCAGACCAGAAACTTGACTTTGCTCCTCCTGCAACAGTAACTCGCTCTACAAATTTCTATAAGAAATAATTAACTTTCAGAAAAAGGGCGTGTCTCAATAAGTGATTTTTCACTCAATTGAGGCAACGCCCTCTTTTTCTGCCCAAAATGTGGATAAGTTTTAGAAATTTCATTAATTCTTGGTACACAAAATAAAGCTCGTTGTTTTACGAACTATTTGA
>JAFQQD010000053.1 GCA_017411435.1 Clostridia bacterium
CCCAGCTTTGTTTTGTAGACGATTTCATCACCGACAGACAGCGTATGGATGTTGCCGAAGTGGTTGGTTACGCCTCTGTTATGCGCCGCAAATGCCGCGTTGCCGTTCCAGATGCTTGTGCTGGAGAAATGGCCTGCGCCTTTTTTCAGCGCGGCGTCGCTCGTTCCCTGGTAGACCTTCACCGTCAGTCCGATTTCGGAAATGGAGATCGTACCCAGACTGTCATCGGCATAATACAGGCTGTCGGTGACTGCCGTATAGCCGGTGGGCGTATAGGTCTGCGTTCCGGTCTGCACGACAGAGGGAATGGTAATGTTCTGACTGCCGGTGCCGGTCTGCACGGTGGTCGTAACCGTCTGCACAGTTGCCGCAGTCTGTCCGGCGACAAGGTTGGGCGTCAGCAGCTCGCCGCTGCCGGGAAGATAGGAAGTAGGACTGCCAAAGGCAGGCGGAATGTACGCCGCGTTTTTGCTGCGGTCAATGTTGGTGGTGTCAGTCGTACCGACATAAACGGTGTGCTGCGAAGTCGTCTCGGCAAACAAGCCGGCCTCCGGCGCCTCAATGGTGTACTCTGCCGCATACGCCGGTACAGCCATCAGCGAAAAGGCAAGGCACAGCACAAGAAGCATTGTCAGCTTTCGTTTCATCATTTATACCCCCGTTTCTTATCAAGATAGTATTTGTAGCCGAAGTAGCCGCCTGCGGCGATAGCGCCGGCAATGGGAATGGCAAGCCATTTCCAGTTAAACTGAAAACCGTCGCCGGTATCCTCGGCTGGCTCGTCGGTATCGGGCAGAAGATTATCCATAATGCCACCTGCTTCGTCGTCTGCGCTGCCGGACTTCGGCTCACCGGCAAAGACCGCTGTATAAATTACGGTATCGCTGGTGCTTTTGGTGATCTCGCCCACATAGTTTGCCGTGGCAATATAGCCGGTGGCGTAGCTGCTGGTCGCCGTACCGGTATAAGTGGCGGTCGCGGTGTAGCGGATCGCCAGCTCATAGCCGTCCACGGTATTTGCCGCCGCGCTCTCCCATTTCACATCGGAGAGGGTAAGCGTTCTGCCGCTTTCCTCCACGGTTTTCGGCACAAGAGATACATCCGCATCGGACAGGTTGGGATAGGTACGGGTTGCGCTCACGGTACGGGTACTGCTGGCATATCCGGCAGCTTCCACGGTGATGGAAGTATGGTCGAGCGTCAGAACACCGGCATAGCCGTCCTCGGTGGACAGCTCCAGCGTGGGTGCGAACAGGGGCAGGATTTTGGAAAGGTCTTTGGTGTCCGTTTCCTTTGTCAGCACCTCAATGTGGTCTTTGGTTTCGCTCTCCGTCAAATCATTTTTCAGAATATCCAGCAGCGTATAGGTGCAGCCGTCGCGCTCAAAATCCGCCGTATCAATGCCGGCAGGATCGTCAGAGGCGCGCAGGATATACACCTTTTCCAACCGCAGCGCGCCGTTTTCCTCTTTTATCACCACCTCCGCAGGGTAGAGGTTGGGAGAGGGTGCGACAACGGTTTCCTCCGTTTCGGTTTCCTCCGACACGGTGGTAAGGCTCTCCACGGTATCGACCGGCTCTGCCGTTTCCGCCGTTTCGGGCGCTTCCGCCGCAAAAGCCGGTACGCCGAGCATAGCAATCATCATCACAGCGAGGATTGCTGTAAAAAAGCGTTTCATTTTCTCATTTCCTCCTTACTTGGATTTTTGGGTTTTGTGCCTTGTTTTGTTCTTGCCCTTTTGGGGTGCAGCTTTGTCCTGGGATTTCTTCTGCGCCTTAAAGCCCTCGATCTGTTCCTTGACGGACAGGCGCTTATCCATAGTCGTTCCGACTGTTTCTCTCAATCCACTCCCGCGCCCGTTTAAGCTGCTCTCTTGTGGAGCGCGGGACTGGGCGTTTTTTAGTTGCTGTTCCTCCTGCTGTGGGGCAAGGGTGATGGCGGGGTATCCCATCTTTTCAAAGATGCGGTTGATTTTCGATACATCCTCCGCTTTGGCCAGCACATCACAATAGGCGGTCTTTTCCGCCTTGTTGATGATGGGGGTGAACAGGACGCCGTATTCTTTGGATAAGTCCTTAAACGCCGAAATGTCATCTACCTTCAGCGGAAACACTTTCAGTTCCTTCCCCTCGGACAGCAGCCGCTTGAGCGTGGTTTTGCCTTGCAGCTTCTGATTGTCCTGGGCAAGCGCAATTAAGAGCGCCGCCAGATTCTTTGCGCCCAGGCCGGCCAGCTTGATAGAGCTTTCCGTTATCTGAATACTCTCGCGTACCATCAGATCAGCCGCGTCGCCGCCTGTGTTCATACTGCTTTTCCTCCTTTGCTTTTAGTTGTTCGGCTTCTTCTGCCGTTTGCGCCGCCTGGACTTGTCCGGCAATCCGCTGGCTGTCGTCCAGGGTGCGGCGGCACAGGGATAACTCTTTGCGGCATTGCCGCAGCGTTTCGTTCCTCTGTGCGATTTGCTCTGAAATCGCTGCCCGTTCTTCATCGGTGGCAGCAGACCTCCTTTCTGCATACAGCTTGTTTCGCTCTGCTTTCAGCGTATCTATCTGCTCCTGCGTCCTATCCGCATAATTCCGCAGCCCTTCAAAATCGGCTATCTCATTTCTCATTAAAAAGCGGAATTGTTCCACATAACGGTCAAATTGCAGGAGATCTTCGCGCAGTAAAAAAGCTGTCCGGTGGGACAGCTTGCGCCGCTTCACTTTACCCAGCAGGTAAAGGTAGCGGAAATATAAGGCGGCAAAGCCTTTCAGCTTGCGCCGGTGTTTGGGAAGCGGTGTGCCGGACTTCACTCTGTACCGCTTGTGCGGCGTGTGAAATGCCGGTGTATCGGAAACGGGGATTTCACCGTACCGTATCAGTTCCAGCCGCCGCTTGATGGCTTCCTCCGTGTAATCGTCGCCCAGGGAGTTCAGGCGGATAAACCGCTTGCCGCCCTTTGGCTTTACGGCGATGTATTTCACATTGTCGCCGTACTTTACCGTGTACCCGTATCGCTCCAGTTGGGTTAAAAAGGTCTTGAAAGTGAAAGAGGACAGGATGATCTCGTCGATGTCGCGGCGTATCATGCTGCGGATCGTCGGCTTGGCGTTTTTCTCCGCCTGCCACTCGGAATAGTGCTTACCCTTGTCCTTTGGGACGATCACGGACAGGTCGTTTTCTCTGCAAATGGCGTCCGATGTGCCGCGAATATCTCCGAAATAGTCTTTGAAGCTGTTGCGGTACATTCTGCCGTCCACAAAGGAAACGGAGTTGAAAACGATATGGTTATGCAAATGTTCACGGTCAAGGTGGGTGGAAACGACCGCCTCGTATGTTCCGGCAAGCAGCCGCGATGCCAGTTCCTTGCCGTATTCGTGCGCCTGTTCCGGCGTAACCTCGCCAGGGGCGAAGGACTGTATCAGGTGGTAGCCAAGTACAGCCTTTTTTCTGCCGGCTTTGTTCCAGCGCCGCTTTGTCGCCATCATATCGGCATAGGCAGTCTGCGCGCCGCAGTTAAAAGCGCTGACATACAGACATTCCTCGGTTTTGCCCATGTCCTCGATGTAGTCCAGCGCGTCGGAGAGAGAAGCGGTCTTTTCGGGGTTGACGGCGTAATCCACACAGCGGTCAAGCCGGACATGGATCGGTTTTATCTTGGTGTACGCCATTAAAAGGACTCCCGCACCAGCCGCAGAGCTTCGGCTGCGGCCTGCGATGCTTCCTGTATTTCGCTGCGGCCGGCGTATCCTCTGGAATTGGCAAGGCGCGCGATTTGGTTGATGTTGTTGCCGATAGCGGAAAGTTCCTGAAGCAGACCGGCGTATGCGTCGGGCGGGTGCGGTCGTATCTCGCTGCCCATCAGCAGGCGGCGCAGATACGGCTCGTGCTTCAAGCCAGCCGCCAACGCCTGCCGGCACAGGTGCCGGTACTGCGGCTCATTCAGCCGCAGCGTCAATTTCTTATATTGCTGCTGCAATATATCACCTCTTTTCGGGGGTATTAGGGGGTGTCCCCTTAACAAGTGGGCGTTTTGCCGTCAAAATGCCGTGCTTGCTATGACAGTAGAAAGCCGCAGGCTTTCTCTGTCATCTTCCGCTATCGGCACTCCCGTACCTCGCGCCTCTATCGGGTTTGCGCATCGCGCTTTTGCATAAGGTAGGCGTAATTCGTTGCCGAATGACGCTTTACATAGGCATTTTCGCTGGGGACATTGGCATCGAAGTCGATGCCTTTCAGTTTTTCGTCCTCCGGTGAGAACAGATTTTCCGCAGGGATAAAGGTCATGGAATACGGCTTAAACGGATTGCCGCAGATCCGCTGACCGAACACGCCGCCTTCCGAATGGAAGCTGCGGTCGCCGCATACCCACAACAGCTTTGTCCCAGGGGGATAACCGAACATCTGCTGCTTGAGGGTGATAACGGAAAGCGGCTCCACATTGGCGCAGTTGTAATAGCCGCTTTTTTCCGCCTGGGCATATGCCTCTATCATCGTTTTGAACATTCGCTGCGGTTTGATATGGATTAAACTTTCCTGGTATCCCATCTGTGTTCACACTCCTTCTTTCATCGTTCCATATCGGGGGTTGACCGTCTGCGCGACGGCGCTGCCGTGTCCTGTTCCGGCTCATCATCGCCATCCAAAATCACGCTGTCTTTCTGATCGAGA
>JAFQQD010000005.1 GCA_017411435.1 Clostridia bacterium
AGGAAGGACACTGTTTTGGAGAATTATCCCCTTTATTGTCCAAAATGCAGACAAGAAAGATTGATTAAAGTTGACAACTTGAAGATAACTGTCATCAAAGAGCCAGACGCTTAAGACGCAGAGCCGATGAAATTGTGGAAACGCAGGAGCAGAGAACAGAAAAGGATAGCATGTATGAACTGTCCGCAAAAAATGACCGACTGATGTGGGATTGTTTCTAGATTGCTGTGAATATTTCCCCACACTAGTGGGGTTAACTCTAAAAAAGAAAGCGCATGGTATTTATTTTTTCCTTTGCCAAAAGGAAAGAAAACAGGGCTGGAAATCCAGCCCTGTTATTTTATTATGGGTCGCAGTTGCCGCAAGGTGAATAACCCATAGCAATGAGTTCTTCTCTTGTTCCATAAAAATCTTGTCGATTTTTGTCGGCAATCTTCTTTGCACTATGGCAGCTCTCATAATGGAATTTCTTTGTGCTGGTGTTTAGCACATAATGTGTCCCTTGCTTATCGTCGTTATCGTCCTCCGTTGGCTTCTGTGTTTCGGTGGGCTTTTGGGTTTCTTCTGGTTCGGTAGGCTTTTGAGTTTCAGTAGGCGTTTGTGTGCTGTTACCACCGATACCGCCGAAGACATCAGCATTAGCGTTTTTATCGACTGTAAAGGTAACATTCTTTCCATCCGATACACAAATAATATCACCTTGCATATCTGTGCGGAAAGTCTTTACATCAGCATCACGCAGACGGCTCAATACTTCTTCTGTGGGGTGTCCATAAGAATTGCCTTTACCAACGGAAATAACAGCATACTGCGGCATAACTTCACGCAGCCATACATAGCTGGTAGAAGATTCAGACCCGTGGTGTCCCACCTTCAGAACAGTAGACTTGATATTAGCACCGCTATTAAGAATTGATTGCTCAACAACTCTTTCAGCATCGCCCGTAAACAGGAACGATGTATCACCATAGACAATACGCAGCACAATAGAAGTATTGTTAGGGTCGCTGCTGTCTGTATTGAGAGCCAGAATTGTGCAAGATGCGCTGCCTAAAGTAAAACTGCTGCCTTTAGATGGAACGGTGATAGAAACACCACGCTTGCTAAGTGCAGAAACAAAATTGCCAAAAGCTTTCGTATCATACGTTTTTACAGGGCAATAGGCAGTACCAACAGAAGCATAATTCAAAGCACCTGCTAAACCGCCGATGTGGTCTTCGTGAGCATGAGTACCAATAACATAATCCAGATGGCTAATGTTGTGGTTTTTAAGGTATGTGTAAAGCAAGCTGGAATCTTCGACATTACCGCCGTCAATCAGCATGGCCTTACCATCACACAAAACTAAGGCAGCATCCGCTTGACCAACATCTATAAAATGCACCTCAAAGCTGCTGTTTGCTGGAGGCGTAGTCGTGGGAGGTTGCGTTGTCGGGGGCGTGGTGGTTTCAGTTGTGGGAGGGGTGGTTGTGTTCGTGGTAGGCGGCGTAGTCTGTTCTCCGCTACCCTCTGTTCCCTGGGTGGTATCGGTGGTTGCATCCGTAGTGGAATTGGTTGTTGCTTCTGTGCTGATTGTAACATCGGGTATATCGGGCGTGTCTGTTTCTACCTGGGGTGCAACGCAGCAGCCTACAACGAAAATCACAAAAGCAATTAACCCACGCAGCACTTTCTTCTTGGGCATGAATTTATCAATGAAATTCTGAATTGGAGCTAGGGGAAGAAAATAAACGCCAAGTAGTGCAAAAATGGCACTTGCAAAACTAACCCCGTACACAAGACAGGCTGTGAACATGAAAACCGATAGAATCCATTTTATAATATTTCCTGGTGCTTTCTTTCCGTTTTTATTAGCCATTATGTATTCCTCCTACATCAATCCTTACTATTTATGTCCAATGTTCCTTGAATGGTGACATTTATTTCGTTCTTTTCCGTATTTTCTACCATGGTAATTTCATAGCAGCGGAGGTCTATTGAAGTATTTGCCACGATAGGAATAAGCTCTTTGATTTCTTTGTCGTACAAATCAGCCAAAATATATCTGCCACTATACCCAGATGGCAGCAATCTACGGCAGCCTTTGCATAAAGCGGGATTACTTGTTTTGTCTGCAAGGGGAACGCTCAATTCTATGACCTTGCTATCTGTAAGTTTTGTTCCAGAAACATTCCCGATGCATACAAAAGAGAATGTTCCCCCCATTTCTGGCTGTGGGTCTGCCAACTCTGCGACTAATGTTTCGTGTGGAAAATACAAATCCAGCTCTATCAATTTCCCTGTTTCCAGGTCAATCAAACATGGCGCATGGTAACGAAAGCTGCTGCATAGGCAGCACTCTTTTTCTTCTTGCTTAAACAGCAGAATAGCCGTTATTGCAACAGCCAATACTAACACAGCACTAACTATTCTCAGCCACATTTTCAATGGGAAACCTCTCCTTCCTTTGCCGCCGCTGGGCGTACTCAATCAGATTTCTTGTATTGCCTGGATGCTTGACATAGCAGATGATGGAATCCGCTTCATTTACCATGTATTTATTTGCTCGAACAATGGTAAACGGTCTGGGTACATTTTCGAGCGGAGGGTAATAGGAATTATCAAAACCGTCTGACAGATATACAGGGCGTTCCGCAGGGTGATATGCAAGCAGCAGCAATAAGGAAATATCCTTATACCGATTTTTCAGATGTGAAATCGCCGTTGCTGCATAGCCGTCAAAATTTCCACGGTTGCCAACAATGAATGTTCTTATACCGTGTTCCAGGTAATGCCGTTCCGCTGCTGCTTCTATTAATGGAAGTGCAGCATACGGCGTTGTGGCATGACCAAACATGAAACATACTTTATTGTCCATTTGACTACCTCTAAATTTTTATGGCACATTGAACCAGAAATGCAGTTGCAATACCAGGATATTATAACATATTCAAATTGCACTTACAATACAAGTACCGAAAAACAAAAGGGGCTGTTTGTATGATTGACTACGCCAGCATAGGACAGAAAGTAAAACAAATCCGCATTAACAAAGGCATCACCCAGGAACAATTAGCGGAAGCGGTGGGCGTAGGTGTAACCCACATCTCCCATTTGGAAACTGGCAGCGGAACTGTATCGCTGAAAGTGTTTCTGGCAATCGTGAATTATCTGGAGTGTTCTGCCGATGAACTTCTTTGTAAGGAAATCACGACGGCCAGACCCATTGTGGATAATTGGCTTGTTGACTTGGTTGCCGACTGTGACCAAACCGAAATCAAGATTATTGCCGACACAGTTGCAACGCTGAAACAAACGTTGCGGAAGAATAGGACAACAGAATAAAAATGGGGGCTTGCCAAATCTCTGGCAAGCCCCTTATCCATTACTCCCAGTCCATAGTTGATTTGCTACATTCCTCGCAATGGCAAGATATATCATCATAATTCCATTGCATTTTTAGATAACCTCCGCACAGAGCTTCGCCATCTCCGTGTGGGAAATCTTCTTCGTAATGTTCACCAACAGCAGCACAGTAAAAAGTATATCCAATCATTTCTGTACAACTTTCTTCGTCTGTTTCTTCTTCGCAAAGAATACTGTTCCAAATTCTGATGGAGAACGGTAAATTAAGGATAGACAAATAAATGCGCTGTTCGTCAATAGCTTCTATTTCTACTGTATCAATTTCCTCACCGTTAAATGTTATATTTCTGCTATCAAATAAACTCGCAACAACGAGAGAACACCATTGGGCATAATTTGTCATTTCTACTTTTGCAATAATTCTCATATTTATATTCCTTTCTGTAAATAACATTTGAATTTATAGTGTCAGCAACGCTGTGACATTTCTTATTCCTTTTCGGTTTTAAGCTCGGCTTTATATTTATAAAAAGTGTTTGGTGAAATCCCTGCCAGCTTCATAACATCCTTATCTGACAATGACCCTCCAAAGTCTTTGCAGTATTTCTGAATAACTTTCTTGGCTTCAGCAGCTTTCTTGATATGGAGCTTTGCCCCTGCCTTTTGCCCAATCTGCTTGCCGTTCATCCTTGCCGTTTCCATGCCCTCACGGGTACGCTGCCGTAAATCGTCCACCTCTTTCTGTGCTTGTTCAAAGGCTATGCGTATCTGTTCCTTGGCAAGCTCCATAAGATACCGATTCACACCCACCAAAATGAAATCGACTTTATCACCCGTCAGCTCCACCTTGGCAGCAAGTGCTTTTCGGTATGTATCAGTATTGATATGCGGTTCTTTCAAAAAGACCAAATGAACCCCCATATTGAACAGATGTTGATACAAGGCAAATCCCTCTTCAGCGGAACGGCTCATTCTGCTAACAGAATCGAACACTATGGTATCGTCCTTGTGCGCCTTTTTGAGCAGCTTTTCCAGCTTGTCCCGTCCCTGGAATGTTGTCCCCGTATAGACTTCTCTGATAATTTCTGCATTGGGGTATGCTGCCAGGATGTTCCGAACCTGGCGTTCGATGTTTTGTGATTGCGTTGATATACGACAATAACCGTAAATCATGCAAACCCTCCTTTCTAAGTAGTTCTATAACTATTGTAGTAGAACTATCTCAAAAGGGAGGGTCGATAGTTTTGCGATATAAAAAACTGCAATTTTCCTTGTTGGGGCAGCATTTTTGCGATTACCCCAAAATTAATATACTAAATGGTAAAAAAGTCGGGTGCTTGGAATTATCCAGGCACCCGTTGTACTATGTCAGCTGAGCTTTTCAAACAGATAGCCAATCAATTCGCCAGGGGTCAGATTATTGGCTGCTGCCATTGCTTTGAAATCTTCAACCACAGAAATCTTTTCTGCATCCAGTCTCAGAATTTTCTCACAGGAAATATCGGTATTTACTCGATTTACTTTCTTACGAAACCAAGCGGGGTTCTTGCTGACCGTGTTCCAATAAGCTTCCTGGTCAAAGTCGGGAGCGTAAATAATGTAATCAGCATCCGTAGTATATCCCCATGCGGAATCGGTTTCCATAAGCTCTTCGGGAATGGCGGGAAAAATCTCACCACCCTGCTTGCTTCTAATCCAATACTTTCCAGCAAGCAGCATTTCCTTGATAGATTCAGCATTGTCAGCGTTTGCATCCTTGACTGCGCAGATAATGCTGTCCTGTCCATTGATAACCATTTCCATCATATCTCTAAACTTAATCATAATAATTTCTCCTTTAATATTAGTTGTATTTTTTGAATGGGAAGCTCTGATGCTTCCTTGTCGTTATTTTGGTAATAAATCGAAAACTCCGTCGTGAATTATGTGTGTAACCTTATCAATCTTCGCAATCAATAGCTTCCCAGCATTCAACAAGTTCAAAATACTTGCTGTTAATGAGAAACAGCACATTGGTCAAATTGAAAATAACATCGTCCTTTTCATCATCCGCAATGGGGGTTTTGAAAAAGCCCTCTACAATAGGAACACAGTAGTTCAAACCCTTTAAGGAACCCTCATACTGCATCAACTCATAAAATCCAAGGTTTCCATTTTTGTTTTTAGCAATCTCTCGCACCTGCTTGTGGGAAGCTTTAATCTGGGCCAGTAAAGTTTTGCGGTATTCTGTATCACAAACCATAAGCTCAGCCATCTTGGCGATAGCTTCACGAACCAGCCCATCATAAGTCTGCATCACATACAGATTATCGGATTCATATCTTCCGTTGGAATTTACCACTTCCATTAGCTCTTCATATTCATCATCCGTCATGCTGTAGTAGTATCTTGCCTTAGTCAAGTAACGATTACCCTGGGAATCATCAAACAAAAACTCAAAACGGTGCTTCATTCCAATACACTTTCTAATAGCCATAATATTTATCTCCTTTATTATCAATAGTAATTTAAGTTTTCTTATGCCACGAACTCAATCAGTTCTTCGTGACCCATTTTTCTGAGCTGCTTTTGATGCTGTGCTGCATCTCTGCCATATCCCATTCGCACAGGAATAACAATTTGGGCATTGCACATCGGGCAGCAGCGGTTTTCCTTTTCGCCATAAAAAGATTCGGGGCGAACGGGATAAGGGTCATGTCCTTCATCGTCGGTAATTTCTTTTCCGCAGATACAGCATCTCATGGTATCGTCCTCGGATTCGTTTCCGTTCTTAACACGCAGAACAAATAATTCTTCGCTGGCAATAATGTCCATGAACATTTTGAACCAGTCCTTTTTGTAAGGATACGAAGCCTTGTTTTTACTATACTCTTCAAACTGGCGGAAACGTTCTGCATTGTTGGGGGAAAGTTCGTTATGCAGATATGCTACATAAACGGGCATGCACACCTCTTTAAACTTAGCGTAATCACCGCGAATATCATCGACGAGTTGCTTTGCAACGCAATTCGCAAGTTCCTTATATGCGTTTCTGGCAGCGGAAGATACAGGCATTTCCCACTCGCCGTTAGAAATATAGTGAATAACGGAACGTACATCTTTTTCAGACAGGGGCTTTCCATCCTTTTTCTTAGGATACCAATTCATGTTCATGTTACGACCGAAATAAGTAGAAATAGTAATAGTAATCATAGTGTTTATCTCCTTTATATGTAAAAGTAATTAGTATTAGTTTTAATGTTTATGTTGTACACCTTACCATCGGGCTACTTCCTACGCTCGTTCAGACCGTGTATTTCGGTTTGCCGCTATGCAGCATTTCATTTGTGGGTACGCTCCGATTTCTCATTGTGGCATACTGTCCGCAAATCCCGTATCACTCCCGACGGGGGTTATTCAGTTGTCAAGGTGCGCAGCGTTTTTTGCGTATAAACGCAAAAAACGGACTATCTGCATGGCATCAAGCTCATAGCAAATAGTCCGTTGTATATAAAAAAGGACAGACTATCCCTATGGCCTTAACCATACGATAATCTGTTTTCACGCTGCGCGCCTATTTCGGTGTCAGCTCTTGCATGATAGCATAAGTCAAAAGAAATGTCAACCCCCTTTTTCAAATTTTCTAAATATTTTTTTATTCTTCTGTTGCCAGAAAATTTCGGTGCTGATATAATTAGGATAACCGCTGACAATTTACGATTCCACTTTACATAGGAGGAGTAAAATACAATGGATATGAATTTTGATGTTACTAAGGTTTTTCAAGACCGATTGGCTGAGAGCATGGGACTTGATAAATACCAATACATAATGGAACAAGTCGGAAAAACCGATGTTTCCCAGGATGCCGACTTTCAAAGAACATTTAATGGCTTTTATGTTGTAAGGCGTAACGAAGCATGGAGAAAAGTCTACTACGAATACTTTGAAAGAGTAAAGACAAGAACACCCACTTTTGAAGAAATCCTTACCCATATGTATAAGTGTACTGGTAATGTTGAGCCATCCTTCTCTAGCAAGATGCTGGCATCTATCTTTCCAGAAAAACCGATATGGGATAAGTATGTTGTTCAGAACCTAAACTTGCAGCTGATTGGAACAACCCAGGAAGAAAAGCTGAGAAATGCCATTTCGGTTTATGCTAAGATGGAAACCTGGTATGCAGACTTCTTGAAAACAGATAAGGCTGCGGAGTGTATTGCTGCATTTGACCGTGTGATGCCCGACTACAAGCATATATCCAGCATTAAGAAAATAGACAGTATTTTGTGGAGTATAAGATAAAATGGAAACTACCCATAAATCATCCTCTCATGTGCAGATGCACGCCGAAGATATAATATTTCAGAAAGTTGCGGCACTACTCGGCATTACCCTTGAAAGAAACCCCAAGGTCTTTTTAGCGGATAATACTTCTACATTTATGCAACCAGATTTCTATTCAGCAGAAGACAAGGTTGTAGGAGAAATTTTTGCGCATATTGGAAAACCTAAAAAAGCGCAAGGCAACAAAATTGCCAATGATATTCTTAAAATGCTTCTGTTGGAGAAAACGACAGGGAAGCAATATCGAAAAATCATTGTTGTATGTGATATAGAGGAACAGAAGTCATTAGAGGGAAAGTCCGTCTTGGCAGAGAGCATCCGTCAGTTTGGCATTGAAATTTTATATATTGAACTGGATGCAGAAACGCAAATGCAGATATTAAAAGCACAGGAACTTCAAAAAATGACAAATGTGTGATTAGACACAGTTCGCAAAACTTGAATTTGTGGAGATGATAAGATGGTCAATATAACTGATGTAAAACAGATTCTTCAATTTGCAATAGATGCGGAGATTAAAGTCTTTCTTGATGGTGGCTGGGGTGTAGATGCTCTTCTTGGACATCAGTCAAGAGCCCATAACGATATTGATATTTTTGTAGAAAAGAACGATTATCAAAACTTTATAGAGATAATGAAAGCTAATGGCTTTTATGAGATTAAGATGGAATATACAACATTGAA
>JAFQQD010000054.1 GCA_017411435.1 Clostridia bacterium
CATCATGTATTAAAGTTTGAGGGAATTGTCGACCGTGTGCATTCCAATAACTGCGACATCATGTATTAACATAGCGTCGCTATGCGACGCATTGTGAGTTTATCCTTCGTCGGCTGAACACCGACGATTTCGCAAAGCGAAACCGGAAAACTCAAGTCATTTCCTCGCTTCGCTCGGAGATGGCTGCAATTTTAGATGGCTCTGGCGCGACCAAGTAAAAAAGAGCCAAACAAAAAACCACCCTATTGGGTGGTTTTTGTTTGGCTCCCCCTGCTGGGCTCGAACCAGCGACGGCTTGAGGTCTGAAGGGTAAGTAACTATGCTATTTTTTAGGCAGCGCCTACCGCTGCCGTCCGTCCCATGAATTTGTAATTTACCGTGATTGTTTGCTGAATGCCGTCCGCTGTGCGTACTCTGTCTCCGATTACGATGCTGTCTACCAGTGTGTGTAGCAGTTCCCTGTCCAGCTCTGTTATCGTTGTGTACTTCTCCGCTGCGTCGATGAACTCTCGCACTGCCGTGTCCTGCGTTCCTATCGCTTCGATGCTCTGGCGCAGTTCCTGCAGTCTGGCTTCCGCTGCGCGCTGTTCCTCTTCGCACTTTGCTGCCATATCTCTGAACTTCGTGTCCGAGATGATTCCGCTCAGTCGGTCTTCGTACATCATGTCGTACTTGCGTTCCAGCGTTTGTACCCTCTCTTCGAGGTCTCTCGCCTCACGCTGCATCGCTGCTGCATTCTTTGTCTCTGTGGCACTTATCTTCGACATTACCGTTTCGTAGAATGCCTCTTTGTCTTCTTGCACCATTCGCAGTATGTCCTGTATGTCGGCAAGCACTGCTTTGCGTATCTCTCTGTCCAGGATGTAATGGCTGGTGCATCTGTGCGCGCCTTTTTTCTTGTAGGTGTTGCACATGTAGTAATGCGTGTCGCCCTGCTTCCCTGTTGCATTGATTGCGTAACCGCATCGATCGCACCGTAGCAGCCCTGCGAAGATGTTATCGAATCCTGTGTTGCTTTCATGCTTTCTGGTTCCAAGGGTTTGCTTAGCATCCATCCACAGTTTTTCGCTTATCACCGCTGGGTGCGTCCCCGTATTCACGATCCATGCATCTCGCTGCTGTCTTACTATGCGCTTGCTTTTGAATGATACTTTTCTGCGCTTTCCACTTACGAGTGTGCCTAAGTAAACTTCGTTTTCGACCATTTTGTGTATCGATGTCAGATTCCACTCATATGGGTCTTTATCGTACTTTTTGCCAAGCTGCTTTGCTCGGTATGCTGCCGGTGTTAGTACCTTGCGCTCTGTCAGCACCTTTGCTATCTTGTTGTAACCATAGCCCTTGTATGCTGCCATCTCGAAGATTTCCACCACGATGGCTGCTGCAGTTTCGTCGATTTCAAGAACATGTTTGTCGTCTGCCGACTTTCTGTAGCCATATGGCGCGTGTGCGCCAATGTACTCGCCGTTCTTCGCTTTTGTTACAAATGCCTGTCGCACTTTCCGTGAGCAGTCTGCCGGGTAATACTCGTTGAAGATGTTCTTGATCGGGAACATGAGGTCGTAGTCGAGGCTTCCTCTCGCGCTATCCACATCGTCGCCGATGGCGATGAAGCGTATGCCCATCTCTGGGAAGGTCTCACTTATGTACGATCCTACCTGCAGATAATTTCTTCCGAATCGTGACAAGTCTTTTACGATTATTATGCCGAACTCGCCTTTTGCTGCATCCTCCATCATTTGTTTGAAGTCTGGTCTGTTGAAGTTTGTGCCTGTGTAGCCGTCGTCACTATAGCATTTATGAATGCCGATTCCATGCTGCTTGCAGTAGTCTGTTAGGACTTTCTCCTGCGTTTCTATCGATATGCTGGTTCCGTCCTGCTCGTCATCATCACTCAGTCTGCAGTATAACGCGGCTTTGTTTTTGCTTTGCTCTATAATTCTGTTCATTCTTTCCTCTCTTTCTGAGCAAAGCGACTGGTTGTTGCAACAAGGATTATACCAGCTTTGCTCACGAATATCCAGCATAAAACGCAAGAAACTATAAGAAAAAGCAGTGGTTTTCCACTGCTTTTTCTCGTTACGATGCCTTCTTTTCCTGCATGCTTTTTGCGACATACGAAGAAAACAAATCCACAAGGCTTTCATTTCCAAATGTGCGCTGTGTCGTAATTGTGGTATTATCAACGCGCACGATGCAGCCCTGTTCTACGGTCTTTTCCTTCATATTATTTACCTCCGAGTATGAGGACTTCGCCCGGTGCCAGTGTTGCCACGCGCAGTCCGTTCCGACGCACTATTTCAACATAGCGGCTTGCCTTGCCGAGTTCTTCCTCGGCAATCTTGCAAAGCGTATCGCCTTCCTGCACGATGTATTTTCTCTCTGCCATCTGCTGTTCCTCCTACTTCTTAATGAGGTCGTGAAGCCTCTTCAGGAAGACGCACATCTGCTCCCTTGTTACTTCGCTGCGAAGTGCGAGGTTGCCGTGTTCGTCTCCTACGATGAGCTTGTTTTCCACCGCCCAGTTCACCGCGTCCTTCGACCACGATGCAGGCGTGTTGTCCTTTGTGGGCTGCTCCTGCTTCTGCAGCTCTGCCTTAACATCTGCGCGGAATGTATCCATGCTCTTTCCATGCTTCGGAAACCAATGCATTACATCCGAGTGGTTGCAAGCGATGCCGCGCTTGTAACCTTCGCAATGACATACGATATCGTTCTCGGAAAGGCAGTATAATTTGCAGAGGTAGGCGCATAATTCCACCGCTTCTCTGTAAACTTTTCCGAAGTATTCCGCGTTATTTGTGTCGTCTTCGCATATCTCGAATCCGATGTGCGTGTTGTTCGCGCTGCCGCCTGCGTGCCAGCCACGATGATCCCACGGAAGTGTCTGGTATGTTGCAATGCTGCCATCGGCGAGCTTGCCGATGAATGCGTGTACGCAGACCTCCCTGCCTCCGGGATGATATGTGTTCCAATGGTTGTTGTATTTGTTCTTGCCGAGTTTGCCGTCGTCGGGTCCGACATAGCGGCTGAGCCAAGGGTTATTGGCTGCTGTCGAATGCACCATGATGCCCTTGACCGCAATCTTCTTGCCTGCCTTATAGCAGGCGTTTTCTGTTAAAAACAGTTTTTGCAAATTCATACTACTCACCGTCCTCTTTGTCGTTTTTGAATTTGTCCTTGAGTTCGGTTGCTGCGTCCTCTGCTGCATCCTGTGCTTTGTCCTTGAGCTGCACCAGTGCTTCCTTCAACTTGTCGGGTATGGGAAGTCCAATCTTGCCTGCGTTCTCTACGATGGATACGCCCTCGTTTGCGAGGTAAAAGAAAATGACAGCATTCCGAAGGATGCTGCCTGCTCCTATGAGGTATGCGTCAACGATGTGTGCTATGCCTACGAGAATGAATATTGCGACTTTTCGGCAAATGCCTTTGTAACCGACCGAACTGCAAAGTTCTTTGTTCACCCACGCTGCCATGATGCCTGTTATGAAATCAACGATTGTGAATGCGAGTAGTGTGTAAAAAAATCCGTCCATTTCTCCAAAATACCAGCCGAGCCAACCGCCGAGGCAGGCTGCTGCGGTTCTGATGTAGTCCCATATCATTTTTGTCATGATGTCTCCTCCGTGTCCGTGAATTTAACAAACGGTGCCAGAAGTTCGATGTCGTTTACGGAAAGTGTAATGTCCTCCGTAATCGGTATTTCGACCACCGCTGCGTTGGGCGTTACTTCCATGTCAAGCAACTCCTCCATTGCTGCCACCGCCTTCTCTTCCTTCGCCGTATCAAGGACGACCGCGCCCTCCTTGTCGGTATGGCTATACTTCTGGATGACCTTTCTGCGCTCCTCTGAAAAGAAGTCCGCTTCCTTCTGCAGTTCTTCCACGCTTTTCTTCAGTTTGTACGCGCTGCGAAGATTGAGGTTGCATGCTGTCAGTTTTGCAAGTGCCGGTATTGCCAGCACGATTTGTCTCAGTGTTACCTTCATGCCGTTTCCTCCTGTGTGTCATAACCTGCGATGTAGCCCTCGATGAGTTCCATCTCTTTTACGATGTCTGCCTTCTCTGCTTCAAGTCGTGCTGCATCGTAGCCTGCAGGCGGCTCTGCTATCAGACTGAGGATGCTTTCCAGCCTGCGCTGCAAATTTGCAAGCGTGAACAAATCGTCGCTCTTGCTATGTGCGACCTCCTGTGTTGCGATACGCTTTCCGTCTTCATAACGGACATTCACGAGTTTCGTTATCATGTTGTTCCTCCTATGTAATTGCGTTCAGCTTCGCCATCAGCGTTATGAAATACGAGCCTCTGACGATGTTGCCCTTCGCAACCTTGCTGATGCCTGTGCTTTTCATTTTGCATATGCAGCAATTCAATGCGTTGAAGCGTGTTGCTGTCATGTTACGCGATGATGCCGTCATTTTTGCCTTTGCAAGAATGGTCGAGCATTTTGTCGATGTTGTGTATCCGAAATTATTTGTTCCGATTTTCGCACTGTAGTATTCCTTGTACTCCAGGAACTCTCCGACCTTTGTTACCATGTCGTTCCATACCTTGTATGAAAAATTGTGCGTCGATGTCAGTTCCGTTACTGCTGTGTATGCTGCCTTTGTTTTTGCTGCCGTTGCCGACAAGCCATTGCCTGTCCAAGACCAGTCTTCCGGTCTTTCGTTTGTAACATCAAGTGTCCTCGATGCTTTGTACTCGCTCGATCCTTTGAGGCATAGCAGTTCGACTGTGCTGCTTGCCTGATACCCTGTCCACATATAAACACGGTATTCTCCTGCTTCCACTGCGGAAAATGTGTATGTACCTGACGAGTCTGCTGTCTCAATGCAGTCCTCTTCCTCGATGTCGTCCGTGTCTGTATTCACCAGACGGAAGTATACATTTATCGTTTTGCTGACCTCTTTTTCGAGCGACCAAACCACCGTGATTTCTCGGTCGCTGACATCGTAGGAATCTATAATCGGCTTCGGTGGTGCTACGGTGCATGGGTAGCCAAATACCCATGAGCCTGTCTTCGAAGAATTCTTCGCGCGAACATGCACCGTGTACTGCTGGCACGGCTCCAGCCCTACGATTCGGATTGTCGGGTATGTCGATGTTGCAGTTGTCGTTACTCCGTTCAGCGTAACCTTTGCTTCGTAGGATGTTGCGTCCTGACAGCCAACAAACTTGAATGTAAAACCGTCGTTGTACCTCGTTGTTGCCAAATCCAGCGGAGTGAGGTCGACATAGGACGATGCCTTTGTTACGAATCCATCGCTCTCGTATTCGAGGTCGCCGCCTTCGAGGTATAATTCGAGGTTATAATCGGTGCTTGAGTCCAGGTCGTCCAGGATGAAAACATTGCTGACTGCGTCCCCTCCGTCGAGCGTGAATGTTATGTTGAACGACTGCACATCCATGAAGTTGTACCAGATTTCTATGCTCTGGGTTGTGCCTGCATAGTCGCGCGTATCGCCTTCATTGATTACTTTCAAATAAAGGCTGTTGGATGCCGCTTTCACTAATACGAGTTCTAACATGCTGCTACTCTCCGAATACCGCTACGACTGATGTCGTTTCGGGGTATATGATGTTGGTTGCTGTGGAAAAATCGAGCGTTCCTGTGAAGCACGCACTTGTAAAATTCCAGTTGCCTTTCGCAAAAAGTGTGTTACTCGTTGTTGCGTTGAATCCCATAAAATTGTTGCCGAAGCTGTAAAAATTTACTGCCTTCATATCCGAGTGAAACGCACCAAAAACACACGACTCGTCCCTTGGGTCGTCTGTCGAATCTGCATTCGGCGAGAAGATGCCGAAGTCTCCCCAGTCGCCGTTCAGTGCGAAATAGTGACCGTCCGGGTAGTCCTTCGCATAAACCGCAGTGCATGCGAGCGACTCTGTCTCGATGTACTCCGCTGCGATCTTGCCAGTTGTAATGTTTGCGCCGTTGATGACGGTGCTGCCTTCGTTCTCAAGGTCGGTAAAGGAAACCATGCCTGAGAAATCCACAGTCGCACTGTCTACTCGAATGCCCGAATATGTCAGTTTTATGGTGCTGCTCTTGTCTCCGTCCGTTGCTGTCAGGGCAAGGCCCTGTGCCACCTCGGCGGCTGCATTCGCTGTTACCGAAGTAATGTCAATTTTGTTTGCATTTAACTTCAGCGTGCTGCCGTCATCGTTTATTGCCATAATGATGCTGGTGGAGTTGACTTTGTCGCCGTCTGCCGTCTCGGTTACCACGAGGGAAATCTTACTTGAGAGTTGTGATATTGACGAGCTGAAACTGTCCACCTCTGACTCTGCCTGCAATATCCGCGTCTCGAATCCCTTAAGCGATAGCGTCATAGTCGCTACTGACTGTTCTGCCGACTGTATTCGGAAATCGAATGTCGAAACCGTCTGAATGAGTTCCGACATGTTTCCGTCCATCGTCTGTATCATCGAGTTCATCTTGCCGTCTGCTGCGCGGAACTCTTGCTTGATTTTGTCAAGCTGCTGCGATGTTGAAACGAGAATGTTCGGAACATAATCGCCAACCTCCACGCGCACGATGTACGGGTTGAATGGGTCGTACTCAATGCCCACGATGCGCGTTTCCACATCGATGTTCAGTGGTGTGAACTTAATATGAATTTCGTCGCCTGCCTGCAGCGTAACCAGCTTGTATAGGGTAACCTCAAAAGATGTTGTTCCCTCTCGCGCTTCCTCCGTCGATGAAATCGCGGTTACATTCTTGCCGTCCATCAGCTCGATGCGCTCTATGCTGCCTCGGTGTTTTCTGAGGTTAATCGTGTATTCGTCATACTCGACCTCGCAGCCGCATGCGTCCGCAAAACGCATAAGCGCGTCTCTGCGTGTGAGTGTTCCGTCTGTGAAAGCACACTCAACGGCAACCGTCTCCTCGACTTCGCCAACTGTAAATGGTGTTCCGTCGAGTATCTCGGTCAGTCCGTCAATCGGGTATCCCTCGAATACGAATGTCACGAGGTTGTACTCCTCGTTATTCAGTTCGTATGAAACATGTTCGCACTCTGCTGTTACTGTGGGAAGCGCGTTTGCGAGTGACTTTGCCACTCGCACTACGCGATATATCATTTTGTCCTGCTGCACGATCTGTCCGTTCTGCAGCTGAAGCGCTTTCGAGGCAAGTGTCGAAAAACTGAAGGCTGTTTCGCCTGTCAGCTTGTCCGACATTGTTGCATTGAGTACGCCTCTTATTTTGAAGAGTGGGGTCTGCCCTTCGTATACTTGTATTGCCATGTGTACCCCCTTGTTTATGCTGTGCCGAGATTGCGGACGAATGCCGCATTCTGCGTCCACTGAATTTCGGCAAGTATTCTTGAAAGTGTCTTGCCGTCGATTGTGAGCGGAATTGTGACATTGAATGCTTTGCCTCCTGCCAACGCAGGATCAGGTAAAACGCTGCCAATAGTCGCGTCAACATCGAAGTCGGTCGGAATTGCGTCTTCCATGTCCTTCTCGACATCCTTCATGATGTCTTGGAAACCGACACCAATGCCTTCGCCCATGTTTTCACCGATGCCTGCGAACACCGTCGAAGGCGAGTGAATACCGAGGAAGCCCTTGATGCCGTCTACGAGACCGCCAACCCAGCCTGTCACTTTGTCCCAAAGCCAATCTGCTGCGCCCGATATACCGTCCCATAAACCTTGTACGAGGTTTTTGCCAGACTCAATCAGTTTCGGAACTGAGTCGATAATTGCTGTAACGATGCCCGAAATAATCTGCGGTATCGCTTTAACGATTTCAACGATGATTTCTGGAAGTGCTTCGATGAGCGACACGAACAGTTCTATGCCTGCCTGAATGAGCTGAGGAATGCAATTCGCAAGCGCGTTCACGATGCCTGTTATGATTTCGGGTATCGCCTGCACGATGGTTGTTATGATTTGTGGCAATGCCTTGACGAGCGAAATCAAGAGGTCGATGCCTGCCTGAATGATTTTCGGCAGTCCTTCGAGCACCGCTGTTACGATGCCTTCGATGATAGCCGGGATGGCTGTCACAATGCCATCTATGATTGTAGGGAGTGCTTCCACGAGCGAGGTCAGCAAGGTTATGCCTACTTCGATAATCTGCGGAATTGCCTCCATCAAAAATGTAATGATGTTTGTAATGAGTTCTGGCAGCATACCCACGATTGCCGTAAACAGTTCTGTTATGGCTTCCATAATCTGGGGTATTGCCTCAATTACGAAATTGCAAATGCCTGTGAACAGTTCAGGGAGTGCTTCAATGAGCATCGGGAATGCTTCGATGAGTCCGTCCTTGATGCCTGTTACGAGCTGCAAAAGCGCATCGAGAAGTACGGGCAAATTCTCAATGAGTGTCTGCGCCACCTGTATTACGAGCTGCACGATTTGTGTCAGCAGCGTCGGTGCGTAATTTGCAAGTCCAGTAACAAGTGTTACGATCATCTGCAATGCTGCTTCTATGAGCATTGGCAAGTTCGCAATAATGCCGTCCACGAGGGTTTGCACCAGTTGTAGTGCGCCCTGCGTTATTTGCGGCAATGCTGCTATGAGCGCCTGCAGCAATGTGAAAATAACGGTGCTTGCCGTGTCTATCAACATTGGCAAGTTGTCAACGATTGTCTTTGCAAATGCTGAAACGATTTCCACCGCGATGTTCAGAATTTCGGGTATGTACTGCATGATCATATTGAGGACTTTCGGAAGGATTTCTCCAACCACATCCGCAATCTTGCTCATGTCTCCCTCTGCTGCGAGTACGCCGTTTGTAAATTCACCAAGCAACGATACGCCTTCTCCTGCGACCTGTGTCAACATCGGAAGGAGAATTGTGCCAAGTGCATTTTTCGCTGCTTCGGAACCGACCTTCAGGTATTGCATCTGGTCGTCAAATGCGCCGTATGCGTTCAGCGATTCTTCGCCTAAAACATACCCTGCTTCGTGTGCCTGTTCTCCGAGTTCCTGCATGCGTTCTGCGCCTGCTTCAATGAGCGGATTCAGGTCTCTCGCACTCTTGCCGAGCAGCGTCATTGCAAGTGCGTCGCGCTCCGTCTCGTTCTCCATCTTGCCCAGCGAATCAATGAGTTCCCAGTAAACCGTTTCGCCGTCGCGCATGTTGCCATTCGCGTCGTAGATGGAAACGCCGAGTTTGTCGTATGCCTCCACGAATGTTTTGCTGCCGTCCGATGCACTCTTCATCGACTTTATGTTTTTCGTCATAGAGCCTGTGAGCGTCTCGACCGAAACATCCACGAGTTCGGCTGCATACTTGTATTCCTGAAGTTTGTCTGTGGCGATACCTGTTACGGTTGATGTCGTAAGCACATCGTCCGCGTATGCTGCGCCTGCTTTGCTCATGTCCACGAGCGCCTTGCCTGCTGCCACCGCAGCGGCGCTGACTGCTGCGAAGGCTGCCGCCATTGCTGCGCCTGCAGCCTTGCAAACATTACCGAGACCTTCGAAGGATTTCTTTGCTTCTTCGCTTTCGTCCTCTGCTTCGTCGATGTCGTCTGCCATCTCTTCTGCAGCATCGCCTGCGTCGTCCATGCCGTCTTCGCTCTTTTCAAGTGCCTTCTCGTTTTCTGCGAGTTCCTTGTTCAGGTCGTTGAGCGCGGCTTCCGCATTGTTGAGCTGTATCTGCCAGTTCTGTGTGCGTTTATCGTTTTCGCCAAAGGAGGTTGCGGCATTATCTAAGGCTGCGCGCAAGGTTTTAACCTTATCTGCCTGCGCCTGCACCTGTTTGCTTAACACTTCGTGTCTTGCTGCAAGTGCTTCTGCCGACTGGTCGTTCTTGTCAAACTCCGATTTGACGAGTGTCATCTCGGAACCAAGAACCTTGAACTGCTGGTTGATTTCGGCAAGCGAAGCCTTGAATGCCTTCTCTCCCTCCAGTCCGATTTTCAAACCGAAGTTATCTGCCATGCCTCCACCTCCTGCTGCTTTAGATTCCTGCCGGTATGATTTCGTCTATGTAGTACTCTCTCTTGGGTTTTGCCATGCCTTCGTACTGCTTATGGCATTCCCATAAATCGAGCAATAGACCGAATGGTGTCAGCCATACCTCCTCCTGCGTCAGGTGAAGGTGTGCTAAACCGTAATAAAGAAGTCGGGTAAAGACTTCCTCGTCACTTACCCGACCACGGTGTTTTTTCCTTCGGTCTCACTTTCTACATGACGCTGCGTGCCTTTGAAAAGGGCTTCGCTGATTGCCGCCTTAAATCCTGCAAGGTCATGAGGCGTAGTGAGCAGTTCGACTGCTACCTCCGTCAGCACTTCCTTCGGCGCGTCTTTGTGCTTCAGGTTGTGAATCAAAATGCTCTGGTTCGCCAGAAGCGTGATGAGCCAAACGATTTCGGCGAGTGCCATCTCGAAGTTCTCCGACTTCATGAGCTTGTCGCCGAGTTTCTCAAGACCGCCGTATCTTGCGGCAATCTCCTTGGTTGCTTTTGTGGTGAGAATCAGTTCGTGCTGTTCCTCACCGATAGTGATTACTGCGCTGCGTTCTGTGTTCACTTGTCATTCTCCTTATGCAATTACAGGCTCGTAAACCTGCTTAAACCAGTTTGCGATTACATCTGCGCCGAGTGTTGCGTCGCCCTCTGTTGCTTCTGCCTTCCAGGGATGACGCTTGTTTGCATCCACCTTGTTTCTGCAAAGCACGGTGCCTTCGATGGTAGGTGTGGAGAAGGTGATGCTGTCGCCCTTCGTTGCGAGGTTCGTCGCAGGAATGCCGAACTTCACGCGATAGAGCCAGTAATACTTGTACTTGCCATTCGACTTCTTTGCGCGGAAGCCTACCGCAACGGGTGCGCCTCCGTCTTCGCTGCCAGAAATCACAACGCCGTTATCGTCAATAACCGCGCCTGTGAGGTCGGATGCGACTGCGCCACCGATGTCGTCTACGCCGAGGGAAAGTGTTCCACTCTTGAACTCCTTAACAACCTCTGCCACGCCGTCGTCGGCATAGAGAGTTGCCTCTGCGAGTTCGACCGACAAGTCTGCCGTCATTGCTTTTGCAAGCTGCTTCGGCTCTTCGTAGGACTCTTCGCCGTTTTCGCCTTCCTTGATTTTTGCATAGAAGAGTTTGTCCAGACCAATAGTAGCCATTTAGTTATCCTCCATTTCGTAATGTTTTTCTGCGTCCACATTGTAGTGGAAGTACCCTGTCTCGCTTTCGTAGCCAAGGTACTGTCGTGCCGTTATCGTAAAATCATTTGCCAGCAGCGCTCGCACGACCTTCTTCTTTATTCCGAGGTAATTGCCCTGTGAATAAATCGAAATTCGCGCTGCCTGTATGTCAACTCCGGGTGCATTGTCTGCATGCAAGTCGAATGTGTCTGAAAGCGGAACTACCACGAGGTATTGTGCCGGTGCTTCGTCTTTGAATATTCCTGTTTCGACCGGTACCCCAGTCGCTGCGAGTGCCTGCTGCAATTCTTCAAGTATGTTCATAACTTTCCTACCTCTTCTTCGAGTTTTTGTATCATCGCGTCAACGCACGCTTTTTTGGTTGACCGCTTCGCCGGTTCGAGAAAGGGCTTTGCAGGCTGACCGTGTTTGCCATACTCAATGACATTCGCAATCATCGCGTTGCTTTTGCCGTCTTTTCTCGGCTCTTTGAAGCCAAGCTTTATGTTGTAATTTCCGCTGCGATCCACCTTTACAGGCGAGAGTCCAAGCGAGCTTTCCAGCTCGCCTGTCGACCTTGATTTGTGCTTTGTACCTCTGCCGATCTGCTGCTGCAGATTCGACTTTGCTGCACGGAGAACAACCTGTCCCCCTGCTTCCAGTACGCGCTCGGAAATTTCGTCCGTTTTTTCGCCGAGTTTCGACAGTTTTTTCAGCAAATCCTCTGGCATTTTTACGGTAACTTTAGCCAAGTGTACTCACCACTTTCTTTGCAAGCACCTCGGTATAAAGTCCTCTGCCCTTCACATCCTCGACCGACTTGATTTCGAAGCGCTCTCCTCCGTATATGAGAACATGCTCCGTCGATACGGTAATGCCCTTCAATGTGCGGAATCTGAACAAATCCGTCGCCTCAGAAAAGGCTGCAAGGTTTGCCCATCGAACACTCCCATGCCTGCCTTCTCGGTAGGCACGGAAGCGTGCGACTGTCTCTTCGCTGTCTGCCACGAAACCATCTGCATCCTTGACTTTCTTCACCGCAAGCAGGGCTGCGAAACCGTTCATTTTGCCGTAGCTCATACTACACCTTCCATTCTCGGTTTAACCGAAGTAACCGATTGACTGTATCCCAGACGGCTGCTCCTGCCTGAACATTGTCAGCGAAGAAACCGCCTGTCGATCCGTCTCTGGATTCGTAGAAATGGCTTGCCAGCATAATTACCGCCTGTTCGGTTGTGGGTGCCATCGGGTTATTTTCGTAGTACCCTGTCTCGATATGCTGATAGTCCTCTGCGTAGGAAATGGCGGCTGCGATGTAGGTCAAAAGCAGCGCGTCATCCACGCTATGATCGAGTATGAGGTTGTCCTTGACTTTGCACAGAATGTTCTCCGTCATCGCTGCCGCCTCCCTTTATGCATTACGCGCTCTTCTGCGCGAGTACCTTGATTGCCTCAGGAAGTACGAGCTTACCGTCAACGCGCTCGCTACCGAGGTAGCCGATCTGACCGTTGGGTGGGTAGAGTTCCTGAAGTTTCTTGAAGGAGCGTCCCTGTCTGTCCGCGATCCAGTAGTAGCCGAAGTCACCGAATGCGATGGTCTTCGCGCCTGCTGCTGCAGTAGGCATGAATGCGGAAGTCTTGATGGGACGACCGAGAAGAGTGTCGGGTGTGCCTGCGGTAAGCGAAGGCTGCCAGAGGTACTGACCGCTGTTGTCCTTGAGCTTACGGATGAGCTTCACGGTAGCGTCGTTGAGTACCCACACTGCGTTCTTGCGGTAAGGTGCTGCAAGGCTGTAGAAGAGATCGATAACCTCATCTGCAGTAATCGCAGTTGCGCTTGCTGCGGTAACGCCTGTCTGCGCACCGCCTGTTGCTGCGAGAATGCCGAGAGGCTTGCCTTTGCCGTCGCCGGTGAAGAATGCCTCTTCCTCCTTGTTACCGATGCGTCTTGCAAACTCCTTGGTGATGTACGCTTCGAGGTCGAATGCGCTGTCTGCAATAAGCTCTTCGGAAACCTTAATCATGGTGCCGAGCTTGTATGCACCAAGGGTAACCTGACTGAATGCGTCGTCGCTCTCAACGAATGCGCCCTCTTCGTCAATCCACGAAGCGGTACCCTTCGCTGCCACTACGGGAATCTTACGGTCTCCGCTGGTAGTCTGAATGGTGTTCGCGAGCTGACGGAAGATGTTCTCTTCCGTGAGCGCCTCAACGAGGGTACGCTCATACTCGTCGGGAACAAGGAAGCCACCTTCCGAGTCGGTGCCGATCTGGAGTGCGTCGAGGATGGTGTGGCTTACGCTCTTCTGGCGCATGGTGTTCCAGAAATTCTGCTTGTATTCGTCGGAAGCTCTGCCAGTCTTCTCTGCCTTGCCGCCTGCCATAGGCTTATCGGTGAGAGGCTTATTCACAGGCTGATTAAGCTCTGCGTCGAGTGCTTCCTGTCTTTCGAGACGAGCGATTTCACGACCGAGGTCGCTGATCTGCTGCTCCATCTTTTCGTAGGTTGCGTCGTCTTCTGCGGAGAGAGTGCCGTTCTCACCTCTGTGAGAATCGAGGAATGCCTTTGCGCCCTCCCATGCTTTTGCGCGCTTTTCGCGCAGTTCGAGAATAGTCATATCTTTGTCCTCCTTAATATTTCATGAGATTTAATCTGTCGTAGAGTTCGTCCACTCTGCGACCTTCTGCCTTCTTTTCAGCCTTCTGCTGAATCTTGCATTTTGCTGCGATCTTTTCCTTGAGGGAATTGACCACTGCTGCTGTGGAATACAGCGTAGAAACTGTGGGTATCTCTGTGTTTGTGCTGCGCTCCTCCTGACCGAGAATGCCGTCTGCAAAACCAAGCTCAACTGCCTTGTTTGCGTCCATCCATGTCTCTGCGTCCATGAGGTGACTCAACTTCGCACGAGAAAGGCTTGTCTTGATTTCGTATGCGTTAATAATGGAATCCTTCACGCTGTCGAGCATCTCGATTGCCTTCTGCATTTCCTCGCTGTTGCCAAATGCCGCTGTCATCGGATTGTGAATCATCATCATCGATACGGGCGACATGAGCACTTTCGTGCCTGCCATTGCGATGACGGATGCTGCTGATGCCGCGATGCCGTCAATCTTCACGGTAACATCGTGCGGATAATCCACGAGCATGTTGTAAATCTGCGCTGCTGCAACGCAGTCGCCTCCGGGTGAATTGATCCAAACTGTAATGTTGCCGTTGCCACTCATCAGCTCTTCCTTAAAAAGCTGGGGAGTAACATCGTCGTCAAACCAGCTTTCCTCGGCGATGGTGCCGTTGAGATGCAGTGTTCTCTCCACCGGTTTCTCCGTCGGTGTCCCCTCCGTCGGCGCCTGATTCGTCCACTTCCAAAACTTCTTCATCGGGTGTGTCCTCCTTTCCGTCATCGGTCTTTGTATTTGCAAAAGCTCCTGCGTTTGCCATCGGGAGCATGTTGCCGTTTATGAGGTACAAGTCGCCGCCCTCTTCTTCGGGAATTCGGTCGAGGTCTTCCAGTTCGCGGATGTCGTTTGCGCTCATCCAACCGTTCTGTCTGCCTATCGCGTATCCGTTCATGCGGCTCTGGTAGTCTCCGCGAAGGAGACCTTCCAGATTGAACTTTGCGAAGTATTCCATCTTGTCGTCCTCCGAAAAAAGGCTGCGCCTGATGGACTGTTCCCAGCGCACCACCCACGGGTCGAGCGTATACTTCACGAATTCCAGCGACTGTTGCTCAATATTTGAAAAGCTCGACTTTTCGAGGTCGCCTACCATGTGTGGAGGTACTCGGAAAATTCGAGCGATTTCATTTATCTGAAATTTGCGCGTTTCGAGGAATTGCGCCTGTTCTGGGCTTATTCCGATAGGCGTATATTTCATGCCCTCTTCCAGCACCGCGATTTTGTTTGCGTTATGGCTGCCTCCAAATGTAGACTGCCAGCTCTCTCGCACTCGCTGCGGATCCTTGATTGTGCCAGGATGTTCGAGTACTCCTCCGGGTGCTGCGCCGTTTGCGAAGAACTTCGCGCCGTATTCCTCGCAGGCGATTGCCATGCCGATTGCGTTCTTTGCCATCGCTATCGGGCTGTATCCGACGAGACCGTCAAAGCCAAGTCCGGGGATGTGCAAAACATCCGTTGGCTTCAGTTTCACCGTTGAGCCTTTCATCGTCGGTGCGTCCTCGGTCTGTCTGGTGTATTCGTAGACGAGCTGTCCGTTTGCTTCTCTGTCCACTGTCATTCTGTTTGGCATGAGTGGGTAAAGCGCAACGACTTCCCCTTTTCCGTTACGGATGATTTGTGCGTAGGCGTTTCCCCAGAGTAGCAAATGTGTCATGAGCGTCTCTCGGAAAACAAACGAACTCATCTCCGGGTTCGGTTCGTTGTGCAGCAGTTTATACAGCGGATGGTCGAAAGCCTTTTCCTTGCCTCCGTCCTTCTTCTGCCTGTAAACATGAAGCGGCAGTCCTGCGATTGCCTCCGATAAAATTCGGACGCAACTGTATACCGCCGTCATCTGCATTGCCGACCGTTCCGTTACGGATTTGCCAGACGAGCTGCCACCGAAAAAGAAACTGTACGCGCTGCCTGTTGTGCGGTTCTGAGGCTTGTCCCTTGATCGGAACATGCTTTCAAATAGTCCCATGTCTTTTCCTCCGTTTCGCATAGAAAAAGCACCTATCTTCCGACAGATGCTTCACTATTCGGTTAATGTTTTGCCTGTTGATGCTTCAATGAGTTCGCATCCGCATGCCTGTAGTCTCGCAACATACTCTGCGAGTTCCTTTTCCTCTGCAGCGATTTTACCTTTGGTAGAGGTAATCACGGTTTTGAACATGCCCTTCTCTGCATCAGCCATCAGTTTCTCGAAGTTCGGCTTCTGCTGCCGTGCCGTTCTGTCTTCGTCGATGTAAATGTTTTCGAGCTGCAAAGTCTTCTTGGCTGCAATGAATGTGAGAAGTTTCTTTGTTGCCGATTCCTTCTCTGTCTTGCTCACGCCCTGATTGAATCTCAGGTACGCTGCTGCTTTCCTCTTTGCCATTGTTGCCTCCTGCTATATAAACAAAATGCCGCGTTCATCGTATACGCTTTCGCCTGTATCGTTACCGCAGCGGATTGCTCTATCGAGCGCCATGACGGTCGCAATTGCGCCGTCTATTTTTTCTGTGGATTTTTCCTTGTCGAGTTTGATGTTTCCTGCCGGGTCTGTCTTCGCGCAAACATTATCGAGCATCCAGCGAAGAACGGGATGTCCTCCGTGTGCAATTCGCTGCTCCAGCACCAGCTTCATTAGTTCCTTGGTCGGCGGCGACATGTCCTTGAATCCCTGTCCGAATGGCACGACTGTAAATCCCATACCTTCGAGATTCTGCACCATCTGAACGGCTCCCCATCGGTCGAATGCTATCTCTCGAATGTTGAACTTTTCGCCGAGTTTTTCGATGAACTTTTCGATGTATCCGTAGTGAACTACATTGCCTTCTGTCGTATAGAGGTAACCTTCTCGCAGCCATATGTCGTATGGCACATGGTCGCGCCGTACTCTTAGGTCGACCGTCTCTTCTGGTATCCAGAAAAACGGAAGTACGATGTACCGTTCCGTTTCTTCTCTTGGTGGAAACACCAAAACGAATGCCGTAATGTCGCTGGTAGACGAGAGGTCAAGACCGCCGTAGCAAACACGGCCTGCCAGTTCGTCTTCGTCGACTGTGTAATCGCATTTGTCCCACTTCTCCATCGGCATCCAGCGCACCGACTGCTTCACCCACTGATTGAGCCTGAGCTGCCTGAATGAGTTTTCCTCTGCCGGGTTTTGTCTTGCCGACTCGCAGGCTGCCTTGACTTTATCTATACCTACTGTGATGCCGAGCGAAGGGTTTGCCTTTTTCCATACCTTCGGGTCTGTCCAGTCTTCGTCTTCGCCTGCGCTGTAAATCACAGGGTAAAAGGTCGAGTCGTATTTCCTGCCCTCGATGATGTCCTTTGCCTTCTGGTGTATTTCGTAGCATATCGAATGTGTGTCTGTGCCTGCTGTGGTTATGAGGAAGTAAAGCGGCTGCGCTCTTGCGTCGCCTGATCCCTTCGTCATAACATCGAACAGTTTTCTGTTCGGCTGCGCGTGCAGCTCATCGAATATTACTCCGTGAACATTGAAGCCATGCTTTGAATATGCCTCTGCCGATAACACCTGATAAAAGCTGCCGGTCTTGATGTAGGTAATTCTTCGCTGCGATGCGTTTATCTTGACGCGCTTTCCGAGTTGTGGGCTGTTCTTCACCATCGCTGCTGCAACATCGAATACGATAGAAGCCTGCTGCCTGTCCGATGCACAGCCATAAACCTCGGCGCGCGCTTCCCTGTCACCGCAGCAAAGCAAAAGTGCTATTGCTGCCGCCAGTTCCGACTTGCCCATCTTTTTCGGAATCTCTATGTATGCTGTATTGAACTGCCTGTAGCCGTTCTCTTTGACCGTTCCGAAAATGTCGCGGATGATCTGCTCCTGCCAGTCGATAAGTTCAAAAGGTTTTCCGTCCCAGGTGCCTTTGGTATGTGTTAATCGCTCTATGAAGTTTACCGCATGGTCGGCTTTTACCTTATCATAGTGCGAGCCTTTTGCCATGAACTTTGTGGGGACATACTTTTTAAGTTTCCTCAGTGTCCTCACCTTCTTCGGTAGGTGCCTCTTCGTCGACCTCCTGCCACTGGTCGGCTGTCGATATTTCGTCGTTATAAAGATGGACGATGTGTCTTTTCTCATCGCCCTTCTGCATTGTTTTGCCTTCTGCTGCTACCAGCGTAAGTCTCTTATCCATTTATATCATCCCCTTCATGCCGATATTCCATTGGACTTTTCCCCAACCTTGCTCGTCGTAACTATGCATTGCCGTTCCCTCGTAGTACTCGTATGTATCAAATTCAGCAAACGGCTCAATTCCACGAAGATACAATGTATCTTCCATCATCTGTGCGCTTAGTTCGACGGTGTGCATGAAGTTGTCGCTGGAATAAATGAACTTGTACTGTGTTAAAATATCAGGGTTCATCGCTGTTGTCAAAACATCGTTGATGCTATCAAGCTTTACGCGTCCTGTGCCTCCTGCGTTCTGGTTGATGGCATAGACATCTCCGCGCTGCGTTATGAGGATTTCTCTGCGCGGCAATGTGATACCTTCTATCTGTGTCTGAACCCATGTCTTCGTTGCGAGTGTAGGCACGCTTAATTTTGCAAGACTGCCTAACTGTACGAAAGTGAAGTCTACGGGTGTCGCAGTATATGCCGATTGGATTTTGATTCTTCCGTTTTTATATATTTCCAGAAGATTGAAGCGCTTACTATCCGATGTTCCGTTGCCTATCGCGCAAATAATCTGTGAATTATTTACATAACCGTATCTGCCAAAAAACAATCCGCTTTCGGCACTGTACTCGATGAGATTGCGCTCTCCAGAAACGAGAAGCGCTCTGCCTGTCACATCGTTGTGTGTTCCGCAAATCATATTTGCGTTACCCATGTTTGTGTTGTAACCACCAAACATCGCCGTATAGTCGCCGTAGCACGTCGAGTCCTGATAGTCGGTGAAATACCAACTCTGCAAACGCGAACCGCACTGTTTGCCTGCTGCTGAAAAGGTGGCAGATAATGTACCGTTCTGGTGAAGAGAAATGTATCGCTCGTATCGATAGGTATTTTCGTATGCTGTCACTTTGCTCTGACTGCGAGTCTGATTTAGTATGGTATTTTGGTCTGTCGGTGTCCAATAGTCCACGCCGCGTCTGGGTGTATATCCATTGAATTCGCCTGCGTCTGCATCGTCGCGCACCGCCTGCGCGATGTCCTTTGTTTCCTCCGCAAGTTTAAGCAAATGCTCCAGTACCGTCGGCGAGTATCCGGGGTCTGAGGTGCCTTCCTTGTCAACGCCCTTCACGATAACCATAGGCACCGTCGTTGTGGTGAATGTCTTGTCGCCGTTCACTCCCATTGCGCCGACGCGAATCGTGCCTGCCTGCTCCAGAACTACGGGCGGTATAAAGCATCGGTCGCTTTCGTCGAGAGGAACATGTATTGTGCCTGCGATAGTTTCGAATACTGCAAGTCGCTGCAGCTCCTTCCACTCATCGTCGAACATAAAAACCGCGCTTACCGTGTTTACGCATCCGCTGGTGAGGCAATAGTTCTTTGCCATACAGTTGTTACGGTAAACGCGAATTGAAATTTCCATAAGCCCTTGCCTCCTATTTTTGCAATAAAAAGCGACAGCGCCTCGCGCTGCCGTCCGTTGTATTTACCTTGCTGTATCGACGAGGTCAGCCACCTCGCCTATGATTTCGAGCGCTTCCTTGTAGCTGCTTGCTGCGAACACTCTGTCGCGTATGTCATTGTACTCTGCTATCCTGCGCTGCTTTCGCATCTCGCGCAGGAGTGCTGCGACTATCCAGAAGATGTTGCCTGTCTCGCCTTTGCTGTTGTACTCGATTACCGGTCTCTTCATTGCTGCGCCCTCCCTCAGTTGTACTTTGCGATGAGGGCATCATATGCCTTCTTCGCTGCGCCTGTGGGTTTCTTTTCCCAGCCTCGGTCGTAGTTGCATACCATCTTGTCGCCTTCATTGATCTGCAGCTTCGAGATGCGACCGCCGTCGATGCCGAACTCCGAGCCTTCCTCGAAGTGCTTCATCCAGTACTTGTATGTCTTGGTGCCGATTGTGATTTCGTTTACTGTCCACATTGTTTCGCCCTCCCTTATTCGTAGTCCGCTGCGGTTTTTGCGATTGCTGCTACCGCTTCGTCCGCGTCTTCGTATACGCTGAGGTTGTAACTTATCTTGCCGTTCTTGGTTTCCTGTGCTACGAGTGCGCCGTCGAATCTTATCAGGACTCTGACTGTGAGTGTCTTCTTGCCCTTCTGCCACTCTTTTTCGTAGATGGTGTTCTGTGTGCCTTCTACTCTTTTGTAGCCGCGGGCTTCGAGTGTCGCTGCTGCGATTTCGTGTCTGGTCATTACTCTGTTCTGTGTCATTGTGGTGTCCTCTTTTCTTGTATTTGGTAAGTATATTAAGCCAGAATAAAGCGAGGAAGTCCAGAGAAATCGCTCGGAAAAACCACAGAAGAACAGTGTATCAAACTGTGGAATATGAACAGTATAAAAAAAGCGGTTGGCGCGTCTTCGCGCCTGCTCCGCTGCTTAGTATTCACTTGCGTATAGCACCGTCGTCGTAGGCTTCTTTGCCTTTGTGTCGTCGGTGATGATGTATATGCGGCCGCGCGATGTGTTGTACGCTGCGAGGATGCGTCCTCCGTACTTCTTTGCCATCGCGTTCATATAGATGTCGTCCTCTGTGAGGTCTCCCCAGTCGTCCTCTCGGTACTTCAGCACCGCGTATATCACTTCTCTTGCGAAGGTTGCGTCCATCTGTGTGTCTGCCATCAGGCTGCTGGTCATGTAGATTTCCATGTCTGCCTTGCCTCCTCTTATTCGAAGTCCGCGCATCTTGCGATCTCGCTGATTGCTCTCATCGCTCTCTTCACCGAGGAGTAGTCGCGGAGGTGATCCTCGCGTCTTCCGTTGCGGTATACATTTACGAGTGCGTATCCGTAACTCACCCAGAGTCTAACCTCGAGGGTTTCTTCCATCTCGCCAACCCATGCGACCTGCGAGGTCTTTTTCCATGTCTTTGCGTAGATTGTTCTGCCGTCCTCTGTTACTTTGTCTGCCTTGAAGCCGTTGGCTGCGAGGATTTCCTCTGCTGTCATTGTCTTTGCCATTGTCTGTGTCCTCTTTTCTTCGTTTTCTGTAAGTATATTAAGCCAGAAAGAAACGAGGAAGTCCAGAGAAACCTCGCGGAAAAACCACAGAAGAACAGTTACGGAATTTGGGTAAGATGAACAGTGTATTCCTTGCCTTCACGCACCAGTGTTGCTGCCTGATTATCCGTGAATTTCAGCCATCGCTTCACGATAACATCCGCGTACTTCGGGTCAAGTTCCATCGTGTAGCACTTCCTGCCGAGCTGCTCGCATGTGATGAGTGTCGATCCGCTGCCTCCGAATGTATCCAGAACAATGTCGCCCTGTCGCGAGCTGTTCTTCACGAGCCTTGCCAAGAGTTTCAGCGGCTTCATCGTCGGATGCTCTGCGTTGCGCAGTGGCTTATGTTCGTCGAGGACGGTTGTCGAAGTCTTGTCGCTGAATACTTCCTTCAGCAGCTGGCGCATCTCTTCCTTCTTCATCTTGTCGATGTCGATGCGCTTGTCTTCAATGACCGTTGCCTGCGTCCTGTCGTCAACGAAGTAGTGTGCTGCGCCTTCCGTCCAACCGTATATGCAGGCTTCATGCTTCCACTGGTAGTCCTGATGTCCCATCGTGAATGCGTTCTTGTTCCATATAAGCATCTGTCGTACTTTGCCGAGGGATGCGTTGCAGCTCTCTCTGAATGCACCGTTCTCGGTCTCTGCATGCCATATGTAAAACGCTGCGCCTGCTTTCATGACCGCCTTCATGCAGCTGAATGCCGCCTTCAGGAATGCCTTGAACTTCTCCTCTGGCATGCTGTCGTTCTGTATAGTCAGTCCGTTGCTGCCCTCATATGCAACATTGTACGGCGGATCTGTTACGCAGAGGTCTGCTTCGGCTCCTGCCATGAGCTTGTCGACATCCTCCTGCTTCGTGCTATCACCGCAAAAGAGAACATGTTCTCCGAGCTGCCATCTGTCGCCTGCCTTGGTAAATGGCTCGACCTCTTCTGCAGCTGCTTCCGGTGCTGTGTCTTCCACGACCTCTGAGTCGTCGTCAAATAGGTCGCTCATCTCTGCGACATCAAAGCCTGTGAGTGTCGCGTCGTATCCGCTGTCGCTCAAATCCTTCAAGAGTGCTGTGAGGAGAGGGACATCCCAATCGCCACCGATCTTGTTCAGCGCGATGTTGAGTGCCTTCTCTTTTTGAATGTCGAGGTCCAGAACAACGCAATCGACTTCGGTATAACCGAGGTGCTTTAGTACCTTCAGTCGCTGGTGTCCTCCCACGACTGCACCTGTTCGGCTATTCCAAATGATTGGTTCCACATAACCGAACTCGATTATGCTGCGCTTGAGCTTCTCGAACTCTTCGTCTCCGGGCTGCAAATCTTTACGCGGATTGTACTCCTGCAAGAGTACCTTTTCCACGGGTATTTTTCTTATCTCCATATTTTCTCCAAAAACGAGAAGGCTGCTGCAGCCTCCTCTTTGTGTTTATTTCATAAGTGCCAGCGTCTCTTCGATTGCTTTTCTCAGATGCGCTGTGTCGAGTCCGACATCGTTGTATCCGTCCTCGATTGTCTCGTAGTACGAGTATGCAGGAAGCGCCGGTCTGTCTCGGTTCATGATGTAGACCATTGCGTCGACTGCTTCGCCGTTCATCTCTACCGTCAGCGTTTCCTTGCGGTAGAGGCTGGGGTACCCTTCGTACCTGTCGAGTGCTTCTTCGCAGCGCTTGTCTATCTCCCATATGCCGACTGGCACTACCGCGCCTTCTCGCGGTACTATGGTTGCCACTCCGTTGAATAGCAGCTGGTATCCTTCCAGCATTGCAGTGCCGACAACCTTTGCTGTCGGGCACCGCCTTGCCATCTGTCCGAGGTTAAGGTTGCTTCCGTATGCCATGTACAGTTTCTTCATTATGCTGCCTCCCTTCCGTTTCTGTATGCGATGTCGCCGTCGAGGTTTGCGAGGAGGTGCAGTCTTGCTGTCTTGAACTCATCGCCGTTGAGTCCGAGGTGTATCAGCCAGGTGCGGAAGGTGAACTTCTCGTTTGTTGTTACCGTCTTCTTGCGGCTCGCGCTCTTCTGTGTTTTTGCTTGGTTGCTGATTGCGAGGCACAGTTGGATGTATGCCTTGATTTTGCCTGCGTGTGTTGTGCTGTTGAAGCATCTGAACTCGACCGTTCCCTTCTGCCATACCGCATGGAGGTTGAGTGCATGGTATCTTGTGTGGTCGTAGTGGTCGTGCGCTCCGTCGTGTCCGTTGTACCAGCTGTCTCTGACCTGCTGCATCGTCTTGATGCTCGGCTTGTTCACTCTGTCGAGGAAGCCTTCGTCGACCTTCTGGCACCATCTTCTCACTCTCTCTTCCTCTGTGTTCAGTGCCTTGAGGAGGAGGTCTTCCTTGCTTGCCATGATGTTCGCTATGTTCTTGAGGCTGCGCGCTGTGTGCTGGCTTGCGTCGATGTGTACATGGATGCCGCAGCTGTTGTTTACTCGCATGCCACCTTCGCGTCTGAGGATTCTCACGATTTCCTGCACCGTCTCGATGTCCTCGTAGGTGCATATCGGGCTGACCATCTCGCAGCGGTTGTCGTCGCTTGCTGTGTGTCCGTCGCGCGTCTCAGGTCTTACGCTGCTGTCGCGCATCACTTTCCATGTTCTGCCCTGCGTGTCCTTGATTTCGTATGTCTGGTATACGCTGCCTGCGTAGTGTGCTGTGCTACCGAAGTACTTTGCTACCAGCTTTGCTGCGTCGTAGCGGCTCATGCCTGTGAACTCGATTTCGATTCCGAACTTCTGGTCTTTCATTGTGTTTTCTCCTTCTACCGTCGGGCTTCCTTGCCCTTGTCGGTATACTAATTAAGCCAGAAAGAACACCGAAAGTCGATATCCAAAAGCACAGAAAAGAACAGTCTGAAATTGGTCAAATGAGCGGAGAATTAACAGCCTTCAAAAGCGCCTCTGTGCGGTTCGTTTTCTCCCACGAACTGTGGTCGTCTCCGAAGTGCAAGTTCAATGTTGTCTCCAAAAAAATGGGGTTACGAAGGTGCAATGCTTTGCTGATTGCTGCCGGTCTCATATCGAACACCTGAAGCACCGCCTGCTTGATGCGCTCGTCGTCGCCTGTGCCGAATGTGTCAATGTTGACGCTGGTCGGCTCTGCCTTGCCTATCGCGTATGTGAGTGCGACTTCGCATTCATCTGCGAGTCCTGCTGCCACGATGTTCTTTGCAATGTAGCGTGCCATGTACGCACCGCTACGGTCGACCTTGCTTGCGTCTTTACCGCTGAATGCGCCACCGCCGTGATGCGCAATTCCACCGTAAGTGTCTGCCATCAGCTTGCGTCCTGTGAGTCCTGTGTCTGCTTCGAAACCGCCGAGTACGAATTTGCCACTCGGATTGATAAGAACTTCTGCGTCTGCAAGGTCGATGCCTGCAAATACGAAGCCGATTACCTTCTCACGAATCTCTTCGCGGAACTGCTCGATGTCCTTCTCTTCTTCATGCTGCGCCGAGACTATAACACTCACTACGCGAGGCTGCTTGCCGTCCTCATATTCGACGGAAACCTGTGCCTTGCCGTCTGGCTTGATGCCGTCGATGAGTCCGCACAAATGGCACTCGGTAAGGCGCATCGTAATGTTGTGGGCGAATACGAGCGGAAGCGGAAGACCGCATGCCGTTTCGTCGGTCGCATAACCGTACATGATGCCCTGATCACCTGCGCCCTGATCAATGCCGTAACTAACCGCCTGCGCGATGTCCGGGCTTTGTCTGTGAATAAGGACGATGACGCGAAGTCCCTTCGTTTCGTAGCCTGCTGCCTTGATAATTTCGAGTGCGCAGCGCTTATAGTTTACGCGCGCTCTGGTCGTTACTTCCCCTGCAACGATGACCGTTCTGCCACTGAGAAGCACCTCTACCGCCACGCGGCTTTTTCTGTCTCTCTTCAGGCACTCATCCAGAATTCTGTCTGCGATGAGGTCTGCGAGCTTGTCGGGGTGTCCGATGGTCACGCTCTCTGCTGTTCTGATCTTCTTACTCATTTTCGTTATCCTCCAAATAAAAATTTTCGTATGGTACTCCCATGTAGTCTAGCACTTCTCTCATGCCAAGACCGCCTTTGTCCCACGGCTTCAGGCAGTACCGCCATATCTGTGGGTGTGTTCTCTGCAGCCTTTGAAATCTGTTCGGCTCCTTCTCCAGGTGAACTCCGTACATGCAGAAGATGCACCCTGTTCTCGCGTAGCCTTTGTCGTAAATGCTGCAGTATGGAATATCGAACTTGTGTATGTATTCCCATATGTCGTCGTCCGTCCAGAAACTGAGTGGTGCGGACTGTGCCTTCTTGTTCTCAAATGCGTTGCAGCCATACTGCATCCACTTCTGTGTGCGCAGCATCGACTCTGCTGCCATCGTGCCGACTATCGGTACGCGCCATGTCTCCGCTGCATATTCGAGTATGGGCTTCTTCTTCATTTCCTTGCAGCATCCCGATCCTATGTCGAATGGTGCGTCCAGCATGAACTTCCACTGATCTGACAATTTGAATCGTGTCTTGCTGCCGTCAGGATTCTTTCCGTAGAAAGCCTTCTCGATAACGAGCGAACTCTTGCCGTGTCTTATTCTGTGTATCCACTCCGACTGTTCCTTCGATATGCACGGATAACCGCACTTCTCAATGACCTGTCGGAATGTCAGCTTTGGCTTTACCCAGACGACATTGTCGAATGTCTTTACGAACTCGCGTATCTCTGGGAACTCCAGACCCGTGTCGCTGTAGACCGCAACCAGTTTCGGGTATATGCTTCTGCATAAATGCATTAGCACGGTGCTGTCCTTGCCTCCGCTGAATGAAATGTAAACGCCGTCCTCACCGAAATGTGTTACCCACTCGGTGATACGGCGCTTCGACATCTCTATTTTTACCTCCAGCGGAAGCGACTGCATCTGCCTGAGGTCGTCTATCGTGTGTTTATTCTTTGCCATTCGGCTGCACCTTCTCTGCCTTCTTGCCTGTGAAGTCTTCCCAGCGTTTTACTGCGAGGTCGCAATATTCGGGCGACTTCTCCATCGCATAACAGATGCGCTCTGCCTGTTCGCATGCAATGATGGTCGTTCCGCTTCCGCTGAACGGTTCCACCACGATGTCCCCTCTGTCCGAGTGCATCTTGATGCATCGCCACGGAAGCTCGACTGGGAACATAGCCGGGTGTGCCTTGTTTGCACGCACCGTGTTCATTTCCCATATGCCTGCGTATCCCCAGTTTTTGCGCTCCTCTTTTGTGAGGCGACGCACGAACTTGAATGCGTGACTTGCGTATGCCGAAAGCCACATGTACTCTTGGTCGTTGTATTCCACATCACCGTTGCGGCTGAATGCGGAAATGTATTCGTACTGCTGCGCTGGCTTGTTTGTCGAAAGGTGATAAGGTGCTATGCCGTAGTTGATGCCTTGCTTCTTCCATATGCGTATCCATATGGGACGGAAGCCAAGCTCCGCGAAGAGCTGCGCCGAGTAGAAATTCGTCGGCTCGATGAACTGTGTGCCTGTCGTGTATAGGTCACCGAGGTTCCAACATACGATGCCAGCGTACTTTGTGAGGTTAGCGACCACTGGGCGCATCGTTTCAAACCACGGCTCGATGCCGAGTTTTTCGTAGTCCTTGCCTACGCCGTATGGAGGCGATGTTACCGCCATCTGTCCGCGCTTGCCCTGCATCAGCTTTGCGAAGTCGCTCTCGCTGGTGCTGTCTCCGCACATGAGGTAATGGTCGCCGAGCTTCCAGATGTCGCCTGTCTTTGTGACTGCGCCCTTCGCTTTGATTTTCTCATGTTCTTCGTCAACATCGAAATCGTCCTGCACCGCTGCCTGCGAGTAAAACTCGTTTAACATTTCGTCGACTTCCGCTGCGTCGAAACCTGTCAATGTAACATCAAATGCGCTGCCATCCAAATCCGAAAGAAGTGCTGCGAGTTTGTCCTTGTCCCAGTCGCCCTGTATTTTATTCAGTGCAATGTTGAGTGCCTTTTCGCGCTGTTCGTCGAGGTCGACGACCACGCAATCCACTTCGGTTACGCCGAGGTTTTTCAGCACCGTCAGTCGCTGATGTCCTCCAACCACATTGCCTGTCTGCTTGTTCCAGATAACCGGCTCGACATATCCGAACTCGGTTATGCTGCGCTTCAGTTTTTCGTACTCTGCGTCGCCGGGTTTAAGTTCTTTTCTCGGATTGTACGCTGCAGCCTTCAGCTGCTCGACCTTTACTTTTTCAATCTGCATCTGCATGTTGTCTCCTTCTCTTAATCGAGCAATTGCTCCATGAGGTCATCGTGAGGCCCTGCGCCAACTGGTGTCTCGCAGTTCTCCTTCACGATCTGATATATGTGCAACCAAATAACATTCGCCTGCTTCAAAAAGTTCAAACCCATCGAAACATACGGGCTGCTTATAGGCATCTGTGTCGTCGGGTGCTTTGCAAGCAGTCCGTACTGGTTGATGCCTTCTTCGCACTGTATCCAGCGCGATATGTAAAGCGCGTATTGCTCGATGAGTTCCTTCTTGACCAGCTGCGCGCATCCGCGTTCATTGAGCCACTGCCATGTCTCAATATATATTTCCTCGGTGCGGTTCTGCTGCTGGTTCTTTGTTACTTGCTTGAGGTAATCTGAAATGGGAGGCATCTCTTCGCCCTGAAGCGAATCGCTGTCTCCCATGTCGAATTCGATTTTTGTAAGAGGTGCCTTTCCGGGGTTTCCGTCCATCAGCTTTTCTGCAAGCGCCTTCTTCTTGCGCCCTGCACCCGGTCTGACACCGCCGTGTCCGTTTGCCATTGCTTTTACTCCTTGAAATAGGGGGCTATACCCCTCTTGATTTCCCGATTTTGCGCGTGATACTCCACGCCCGTCTCGATTTTTATTTGCTGTAGGGATTTACATCCCCCTACCCCCTCTTTTCCGAACACTTTCGGCTAAAACACTCGCATCGGCTGCTGATAATTCTGCAGGAAACCGTGAAAGATACGCACAAAGATTGCCGAAAGACGCGCACAGAGACCGTCGAAAGACCTTCATTGAGCTGCTGATATTCGGGTAGAAAGTCGCTGAAAGAGGCGCACAGAAGCCGCCGATAGTCGCGTAGAGATGTGCCGAAAGACGCGCAGAGATCTGCGATATATCTGCCGATATATGCTTAGAGAGTGCGCAAAAGACCGCCACAAATGAACACTAAAGATGTCCATATATCCGCTAAAGACTGCCGAAAAGCCCCAAAAAGCGCCCTAAAGTCCCCTAAAAGCGCCTAAAGTGCGTATAAGAGCAGGTTGGAGACGCGCAAAGATTTGCGATAGAGAGGCAGGAAAGACGCGCAAAGAAGGGGCGAAAGATGCCGAAAGACGAACACAAAAACCCTCGAAAGCGCCTTAGAGAAACGCCGAAAGAGGCGTAGAGAATCGTCGAAAGAACACCAGAAAGACCGTCGAAAGAGGCGTAGAAAGTCGTTAAAAGTCGCTCATAGAAGTGCCGAAAGACCCTTAGAAAGACCGCCTAAAGACGCCCATCAGCTGCTGCATAAGCGTGCAAAAGCACACTTCATATGCGCTTCATTTGTCCTTCATTTTTCGCCATTCTTTTTCATATTTCGCAAAAATACCGCCAAATCTGGAACTCATTTTCCCATTCATTCGGGCGTCATTTTTTCCTTTTTTTTTCGGCATCTCCGAAAAAGCGCTCAAATTCGTGCAAAAACCGCCATTTTTGCCGTAAAAAGTGCGTTCATTCGGAACTCATCCTGCTGCCATTTTTCCATTTTCAAAAAAGGCGCGTCGAAAAGGCGAACACATTTTTGCATCCATTCGCCTGTCATTCGACCTCATTTTTTTCATTTTTCGAGTTTTTCCCAAAAAAAAGCGAATTCATTTTTCCATCCATTCGCCTTCATCGCGCGTTCATCTGCCGTTTTTGAACACTACTTGCCGAAACGGCTTCCTTCTTCTATGGATTTTCGACTGTGGCATGACCAGCAAAGGCTCTGTAAATTTGCCATGCTGAGTGCTGCGCCTCCCTGCTTTATGGGCGTAATATGGTCGACCATTGTTGCCGGTGTGATCCTGCCGTTCCTCTGGCATTCCTCGCATAAGGGCTGCTGTTCCAGCTTCGCCTGTCGCAGCTTGCGCCACGGTGTTGACGAATAAAAATTGCGAGCTTCTTTATCTCGCTCGCGTGTGTTGTATTCGTGATGCATCTGCTTTTGATGCTGCTCGCAATACCGTCCTTCTGTGAGTTTCGGGCAGCCAGGGTATCTGCAAGGCTTCTTCGGTTTTCTTGGCATCCGCTGCCTCCTGTAAATAGAAAGGCATCACCGCGTCTCCGCTGTGATGCCTCTGTTTTTCTTTTTCCGCATTATAATGATATCATACCTAACCTACTGCACTCAACTGTCTTTAACTGAATTCTTACTGCACTTAACTGCACTCTTTTTTCTTTTTTTTCAGAATTTCCTCAAATGCCGCAAGCGCAAGGTCGTGAAGTTTGAATACCCATCTTTCACTGTAGTGCATTTCTTCTCGGATTTCGCGCCAGTCTTTGCCCTTCAAATAACGCTTTTCCAAAAGCAGTTTGAAATCTTCGTCCTCGAGTTCCACCAGCAAAAGTGCTGCTTCTTCTCGCATCTCTTTGTGTATCAATTCCTGTTTTCGAAGTTCTTGCCTTTTCTCTGCGATTTTTATTGCAACCGCTTCGAGTCGTGATTTTTCTCCACTTGGGGCATGTGGCATTCCCGATAATGACGAGGTGGTGCACCCTGCTACTTCTTCAAGCCTTCGGATATCATTTTTTAATGATTGAATTCTTTTCTCTGTTTGATATGCCTGCTGCAAATACTCTTTTCCTGTCATCTGCTTCCTCGCTTCTCGATTATCTCTTTGGCGAGCGCCTCCATAAGCCACTTGCCGTCAACCGTTGTCAAAATCGAAAACCATACCGATGTGAAAAATCGCTCGATTTTCTTCTTGTCCGCTTCTGCCTCTGTATCGTTCGGAAAATCATGCAAGCGGCGAAGTGCTTTTCTGTAATCGACTGCTGCCTGCTCGATTATCGCGTTTGCCAATTTCTCATAAGGTTCAACTGCCATATGTATCCTCCACCTTTCGTAAAATCCTCTCGACCTCTTCCACGCTTCGCACTACTTCGGCGATACCGCCTGCTTTGCGGATCTCCTCTATCGTGTAGTCCTGCAGTCTGGTCGTTGTATTCTTCCCGACCTTTGCCTCGAATGCTACAAAGCGACCTTTGTAGCAAACGATGACATCGGGGATTCCTGTTGTTCCGTATTGTCCTCCATGCTCCTTCCAGAAGAAGCATTCGGGCTGCTTTTTTAAGAATTCGCGTATCTTTTTTATCAACTGCGCTTCGCTCATTTTTGTTTTCCCTAAAACCCTTTCATAAAAGCCATAATAATGGCGACTTTTTTATTTTTACTGAGGTACTGAACTTACTGATTTTATTTTAGGAAAAGTCCTATGCGTGTATATGTAATAGGGAGATTATCAAAAATGCGTTCAGTTTGGTCAGTACCTCAGTTCCGCCTTATAGCCTGGACGCCTCGCCGCGCAGTGCGAAACCGTACCATTCCATGCCTCCAGTCGCTCCGCTATTGCGCTTTTGGAAGCCGCGCTCAATCAGTTTTTGACTGAACGGTCTCTGGCTGAGTGCAAACTCTCCGTTCTCTTTGCACCACTCGTCGTACTTCGCACGAAGCATTTTGTTGCTGACTCTACCTTTTTCGCTCTCGATGCAACATTCGGAAAAGAACGTCGCAAATGAGTCCATCTCTTCCCTGTATTGTTCGCCTGCTGTTTTTACATACTCAGGTGGCTTGAGTCCTGCGCGATCCCACATAAGAAATCCCTGTACTGCCCACGCGAGAATGCCAGGCAACTCTGTCTTTACGAGCTTTGTTGCAAAGGTCTTGTCGCGTTCCTTCTCCGTGAACGTATTCGTAAACGGTATCAGGAACAATCTGCGCCATATCGAGTTTGTCGTGTCTCTGATGATCGGCTTGTGATTGACCGCGAGGAACACCTTGAATTGCGGAATGTATTCGAAGTATTCTCCGTAGAGGAATCGTGTTACGAGCTTGTCGCCGCCTGTCACCGACTTTATGAGCGGCTCTGACAATCGCTTGTTTTCTTCCATCTCGATTGCAGTTACGAACCTTGCACCTTTGAGTCTTGCAATATCGTTGTTTACTGCATCGTTCTTTTTCTGCATGAAAGTATCCGACGATGTGCCTGCTGCGTATTCTCCGAGGAGTTCCGAGAATGTATTGAGGAGCGTCGACTTGCCGTTGCTGCCGGTGCCGTAGAGGATGAACATAGCCTGCTCTGAAATGTCGCCCGAAAGTGCATAACCAAGTACGCGCTGAATGTATTGCATGCCGTTCTTGTCTCCGTTTGTTACCTTTTCGAGCAGCTGCGTCCACATCGGAATCGGGCAGTTTTCGTCGTACCTTGTATTGCATATTTTTGTTATCAAATCCTTCGGGTCATGGGGACGAAGTTTGCCTGTCTTGAGGTCGATAGTTCCGTTTTCACAATTCAACAAATAGATGTCTCGGTCAAGGTCATCTACGCGCACTGCAATCTTTGGCATTCCTTTTGCCAATTCCATGCATGCTCGGATTTTTGTGAAATGCTCGGATTTCTTTGCGTGTGCAAGCAAAGCGTCTCTTTTTTCAACATCGGAAATTGTGCTTGCTTCGATAAACATCGAACGTGCTGCGTCTATTACGTAGTTATCGATTACTGATTTGTCGACATTCTTCCAGTACTTACCGTTCCATACAAACCACTTGTTGAAGGCAGCGCAGAATTTAATCTGATTTTGAAACATTTCGGCAAAGCGCTCTGCGTTACCTGCATCTGTGAGGTTGAACTCTTGTACTTCTTCCTCCGGGTCATAGCGTGCCACGCTTCTTGCTATTCTTGCTACGTCTTCATCAGGAAGCGGCGGTACGATTCTCGATTTATTTTCCTCGCGCAACGCTGCAGCGATTGCTGCTTCATCCAAACCTCTTCTGCGAAGAAGTCCTGCTATGGATGCAAGGTGTGTGTTTCTGCTGCCTTCGCGGATTTTGCTCTGTGCTGCGCTTTCCGCTTTCGGTTTATTCGTTTTCTTTGTAATTGCGGTACCGAAATTGCGGATTACTTGTGTTAACCACTCTGGCATATCTGCAGCTTCGATGTCGAAAGGCGACTTGCCTTCGTCCCATGTATACTGCGCTCCGCTGCTGTGCAGGCTCGGTGCAACTACGATCATGCCGCCTTGGGTACGAACATCGAGGCCCTTGCGGACGCCGACCACATTTTTGAGGGCAAGCTCCTCGGTGTACTTGAAAATATAGTGCTTGCCTCCACCGCCTGTTGTTGCTGTGATGGTATCGGGCAGTTCGTCATTTTCCATGACCAAGGCTGCGAGGCTCTTGTCGCCTTCGTGTCGTGTGTCCACATCGAGGGCAACGAGACCGCTTTTTTCTCCCATCGGAATACCGATGTTCGCGTTAGGTGCCTTCTGCCACCAGCCTTTGATCTTCGCTTCATCGGTCGTTGCCTGCTCGCTCCAGTTGATAATTCTCGGATGCTTGCCTTTTGCCTGACAGTTCGCGCCTGCCCTGCATGAGCATGCTCCGGTGTTTGTTATCCAATGCAGTGGGAATACTGGGATTCCTGCTGCTGCGTATTGTAATGCCGCTTCAATCATGCTCATTTGACTTCTCCCATCTGTTCGTTGAAGAAGCGCACTCTTTTACCGAGTTTTCTTGCCTCTTCGATTTCTGCCTTCATACCTTCTGAAAAATCCGCGCCGAATACCCATACTTCTTGGCACTGCGCAAGGAGTGCGAGACCATACATCAGTCCTATTTCGCGCTCCTCATATTTCGTGTCGTTAAGGAACTGTGGGAAGAGCAAGTGGCTTGCAATCGGTATGTACTTCTGCGCTACCGCAAATCTGCAATACTTCCTTGCTGCTTTGATGTTCGCTGCCGTGTCGCCTGCATACTTCGATACGATGTATGCCTTCTTGCGAGACTTGAGCGCATTCTGCTTTGCCCTCTTTTCGCGCTGTTTCTTTTTGTATCTTCCAAGGATGTTACCGATAGCCTCTCCTGCTGTCGGGTCGCTATATCCTTCTTCATTGATATACATCGGTCAGCCCTCCAATCCTTCGAGTTTTCCGAAGCACGCGCCATGTTCGCCTTCTGCCACGATCGGAACATCGAAGGCTACAAAAGGTCTGCGCTCCATCGCTGTTTTGATAATGGCAATCGCCTCTTCTTCGTGTCCGTCGTCTACCTCGAAAAGCAGTTCGTCGTGAATCTGGAGAAGTGGGCGAATATACGGTTTGTTCTTCAGTTCCTTCAGTAGTTCGCGCATTGCGAGCTTGAGGATTTCTGCTGCCGTTCCCTGTATCGGTGTGTTCAAGGCACATCTTTCTGCGAAGCTGCGCTGTCCCCAGTCTGCCATCTTGTTGTTGATGTTCGGGAGGTATCTGCGCCTGCCAAATGCGCTCTCGGTAAATCCGTCAAGGCGCGCCTTCTTTACCGTCGCCTGCTGCCACTCGGTAAGTCCGGGGTAGCCTGACTTGAGGTTGCGAATGATTTGTTCGCACTCTCCGAGTCCCATCTTCAGTCCTGCCTTGAACTCCAGCGTGCGCTGCAGCCCTCTTGGGAAGAGTCCGTAGAAGGTGCCGAAGTTTACATTCTTCGCAATCGTGCGTCGTTCCTTGTAGTCGGGGTTATCCTTGTCGAGCGCTTCATCGACCGTGATTCCGAAGATGACAGATGTCGTACTTGCATGAATGTCGCCACCGCTGCGGTAGGTCTCTATCATGAACTTGTCTCTGCAGTAGTACGCTCCGACGCGCAGCTCGATTTGTGAAAAGTCGAAGTCGAGGAACTTTGCTCCCTCTCCTGCCACCACGAACTGGCGCACTCCTATCGGGTCGTTGCCCTTTCGAGGCATGTTCTGCAGATTCGGCTTCCTTGCTGCGAATCTTCCTGTGTCGGTTCCCATCGGCATGAGGTCTGGGTGAATGCGACCTGTCGCGCTGTTGACATATCTGAGGTATCCGTCGATGTAGGTACTCTTGATCTTAGCCCACTTGCGGAACTCCTGCACCGTCTCGAAGAACTCCACGAGTTCGGGTGCGTTCTCTTTGCAGTATGTCGTAAGCATCTGAATGGCTTCGCTGTCCGCTGCTTCCGCGTATTTTGCAGTCGTCTTTACCACTGGCAATTTCAGTGTCTGGTAAAGGAATGCCTTGAACTCTTCTGTTCCGCAGTTGTCACCGATATTGATGTCGCCTGTGAACTGCTGAATCTTACCGCGAAGCTCTGCGATCTTGCTCTCTGCTGCTTCCTTCTTTGTCTGCATCAGGTCGAGGTCAACCTTGACTCCGTTGTACTTCATCATGCCTGTGAACACCGCAGCCGGGCTTTCGATGTTCTCGCAAAGCTCTCTGTGCTTTGGAATGTTGAGTTCAAACCACTCGTTGAATGTGTGGTATAGCTGCAGCGTCCAGTCGCTGTCGGCGCAGGCGTATCTGCATGTGTTCCATTCGTCTGGGTCGAGTTCGTCGAAGAATCTTCCCTGCACGACCTCCTCAAATTTCGGAAGCTCGAAATTGTACAAATACGGTACCAGCGTCTTCAGTCCGCTGTCCCTCAAATCTCTGAACTCATAATCGTTCTTCAGTGTGAGCTGCGATGCGACGATTGTGTCGTAAAGCGGCTCTTGCAAAACAATGCCATGCTTATATAAAAACATCGCCTCGAATGCGAGGTTGTGTGCTACCTTGACTATGCGCTCGCTCTGGAAAAGGCGGCTTGTAAGGTATGCCATGACGACCTGAACATCTGCGTTCTCGCCTACCGTGTGTCGCAGCGGAATGTATCTTGCCGTTCCTGCTGCTACCGACAAAGAAATGCCTGTGATGTCTGCTTTGTGAGGATCGAGTGCCGCCATCTCTTCCTCGCGGTACTCTTCATTCGCCGATGTCTCAAAGTCGAATGCGACCACTGTCGCTTTGCCTATATATTCTTCAATTTCCGCTACGCTGCGGATTGTCTTGTAATCTTGCATATTTATCTCTCCCTCTCCACGGCTGTGGGTGCTGCACCGCAGCACCCTACCGTCAATACCTTAGTCTTCGTCTGCGTCCTGAATGTTGCGAGCAATTGCCATGACTTCTTCCGTCATGTCGTTGACCGTTGCACGAAGGTCGGGAGAGAGTTCGCCGTCCATGCTGAATGCCAGCTGGCTGTATGTGATGCCGGTGCTGTTCTGCGCTTTCTTGAGCGTGATCTTGGTTACCACGCTGTTGGAACGCTTGCCCTTCGAAAGAAGGTGTGTAATGTACTTGGTGAATTCGCCGAGTGAGCCTGTGGGAACAGTCAGCATGTAAGGCATCGCATGGTTTTCCATAAGGATGAACAAGCGACGCTTCTGCTTGCATGCGCGACCGCCGTTCTCTCCGCTGCCGAACTGATTGAACTCGCACTGACTGCACTTGCGGTATTCGCCTGTTTCCTTGACGATGCCACCCTTGTTATCGAAGCTGCTGCAATCGGGCGGCACATTGCCTCCTGTAAACTTTTCCTTGTAGTAGGCATTAGCCGGGTGATGATATACGATGATCGCGCGGATCTCCTTGACCGAGTCGGTCTCATTCGTATCCGAAGGCACCTCGAAACTGATGCCGCCACCAGAAGGGATTTTCACTTTTTCAAATGTGGGGGTAATGCCTTCCGTTTCGTAGGAAGGGATTTCGGTGTTGTTGCCTGCTGCTACTGCAAAATTGCCGTTGGTATTCATAAGTTCGTTACTCATAGTTGTGTTTCCTTTCGTTATGCTTTTCTTACCTGAATCGAGGGTTTCTCGAATACTTTTACGAGTCCGTCCAGCCATTCTGGGAACTCTCCGTCGTTATTGTTTTTCAACTCTTTCAGCGTTGCTGAGAGTGTCTTCGTGTTGATGGTGAAGAGGTGTTCGAAGCCTTGCTGCTTCATTACTGCATAAAGGGCTTCCTTCTCTTCAGGAATTGCGCCGGGGTATGCATTCGTAACGAGTGTAAACATCGTACCGTCGTGCTTGAAACCGTCGCATTCCTCAGTGGTCATTGCCTCGATAAGCGCTGCTTCCGTCTCTTCAATTGCTTTTTTGATGAGTCTGAGCTGCTCTTCGAGTTCGCTCTTGCGATTTCTTTGCTCCCGAAGTTTTGCTCCGAGTGCAATCATTTCGTTATTCGGCATATCCTGCGCCTCCTATGATTTTCTTGTAGTCGTCGACGAGCAGCCCTGCGACATCTGCCTTCTGACGAAGTGCTGCCATGACCTTTTCGTCGATTGTGTTCTGGGCAACGAGGTGAATATATACACCCTTTTTCGTCTGCCCGATTCTACGAATACGCGCTCTCGACTGTTCGTAGTTCGCGTAACTGAAATCCAGCGAATAATAAACGCCTACGGTGCCTGCCGTCAGTGTCAGTCCCATGCCTGTCGTCTGCAGCTGCCCGATGAAGACTTTGACATTCGGGTCGGTCTGGAATGCTTCCACTTCCTTCGCCCTGTCTTTCACATCGCCCTTGATGAGCGCATACTCGATGCCCTTCTTTTTGAGCATCGCTGCTATGGCATCAATCTCAGGGACGAATCGGGCGAAAACTACGACCTTTTTGCCCTCTCCGATGCAACTGTCGACGATGTCCTCCAGCGCGTCGAGTTTTGCAGTGCTTACTTGCTGCGCTGCTTCGTCTTCGTCGCCACGGATGAAACCGCCTGTGCATTGCGATAACCGAAGCAATCTTGTCAGGACATTTCTCGCGGTTACGGGGCTGTTCATGAGTTCTGCGAATGAGTCCTTATCGATGCTGTCGTATATCTGCTGCGCCTGCCGTTCCAACTTAACCGGTCTTATTTCCTCTATGAACTCTGGCAGCTCTACCGCTTCGTCAATCTTGATGCGATATGCGATGTTGTGTGCCTTTGTGACGAGTTCGTCAAGGTGCTTGTACCCTACTATCTGGTGATTCTGGAATCCTCCGATAATTGCGTACTTGCTCCTGAAGGAATAGAAGCTCGCTCCGAATATCCCTTCGTCGAGGAATTTGTACTGACTGAAAAAGTCGAGTGGCGTGTTCGTTATGGGAGTGCCTGTCAGGATGAGGTTGTATTCGCTCTCTTTGCCAAGTTTGTGCAATGCCTTGCTGCACTTCGCCTGTGGATTCTTAATCTTGCTGCTCTCATCGCAGACGATCATGTCTGGCTTCCATCGAAGAAGCTCTTCTTCCAGTCTCCAGCAGCTTTCGTAATTTACGACGATTACCTGAAGCCCTGTTCCGACAGTGTGTCGTATGGTGTCTGCCTTCTTTGAACCGTTGCCGTCCAGCACCGTTACCTGATGTGGGAATGCCGCGAATTTTGCGAACTCCTGTTCCCACACATTCACGATGGATTTCGGGCAGACGACCAGCATATTTGATATCCAGTGCTTTTTGTGCAGCGCGCCTGCAACTGCTATGGTGGTGACCGTCTTGCCTGTTCCCATATCCATGAGAAAGGCGCACCCTTTACTACGCTGCATCGATTTCCTCCAGTTTCTCTTTGGCAAGTGCCATGTGGAGTTGTCTATGCTGCGCGTCGGTCATAACGAGAAGATTGTCGGGACTGTTGTCCTCTGTGTTTCCGTTGATGTGATGCACCACTTCACGAATATTCGGGTCGCTGCTTCTGAACAACTTGCGCCCGATGAGCCTCTCCGCGATGCGTCTGGCTTTTCGGGAATTCGCTCTGCCTCTGTTCGCAACGCTGCATAGCGGATTGCGTCTGCGGTTGAGTTCCGTCAGGTGAGGTGCTTTGTGATTCTTCGCCATTGCCGAATAGTTCACATGCGCGCTATTCCAGAGGTTGCGATGTGCCGTCGAGCAAAAATATCTGCCATGCTGTTTGTTCCGCATTACCGCTGCACCGCATAATGAGCAATGTCTTGTCATGCCGTGTCTCCTATTCCGAACAGTCTGAGTGCGAAATTGAATGCACGGATCTGGTGCTGGTATGGCTTTGCCTTGATAGGCATCGGCACTATCGGCTCTTCGTCCGGCTGCGCTGCTGCTTCTGCCGTCGGCAAAAGCTCTGCGTCAAGCTCGACTCCGAGGAGTCCCAGCAATGCCACATTTTCGGGCGTGTTCGGAACTACCCACGCTTTTTCATCGTTGTCGTAGTACCGACCGCAAATCTCTTTGATGCTCTCGCGTATCATGTAGGCATCGTAGACGCGAATGTGGTTGCCGTCTTTACTTGCTCTCAATAGCCTGTCCTCCTTTTGTGATTTTTGGTTTTGCGAAGACGGAGAGAATATGCTGCATGCGCTGCTGATCCTCTGGCTGCAGTCCAGGGAGCATGCGGCGAAGCATCTCTTCGTCTTCATCGCAAAGGTAGGTCTTGCTGAGGTACCATCCATCCGCGACACGGATGCCACCGCCGTTGCCTGCAATAGTGATAAGAGGCACGGAAAGGCTTATTTCTGTGATATCGTTACGAATGGTGTCTTTACTAACACCAAACTGTTCCGACAATTCTCTATAAGTTGCAAATCGTCTGAAACTTAGTTCTTCGATAATTCGCTGTCTGCGCTCCAGAATCTTAGACATTTCCGCACCTCCTTTCTCCCTTTGCTGATTCAATGGTAAGTGTCAAAGTGTGAGGTTTTCTCACACTTTGAAAAATTTTTTACAAAATAACTTATTCATTTTTCTCGTCGAATTTTAGAGAAAAACAAAAAGGCACCGACAAGGCAAACACCTATCTTAGGTGTTTGTCTTGCCGGTGCCTCTCATCTATAATGGTTCAACTACCAGCATTTCTACGCAGATGACCTGAGCGAGGTCTTATGTAGCTTGTTTCATCTCTGCCAGCCCGTCGTTCTGCGGTATTTAATTTTCTATACTGCTGTTTTCTCTTTCAACCTGTAAAGCTCAATGGTGCCACGTCGCCTGCTCTTAAATGACCGTACCATAACAGTTTTGCATTTGTTGCATTCAGCTCGCGTTCTTCCGTCAGCTTCTTGGTATCCTGTAACTTCATTTCCACAATTGGCACAGTGCCAGTTAATCTTAGTCCAATTCTCAGCAATCGTCATCTTAATCTTTCTCCCCTGTCTGGCGACGCTGCCGCGTGTCAGACAGTTTTTTCTACTCTCATCTTTTTATTAAATAACTCGAATTTTTCTCTTTGCATGACTCTTGACTCTCTGCCACATCTGTCGCATTCAAAATTACCGTCGGTCTCGTCGAGGTAGAGACCCACATTTATTTTGTTGCAATATGGACATTCCGCGAAGTATAGTTTCATTGTGTGCCTCCTATCTGTAGTCGCAAATTCTGATGTCGTAAATGTCGTCGAAGAAAACCTTCGTTCCGTCCACCACCAGAAATTTATACACGATGTCAATCTGGTTCACCCTGCCTTCCAGCTTTATGTCATGGAATGCATGGTAGCATAGCAGCTGTATTTTCATGCCTTTTTCGACTCTGGCGAGAACTGCGGAATTTGCATCCGTTTTCTCTTCGGAAATTTCGGTGCGCTCTACTCTCGCGTGTCGCTCCTCGCGATCTCGCAAGGCTTCCTGCAAACCTTTCATTGCGTCGAACGGCTGAAACTGTTTAGCTCTTTGTTCTCTTGTCATCGTATCCTGCTCTGTGTCCTCCGATAAATGTGTTCCTTTCACGCTGTGTGGCTTCTTCATAATAATTGAATCCACGCATCACCGCGTTTTTTCCTAATTTGTCTTTCAGTTGTAAAACTGTGTGTTCGAGGCTCTTCTCACGCTCCACGGCCTCCCAGTCTGTAAACAAGTCGTATCCTTCGCAGCCTTCATCGCATACCGCTTCAAACGATATGGCAATGCGCCTGATCGGTACCTGCCTGTTCGTCGTCTTCTCGAATAGGGCTATTACCTCCGGCTCGATAAACGACCTGAGATTTGTGGTCTGTACCATTGTGGTGCTGCCTCCTGTCGGTGCGAACATCTCTCCTGTGTAACCGACATATATGCCGATTTTGTGAGTGATGACTTTCCGACGCATCAGCTCCTGCGCGCCGTGATCAACCATTTCGCGCATCACTGTCTTTGCCTCCTCGAATGAATAATCGCGAGGCAGTATTTGTGAAAACGAAACCGATTTGCTCTTCGGGCTGTAGTGCTTGATGTCTTCTATGAGGCAGGACTCGCGTCCCCACGCATGGTCTATGAGCAGCTCTGCGTTGATTCCAAATGCCTTGTACATCGTTTCCGCAGGCATCTGCGTTATACCGAACATATCGTAGACGCCGTACCGCTGCAGTCGTCGTGCAGTCCCTGCCGCGATCTGCCAGAAGTCGGTTATGGGTCTATGATGCCAAAGTGTCTTTTGGTACAGCCGCTCGTCGAGGTAGCCAATGTGATCCTTGCTGTGTTTTGCCGTGATGTCCAGCGCCACTTTCGCAAGGTATAGGTTTGTCCCGATGCCTGCTGTCGATGGAATATGGAAGCGCGTTGCAATCTCATTCATGAGTCGCCTTGCTAGCGTCTTTGCGTCAGTCTTGTATAGTGGTAGGTACTCCGTCGCGTCTATGAATGCTTCGTCTATCGAATAAACATGGATGTCGTCAGGCGAAAAAAAGTCGAGGTACATGCCGTAAATGTCGGCTGCATACTCGATGTAAAGTGCCATGCGAGGAGGTGCGACTTCGTATCGCACCTTCGCTGGAATTTCTGATAGCCTGCAACGGTTCTTTATGCCGAGCGCCTTCATCCGAGGGGATATGGCGAGGCATAGTGCGTTCTTTCCTCTGGTTAGGTCTGCTACCACTAAGTTGGATTCGAATGGGTTTAGCCCTCTCTCCGCGCATTCGACTGATGCATAAAACGACTTCATGTCGATGCAAAAGTATGTGCGGATTTTTTCGGGCATTTCGTCACCTCAAATCCTTTATTACTTTTACTGCGACGCCCTGAATAATGCAGTTGTCGACATAGATGTCTTGCATTGAGTCGTTTTCGGGATGCAGTCGTATGCGCCTCTTGCTCGGCTCTGGGTAGTAACGCTTCAGCGTTGCTTCGTCTTCCATGAGCGCAACGACAATCTGACCTTTCTCTGCGTATGCCTGCTGCTTAATCAGAACAAGGTCGCCGTCGTCTATGCCTGCGTTGATCATTGAATCACCGTTTGCTCTTAGAAAATAAAAGCTACCGCTACCAAAAAGCGAAACTGGCAAATGAACATACTCTTCAATGTTCTCTTCCGCAAACTTCGGAACTCCACAAGAGACAGAACCCAAAACAGGGACTCTTACCGCCTCTGTCTTTGTCCTTCTGGCTTCTTTGGTCTCAATGGAACGACGCTTAGTGCTGTCATAGTTGATTATGCCATTCTCACGCATGTACTGCAAATAGCGACTGACATTAGACTTTGACATTCCTGTGCCTTCTGCAATTTCAATAACGGTGGGAGAAACGCCGTTATCTCGCTGAAAAGCATCAATGAACTGCTCCATCTTCGTAATAAATTCCGTGTTCTTGGTGCGCATGTTGCACCTCCTTTTCTAAACGGGATTTCGTTCCCATTTACGCTCTTTATTATAGCCTGCCATTTCTTAGTTGTCAAGAGAAAAATCACGAAAAGTTTTGCGTGTTAGTATTTTTGTGCAACCTGCTAAATGAATTATACCTTTATATGTCGATATAGCAAATTTGTGTGGCATTTACCACTCTATTATGCTATAATAAGTATAAAAAAATAAGGACGTGAGTCCTTATCATTTTGCGTATGTTTCGATGATTTGCAGTACCGCCTGCTTCTGTGCTGGAGTTAACATCACCCATTTATCCAATAATGTCTGCTGCTCTTCGGTGA
>JAFQQD010000055.1 GCA_017411435.1 Clostridia bacterium
ACAACGAGAAAAGAATCAAAGAAAAACTTGGGTGGATGAGTCCGGTACAGTATCGACTCAACGCCTTGGCTGCATAAAAATAGCGTAGCAGTCATTTAAACTACTACGCTATAAAAAGTCTAACTTTTTGGGGTCACATTACAATCGGCGGTTTTTTAATCTTCATAAATACTTTCGATAAGCTGCTGATTTCGCTTCTTACGGGCTTCGCGTCTCTTTTTACGCAGAATTCTTCTGCGGCGGCGTTCTGCCATAATAAGAATAAATATAACAAAAGCTATCGTTACAAAAAGCCAAGGAGATGTAACAAATGCTATCATCTTATTGACAATATAGGTTATCGGATCAAGCTTATAGCTTTTTTTTGCCAATAAATTTACTGAGCCTATTGATTTTCCGTTGACAAAATATTCTCTCGTTCCTATTATGTCGTTTTCCTTTACAGGTGCACTTATCCTCTTTGGCACTGTATCTTTATATGTTACTTCTGATTTTTTAGTTTCCTTCGTCTTTATGAAAGTTACTTTTTCCTCAGCTTTAAGGATGAGCTTTTTCTCACGCCTTGTATTTTCAAGATCTGTCTGAGCTACTATTGCATCCTTTTTGACAATTGTTTCTGAAACATAATTATCAAAAACATAATCAAACATATCAGCACAGTCCCTGAAGCTCTGCGCAACATTGTCAACTGTTTCCGCCTTGAACACCAGCGCCAGAAGTGTCATCGAATTCTTCTCAGCAGACGCTGCTATACAGCTTTTTGCCTCTATGCTATAACCTGTTTTTATACCTGTTGAAAACTTATAATAATAGTCTCTCCTTAAGAGGTCGCTTACAAAGTGATTTCTGTTTGTAATCTTCCTTGCTGTGTGACATTTTTCCGTAGCAGGTATGCTGTAAGACTTGGTTTTCACAATTTGGGCAAAAGTTTCATTTTGCATTGCAACTCGGACAAGTATTGCCATATCCTCCGCTGTTGTGTAGTGCCGTTCATCGTGGTCACCCGTGGGATTTGTAAAACTCGTATTTTTCATACCGAGTTCTTTTGCCCGCTCGTTCATCAATGTTACGAAACCTTCAATACTTCCCGATGTCTTTTCAGCAAGAAGATTGGCTGCATCAGATGCCGATGAAAGCATCATACCGTAAAGAAGCTGTCGTACAGAAAGGCGTTCGCCCTTTATTATTCCCATTTTGCTGTCGCCTTCCGCAACATTGGAAAGCGCAGTATCGCTGGCAGGTACGAGTTCTTCTAGGTTGCAGTTTTCAAGGACCAGAAGTGCCGTCATAATGTTGGTCAGTGCAGCAGGGTAAACTTTTTCACTTGCGTTCTTCTGATAGATTACACTTCCCGTTTTCATATCGAGAAGGATTACATGCGGAGATTTTGCGGCAAGAGTATTTTCCTCTTCTTCAATATTCACTTGATTAGTTTCTTTTTCAGGCGCCGCGTATGCGCATGAAAAAGAAAGCAGAAGTATAACCGTCAAGGCATACAGTATTATCTTCTTTTTCATCGAATTATTTGTCCTTTTTCAAACTCTTTACAGCCTCAATAAAAGCCGCATCTTCAGTTATATCCCCCTCAACCTTTGGGGCAGATACTTTAATATCTGGAGTTATACCTTTATTTATCCATTTTCCGTCAGGAGTATAGTTTTTGAATGTAGTAAGCTTAATTGCACCCTTTGAAATATCAAAAGGTATTAGGGAAAGCACGGATTGGGTAACACCCTTTCCAAATGTTTTCTCGCCTACTATTACCCCTCTTTTATGCGCCTTCATTGCTCCTGCAAAAACTTCTGAAGCGCTGGCGGAAGAACCGTTTACAATTACCGCAAGAGGAAAATCCACACTTCCCTCTTTTGCTTTGTAAAAAGTCTTCTCTCCTTCTTTGTCAAGGGTATACATAACTACTTTTTCGTCCAGGAATATGTCACACATATCAATTGCGCTTCCCAGTTCACCGCCAGGATTGTTTCGTATATCGACTACAACGCCTTTCACGGAAGAGTCAAGCTTATTGATGATATTATTGAATTCACGATACGATGTTTCAGTAAAACCGTTGTATTTTATATAACAGATGTCGTCCACCATCTGTGTTTTTACTTTATACATATTAACCTTTTCGCGCCTGAGAGTAAGTGTAATCTCGCCTTCATCACGAATAAGAACTATCTCAACATCTTTTTCAAGCGGATTTTTCACTCCTGCGCCTTTAAGGTACAATATCGCATCAGCAAGGTCTTTGTCGGTATATTCTTTACCGTCAATGGTTTTTATAAAGTCTTTGCTTTTAATCCCCGCTTTATCAGCAGGTGAATCATCAATTGCAGATATTATTTCTATGCGTTTCTTTTCGGTATTAGCAAAAACCTCAGCACCTATTCCTATATAGTTTCCCTCTATAAGAGTTGTCAGATCGTCTATGTTTTCTTCATTGTAGTATGCCGCGTAATCGTCATTTATCGACTCAAGAACAGCATTAATAGCGTTTTCTTCACATAAATCGCGGTCGTATTTTTCAACATATTCAGATTCTATTATTGAAACTATTCTGAAAAACTTCTTATATGGAAAATCAAGAGTCCAAAACAATACGGCAGCTAATACAGCCATCAGAGCTACTGTCGATACAAATGTAATTAAAACTGTCTTAATCGTCTTGTTGTCTTTTTTCAATATGACTACCTGCCTTCAAAGAAGATCTTTCTGTTAACCGGTTACATATGATAAGGGATCTCTTGTGGAACCGTTTACGCGCACCTCAAAGTGGAGATGCGGTCCTGTTGAAACACCGGTAGAACCTATTTTTGCAATTACCTGACCCTTTGTTACTTTATCGCCTTTTGAAACCAAGAGCGAGCTACAGTGTCCGTAAAGTGTTGTAATTCCGCTGCCGTGGTTGATAATTATACATTTACCGTAACCGCCGTTTGTTGTAGCCAGGGTTACTACACCGTCAGCACTTGCTACAATGTTCACGCCGTATCCTGCACCGATATCAATACCGGAATGGAATTTCTTTGTCTTATATACAGGATGTATTCTGTAGCCGTACTTACTTGTAATTCGATTAACGCCTGGTACAGGCCAAGCAAAAGCACCGCCTGAATAGTTTACGGGGTTTGAGTTATATGAAAGAGCTTCTGAATTATTTTTTATAAGAGCTTCCTCCGCTGCTTCGGCAGCTTCGTAAATAGCCTTGTATTTTTCTGCATCTTTCTCTGCCGCTGCAAGAAGGTTACTCTTACTTTCAAGAATCTTATCCAGAGACAGCTTTCTGTCAGCAAGAACTTTCGCATTTTCTTCCTGTCTTGCAAGGATATCTTCGAACTCAGCCTTAGTTGATTCAATCTTTTTCTTTGTTGCATCAAGCTGGGTGAGAATATCCCTGTCATATTTCATAAGCTGAGATATCATTTCAAGCTTTGTAAGAAAATCGCTGAAGTCATTTGCACCGAAAAGGATTTCAAGATACTTGATTTCGCTGCTCTCATACATTATTCTTGCACGCTTTAAGAAAAGTTCCTCATACTCCTCATAATCATTTTCAGCCTGTTTGAGTTCCTTTTCTTTAAGTGCTATATCTTCTTTTGTTTGTTCTATCTGTGTTTCAAGAACAGAAATTTCAAGCTCTGTATCATTAATCTGTTTATCTATTGAATGGTATTGGGCAAGAGCTTCCTGTCTTCTCTTCTCTGCATCTTCTGAATCCTTTTTTGCCTGCTCCGTCTTATCCTTTGCGTTGTCAATTTGTTGCTGTGTTGCCGCAAGCGCCGGACCTACAACGGAAATTATAAAAGCTACAGCTACAAGAATCGCACAAACCATTGCAATAATTCTTTTAGTTTTCTCTTTATTTTGTTTTTTCTTGCTCATGTAAAACAGCTCCTAATAATATCACACCTTGAGATGGCGCTTAATTGATAATCCGCTTCCGAGCGCTCCCATAAGCACTCCGAAGAGAGCCATGCTTATTCCCAAAGGTGTTATGCATGCCTGAAGGGGTACAAAATCAAACAATCTGATAATTGAAGAAACAGATGAAATTACTGCGTTATATCCAAATGTGATTATAACAAATGAGGCTATAAATCCTAAAGTTCCAATCATCACGCCTTCAATTACAAACGGCATTCTTATAAAGTGATCAGTCGCACCGACAAACTTCATAATCTGAATTTCTTTTCCGCGCGCATGAACACTTAACTTAATTGTGTTCTGAATAATAAATATTGCAATAATCAAAAGTATCAGCATCGCCATAACACTGCCTTTTTTAACTGCTGCGGTAAATTTTACTACCTTGCTTACAATATCCTGACGGTTTTCAACCTCTGCAACACCATTTATTTTTTGTATGTATTTAACCGCCTCTTCAGATTTTCTGATATCCTTAAGAGATATTTTTACACTGCTTCTGAGAAACCTTTTTCCCTCAAGACCTTCAAGAACAACTGCATCGTCTCCGAGTTCTTTTTTGAAATTGGTAAGAGCCTGTTCCTGGGTTTCTAGCTCTGCGGTCTTGACATTTTCGAGATTTAATATTGTATTGTAAATATCCTGTTGCTGCTGAGCACTTACATCAAAATCAATACGGGCAATAATCTCACACTGAGATTCTATCTGTTCGCTGATACTATTCATATTAAGCGTGAAGAGGAGAAATACTCCAAAAAGGAATAAACAACAACTTACTGTGATAAATGACGCAACTGTCATAATGCCGTTTCTGACGAACGAACTCAGTGCGCTCTTAAAATAATACTTAAATGCCAAGATTGTACACCCCTTTTTCCTCATCTCGCACGATGCAGCCGTTTTCAAGCTGTATAACGCGCTTTTGCATATCATTTACAATTTTTTCAGAATGGGTAACCATAACAATAGTTGTTCCCATCTTGTTAATTTCTTCGAAAAGGCTCATAACTTCAGCCGAGGTTTCAACATCAAGATTTCCTGTCGGTTCGTCCGCTATGATAAGAGAGGGGCTGTTAACAAGAGCTCTCGCAATACTTACTCTCTGCTGTTCTCCGCCTGAAATTTCGTTGGGGTAGTTTCCTGCACGCTCTCCAAGACCAACTATATCAAGAATCTTAGGAACCTTTCTTTTGATTTCCTTTTTCTTTTTACCTGTAATTTCCATTGCAAAGGCAACATTTTCGTATACAGTTTTATTGGGAAGAAGTCTGAAATCCTGGAAAACAACTCCTTGCGCGCGTCTTAAATAAGGGATTTTTGAACGCTTTAATGAATTGACAATTATACCGTCAACTATTACATCACCCTCTGTGGGCTTAATCTCTCCTGTCAGGAGTTTGATTGCGGAGCTTTTTCCTGCACCGGTTTTTCCCACGAGAAACACAAATTCTCCGTCATCTATTTTGAAAGAAACATTATCAAGGCCGATAATATCCTTATCGTATACTACTGAGACATTTTTGAATTTTATCATACTACCACCCTTTCGTCATATGCGCATCGGCTTAGAAACAAGATACTTTTTAACCATAAGTGCAACCTTAAACACTATTGCGTGGTCAAAAATTCTAAGGTCGAGACCTGTAATTTTTCTTACTTTGTCAAGTCTGTAAACCAGCGTGTTTCTATGGACATAAAGCTGACGGGAAGTTTCAGACACATTAAGATTATTCTCAAAGAATTTCTGTATCGTATAAAGTGTTTCCTGATCAAGAGAATCAATTGAGTCTTTCTTAAATACTTCTGAAAGGAATAGCTCGCACAGAGTTGTGGGAAGCTGATAAATAAGACGGGCAATACCAAGATTGTCATAATTCATGATAAACTTTTCGCCGTCAAAAACCTTACCCACTTCAAGAGCAATTCTGGCTTCCTTATAGCTTTTTGCAATATCCTTTATACTGGGAGCAATAGTTCCGATTCCAAGTCTTATATTAACCATAGCCTCACTTGTTACAGTATCTGCAATCTGAGATGCAATACTGTCAAGTTCGCTTACATCTGTTCCCATTTTAACTTCCTTTACAACGGCAATCATGTTATTATCAAGGTCAATCACAAAGTCCCTTCCGTTGTCAGGGAAAATTCCGCTGATGATGTCATACACATCTATCCCTCTTATATCCTCATACTGAAGGGCAAACACAGCTCTGTCCACATCAAATGCAAGACGAAGTTCTTTGCTCTTCAGGAAGATATCGCCTGGAAGCACACTGTCGGCAAGTATATTTTTGATAAAATTAGCTTTGTCATACTTATCACTGTGTATCTGTCTGATAGATCCTATGTAAGCAGAGAGCATTTCAATATGAGTAACAAGTGACTCATCCTCTCCATTTATGAAAGCAATATAATCAATTTTATTCCTTGAATTAACGGTATAAAAAGTACATCCATATGCCCGTGTTATTTTTGTGTCTCTTTTTTGACACATTTCAAGAATTTCAGCAACATTTTCATCAACAGATGAAACTCTGCCGGAAGATACAACTGTGCCATTACCTTCAATAAGACCTGCATGAAGTCCAATTATCTTACTTGTCTGATCAAGTATATTATTGAGATATTTATTTATCAAACTTATTCCCTCCTAGTATAGTCTGGTCAGCGACATAAATATACATATATTATAATAGCACTTTTCCACTCTTATTTCAACTGTTTTTTGTCATTCTTTACAAATTTGTTACAAAATTTCCGATGCGACAAACAAAAAAATATTTATGACATATTATGATAGTGTAAATAACTTCGGAAAGGAATTTTAATATGCTTGCAACTGTTGCCTCCTCCACCTCTGCAAATCGACTGAAACGCAGGCTTTCAGAATTTGGGATTACATCTTCTGTTATACAGACTCCGCATATTCTTACCAAGGATGGATGCGGATATAGCCTGCGTTTTGACGAGTCTTCCAGAATGATTGTTGAAAAAACCGCCACTGAACTTGGAGTAAAAATCCGTGCATTCTATATCGAAAATACAACAGATGAAAAAAGAGTTTATGAAAAAATGTAGAGGGGTTTCTCCATGATATATTTAGACAACGCAGCCACCACATTTCCTAAACCTGACTGTGTGATTGATGCCATAACAGACTTTTTGAAAAACTGTGGCGGAAATCCTTCACGCGGTGGTCACTATCTTTCTGCATTAAGCGGAGAAAAGGTCTTTCTATGCAGAGAGGAGCTGGCCTCTCTTATAGGTGTTGATACACCCGAACAGATTGTATTCACAAAAAATACTACTGAAGCATTAAATCTTGCAATCAAAGGAATTCTTTCCCGTGGCGATGAGGTTATCATATCTTCAATGGAGCATAACAGTGTTCTGCGCACATGTGTTGATTTGGAAAAAGAAGGGATTATTCTCAAAATCGCACGCGCTGACAGTCGCGGAATTGTAAATCCCGATGAAGTTCTGTCAATGATAACCAACCGAACAAAACTTATATGTATGATTCATATTTCAAATGTTACAGGAAGCGTAAACCCTGTGCGAGAAATCTGTTCAATCGCCCGTAAAAACGGGGTTTTGATGCTTCTTGATGCAGCACAAAGCGGAGGAGTTTTGGATATCGACACATCATGCGGAGATATGATAGCATTTGCAGGTCACAAAGCGCTTTACGGTCCTATGGGTACCGGCGCTCTTTATGTCCGTAAAGGTATAACACTTGACACTTTGACTGAAGGTGGCACGGGAAGTTTTTCGGAAAGCGCACTTATGCCGGATTCCTTCCCAGAGAGATTTGAGGCAGGCACACTCAACGCATGCGGAATAGCCGGATTATACGAAGGAATAAAATTTGTAAAGCGCGAAGGTGTGAAGGAAAAAGAACATGAACTTGGAAAATTTTTGATTGAGCAGATGTCTGCAGTCAGAAGAGCAAAAATTATTGGTTCACCTTCTGTGGGAGTTGTTGGTCTTTCGCTTTCAGGTCACGATTGCGTGGATGTTGCAACCCGACTCGACCGCGAACATAATATAGCTTCCAGGGCAGGGCTTCACTGCTCGCCGATGGCACACAGAACTCTGGGTACTATAACAAGCGGGCTTTTACGCTTTTCTACGGGTTTTTTTAATACAAAAGAAGAAATAACTGCTACTGCTTATGCGCTCCAGAAGGTGCTTGAAAATTAAGATTGTGTTACAAGGTAAAAAAACTCTTTTTTTACCTTGTTTTTTATTGTATAATGATAATTAACCAAAAGCGAATAATCCGAACTCTGATTTTTAGAGGCAGATTTCCGCTTTCGATGTGTTAAAAGAGTTAGGTAATTTTACAATAAAGGTGGTTGAGATTATTGTTAGAAACTATATTCAGCAACATCCCTGCTTCCCTTTTGACATTTCGCATTACAGACATATTGGATATAGCTATTGTAGCCTACATATTCTACAAGCTGTCAGCGTTTGTACGCGAAACAAGAGCAGGTACATTGGTAAAGGGTATTATTCTGCTGCTTATTTTCACTTGGCTTAGCACATATCTGCAGCTTAATACAATAAACTACTTGTTACGAAATCTTACTCAAGTTGCTATTTTTGCCTTTGTTGTAATTTTTCAGCCCGAGCTCAGACGCGCACTTGAAAAGGTTGGAAGAACTACATTCTCTTCCCTTTTTTCGCAGGAGGATAACAGTAGTGCCGAAAAGATTGCAACAGAAATTGCCTCCGCTGCAGCTGCAATGTCAAGCAGGCGAATAGGCGCCCTTATAGTTTTGGAACGCAATACTAAAATCGGCGATATTGTCCGTACAGGCTGCTCCATTGACTCTAACATTTCAAGCGAATTGCTTATCAATATTTTTATTCCCAACACACCTTTGCATGACGGTGCAGTAATTATAAGAGAAAACAGGATTCTTGCTGCAAGATGTATTCTTCCCCTTACTCAGAACGAAACATTAAGCAGAGAATTTGGAACGAGACACCGCGCAGCGCTCGGTCTTTCGGAATGTTCTGATGCGGCAGTAATTGTTGTCAGCGAAGAAACAGGTAAAATCAGTTTCACATTAAATGGCGATATGAGCCGTAATTATACCGAAGAAACACTCAAGAAAGTAATTATGAAGGTTCTTTCCTCTGATTCTGAAAAAGCTTCAGAAAATACACTTGCAAAATGGAAGGAGCGCTTAAAATGGAAAAAATAGCACGCGAAAAACTTGTTTCTAAAATAGTTTGTGTAGCGCTTGCCATTATACTTTGGCTTTTTGTATTGTATCAGGAAAACCCGTCCACAACTAAAACAGTAAGAAATGTTCCTCTTGTTATAACAGGTGAACAAGCGCTTAAGGAAAGCGGTTTTTCAGTATATTCTATATCGGAAAAAAGCGTTGATGTAGGTGTAAGCGCAAAAAGGCTGAGTCTTTCAAGGCTTTCAAACAGAACTCTTTCTGCAGGAATAAATGTTTCATCAATAAAGAAAAGCGGTACTTATTCCCTTCCTGCAACTGTCAGCTCTGCAGTAGATGCCAGCGCCATTTACTATGTAAAAGGAAAAGACATTAAGGTTGTAATAGAGCCTATTGAAAAAGCTACTTATACTGTTGAGCCTGATATATTAGCGCCCACGGATACCTCGTTTTTTCTTGACTCATACAAGTTGAGTAAAGAAAAAATAACTGTAACAGCACCAAGAAGCATAATAAAAGATATTTCTTCGGTGCGAACGGAGGAATTTATTCCTGAGGAAAACTCCAATGAATATACTGCAAAACTTGTTGTATATGGAAAAAACGGCAAAATCCTGAACGGCGCCCAGTGTTCCCCCGAAGAAATTAAGATTTCTTATTTATTGCATTCCGTAAAAGAAGTTCCGGTAGTTCTTTCTACGACAGGCGGAAAAACCTTCCCTCTCCCATCCGGCTACACAGTAAAAATACGCGGAAATGGGGACGGCTTTGAAAAAATAGACAAAATAGAGACAGAAGCAATCAATCTTTCTGAATATAAAGAAGGAGCAAAAATAACAGTAAAACTCAAAGTTCCAAAGGAAGCTAAACTACTTGATAAGTCAAATGAAATGGAAGTTTTACTGGAAAGCGAATACTATAACTGATATAACTGAAGAAGGCAGAAGCTCATACGGCTTCTGCCTTCTTTTTTACCGTACAGAAAATTGCGTGTTTTTATCGCGAGCAGCATTTGTTGGTTTTAAGTTTGTTAGGACGCGAACTGGGTGAAGCGGCACGCTTCCAATTTCCAAAATCGCGCTGACGGGCTTTTTAAGAGCAAATACGCTTACTTCCACCCTCATCTTAATCATTATTCATCAAAAACAAAATGACGAGCGCACAGCGTGCGCCCGTCATAATTTCTATTTGAGATTATTTCTCAAATGTTGTCCAGTCTTTATTTTCGTTAAGCTTGGTCCATACTTCGTAAGTACCCTTAACTTCGTATTCATGACTGTTTGTAGCTTCCTGAACTGCGAGATAGTACCAAGCAGTCTTATCAGCATTATCTGTCCATATTGTCATACCGTCAAGAAGTGCATCTTCGTTTTCAGGAACTCTCTGAAGTACTCTGTTGATAAGAGTCATTGCTTCTGCACGGGTAATGTTATTATCAGGTCTGAATGTATCATCTTCATAACCTGCAATCCAACCGTATGCATCTACCTCTTCAATAAATGCCTTCGCCCAGTGGTGTTCCACATCGCTATAGTTGTTTTCGGCAACAAATTCGTATTCAGCAAGTCTAGCAAACATTGTAGCAAATTCTGCTCTTGTGATATTAGCATTGGGAACGAATGTTGTTTCTGTGCGTCCTTCTATAATACCAAGCTTAGCAAGTGTAGAAACTGCTGTATTGAACCAATCGTCTGCTGTTACATCTTCGAATTTATTTTCTACTGTAAGGTTAGCTTTTCTTACATCATCCTTAAGAAGTCTGAAGATCATTGTAACTGCTTCTGCACGGGTAATATTGCCGTTGGGACGGATGTCACCTTCGGGGTAACCCATTACATATGCGTAGTGTTCCTTATCCTCAAGAAGTTCGGGGATTTCAACCTTACTTACAACTGTGCTTCCATCCTTCTTCCAGCCTGCGTAGATTGTAACATTTTCGTCTACTACGATAGATTCAATCTTATTTGTAAGCTGGGCATCGCTGTACCAACCATCAAAGATATAGCCTTCCTTAGTGGGAACCATTGTAAGCTGTACCTCGGTACCTCTTGCATACCTCTGGGGAGTTATTTCACTACCACCGTTAGTATTGAATGTAACTGTGTATCTTATTGTAGAAGATGTTCCCGGAGAAGTTGTTATACCATCTGTAAAGTCAACCTTTACGGGATATGTTTCAATAAATGTCTTTTCCTCACCAGAGGCATCCTTACGATAGAGAACCATGTAAGCGTTCTCAACACCGCGAGCAACATTCTTTGTAACAAAAACCTGACCGTCATTATATGTTATTCCGGTAAGTTTTGAGCCATTCTCTTTATAGAACTCAATATCAAACCAAGATGTATTGAGTGCTATAGGTTCCAGTTCTATGTCTGATACTGCGTACTCCTCAGTCTTAATATCAATAGAACTTTCATGACTGAGTGTTATATTGCTGAAATCTCCCGCTGAAGCGGTGTTTTCCTTGATATCCTGCATTCTGCCGAATGGTCTATGAAGCTGAATACCTTTGCTCAGAGCAATATTGAGAATCATACCTGTTGCTTCAAAGTCGGGGTCAACAGCCATAAGAAGTGATTCAACGATTCCCTCATCTGAGCCATTACCAAAAATAAGTTCAAGATCAACAAGAACATCTTTTCCTGCAAAATACCCATTATTAACTGCTGTTATACCTGTAGCAGTTTCATCAAAAGCTTTTGAAATTGTATTCGAATAAGGAGCGCTTGCAACACGGTCTAAAGCAGCTTTTGCCAATGCGATATTCGCATCGTTTTTGAAAGAAAGTGCGTAATCCTTCGCAGCCGTTACAAGTGCACTAACGCTTGCTGCAGTGCGGAAGGGAATTCCTTCCTTTTCTATAACTTCCGAAGCAAAAACCATAAGAGTTTTCTTAGTGATATCTTTTGACTCTATGCCAAGCTGGTAATTGTAGTCCAGATTTGCACCTGTGCTTGAAAAAGCAACCTTAAGAAGATCTTTGAAAACCTCTTCAAGGTGCGATGCAAGTACAGCTTTCTTTGCATTATCTGCTAAAACATTAACATACTCTGCTTCAACATCAGCCGGAGCCCCAGGAGGAGCTATCAGAGCGGTGTTGTCACCGAGATGATCTGAAAAATCCTGGAGAGGATCAAAACTGTCTTTCCATGATAAACCTGCAGTATTGTAAGCGTTAAGCACTGCGGCAATAGCATCATCGTCTTGTGCCTTGGCAAGAGCACAAAGATAAAGTTTCTGATTAACTGTCAATCCTTCGTGCACGAGAATTGCTTCAACAACTTCACCTATGTCCGCTGCATCAATTCTTGCATATGCAGCTTCTATTGCGTCAAGCTGAGCAGCGTGATAAATCTTATCCTTCTGCCAATCGCCATATTCAGTAACTGCATCATAGTTAAGTTCATCAAGCACAGTTCCAACTTTATCAAGAATATCGTCTTCACTGTAAGCAAAAGAACCAACGGAAGAAGCGAGAAGCATTGTAGCCATGAGCAACACGCTTAAAATTCGTTTTTTCATTTTTACCCTTCCTTTACTAAACATATTTTTAATTCAATATAAACTTATGAATAGTATAGCACAAAAAAGCCTCAATTTCAAGTATAAATTTGTATTCATATACCTTTATTTTGTAGGTTTGTCAATGATGTGTTACAAAATTAATTAAAAAATTTCACCGTCTTCAAGAAAAGCCTTAATATAATCGATAGGAGCTTTCCAGTTAAGAGGACGCATAGGAAACTTATTGTAGTTATAGTTGTGTACTTTTAA
>JAFQQD010000056.1 GCA_017411435.1 Clostridia bacterium
ACCATTCAACCTTGCAAAGATTGCACAGGTTTCTTCATCGTTACCCCAACTGATGTCACCCAAGATATAAACCAAATCGTCCTTCTTAACCTTGCGGTTCCAATTACGAATTAGCGTTTCGTTCATTTCCTCAACGCTTGTAAAAGGGCGGTTGTCAAAACGAATGATGTTCTTATGAAAGAAGTGTAAATCACTTGTGAAAAACACATTCATACTGAAATCCTCCTTTCTAATGAGCTTCCTTATCACAAGAATGTAATATCATCAAATCCTCGTAGAACTGGTCGCCGAATAACCTTTTGTATTTGTTGTAGGTCTTTTCTTCTTTCCAGAAATACGGTGCCATATGCCATTGGATATACGCTGCTCGTGAAATTGTGTGATACTTGTCCTCGCGTCCTGAGAACAAACTCAAATACGCTGAAACATTGTGGTGATCGTAGTAGTGTGCTGTGCCTTCTTCATCGAATGACTGAGTGTAAAACTTTCCCAAATCGTGAAGTAGTGCAGCTTCTTGCAAACTTTCTACATTTGTTCTCCTGAGCATCAAGTCATAACACTTGCGCATATGGTCGCCAAGTGATAACTGATGATGCGGGTTCTTCTGGTCATACTCGAAAAGCATTGAGGTGCCGTCAAGTAAGTGATAAATGTCTGACCTATAAAGTTGGTGTATGTATTTCTTCTCGTCTTCAGGGTAACAAATTTCTATATCGTCCCAACCTTCATACCAGTAAGGCATATAGAAACCTCTAACCATTCGCCAGATAACATCTTTGCCAACCTGTCGGTCACGGTTAGCCTGCCTGTCAATGCACATCTGAATTGGCGTAGCCATAACCACAGCAACTGCTTTCACATCGTAATGTGCTTTTAACTGCTGAAGCAAAACCCTACGGCGTTTATGATTGATATTGGTTGCGTCGTAGATAACTGACTGACCATTGCTTAGTGCTTCACAGGTACGCTTGTACATAACCTCGAATACATCATTGTTCTTGGTTTGGTCTGATGCATCTCCAAGGATTTCTTCACGAATAGCATCGGAAGAAAGAAGTACTGCGTTGTGTTCTTTTGCAAGAACCTTTGCTTTCTCGGTCTTTCCCGATCCGGGAATACCAATCATTTGAATGAATGTCATATCTAAACCCCCAATTCCAGAATAAACGATTTCTTCAATACACTAATGAGAACTTCGTTCATCAATTCCTCGACAAACTTGTTGATAGCCAATGGGTTGCTTTCTATATATTCATTCTTGCGACGAATGGTATCATCAAGCGTTGACTTGGCGATCTGACGAGCTTCTTCTAAGGTGTGGCAACCTCGCTTAACATCAATGAGATATTCAGCTTTCTTGGAAGTCAGACAATCCTTATAAGACTCTCCGGCAATGTACCTAATCATAAATTCGTTCATTCTTATAATGTGATGTAACTGCTTGGGGTCGTATCCAAACTTCTCAATCTTCTCAACCAAAGTAGGATACGGGTGTTCAAGAGCTTTGTATTTTTCCATACACATACCAGCCATACAGTTGATAAATGCATAGTTGTTATACTTTGCAATAACCTCTGCGTTTTCAAGCATAGGCATATACAGCTCTTCAAACTCAGGATTGAATTTTCTGTATTGAGTAAACAAGATTTCCACGAAGTTCACATTCTGCTTCTTGAAGCAATCGAACATCAATCGAATATCTTTCAAGTCGATGTGTTCGTTTGATGGAAGAATAAGTGTTGTGCTTGTGGGTTTCTTATTCAAACAGAAATCTTCAAATGAAGGAAGTACGATACATTTGGTGTCAATATCGCTCCCCTCGTAGGCTAAGCCATAATTCTGAGAGCCTTGTAAAAAGACACCCAAAACCTTATATCCAAGGCTTTCAACATATTGATAATCGCTTTCAATACGCTGCTGTATCATAATCTCACTCCTCTCTGACAAGTTGTCCGCTTAAATATAGCGACTGTTTGTAACGACGATGTTCTCTCGTCGTCTTGGTGCGTTGCTCTTTTGTTGGCTGAAACTCTTTCCAGTTTTCCTTGCGGTACTCCTTGGCTTTCTCAGCGCTGTCGGGGTTAACGAGGAGCAATACTGTTTTCTTGCTCACTCCAAAAGCTGCACCCAATTTACTTAAACTCCAATTGCCGGTTGCGTACATTTCTCTGATTTCTTCTTTCTGTTCGTCTGTCAGCTTACGGCGACGATCCTGAAGACCTTGCAACCGTATTGATTCTGATATATACGGCAATTTTCTTTCTCCTTTTTAGGAAACCGTAGCTGTTGTAGCCACGGCTTCTTCTTCGTCCTCGTCTTCAGGCGGTTCGCAAACTTTAAGGAACTCGTCTTCGGACGGCAAATTAGATAGGTCAAAAGAGGTAAGCAGTTTGACAGGATAATATGTATTGTTAGAGCTGTACTGCGTAAGAACTTCGGAATAGAAGCGCTCGGATTTATCAAGAGGTTTCTCGTTGAAACCTTGGTAAACCTCAAATGTATTCTTGTCGAAGTCGATGACATAAGCCCACTCACAGAAAAGACTATCTCTGGAGAAGTCATAATCATTACGCAACTTTACACCATTTGGCGCAGATGCAATAACCTTCAACACATCAGCACCAGTATCTCTACTGAGCTGAGGATATTTGGCAGAGAACTTATTGTAAATCTCATAAGATACAGAACCGTTCTCACGAATGTTGACACCGAACTCACTCCAATACTTAGCGATGTCGTCTTCCGAAATCCAAGAGCACTTCGGCAGGTTTTCTTTGAGCGCTGCCAACTGATCGCTCTGGAGAAATCTCAGAATGCTTGAACCCTGTCCACTGGGATAACCGTCCCACTGACCATATTGAGCAACTTTATATTCACCATTGCTCACAACACAAATTAAATGTCTTGTACCCATATTTACCTCTCATTTCGTTTATGAAATAGTAGTTTTATAATCATTTTTTATTTTTGAGATTTTGGTATCGTCTATTGTTGTATTCGGCTAAACCGACATACATCATTGCGATAAGCACAACACAAATGTAACCAAACAGGGTAACACCTTTGATTGCACCAATCACGACATCACCAATCAAGATAATCTCTAAAATGATTGCTAAAACAGTGTTCGGATTGTTTTTCAAATCCAACTTCTTAAAGAACTCTTTGATCTTTTTCATCTGTGAGTTTATGAAACACAAAACTTTGAGATCTTAGAGTAGATATCGTTTTCAGAAACACAGTAGAGGGAACTCCACTCAACTGTCGCCATAGCACCAAGTAGGCTTTTGCCGTTCACACAGAAACCTGTGTCATCGACTAACTTAACACTACCTGTTTCGCTTGTTGCGATGTTTACGAACTCAACAATATCTGCTGTTGTAACAAGCTCAATCTTATGTCTGTGCATCATAATCCTCCTTTCGCTTGAATTATGTATTATCCTTAACCAGCACGGGTTGTAAAGCGTCGCTGAAAAGTTCCTTCAAAACCCTCGGCTCGTAAGCCTGCTCGTTAATTTCCTTAAAGGCGTTTTCAATACCGCCATTTGCTATATCTGAATAACTCATACCAAGCACAGAATTTGCTTTCCATAATTCGTCTTTGTAGTATCTGCGCTTGATACGACGCTCTCTAATCATTGCATAAAGCTTATATCCGTGCGCTGCATCACACTTGAAGAACTCACAAGCGTGTTCGCAATCACAAAGCTCGGCTTCAATCTGATTTAGCTTTGCGGATAATCGCTCCTTGTACGCAATAATTTCTGAGAATGACTCCGTTATATTGCATCTGACTTTTTCCCAGTTGAAGTCTTCATCGGAAACCGCAGAGGTGTCGATGTTTGCTCTAAACCTCTGTGTTGTGTTTACCGGTAGTTCTTCAACTTTTGCAGGCTCGACTTCGTAAGCGACTACTTTCCAACCATCTCTCTTTTTCTTTGACATTTGGGTGGTGAGAACTCTCCAAGCCTTACCTGAGTCGGAAAACCTTGCGGCTTTCTCTCGCCGATTGGTAATACACATTTTTCCAAGCTTATCGTATTGAATAAATCTGCCTGCGTCTGAAACGCTTGCGATAATAAACTCGGTCAATGTTATTCTCCTTATTCTTTATAATTGTATTGATGTATCGAAAAAGAACAAGGAGTTGATTTGTCTCCTTGTTCTTCGTAACGAAATTGTTTAGTTGTCAGAAATCTTAATCACATTGCGAAAGCACATTTCCATTTCTCATAGTCAGCAAGATATTCTCTTTCGATTGTATTTGCTATCGTAGTGAGAGTCCTTGTTTTGGTAACTGTGTATTTCTTCGTTTTTTCCTTGCGTTCTATTGACCTTGCAATAAACTCAGAGAAGTCAACCGGTAAACCAGCTCGTTCTCTTTCGTATGCACGATAGAATATACCAGAAAGGTAAATCCTTTTGTATGAGATACGGCTTTTCTGACGACCACTTGTTTCCTCAGTGTCGTCAGCGCCGAATTTCTTATTGATAACAGGTCGAATTGTTTTAAGGTCAACAGTTGGTGTGCGGATACCTCGCATTATCAAATTGCCGTCTGCGCGATCTCTACGCGTGATATAGTTAGGGTGTTTGTACTGAAAGTCAGTTAAATCACAGGCTTTCTTAAAATCCTCAATACACTCTTTGTCACGGCAAGAATCGTAGATGCGCTTGGTGTGGATACACACGGCTTCACGGATGGGCGGCGTGCTTCCCGTGATGGGACCGGGTAATACCTTATCCGGCATTGCAATACC
>JAFQQD010000057.1 GCA_017411435.1 Clostridia bacterium
CCGGATTAACACCACCAAAGTTTGGTGTAGTGTCAAGCGTAGTAAGAGGCATTGTAGTTCTGCCAAGGTCAACACCAAGGCGCTCTGCCAATTTAGTCTGGAAGTCGATGATACGATAAACAGTGTCTTGCTTCTGGTCGTTAAGTACAATCTCCCCAGCCTCTAAGAGAGCGAGGATTTCTTCTTTGCCAGTAGCATTTCCACCAACCACGCCACCAGTATGATACTTCGGCACACTACCAACATTAGTAACAACGCCACCATTCAAACCGGCTACGGATTGACCATATTCTTCAACAGCCTTTTTAGCATTCTTCCAAGCATTTGTTACTCGCGTGTCGATAACTGTACCAAGGTCTTGGACAGTACCAATGCTTTCACGGAGTATTTCAAGCTCGGCATTTTTCTCTTCCTCATACTTTTCAGCCATCTTATCAAGAGCATCGGTCTGAGTCTCAAGAGCGTGGTCGCTTTGAGTCTCGTTCAACTCTTTCTGCTTCTCGTTAAGCTCTTCGATTAAGGCTGCTTTTTGTGCCTGTGCCTCTCTGCTGTTATCCAAAGATAACTTGTCAATCTTGGCTTGCAAGTCAGCAATTTCCTTAACCTTATCTGCAACATCAGACTCGTAATCATACTCGTCCTTGGCAGACTCAATGGCTTCTTTGCGCTTTTCGATAATATCGTTGTAAGCATCAATCTGCTTCTCATACACTTCCTCAATGCAGTCGATGATTTCCTCGGCGGCATCTTGGATTTCGTATGTTAAATCTTCGATATTATCAATTGAGTCTCTGTTTTGGTTATTCAGATCCTCAGTAACATTTATCAATTCCTCTGTATCTTCACGAAGGGCATTTGTTGCTTCTTGTAAAGTATCGTATTTACCCTTGGAAGTAGCAGTTAACTCGTTTAAGTGCTCTAAGTTCTTGATGAAGAGCTTGTTCGTACTTGCGTTATACTCAACCTCGAAACCAAGAGCTCGCAATGCTGCGGCATTAGCCTGAATAGATTTGCTACGCTCCGTAATAAGGTTGCGTTCAGCAGCCGCTTCTTCCTTATATGCGTCAACGAGCTTATCGTACAGCTTAATCTTCGCAGCGGGGTCGTCCGTATGATCTAACTCTGCCTCAAGATTTTCTCTCAGCGCCTGCGCATCTTCAAGCCTCTTGAGAGCAGCATAGTATTTATCAATATCGGCAATATACTCTTCAACTTCCTTATCGTTCTTGCTACTACTACTTGAAGAACCATAAAGTGAAGTTAAATCCAGACCCTTCAAACTTTCAAGGTTGTCAATGATGTTTAAGTTGGTCTGATACTGAGATTTGATATCTTCCAGACGGTCAGCAACCGCCTTTTCTTGAGTACTCGTCCAGTCGTCGATGGTCTTATTATCAATGCTGTTGTAGTTGTACTTACCCTTTAGGTCGGCATTCAAACCAACATTGATTTCGGCATCGTCGTAAACTTCCTCAAGGATACCCCATTCCCATTTACCGGTAGAGAATAGACGGCAAATAGACTCCCAAAGAGCCTTAAACCATTCACCAATACCATTGATTTTTGTACGGATCTTTTCTTGCGCTTGGTTGGTTGTTTCAACGGATGCATTCGCAGAAGCATTGTAGAAGCTTGTTACATCAGATGCACTCTGACCCCAAGCGTCGGTATTTTCTGCGGCAGCTTCGTTTGCACTCTGCATTTGTGCGTTAAGCGCATTTTGGTTAACGGTAAGAATACCGTTTTCCATTGAAACATAGTTACGACCTTGGAGGTCGTTGAACTCTGCAACCTTGTTGACAAGCCATTCCTCGCTATCAATTTTGCCGTTTACTTCGGCTTCTTTGATTTCAAGAATGACCGCAAGTTTTCTGTCTTCAAGTTCCATTTGTGCAGTTAAGCACTCATTGGCTGCTTTCAGCTCAGCAATCTTTGCCTCAATAGTTGCATCGTATTCTGCTTCGTAGTTATCAAGCAGGTTCTGTAGAACCCTGTTCTGACCTTCGATTGTACCATCTTGGAATAGATTTGCCTTTTCAAGCAACTCTGGGTACTGAAGAGCCAACTTCGCAATCTCTGCCTTTGTAAGAGCTGTGCCATTACGCAACTTCTCCATAGACGAGATTATGCTATTCAAACCACTTGTGATGTCGTCGAAAGCATCTGTCATTGGCGAGAAGTCTAAGACCTCAACCATTTCAGCGCCCATATTACCTAACTCAAGAATTTCTTGTCGTAGTTCATCAAGAGTTAGCGATCCGTCGGCAGCTTGAACCTTGTAAGCAAGTTCAATTTCTTCCGCACTAAAATCATCAACGGCATCTTTATATTCATCCTTTAACAACTTCTTAACTTTGTCTGCCTTATCATAAAGGTCGTCAATGTTAAGAGTCATTGTTAAGGTGTTAATGAACTTATTGCTAAATCCAGCAGCTTCGAGATCGGCTACAAGACCATCGACAGCCATTTGATACTGGCTAAATGTCATTTCACCGTTGTTGAATGCGGTCATTGTGTTAAACAACTTTTCAACCGCAGCCTGTGCTTCTGGTGTAGCTTCAGCAATAGGGTCAATGAGCCATTCTTTAATCTGGCTCTTCATATCATCGGTGCCTTCAATCTTCAAGTCAGCAAGATTGATGTTGCTCAACATCTTTGAGACAATTGTCTGTAACTCGTTGTCAAGAGTATTGAAGTTTTCCTCGGTTTGCATCCAAGAGTTAATAGCAGGCATAATTGACTGCCATTCTTTATTTATCTTTTCCTTAGCGTCATTGATAAGTTTCTCTTGGTTGGTGACATATTGACTTACAGCATCATTAAACTTTTCTTCGTCTTCTTCCATAAGCTGATACCAGCTATATCCAGTTTCGTAATAGCTGTAACCAGAATTAGGGTCAACATAAGAAGTGTCGGGAGTATAATGATATTCATTCTTAATACCATAGTCAGACAAGAATTCTGAATAGGTGTTTATCTTATCAACATCGGTATTCAAGAAACCAGCCATACCATCGGGGGTTAACCCCTTGATAAGCTTAATCTTTTCTGTATAAGCGTCAATTTGCTTGTTATATTCATTTTGGATTTCGGTTGCGTCTTCGATAAGTCCGGGCAACTCTTCATCCGCAATTTGCTTGTTAGCCGCAGCACGCTGAGCCTCAACCAACTCCCACAAAGAGTCAGAAAGAGTGTTAGCAGAATAAGACAACGCCAACATAGCGTTACCATTGCTGTCCATACCCAAGTTAAGTTCTGGGAACATTTCAGCAATTTGGTTATTCAATGATAGGAACTCTGCATACTCTTCGTCAGTTAGACTAACATTACGACCAAAGTCGTCAACACCCTTTGCGAGCTGAACGAACCTTGGGATTACTTCGTCGGCAGAAGACTTCAAATTGCGATATTCAGTAGATATGTTCTGAATATTCGCAACAGTCTCCTTCATTTCATCGTTTAATCGGGCAATCTTTTCCTCAGATGTTTCAATATTGCCGATCATATCACCAATAGCGGTGGCAAGCTCAAGGACTAAGGAAATACCCAGAGCAATCCAACCCCAAATCGGGATAGAAGCCATAAGAGTCTTAAAGCTTGCAGCAAGACCCTTGTTTGCAACGGTCAGAGTACCTTCCGCACCGGCAAGACCAAGCGTAGATACGATCTGTGCTCGTTCAGCCGTAGTAAGTGTACCACTCGCAACTGCACGATCAAGCTCTGCAATCAACAACTTGCGCTGTTGTGCATTTAAGCCTGCAAGCGAAACAGCCAACTGGTCAGATGCAGCCTTTTCAGCAATAATAGCGTTCTTCTGGAGAAGAATTTGCTGAACAAGCATAGCCATCTTGTTGGCGTTCATGTGACCCATAATAACGGCAGTAGTAACCGCAATTAAAGGTAATAAAAGATGAATTCTATTCAGTGTGTCAAGAATAGTTAATAGGACAGAGCCAAGGTCAACCACAAACTTAACAACACCGCTGTCAATTAAATTAGTTGAAAATGTTTCAAACTTTGACTGGAATACGCTTAATTTACCTGCGATACTGTCAAGATACTTCTCGTTTTCTGCAAGAGCAGAGCCAGAAGCCTTAGCAGCAGTCTGCAAAGCCTCTTCAGCATCTTCAAAGTTTGTAAGCAATGATGTAACAGCGTTAGCGTTACGCTTACCACCGATAAGTTCGAGGATGTTCGCTTGGTCAATATCAGCAAGACTATTCCATACCTCGGACAAATCTTTCATAACCTCATAGGTTGATTTGAAAGTCTTGTCGTCAAGCATAATATCGACTCTACCCTTGGTTAAGGTTAATAGCTCGCTTCTTAATTCAGAAACGCTATTTGCCATACCTTCAGTAGACTCGCCAGCTTCCTCAGCTTCGGTCTTAGCGGCACGCAAATACATCGAAATAGTTTTTAATGCCGTACCAACCTTTTCCGGATCTTGAACAACGGCGTTCATACCAGTTACAAGGGCAATACTTTGGTTCAGCGTATTACCAGCCGCTGCAAGAGAAGAAGCGGAACGCTGTAGTGCCGCACCGATACCTTCTGAACTAATGGCAAAGTTGTTACCAACTTCATTAAATCTGTCGATAATACTCATAGCATTATTTGCAGACTCTCCAAATTGCTCGAAGGCTTTGATGGTAGAAATCAAAGACTCAGATGCTGTACCAATATCTTCGATACCGTCACCAACATTCTTGTAAACAAGAGCCGCCTCAGCCAATGCCGTAGACTCAGCAATGCTATAGCCAAGTCTTGCGAAGTCAGCAGTAGCATTTACGGTGTCTGCAAGAGTTGCACCAATTGATTTGGATAACTCTTGTGCGGTAAGCAGATATTCACGATATGACCTCTCAGAAAGATCTGTAACTTTCTTTAACTCGGTCATTGCCGCATCTAATTCTTTAACGGCAGTAATCATATTAGTGAAAATACGATATACAGCCATCAATGTACGAGTGATTAAAGACCAACCACCGAACTTGGCAAAACCTTTCTTCATTGTATCGAAGAAAGTATTACCAGACATACCGGCGGCTTTCGCACTGGTCTGTATCTCATAGAAACGCATTCTGATAGTCTTCAACTGTTCATCAGTTAGACTTGCCTCAGACTGCAATGTGTGCATTATGCCATCAAGCTCTGCACCATATACTTTATATGCCTTGCTGTTAGAAAGGATATATCTCTGAACTTGCGACTTGAGAGATACTTGCTGTTGCGCAAGCGCAAGTTGTTTGCGAGCAGCGATTTCTTCCTGTGCTGCGGCTCTTTCAGCCTCAGTTGCAGCACCCGCGATTGCCGCTTGCTCTTCCTGAATAAGCGTAATTTTCTGCTGAAGGGCAATACCTTCCTGTTGTAAATTCTGTAATTCCTCAGCAGACAAAGCAACCTTTGTATTTCGGAGTTCTTCAACCTTTACCTGCCAAGCAGTATAGGCAGCAGTAATCTGTTGTACTTGGGTTGCGTCCCCGACCATCTGACTGCCAGAAAGGGCGGATCTGTATGTACTTCCGAGCCTCTTTTGAATATCGTCAATGACGCGCATCTGCGCTGCCCATTGGCTTGCAGACTGTTTTGCCTTGTCAATATCCTGAGTAATCTTGTCGATATTGGTTTCACCAAGAAACTCTTTGAGTCCAGTTATGCTCAAACCACTCAGCATTGTTTGCAATTGCTGACGCAGTTTATTTACAGCACCTGTGGCATCAATTTTGCCAATCTTTAATGTTAAGGTCGTATCACCGGATAGATATGTCTGTATGTCCCGAACAATCTTCTTCTGTTGTTCCTTGGTCATACTTACGGAGAAATTCTTTAACTTAATCGGATTGCTTGCCGTAGCTGTATTTACATACTTTTGAATTTCTGAACGGAAGGCTGATGCCCCGGAAGTATTTACGGATAATTTAATCTTTGCTCCAAAAGCCATCATTTCACCATCCTTTATAACAAACGAGGGATGATGTTACTCACCCCTCGTCAAAGTTAAATTTCAATACAAATTCCGATTTCCCTTTGAATTCCGTTTTGAATGGCTGATTTGATTTCTTGGCTTGTGTCAATTTCGTTCTGTGTGTTTGTAACTGCGGGTCGTGGAAAACCACCACGCCAAATACCCATATTACCAACCTCTAACAATTTGAGGAATGCACCGGGGTATCTGTTATGGAAGCTCCAACCACTAAGGACGGCGGGAGAAGCCGTGGCAGTACTTGTAACTAAGATGGTGTGCTTATCCTGCACGATAGTTGTTACAGCCTGCTCTAAGGCGTGTCGTCTCTGATATGTCGTTCCATTAACCCAACCATTTGGCTTGGGTGTGTACACATCATAAATATCAGATTTTATATGTTTCTTCAGTATGTCCTCTGCGACGGGAGCAACATCCCTTTGCAGTATCTGAGTCGCCTTTGCGTCAACTGCACTTACGAGCGACTCCCAGTCCGAAAAGAAACGGTCTGCCATTATTTTTCTCCAGCCTTAGAATCAAGGATAACCTTAGCGATATCTTCTTCCTTCATATCCTTTAGTTTAGCTACACCGTTAACGAAATTAGCCATTTCATCTGCTGATGCGCCACCAAAGACCTTTTCACCAGTTTCGGCAATGTCGTTAAACTTGTCGATAACCTCGTGGATCTTAGAAACAGCAGCAGAAGACATTACATCAAGCATATACTTGATCTTTCTGTCAATCGCTCTGATAATATCGTTGAACTGATACTCGTTGATGTGGTTGATAACCTGCTGGAATGCCCTTGTGTTGTAAACAAGCCAATACTGCTTGTCAAGATTTGCAGGCATAGCAAAGTTAGCATAGCGTGTAAGCACCGCACTACGAACAGCAAAGTCGTATGCTTCAGGAATGTACTCGCCGTTTTCACCGTCGATACACGCCTCAACAACCTCCTGAACGAATAGCATCATTTCGGGAAGAGTGATTGTTTTCTTAATCTGAATAGTTACATCCTCAGTATCGACCAAAGTCTCAGTGATGATGTTTTCTGTATTCAAAGCCTGTTCAAACTTATTGATAGAAACTCTCTCAATATCTTTTGCCATTATGTATTCTCCTTTATTTCTTTAAGTTGTTTTTCCTTTTTGCGCTTTTTGCGCTGTTCTTGCACATACTCGTAATCGCACCATCCACCGTTTTCCTCGGTTCCGTCAATCTTGGAATAGCAAATCCACTTGTATGTAATATCGGGATAGAGATACCAAAACATCTTCCGCTTGATTTTTGCAACGGAGTCTGGGCATCCCTTAGTGTCGATTACCTCAACGGTTCCGTCACTATATTCAATAAAAAAGTCAGCCACATAAACAATGGGCTGAACAGTCTTTTTACCGTTATGAAATTTTGGTTGTAGAATGTATTTCTTTTGCAATTCAAAATGCTTAATATTACCACTCCTCGATTGAGGCAAAACTACATCACGGTAAAATCGCATTTCCATTTGACTATCAAATATAATGCCGTCGAATGTGCGTTTTTCTGTATCTTTATCAACATTGAACTTTGTTCGTTCCATTGTTCGTTCCATACTCAATCGCCACCATTCTTATGCAGAAAAATAAGGGGAGGAAAAATGTATTGTCCTATACTTAATATTTCTCCTCCCCATAGTGTATCTGTGTTATAAGGCTCACTCGTCGGAGCCAAATTCGCTGATATATTCTTCTTCGGGTTCACCGTCGAAACCGTTATAATCCTCGTTATACATAACGGGGTAGGTTGCAGAACCACCCTCTCTGGACAGTTTGATCCTGCGCAAATATTCAGCGCCGCACTCAGGTGAGCAGGAAACATCCTGCCACCTGAATGTGTTAGTTACCTTAGAAGTTCGGCAGGCTTCGTATGTGTCTCCACATACTCGGCATACCTTGATTTCTTTAGCCATAATTAGGCAGCGTCGCCTTCGTTAGCACCGAATACGGTATAAGTCCAGAGCGTACCGGCAGAACCGCAAGAGCCTGCAAGAGACTCAGCTTCAAAAGCGTGAACAGTCTGGTTGTCACCAAGTTCAAAGTCGAAGTTACCGCTGAAGTCAGCGCGAGGAATGTAGAACTGCACACGGTAAACATTGTTGCACTTGTCTTCGCCAAAAGCGTCGATGTAAAGCTGGCACTTTTCAGAATAAGTGTCAGAAATGTTCTCAAGAACATTTGCCTTGATGTTACGAGTGTAGAACACAACAATCTCAGTGCCGTCTTCGTAAGCGCCCTCAGCAAAAGCAAGAGCCTTAGTAGCAGGATCGTAAGTAAACTTACCTTCTGCAACAGCAGCATCCTGAGTTAAAGCCTCACCAAGAGTACCGTCGGTAGCATTCTTGATGTAAACAGTTTCGATTTCATTGCCGGCAGTACCAACAGCCTTATAGGAAGTGGTAGCAGCATCGCCAGTGATAGTTAGATAGTCAGTCCAACGGATAGGAGCGTTGTCCACGCTCTTGAACTCGCTACCAGTCTGCATTTCAAGCAAACCACCAGAAACAAGACCGTTAGTACCAGAGATAACAACCGCCTTGTTTTTCTTTAGAGAGTTCAACTTACGACCGCCCTTACCGGTGATATCAGTTTTATCCTGAGTATTTGCGATCTTAGCGTTCTGCAATTCATCAAGAGTAAAACGATATGCGCCAGCAATATCAAACGCCGTGATAGTCTCAAGGCTTGTGATAGTGATATCGTTAATAATCATAATAGTTCCTCCTGTAATTAGTTAGAAATCCAGTTCAGTTCATTCTGACCCAGTTCTTTCATATTGACCGTGCCTGCGTAACATCCAATCATAAGTTTGTCATACTTAATCTTCTTAACGATTTGATGTAGGCTGGCGTAAAACTGATTTATTGTCAATCCCAATACTGACTCATATGTATAGGGAAATTCAGATGTATTTACAAGCGCCACGATATACTTCTCGATCTGCGACTCAACAAGTTGTTTTCTGCGTCGCTTGAGCTTCGTGCGTGTACGCTCAATTAAGAACTTACGAGCTTCTTCATTTGCAGGTCTCTTGTCATTCTTTTGCAATCGCAAAGTCTTACGAAGATATCTACAAATTTGGTCGTGAATGGCTCGGTCAATCTTAACACCTGTTTTTGGGTTGACCAAAATAATATTGCCGTTTTGTTTGTTCTCGGCTGTAACAAAATCCCTCAGATTTAATCCATCAAAGATAAGCGATAAGTCTCTTGTTCTCAATTCGTTAAATAAAAGCAAGAACAAATCCCATTCGTTAATCTGTGTAAAGTCGATTTTCATATCATCGAGCTGAACCATCATATCGTAGGGTGTAGCAACGATTAACGCAACATTGCCGTAATAATCGTCTTCGTTCTCGATTATATCTTTGATAGTAGGGACTCTGATTGTAATGAAGTCATTTATCTTATGCTTAGTTTCATATAGCGTACTCTTTCCCATACTTCACGCTCCTATGAAAACTTAGACATTTTTCCTATTTGAAGGTGGTTGCTTAGATCCACTTCGATTGAAATCCTTGGCATAATATGTAAGAACTCTGCCTTGGTAATCTGTAATGGGAGAGAACCTGCCAACTTGTCGCAGGTCAAGCTCACCAAGACCGTAGAATCTGCTTCCATTCAACATCGCATTGATTTTTGAAGCAAGAATGTCGGTTCTCACACCGCCAGTAGATAAACGCATTTTACTCTTATGAGTAAACACCCACACATACAAAACAGGAACATAGAAAGTCTTGTTAACAACTTCCGCAATGTCAACATCGAAACATACGAATGTTTGACCATTGTCAACGGTTTCGGGAACAAACTCATACGGATATACCTGTGAATAAGCCAATGTGTGATTAGGCACTTTGCTATTCTCTTTATCGGTTATAAGGGTTACGATTTCTTTGTTGCAGCACAACTCTTTCATAAATCTGTTCTTATAATCGAAAAATTCTTCAAGTTCCATTATAACCACACCTCCTTGTTGTCGTCCTGTTCGGTCTTAGAGGTGGCTGAGTCTATAACTTCTTCAAGCGTTATATCCGCGTCTTGATGTTCATTATCAAGTTGTACATCTGGTTTCCAATTGAAGTAGTCTGCGATGCGCAACTCAACATTATCATCGTCTGTCATATTTACTTCGTTCAAGATAAATCTGAATACACCTTGACCATCGTAAACATTGAACAGCTTGTTGGGCTTCGTGATTTGGTATGCCAAAGGAGCTTCTGCGTCGAGATCATCGACCAAAAACCTCTTTCCGCGCCCAAGCTCAATTGTGTCGCTATCTTTACAGATAGTAATCGCAATACGAGCATCACCAATAGACATCATGTCCTCGGCTTTTTCACCGATAAGATACTTAGTACCGTCTTCGACGATACACCACTTCTCGATGATTTCACCCTTTTTGTTAAGCCACTTCAACAGATAGTTACAGCGTTGCATCATACCAGAGGTATATACTTCATCATTTGCATCCAACTCAGTGATAAGCCATTTGCTATCGGCGAAATCTACAATACCGCCGTGTAGCAACTGCTCACCGGGAAGAGCACAAATTTTCTTGAGCGCCATATCTTCGCGTTGATTTAATATAGTGACCGTCTGTTCAATACCGTTAATTAAAACCTTATGACAGGATAATGAGTCCGTAATTTTCTTTGAGATATACGACTGTGTGTGCTTCAAAGCACGCTCGCGTCTCGTTGTTCCGTTGACTTCTAATCGTGCTTGATAGGTATCCCACGCACTCACAGTTACACCTCCTCAGCACCATATTTCTTCTGTAATTTCTTACAAATATTGATTGCTTTGAAAACCTCGCATTTGACAGTATTCGTGTCACAATCGTTCTCGATTAGATACTGCAATACAGCCAAGAGGCTTAAATACAATTCGTCGTTGTCGAGCGCCACAATCAAACTCTGACACCCGATCATTTCTCTTTGGAGACTGTCCATATATTTTCCGAGCGATGGCTCGCCGCTTTCCTTGATGGGTAATATCTTATAAAACTGACCGATTAAAGCCTTCAAATACTTCTGAACGACATTATCAGGCAGTTCCATATTCTTGCTTGTCATCATAAGTGTAAATCCGACAAATCTCCGTGATTATAGGAGTAGTCCTTCATCATATTGGAGAAGTCCTTTTTGCACATTTTGTAAGCCGTTGTAATACGATGCAACAGCTCCGCTGGGGAATACCCATTATAGTCAGTTGTATTAAGCATATTTTCTAAGTTTTCCTGCTTGTACACATAAGGCTTCATCCACTGTACAAGCATACCCTCGGAAATAATATCTGCAATTTCATCAATGTCCTCGTCTGGAATATCAATCGGGAACTCACGAGCATCGTCGTCTCCAGTGGCGATGTTGTGCTTGCAGATCTTCTTAAACTGGGCGCAAGCCCTCTTCATATATCCATCAACGATTTGGGTTCGATTTTCTTCGGGAAGCTGAATAAACTTATATTCCTCAATCTTATCCAGAAACATTGATGTGAAAATGTCGTAGGAAACGCTCATAATACGCCTCCTTCTTATTTTTCTCTGTCAATCAACTCAATTGACAAACTCTCTTCCAAAGCATTGATAACCTTGATAGAGTCAATCACGCCATCAGCAATAAGCTCTTTTGCACGATATGCAACGGACTTCTTCTGACCGGCAGAAAGATGCGCAATGGTATCCTTAATATCGTCAGGAGCCTTCTCGAAGAGGTCATCAAACGACTTGAAGTTAAGCGCATACTTGTAATACTGGGAAACGCCCAAGTACTCAAGCACTTCGGGATCGTCGATTAAGAACCAGTTGTTTACGAAGAATGCCTTAGATGAATTACGCGCATTCTTTAACTCCTGCAAATCCATATCCTGCTCGTCGCCAAATGTTTCCCATTCAAAACGCTCATTGGTGCGTCTGCTCTTATAGATCAAACGACCTTGGAAACCGTTTTTAACGGTAACAATCATATTGGGGTCGAGGTTCTTCTTAACCTTGTACTGCTTCTTCTCAGCAGGAGCTTCAACAACTTCAGTTGTTACAACTTCCTTTTCCTTAGCAGCGGTAGTGGTCTTGGTTGCAGTTGATTTAGGTGTAGTATTCTTAGATACTTTAGATTTTGTAGTTGCCATTATTATTCTCCTTTAATTCAAATAATGTAGAGGGGCGACAGTGTTGCCGCCCCTCATTGTTTGAGATGATTGATTAGGCAGTCAATTCGTATCTGCCGATACCAGCATTACCGCCAGCAAGAACGATACCCATACCATACTTCTCACCATAGAAGTAATCCTGAGTGAAGTCCTTGTTGTTGGTAGGATTGCCAAGCAGAACAGTAGACTGACCTTCATATACGCACTTGATAGGCTTGTCGTCGCCGGCGATGATTGTTAACACATTGTCATCGAACACGAAGTCGGTAGAACCAACTTTGTGACGCTGAGGAGTGGAAACAACAGGAGTGCCGTAGAACTTGCCGTAGTAACCAAGGTTGTAAAGGTCGCTCTTAGACTCGTTGCCTTCGATAGCAGGAGCCAAGTTGCGGATAGCTTTCTTAGTACCGATGATAGTAGCAGGCTTGCCACCAGCAGCAGCTTCTACATGAGCGATAACATCAAGCAATGCATCCTCGTCGTAGTTACCAGCAGCCGGGAAGTAAACAGCGCCACCGAAATCAGCAGCAGTAGCAGCATTCCACAAACCATAGATGTCGTCGAGCAACTTCTTGCGGAAAGACTCAGCAACGAGCTGAATGAACTTGTTGAAGTCAACCTGACCAGAAAGAACACGGTTCAATTCCTCATAAATCTTAACAACTTTGAAAGTTGTAGGAATAGAGGTTGTGCTCTGTCCGCCAAGGCGCTGTCTGCGGATACCCTGAGTACCATCAGCAGCATCAGAAACAACGAACAAGTTGCTGTCTTCTACCACGAATTCATTTTTGTCGCCAAGGGCAACATTACGGAAGTCAACAAGAGCGTTGAAGTACTCGTCGCCCTGAAGACCCTCAACAACAGTACGAGCAAGGATTGTCTCAACAATAGTGAACAAGCCGTTGCACTTACCGTCACGGATAGCCTTGTAATCAAGTACAGTGCTACCACCGTTAGCTTCGATCAATGCCTGACGAAGAGTGTCCATAGACTCACTAACGGAATATTTAGTAGTTACGCCGTGATATGCATCAACAGCGAGTCTTACAATATCATTATAATCAGCCATTTTCGTATCCTCCTTATAGATTAAGCAATTTTGATGACATAGTATGTATAACGACCAGCGATCTCGATAGCCATTACGGTACCATAGCCAGTGCCAGCGGCATCCAGCTTGCCATCAGCGCCGAGACCAACCTCTGCGCCAACCTCAGTAGGAGCAGTAGCGCCTACGAAGCCTTCTTTAGTAATGGAGTAGATGTTACGGCTGCGAGGGATGTAACCACGGCAGATTGCGCCAGCCTCGTTAACAAATTCATCCAAATTCTTCTTGCGCTCGTCGTACATAACTTCCTCAGAAGCAACGATAGCGCAGTCCTCAACTTTTGAATCAGCAGTAGCTAAGACTGCTTTCATAACTTCACGCTGACCTTCCTCATAACCCTTGAGCTCGACCATAGTGCCGTTCTCAACAGCAATCTGGTTGTCATCAGCGTCATAAACTCTTAGAGAAACCAAATCCGCAGCCACATCAGTGCCAGAAAGCAGATCAGTTCTAATTACTGTATAAGCCATATAATTTATCCTCCTTAATTGTTAGCAGGTGGGTACTGCACAAACAGACCACCATAGGGTTCGTCTTCGTATTTCTTTTCTACCGCAATGCGAGTAGACTTAGGTTTGTTAACCGAGAAGTTAACTGTGGTATTTCTACCTTTAATCTCAAAGCACTTGCTCTCGATATCTTCAAGTGCCATTTCAGAACAGTTTGTACGGAGAGACTCAAACGCCTCAATACCGTCAAGCTCAGCAAAGCGAGCAAATAGCTCGTCCTCAGCATCTTTGCGCTCCTCGTCCAACTTAGTCTTCTGATACTGCCTCAAAGTGGTCAGTTCAGCCTGCAAGTTGTCGATTGTCTGAGAAGCTTGGCTATACTTTTCCTCAGATTCGGTTTGAATACGGCTCAACTCAGCATCTTTTGACGCTAAGATGACTTTGCCATACATTTCAAACGCGTATTTATAGTTAAAGTCAGCACTACCTTCATCAAAATCTACGATGGAGAACTTCTTGCGTTTCTTGCTATCAAAATCAATAACGACATTATCGCCGTTCATTGAATATGAGAAGCCATACAGCTTCCAATCTTCGCAATCGTAGCAATAAACCTCAGACGCTTCGTGGTCATAGTCTACATACATATACTTGCACATCTCGCCCCAATAAGGATCGGTGTACTTGACCGCTGATAAAGCCTCGAATAGCTGAGATAGGAACTGTTCGCCAGTTAGAGAGAACTCTTCACTGCCTTCACCGTCGCCATCGCCGTCAGTACCATCAGCGCCGTCATCAGTGCCTTCGGCACCCTCGTCGGGCTGAGCTTCGGGATCAGCTTCGGGATCAGAACCTTCCTCGCCTTCGCCATCGCCACCTTCGGGAGCGGGATTAGCAGGCTCGTCATCGTCGTCATCATCGACAGGCTTTGCTTTCTTCTTCATCGCTTCAAACTTAGCTCTCAATTCATCGACTGTGAAATCGTCAATGTTGAAATCAAGCGCTTCTACGGTTAACCCGTATTCAGATAAAAGCTCCATTCTATCCAATGAGATATTTCCTCCTTTCGAGAGATTTTGTGTGATACTTTGTGGATTTATGTCATCCTCTTTCGAGGTTGTGACCGTTGAAAAATGCTCTTTGAAGTCAGCCATCATCTTGGTGTACTCGTCGTGGAACGACTTGAGCGTAAACATCTCGACACAAGCGGACTCATAACAAGGCTCTGCGCTTTCTAACAGGCAGAACGCTGTAAATTCAAAAGAGTCTATGTGATAATAGCCGTCAATCGTTTGTCCACTCTTGACCTTTATCTCCATAGACTCGTCTGTAATTCCGTTTTCTTTAATTTTTGCATACGCTTCCTGTCGCTTCCAGATAATGATTTCGACACACAAATACTCGTGAACCTCACCATTATCCTCTTCAACAGTTTCCCACCAATAATTAGCGGACTCCGGCACTACGCCGACTGGTTGTGTGATGTTAATCAGCTTCATTCCTTTACTGGTCTTAACAATTTCAACATCGTGAGCGCCGATAGAATCTGTTTCACGATTGTAATTACATACAATCGGAACATTGTAGATTGTATTGATGCACTTCTCAAAAGTACTTTTGCTGATGAATGACTTGTTCCTGTTTTTGCCCGTATATGCAACTCGCAAAATACCCTTATCGAAAGACGAGTTAATCTCTGTCAATTTCTCAACAGCAGACTCATATACGATATTAAATTTCCTTTCGCTCATTATTCATCACCGCCTTTTGAGTATGTTTATACTCAGAAAGTTAGGACATCTGATACGACACAAGGAACATCAACCACATCAAATGTTTGATCGGGCTTGTTCACGAAAACCCAAACGGTTTTCTTGTCATTCTCTTTCAACAGCTCAAAGCCGAGATTGAGAAGTTTATCCCTACTTTCGGTATCCATAACATATAAAAACATTATTTTTCTCCTTTTACTCACTCTTCTTCACGGGTGATTTCACCAGAATCAGTTAGCTCGTCTATATCTTTTTCATCACGACCGGGATCATTGCCTGTAGTCGTCTTAGACTGAGTAGAAGAGCTCTGTAATGGGATAAATCTACCCTTAATACCAAGAACATCGTCTTCTAAGAAATTCATACAATCCATTTCGTCTTGTCCTAAACCTTGGGAAGCACAATAGTATGAAACCATTGGGATACCAAGCTGACAAGCCTTTAGGTATGCGTCGCCACATTCCTTTCGGTTGAACGGACTGCAATCCAAGAATGTAATCTTGAAGTTCTTTCCGTAAGACTGCGCACGAATAAATCTATTCAATACACCTTCAATGCTCTTTACAATGCCAAATGTCATTGCTTGGTCAGCCTTAATTGAAAGCTGGAGAGCATTAGCAGATGCCTTAGCGTTGTTAAACAATAGGCTTGAAACACCAGCAGCAGAAAACAGATTCTGTTCTGCTTCAGACACAGTGTTGGTGTCGCCTGTGTTTGCCTTTTCAAAACTGATCTTATCAATCTGCATAGGCGATAAAACAGAACCAATCTCTTCCGGCAAAATACCGTCCAGATTTCTCCAGAACTCTTTAGCCTTATCAAGATCCATTTCCCATTCGCCGTCGCTATTGATACCAAGTTTCATAACCAACATTGCATAGTTTTCAAGCTCTGTCTTGGTGAGTTTAAGTTGTTTGTAGTCTTCGATATCGTAAATTTCACGCAAAATTCCTGCAAACGGAGGAATAGCGTAATTCAAGATATCATTGTTGCATTTCACTGCAAAAGAAGTGGGAGAGTCTAACTCCTGCCACTTCATACCTTGTCTATCTTTCTGATAGAGGTTGTATTTTGTAGTAAACTCAGGTGGATAATTTGCAAGATACTGTGAGTTACTGTCAAAATACGAGAAGTCAAAAGAAACATTCAGTACATTATCTTCTACGACTGCAACTGTACAGTAATCGGATGGCAATTGTTGAATAATGATACTATCCGTATTGACCCACATTGTTCCATAAAATACATCTTCTCTTAAACAGACAGTAAGTACTTTTGCAAATTGGTTTTTAATATCCATAGAAGATAACAGATTTAGTACTTTGTGATAATTTCTCCGAATAGACTGCGGTTTCGCAGTTGAAGTGTCAATCTTATGAGGGGATACCACATAAGCCAAATCGGACAAACTTGAAAAATACTGAATCAAACGCCTAAAATGCGAACTTGCACCGTAAATGTAGATTACAGCGTTTCGTATATTCTTTTCGTTTGTATATGGGTTCTTTAAGAACTCGGAGATCTTATCTTTGCTATACAAATAAAAAGTAGGCGATGTGTTAGTTCCGTTCATATCACGGAGAACTAACTTGTTTAGTCCCGCAAAGCGTGTAGGAAGATGGAATGCATCATCAAATTTCGCTTCTTTGGAGTAAGCCGTTTTACGGTTCTCTTGAGAGCCGTCGGTTACAATGATTTCCTTTTGTTTTTCGCTCATTAGAGGCATTTCACCGCCTTTCAATGTTACTTAATTTTTGGTGCTCTAAACATAAACACATCCTTAACACTCTCAACATTGCTTGATCGCTTACGAATATTCTTCTCAAGCTGACAAGCAACCCAATAGTTGTAGCTAAGACTTGAATAACGGTCTTTTCTCATACCGCTTTTTTCCATAATCTTAATTAAGCCATTTGAGTCTTCGTGTTGTAGATTGATAAGCTCGTTAATTAACAGCGTTGTATTTATGTATGGCATAGAAAACTCTGCTTTGTCTGAGGGTTTCAAGTGATCGTACCCCTTGATTGAAGATAATGCTTTTTCAGCATCATACTCAGTCACAAGAAGCCTAATCTTGCCACTCTTAAAACCCTCTCTGAGCATAACAGCACAATCAGAGTTAAATCTTGCAGCACCGTTAATTGCCCATATTACCTTTTCTGCATTACGACTCGTACATCGTGCAGCCATATCGGGATTATTGCAGCAAGATAGAGCAGGATATATTTCCCCAGACTCAATGTCTGATATATCGCTCGCAAGAGCGTCGTAAACACCAAGACCAACACCTTTGCAGTCAATTACGATATAGTCACATTTGTACTCTTCGTACAATTTACGAATTTGAAGAGCTTGTTCTTCGGTTCGTAAACCTTCAGAAGTTTCAGTGTAGATAATATTGTTAATATATCGAGCTGCCTTGGTAGGTAATAGTTGGTTGATAAATATAGCCGATGCGTCGTTTTTGTGTTTATTACTTGACATCAGCGCAATATCGACAGATAGAATTCGTTTCTCTCCGGGAGCCTTGGGTTGAATACGCAGCTTCCCGTTATTAGGAATTTTTGAACAAAGTTTATCTGGCAACATTGGATATTGAATTTTTCTGTTTTTGGAAACGGACTCATAATTAAAAAAAGAGCCCTCAGAGTCTCCATAGAACTCTGCGAGCATCTCCATCATCCAACGAATTTCACTAAAGTCTTCATCAAGCATTTGGTTGGCAATATCCTCTCTGTTGGATAATTTCTCTTTGATTGCCAACTGATATGGGAATGAGCAAATAAACCAACCACGACCGGGATATTTCATATTCTTAACAAAAGATTGTACCTTCGTATAAGACCAATGATCTTGGAAGTATGCGCTGGATAAGTAAACTTGTCTGTTTAGCTCTTCTCGATCTTTTAGGTAATCATACTTTGGATTGCTAAGATAGCCCGGTTGTCTACTTGCCGTAAGGAATTTAGTTAATACCGTGTCAATGGTTCCTTTATCAATCATTCGGAACTCGTCCAAAATCAAGACATTCGCTCTGTTACCACGAGCAGAGTCGGATGCTGTAACGACCTTAATATATGAACCGTTTTTGAAATAAGCAACCGCTTCTGAAGATGCGATTTTAACATCTCCGCCCTTTAATTCGCACTTCAACTCATTAGATTTTTGTAAGATTTCTGTTCGTATTTTTTCCAAAACATTGATTGACTGTCCTCGTGTGCCGGAAGCAATACATATCTTTGTTCCGGGATATAAAACACATCTCACACAACAATAAATTGCTATTAAGAACGATTTGCCAAGACCACGAGAAGCGATCATACAAAAAATCGGGTTCATATTCATAGCATAGATAACAATCTTTTGGAACCAACGCAAATCTATGTGTAAAAAGTCTTTTACAAATCTATGTGGGTTGGCACGATAGTAAGCGGCGGCACGACCGACTGCTTGTCTATGCGTATATTTTGCCATTATACCACCGTTTCACTTTCCTCAATATCATCTTCGGGGTCATCGTATTTAGGTCGCTCAACGGTATATTTAGCGATTTCTTCTTCAAACAAATCACTATATTCGTTTTTAACTCCAGCGGTTTTACACAGTGAACCTAAGAACCAAGTTAGGATATTGCGGCGCATACCATCAACATCTTCAAATTCTGGATCTGGATCTGGAATCGGGTCGCTTTCTTCAAAGCGTGCAATTTCACATCCAAAAGGAATATAGTTTTCCTCAACCTCTCTCTTTTGAGAGGGTTTAATGTTCATACTGCCGAACAATGTATTAAGCGTATTTACGCTTTTCTCAATTGGTTTACCTGCGGCGCGGTCTTGGTTAATGCTAATCTCCAAGTTACAGATTTGTCTTAAAAGACCCTCTTCGCCGGGGTTTAAGACTGTTCCGGGTGGATATTGCGACATCCAGTAATTACGCCTATTTTCCAATTCGATATACATTTCGGAAGTAAAACCAGTACCCCAATATTGAATCACTTTTTCGTCAACGACGATTTCGTTGTCATCGTCGAGAATCGGCTCAACATTTTTTATGATAGACTCCTCATATTCTGCTTGTGCGGCAGCTTCTGCCTCAAGCTTCTGAGCGTATTCTTCGTCGAGCGTATCATCAAATGTTTTACCGATATATTTATATAGGTTTGTTTTGCTGATATAGGCTCTTACGCGGGACTGGCTTGTACTTGCTTTGTTCAGCATTTGATATATTTCTGGATTCCAGTAAATATCAAATTTGAGGCAGACGCGTCGAATAGCATCTGCCTCATTACCGAGTGCTGCTTTATAGTGCTCGAACAATTCATCAACACAGTTGTTACAAATTGCCAAGTAACCGCCATTACCCTTGTAAAGAGTACTTTGGGAGGCAGGAAAATTTGCTTTCTGCCTTTTATATTCTTTTTGACAACGACAGCAGTAGAACTCTGTGCGTTCATCTTTTAGTGGAGCGGCTTGTTTTGGCTTAGTGCTTGTTGATTGAATTTTGCTTGTTCTCGCCATTGCAAATCACCAACTTATTCTCTGATGAAGCCTTCCTTGACTGCACGCTTTAACAGCTTACCTGCGGTAAACTTGGGTGCTTTGTAAGCAGGAATAACAATTCGCTCTTTGGTCTGTAGGTCAACAGTCTCACGAGGCTTACATTCTTTAACATCGAATGTACCAAATCCGTGGATCTGTACGCTTTCACCCTCAACCAACGCTTCGGTGATAATCTTGATTACATCATCAAGGATCACACCGGCATCCTTCTTCGTGTAGCCATTCAAGGCAAGTCGCTCAATAATATCATTTCGTTTTAACATATGTATTTAATCCTTTCATTCTGGTTATAAATCTGAAATTGATGCCTTATCTACTGTTTTGATACCATTTTCGTCGAAATATTTACCGATTTGTTCGTCAACCGGAATATCGGTATATAACCTCAACATATCCGCAGAAGACCAACCAATAATATCTTGAATAACACCATCGGGAAGACCCATTCTTACCAAGTGAGTGGTAAAGTAGTGTCTTAGACAGTGCCAGTAGAAATCAACACCGAGAAATTTTGTGAATGTGTTTGCCCAACTGTTAAGAGTTTCGGGCTTGAGATGCTCATTTAAGTCGTCCTTGCGCGGGAATAACCATTCACTTTTAATGCCACGCTTCTCCCTTTCAGCAAGCCACATATCAAGATATGGCTTAAACTTATGACGGAGAGTGTAGCAGTGAATGAATTTACCGTTGCCACGACCCTTTGTTTTAACCGCTTCCGGTGTCTTGTATAAAGAACCATAGATGATATTAGCATCATCAAAGTAAGACACCTTAAAACGAACAAGCTCTGCCTTACGCCTACCAGAGCACATAGCAAGCGCAAGCATACAAGCTTTATCATATTTCTTTTTCTCAACCAAATGGTCAAGCAAAGCATCAAGTTGTTCGTCTTTGAGAACCGTCTTTTCTCTTACGGGTTGGTTAACTGGGTTCTCAACTTTTTTAACGATTGATCGGAAATCCTTAAACTCTGGCTCGTCGTCGCAAATCGTCTCAATGTAATTGCTCAGAGACGAGATAGTAGATTTTAACCTACGGACACGAGCGGGAGAGTTGCCATTTTCATTAAGCAGCCAATATTGGTAAGCAACCAAATCACGCTTTGAAATCTGTGGGAAGAACTTATTTCGATTGTGCTGCGCATTCCACACAAAGAAAATATCAAGGTCATTTTCATAACAATAGATAGTCTTTGGGCTTCTTTGCACAGATCGAAGATAAGACAAGAAATCTTCCTTCAATCGAATATTATCGGGATTGACCTGCTTAATCAATTCCTCGCTCGTCAACACATTCATCTTTGTTTTTCTTGACATAGCAAGTCACTCCTCTCTGTGGTCAATTCAAAACATAAGTGTGTTCGTCAACTTTTCCTTTTCCTTCTTCAAACACAATAAAGGATGCAGTTGCATCTGCACACTGCCGTATTGTCATTGAGAATTCATCGTTGCCGATGATTGAACCAACGCCAATACAACCTTTTCTCACGCCGCAGTTCTTAAACTCGCCGTGATGTTTGTGTCCAGCAATCAGATAGGAGATCTTTGTATCATAGATGTTATCGAACTCCATAATTGCCTGAGACAAATTCTTAACCTCTCCGTGAACGCCGAGAATGTTGTAACCACAGACATTATCAAAGATAAGTCCTGTTTTGTTCTCGACATACTGGAAGTTGGGATTGCCTTCATTCTTTAGAACGATGCAATTTTTGATAATTTTGCCGGCGGACTCGCACAAGTGCTGTCCTTTCTTGCCGTCTAACAATCGCAATTCATCGTGGTTGCCATCTGTTTGGTGATAAACGATTGACACTTTACTGGATAATGCCTTTAGCCAGTCGCCCATATAGTTACCAAAGATAGTGGCAGAGTCAATCACGCCCCAACGCAGACTCCACAATTGCGAATTTCTGATGAATCCCTCGACGCTATCGCCGAGATTGTATATATGTATAACAGAGAGACCCTCTTTTTCAATCTGCTCAAGAGTCTCATTGAAAACTTGCTCCATACGAGAATAGAAGATTTCAGGACTATACTCGTTGATTACCTCGTTTAAGAGTCCATAGATCTTGTATTCTTTACCAAAGTGGCAGTCGGCTATAACTAACACGCCTGCACGCTTACCGTGAACAACATCAATTGCTCTGGGTGGGTTGGAGACACTTGAATATTTCCTGATTGATTCGATGACTTTTTCTTCAAAAAGTTCATCTCGTGCATCTTCACGCAACCATCTGTTGTACTCTAACTTTTCGGTTTGCACCTTGTAGAGTGTTTTCTGTAATGCTCGTTCTCTCTCTGCAATTCGGTCGTGATATTCTTCTGAGACCATTCGAGAGAAGACTTCATCATAAAAGGCTTTAGCCTGCTGGTACTTTTTACGGTACGCCGATTCTCCAAGATATTCGCTCTCGTCGTCCACCAGCTCTTTATTCAAAATTTCGGCGAGTTCTGTCCATGTTAATTCAATTACGCCTGCGTCTTTCGCTGAGCACATTCTCCAGATGTACTGAAGCTCGGATTCATCGGGGGCTTTCATAAAATTAACATTTTCGTTCACGCGCCCTCACTCCTTACTTTTTGTTTGCATTGCAATTTTTAAGGAAATCCATAGCCTTCTTGTTTTCTTCCATATAGTACTTGTGCATAGTGCGTCTGATATGTACATACGGAAAATACTTACGGATAAGCTTTGTTTCCTCTTTAGTGATACTAATCATTCAAACAATCCTTTCATTCTTCTGAATATTTCCAGTGATATCCGCAAGATGTATAGTTTGGGTTACGCAATGCACCCCTAATAGCCTCGGTGTTTACCATAAAACACCGCGCAGCATAGGTAATACTCTCAAAAACCTCGCCCGTTTCAACAATCTGAACTGGTTTTCTTAAATACACCCTTGTTTGTTTCTCTTGCGGTACAAGCTCGTGTGTCGGCTTGCATATAATACGCCTCTTCTTATAAGCTGGAAGAATAAATCCGCTTGGAGGAGAGGATGCTCTTGTGTTATAACCAAGACTTTGATGTGACTTGAATTTTAAGATTAAAGCATTTTCAATGTTTAATGCTTCGTCTTTGGTTAAACCTTCAAACAAAAGGTAGTGGTTAATATTATCCCATCCAAATTTACAAATCGCATCATATACCTTATCGTGATTACGGTATCCCTTGCCGTTGTTCCATCGTGTTTCTAAAGAACAACAAGTCGATCCGATATATCTTTTTCCGTTTGGAAAGATGTGCATATAAACTTTGTATGATTTCATGTTATTCCTTTCGTGCGAAAAATCCGTATTATTTCTATCTATTTAAGAAATTCTGACACACCCCAGAAAAGGTGCGAAATATCGCACCTTTTGATGTGTCCTCAAATCAAAAATTATTCTTTCTAATTGTATTGATAGATTAAGAAGATTGCATTGTGTATTATTTTTCGAGCGTTTTTTGACGATTGATTTCCGTAGCACACTCGGTACAATATTTCTGTACATTCTTGTTTTGACGCACGACTTTTCCGCAAGATTGGCACTCGATAAACTTCTCACCACAATATCTCATATATTGATTACCCAAATTACGGAAGTCGCTGACAAACAAAACCTCTGGGCTATCGTTGTCAACTATCTTTACATTGAGGTTGATATTATCGACAACTCGGCTATATCCAACATACCCCAGTGTCCACAGATCGTTAATCATCAATGATTGACGCTTCAGCGTTGCTGTGATATTAGAAAGTGTGAAAATATCCTTATCTTTCTTATTGACCCAGTTGTTGTTGGTAGGGCTGATTTCGTTGCCATACTTAGCCAAGCAAAGCATCGTAAACATCAGTCTTTGTAACATCTTGCCTTCGATAGCTTGAATTTTCTCCATCTCGCTTTGCGTGATAGATATTCCAGCAATATCAAAAAGTGCGTACTTATCCGACATATTGGCAAGTTTATCAATTACACCTTGCCACTTGACGATGTTGATAGTGGGGTCGCACTTCAACATAAAGTCTTCAAGCAGACTGCCGATCTCCTTCTTTTTATAGCCGATGCTATAATAATATCTTGCAACTCGACCCAAAGTCTCGGTGGGCTTTGAGCCAAGGATTAAATTCTCAAGCGCATACTCCGCACACGCTTTCTCATTCAGAACAATGTTGGTCATTTATATGCCTCCCTTACTTTCAAGTGTAAATCTCTTTCCGCAGAACTCAATGTCGCCATCCTCGTCCTGTACTGGGAAGTATATAGTGTTGTCATTGTTCTTCAGTAGATTTTCAATAATCTCTTCACTGCATATATCCCAACAGAACTGTTTGGATCCGCTACGGCGATAACATAAATCAAGAATTATGTCGCACAACTGTGCAGAGTTAGAACACGCTCGTTCACACTCAACCTTAAAATCACGAACCATAAGGCTTCGCTTCGTTGCTGACTCGTCTTCATCAATTCGTTCTCGCTTACTGAACTGCATATATTCCTGCAAACGCTTAGTGTACTGTTCATACAGCTTTGCAATCGCATTATACTGTGTAGTGGTGTACTCCTGACCACTCTTCATAATGCCATAATCGAAGTCTTCTTCGGAAATGTTCTTTAGGAAGTAGTTGTCAAACTCTTCCTCGAAGCGTCTGCAAATCTTATTCATTACACAAGGGTGCATACCAACCGGCATTCTCTGAATGTAGTAGTCGATAAATTCAGCCTCTGCCTGTGTGAGCTCGTCGGGACTCTTTGCCATTAACTCTTCAATAGTCTGTCTAAACTCACGAACACACTTCTTGTCGGTGTTTTTTATGTATGTATTGTACTGGCTCATTAAATTAGGATAGATGTAACGCATAAAGTATGGCTTCTTGTCAGCCAGTACACGAAGATTGAACAGCCTACGCTGTACTTCCTCTTCGGATAAGTCGTCGGTAATGCGGTTAGCCGCTCGATCATACCAATCCTTTGGCATCGGTTTAGCAATAATGCCCTTAGCCTTGTCGATTGAGTTCTGCTGATACAACTGACCACACTTAATACGGTAGTCCAGTACCTGATATTCCTCGCTATCGGGTTCGTACTGTGACTGAACATCAAACATAGTTGTGATCCAGTTCGTAGTCTTACCGATATCATCACCGAAACTGTCGATGTTAGACTGGATAAGCAGTTCCTCAGTAACCTCAACCTTGGTTGCGTTACGCTGAGCGCACATAATCGCAGGTAGGGGACGATAATTTTCAACCAAAACCTTGTTATCAGTTAATAACACCAAGTCGCCGTCCTTATCCATACCGTTCAATGCGTGTGCTGCCGTATCCCACGAGTTGAAAATCGTACAAGCGGTCATGTAGCGATACCAATGGTTAACTTCGTCGTTATTCGGGATGTGCATCAGACGAATATTATTATGACAGGTCATAGGCGCTCGGAAACAAACCACTTTTTCGGTGTTGCGGTCAACCCAAAAGCGGTTGTATGCTTCACCTTTCTTCAACAAGCCTGTCACCGGCAATCCAAAAATGCTCTGACATAGTGAATAGGGGTCGCCAGAAACAATGGAGTAGTTGCCGTGAACACGGATAACACCGATCTTCGCATCGTTAATACGCTTACGAACCATTTGATAAATCTTGCGCTTAACGAATGGGTCGTTGTAAATGCGCTTGTCAATCATCAGTGCCTTGGTAAAGTCGCTCTCAATGTAATCAATGTTATCCTCATTGAGATACATACCTTTAAGGAACAGGATTGCTTTCTGGTAATCTCCGGAGAGAATGTCTTTGATGTCGTCAACAGTAGGCTGAATCAGCTCGTTAATCTGCTCGTCATTCAAATTGTAGCTCTGAATGAACTGATAGTTTAGGTCACGCTCGCTCTCAAGCTCTTTAGGACAAGTCTTTGCTACGCCAAATGCGTAGTGGTTCTTCTCGCAGCACTCAAGATAGTGCTCAATACTGGAGTAGCACTTCCACAACTTCAACATCGAAGTGGTAAGGATAAGCTCAACAGTTGAAATATCGACCTCGTTGCCCCAAGCGTCTTTTACCATACGGGTATGAGCCACATTATCGGCGAACTCAAGAAAATCAAAGCAGAAGATCATACCTTTTTCCCAAGAGAAGCGGGTGTTCACACCACTAACCAAGTAGTCAAGACCCAACTCTTTAGACCAACGCTCAGCCAGAGACGGTAACATCAGACCATATCCATCAGACTCGTTCAACTGCACCTTTTCGTTCTGGACATATTCCATAATCGGCTCGTCGCTGTTGGCATCATTCAAGCTGATAATGTCCTCATAGAACTCTGTTTCGCAGTCGTTGACCACCAAAATGCCCTTGGGCATCGAAACTGGGATTGAACCACTACAGGTTAAGGCTCTGTATGCCTCAAACTTTGCAGGAATAAGGGTTACACTTTCATCACGACCGTTGTTAATACGAGCACGAAGCTCTTTGGATAGACGCTCACTGACGAAAACAATTGTTTCGTTCTTTACACCGCCGTTGGTTCCAAGCAGTCGGACATACTTAACATCGTTAATCGTGAAACCTCGGCAGGCTCTGCGGTAGTCCTTCTCTTTGTCAATCACAAGGCACATATAATCGGGCTTGTGCTGTACTTTGTCCAGTTTTTCGTATAATTTCTTGATTTCTCGGCGATTTTGCAGTGAATTTGGCTGTTTTTTAAGCATTTTGATGCTTTTTTTGATCTTTTTGGCGGTATAATCTGCGTCTTCTATACCGTTTAACTCGTCAATCCAGCGTAACATCTGACTATCGCTAAGCGAGATTACCTCGTCATTCTTGCGTGCTTCAGACAGCGGCAAGGTTAGATTCCACTTTGCCTTTCTTAAACGAGAGCTGTGGATCTTGAATATGTATTTCTGAGATGTCTGTTGCTTTGAAATAACGCATCACTCCTTTTACTCTTTATAATTGTATTGATAGCCTTAAAAAATAATTGACCTCAGTCAATGAAATATTCTCTAATCTTCTTTAAGAACTTACCATACACTCGTGATACCGTCGGTTGAGCCACACCAAACTTGATAGCAATGGCTGAGTGGGTCAAGCCGTGGTTGATAATTAGGTCGATGATTTGCTTATCTCGGTCATTCAGACTGCGGGTCGCAATCTCAATCGCATCATTAAGATAAATAGGGTAGTAAAAATCTCGACTGTCGGGAATAACATCGGCTAAGAAGCATCCGCCCTCGGCAGTAGCAATATCATCATCGAGACTCGCAACAACAGTTACATTCTTGCGGTTCTTTCTCAACACCTGTCGTACTTCGTTATCCATACAGATGTACGCCAGAGTAGCAAACTTAGCTCCTCGACTTTCGTCAAAGGTTAAGGCGGCTTTACATAAGCCTATAGCTGCGGTTCCGTACCAATCCTCAACGGAGTCAAGGCTCAAGTGGCGACTATTCAAAAACGAATAGATTAGGTTGTGGTTGTCTTCGACAAGCTTGCGCTGTGCATCATTCAATACTTTACTCATTACTTAGTGGTCTCCTTAATATGTATATAGTTTTGTTCGACTTCCCCGATCCAATTGCGGAGGAGAGTCCTCATTCTTTTACTGGGAATATAAATCCAGATTTCTTCACCGTCACGAATTGCGGATCTCCAAATCCACTGTATCATAACGGATAACGCATATTCGTCCTCAAGGACATTTGCGCCGTTGGCAAGCAAATACTGCTTCTCGCTGGGTTGCATAAAGATGTTTACGCAGTACGCCAGAACATTGCGGTCACGATAATTGTTTGTGGCTTTCGCATTGAACGCGATATTACTGTAATAAAATCCTTTACCTCGGATGAAGGTCTCGCCGTTCTTATATGCTGCCCACAATCGTGCATCTGCCGGTTTATCTTTATTGTAATTACGGAAGAAGTTATAGACATTCTTTCGCAGAACATCGCCGTCTTCGTCCTTAGTACTCGTCCTCGTGTACCAAGTGTACGAGAGGGCGGTCTTTTTATTTCCGATGGCGTTCATCTTATCGTTATCAAAAATATGTATCTTCGATGAAAGCTCCTTCGTGTATTCGGGAACATACGCCATTGTATCACTAAAGTGATAGCCACCTTGGGCATCTCGTCGGATACCGATCTTTTGGTACGGTAGTTTCACAATATCGAAGTAGTACTTCATTGTCTGTGACTCAAACAGATAGGTAAGGACGATAACATCCTTAAATGCCTGCAAGATGTCTTTGGAAAATATCCAGTAGTAATAAAGGTTGCCATAGCCACAGCTCGGCATATCTACAAGACGATTTCCTCTCGCAAGAGCAACAACTTCGCTAAACTTACCACCGTCATAGTCAAACGACGGTGAGAGAGTAATGATACCGTCCTCTTTGGTAATCCACCCCGCCTGTTCTATCAATTGCATATCCGATGCGGTAATGGTAGAGGGTCGCAGTACTTCAACCGCTTCATCAACGATTAGCGTGTACCCTTGCTCTTTAATCATTTCAATCATATCGTCCGAGTACCTCAAGAACATATTGTGGGTACTGGTGATATTCTTTCCGGCGGCAATTAAGCCGACCGTGTGTTTGTACTTCTTGAACTCAAATTCGGGGATCTTGTCGCTGGGTTCCTTAAAGTCGAGCGCAGGACAGGACTCTCGAATTCTAACCGCCTCTTCAAGATAAGGCGTTATATATATAAACTTCTGTTGGGGATGCTCGTTCATATAGGCGATGGCAGCACTGGACTTACCGGAACCCATAATAGCATCACACACTTTTATTGCCATAAAACCTCCAAATATTGACCAGAAACGGTGATACGAGAACTCGCACTTAACACCGCCTCGGTGCTAAAATTCAAAAAATAGGGCTGGAAAACCCCGAAAACAAAGGACTTTTAATTTTCAATCACAAAGACAGAAAAACATTTTTTAGTTCCATTGTAGATGTAGTACGAAATACTCAGATTACTATTGCAAGTATTTCGGTTTACAGTTGTTGGGTTCGAGCAAGACATAGTACTGTTAGCAATTATTCAGTTGTCAAGGAGCAGTGGATAGTACACCAGAGAGTTAGGATACTGGGAGCATCATACTCTCTTCGATGTTGCTATCAATGAGGTAGTGTCTGCGACTACCAAGATTGAGCTTCATGTAAGCGTCTTCAATCTCTTCGCCGGTGATACCAATGTAGTCAAGCGTCTGTGCAGCGGACGAATGTCCAAACATCTTCTGTAATAATAAGAGCTTACGAGGGTCGTTGTTGGACATTACCATCTGATGATACGCGAATGTCTTACGGAGAGAGTGGGTTGCCATCTTGTTCTCCAAGCAGAGCGTTTCAGCAATCTCTTTAAGGATACGGTCAGCAGACATTCGGCTCATTGGCTTGTTCTGGTTAGAACCTCGGTTACTCTCGCTACGGAACAGATAATCATCAAGCTTGCACTGTGTATGCTGTAGATATAATGTAACTGCATCCATAACTGCATCGTTGATGGAGATGTATCTGTTGCGCTGTACCTTACGGGTATTACGAGTCTTCTTTTCCAGAATCGGGAATGTGGTCTTAAATGAAAAGTCATCGTTAATGAGCTGGGTAAATCTGAGCTGAAGCAGATCGCTGATACGAAGACCGAAGTTAATACCAACTATGAAGAGCATATTGTCTCTGTATCTCTCATTGCTGATAAGGTACTCAGAGATACGGTCAATGTCCTCAATGTTCTTGATAGGCTCGGCTGTATGCTCGTTAGCTATCTCGATATGTACTTGTTCTTCAGCCGGTTGGATCATACCGTATTCGAGTTGTCTTCGGGAACTCTCTACCTTCTGGGGGTTAATGAAGCCTTGCTCTCTGCAAGCTCTCAAAGCATTAAAGTCAATTGAAATAATCGTAGCCATCGCACTATCAAATCCTTTCGTTTACTCTTTCTAATTGTATTGACTGTACACATTATAGCACATAACTTTCGGTTTGTCAATACTCTTTCTAATTGTTTTCATAAAAAATTTTCAAGTTTTTTGATTGCTCGGTTTTAATGCCTTGTTCTGGCTACTTTCATAAAGGTTAGAGAGATCCTGCCTTTATTTATATAAGGAAATAACTGCGATATCTCCTACGATTCACCGAAGGAACCGGTGGATCAGGCTGATTTTTAAGAGGTGTGAGGGAGATGAAACAACTTGTCACTTTTGGCTTGGGGTTAGGGGGTTAAAATATGGAAAATACCCCCCTATGTTACATAGTGCCGAATTGTAACATAGACGGACGGACGGCGGCGACCTGGCGATCTCCGGCAACGGCGGCGGGGTATGTTTGCGGGTATGTTCATTTATTGACTTTCGGGCGCGTCATTGATATATTGTAGCGACCCGAACAACCCCCGCAAAACTGCTTTATTGCAAATTATCGAAAAAAATTGTATTCACCCTATTGACAAACGCGGCGCATTGTGCTATTATATGTATAACGCGAC
>JAFQQD010000058.1 GCA_017411435.1 Clostridia bacterium
TATTTACTTTCCGATGCAGAAAATGAATTTTCAAGCGTAACAACCTAACAATCAAATATATAGGATATGGAATCGGAAGTATCAGTCACAGAATAGTCACAAATGTAAACGGAAGTGTTTACATTGGAAACAGGGGAACGCATGGCGTGACTGATCCAACCGAGGGACAAATGTAGTGAAAAGGATTCGGAAATCAAAACGAATAACCGAATGTAACTCCGACCCCAACATAAGGCTGGCCACCTGCAGGAGTCCAGCCGTAACCGACCTGCGGACCGACGGTGAAGTTCCAACGCTTCTGCCTCGTCACCGTCTTCTCCGTCGTGATGTACTGCGTCTGCCGGTAAATGTCGATATCGAGCAGGTTTGCCCTGTAACCCTCGATGACCGCCTTGTAGTCCTCCGTCTCATAGACCTTCGTCTCGATCGGCACCTCAACCGGAACGCTATCCGGAGGCGGAGCCTCAACGCCGGAGGTGTCTGGCACGACCTTCACGAGCCAGCAGGTGTCGATACGGCTGTTGTCGATGATCTCCGGAACTGGGACGGGCTTCTCTACTGTGTCGCGTATGGTCACGGTGTCCCTGACCTCGGAGACTTCCGGTTTATCTATATACTTACTGCCGGTGAAGCACCCTAACAAAAAGACTATCAGGGATATAATTATGCAGATACATATTTTCGTGTAGTTATTCAACATATTTTCAGCCTGTTTTTCAAAAATCCCTACCGCCTTCAAGTGGTTGGCAGATAGGGATTTAAGTTACTTCATCTTGTTTATGAATTTAAGTGTGCCGCGAATGTGGGTCTGAATGATTGCCTCCTTGCCCTCCTCGGAGAGTATATAGCGGACATCCTCTCGATTATCCTGAAAGAAGTTCTCGGACAGTAAGGCCACGCAGCGCGTATGCAGCAGGATGTGGAAGTTATCCTCCCAGTCTGGCTCCTTGTTGCCGTTGTACTTCCGTAGCTTCCGGTCCGGCATGACCTCCGCAGCCGCCTCATACAGGCACTTCGCAAGGTCATCCGAGCCTGTCACTCCCTTCGTGGTATAGCAGCTCCAGCCGTTGGCGGAACGCCACTCAAGCGTATTGCCCGAAGCGTTCAGGTGGATAGACAGCAGGATGACATTCTCCTTGCCGTACCTGTCACAGTAGGCGTTCGCCCTCTGTGCCCGCTTCTTGAGAGCGACATCGTCCTCCTCCGGCACAAGCTCGAAGCTGTCATATCCGGCGTTCCGGAAACCGGCCACAAGCCTTGCAGCCATTTCACGCGCCCAAGCGTACTCACGCACAAGCCCCTCCGGAGACCGCTTGCCTGGGGTGTCCTTTCCGTGACCCGCATCTACAAGAATGATCGGCAGTCTCATTTCTCGTCCCTCCGCTTCACTACATCCGTAAGCAGCTCGACAAGCTCCTCTCGGCTGATCATCTTCGACATTATCTCGTTAGCCTTCTGCATTTCGCCCCTTATCTTCTGGTCGGCTTTCTCACGGACGCTGATTCCCTCGACGACAAGCAGGTATATCCCGAGCAGAAGCGTCACGACCGGAATGCCGTGTATCACCTCAAGATGGAAAAGCTCCAGCAGGTGGCTCAAATGAATGAGCAAGTCCACGCCAGCAGCTATGAGCATGCCGCCCTCGTACATGATGAACTTGTTGAGAGTGCGTTTCAGACCATAGCTGCTCCTGACCTCGTGTCTCTGCTTTGCCTTCATGAGACCGCTGATAAGGTCGATGATCATTGCGAACAGGACCACGACCATTGACAGAACGACAATCCCTATCATCGCATCTGTCCCTTTCAAGAGTTCTAACATAACTATCGGAAAATGAGCCATAGCACGGCGATTAACAATCCAACGACAATCCCGACAATGTCGCAAATGAGGTCGCGCCATTCGGGCGTACCTTTACGGCTTATGAGGTCGTAAAGTTCTTTGAGAGTACCTATGACTATCGCGATAATCACAGCAGCCCAGAGGGGCAGGAAAGCCCCAAAAACAAGGATGATCAGGGAGCATACAAGGAGGTGCAGCAGCCCGTCAGTTGAAACCCAGCTGAAAGCGCGTTTCAGGAAGTCGATAAACTTTCTCATACCACGCCCTCCATTGCTCTCATGCCCTCAGCCTCCGCAGCCTCTCTCTCGAGCCTCTCCTGCTCACGCAACTCGACGAGGGTCTTCTTGTTTTCATTGTACCTGGCGTATGCCTCGGAATACTCCTTGAACTCCTCCGGATAGTCCACGCTGAAGACCTTGCCGGTCTTTCCGCAGTGATTCTGTCTTTCGTCGCTCTTGGCCATTACAGCTCGGAGCTCGTTCTGCTCAATCTCAAGCTGCTTGATTCTGTTTGTTGTTTCCATAATACTGTGTGTTTAGAATGTTTGTGATCTGTCTGTGTCTCCTCCTGATCTTACGCTTCCGTATCTCCCTGTCCTTGTGCTTGCGGACGATTGTCGCTTTCAGCAGGTCATCGGAGAAATACAGATAACCGTCCCAGTACTGCATGATCTGGTCGGATATCCGCTTGCGTATGTTGTAGGACGCAAAGTGTTTCATCAGCCCGAAATAGGAGTTGATTATCGAAACGAATTTCTCAAGGTGACGCATCTTGCTGAAATGCCCCGAGGCATAGACCGTGTTGTAATAGTGGACCTTGCACTCGAGCTTTGCGACGGTGCGGTTGCTGATATACATTCTCCCGAACTTGACCACGCCTCCGAGCATCTTGATTCCGTGCTGGTACGGCTGTTCATGGTACTTGTGCGGGTGCATCCTCAGACCATGCTCCGCGATTTTCAGGCGGGTATGGAAGACAATCCGGTGCAGGTTGTCCTTGTCTCTCGATCCCAAGAAGAAGTCATCGACATAGTCCACGACCTTGACATCAGAGAACTGGAGAATGAACTTCACGATAGGTGCATTGACGAAGTTCGCGTCTGTCTGGCTCCAGAGGTTCCCGATAGCCAGACAGAGGAACCAGTCGAGGTTGAACGCGCTCTTGCTCGGCGCGAGATCAGCCCATTCGCATATAGGTGTCTTCCTGATACAGTGTTCGGTCGGCAGGTTGAATGTGGTTATCCTCATGAGGTACAGGACCATGTCTTTGTCCGGCTCGTGGTAGTTCTCCATGACGAGCTCCACAAGAGCATCATAGAGCCTCCTCTTGTCTATCGACATGAAGAACGAGGCGATGTCGAACTTCGCGACGGTGCAGTCCTGAGTATATCCGCGAGAGAGCCTGTATATAGCATCACGGACAGCCATGAGAGCCGCGAGGTTTCCCTTGCCGACCCTGCATGAATACATTTCGTCCGGTATGCTTCCGCATCGGTTGAACAGGGGCTCAATCCTCATGACGAGCCAAGTCTGTATGACGCGGTCAGGAAAGTCAGCCGCTATGGCTTCCCTCAAGCACGGATATTTCAGCAGGAAGATAATGGACTTACCAGGCACATACTCGCAATAGTATGCGGCTCTGGCCAAGCGTAAGAGATTGTCCGCCTCGTTGATTCGGAAGCGGAGAGCGTTAGGAGTGTTGCGTTTGTTCTTATAGCAAACGCGAAGCGCGATACGCAAAGAGAGATAGAACTCCTCAAAGGTGTAGCAATTATCTCGAAAATCAGTGACGGGGCGCACGGAGTTACTGTTGTACTTGTTGTTGTTGTTCAGTTCACCGTTGTTGCCGTTGAAGATGAAGGCGTTGTTGCTACTGTACTCGCCAGATTTCGTTTCTGCAGACATAACTATAAATGATAGTGAAACGACCTTTTCAAAATAATCTTATAGGCTCTCTGCCGGCTCCCTGTAGGAACCGACACTCTCACCAGCGCGTTGAAAATACTTTCGCCACCTCTTGCCGTGACCTCGTATCTCTCCGATATGCGTATCGCAAATCGCCTTTTGCTCTATTGACATCAAGCCCAGCTCAAGAGCAAGGCTCGTCAGGTCATCGATAATATCCACCTCCGTAAGACAATCGGTGACATACTCTGCAGCTTTCGTCTTGTTCATCTGATTGTTTGCCTTGACGATCAAAGCCCTCATTTTATTTGTGGCTTTGATGATGTCGTCGCCGACGATGAATTTATATGCCCTGTCGAAGTTCTTCACCACGCAACAGAGATAGACGGAGAACGGAAACGCCTCCTTGTAGATGTCAAGCTGCTCGAGCTTATTTTGATTCTTTGCCATAGTTGTCTTTGGGGTAAGGCGCTCCGTGACTCTGGAGAGCACACGGAGCTAAACGAAAAACGATTTAACGGTTTATAAAGCAGTGACGGGGCGCACGGAGCTACTGTCGTACTTGCTGCTGTTGCCCAGACCACCGCTGCTGCCGTTGAAGACGAAGGCGTTGCTGCTACTGCACTCGCCAATAGTCCAAGGATAGTAACCGTGTCCGTAGCAAGTCGGATATCCCATTTTGACGAGGGTATCATTTACGAGGTCTTCCTTTGTGTCAGCTGCGTTGAGCCTTCGGGTGTTAATCATGTGGTACATTTCCACAGGAGACGGCAAGTGCCAAGCTCCAGCTTCAAGCCCCGTCGTGAATCCCTCAACCGACACGCCGTAAGTGTGAGCCCTGTGAGCCGCCGGATAGCGAGGCTCCTGTGCCCCTCTTACGATTGTGCCGAGGCGTGCAGCAAGCAACTCGGTGTACTCCTTTCCGTCGCGAAGCATTGTGCCGTAATTGGACGGGAATTGCGCCATATGCTCACCGTCAAGGTAGTCCTGATATGTAGCATATTTCGCACGGAGATCGGCGCAGAAATCGAGGTTTTCAAACGAATCCTTATTGACGATTGTAGAAGATCCCAGAGGAATGTTCGATGTAGGAACTGTGCCATTCACTGAATAATACTCCACGAACTTCGCCAAGTGGAAGCCAGCAAAGTATGAGTTTGCGCCGTTCTTTCTGCGGACATACTCCGTCGTGCCGATATAGGCGTATGTGGTCTGATAGTCCACATCATCCTGAGCCGCAAGAACGGCTCCGGTCACTTCCGTGATCTTTGCCGAAATATACCAGTTGTGAGACAGTATGATTCCGTTGTCTGTGGCGGTTGCGGTCCACTTCCTGTTCGGCTCCTGTGCGGCGGTTGCAAATGCAGCCGTGAGCTTGTCTGCGATGCTCGCAAGAGTAGAGCCAGCAGCCCAGTTCACGCTTATCGCATCGGTATTGGCTCCGGTCGTAGTCTTAACCGTGAGCGATCCGGCTGCAGCATTCGCGATGCCCGACAGCATAGCCTCAAACGGATGTCCCCAACGCTCCGAGTACTGCGTGATAGACATACAGAGGAGCGTCGCTCCAAGTCGCTTGAATACCACTCCGACCGGAACGAGGGTCGCGGCCAGCTGTGCCTTGACCAGAGTACGAGCCTTGACGAATCTGATTCGCGCCTCCACCTTGTCAAATACGACAAGGTCGCCCTCGTATGCAGACTGCTTTTCCACGAGGCAGTTCACGCCGTCATATACTACAGCCTTGTTTTCATCAATGTAGGAAACAGCACTCTCGCTCTTGAGGCGTGCTGCATCAGCGGCATAGTCCGCTTTCTTTGAGTATTTTGTTACCTGTGCCATGATGACTGTTACTTGTTAGACCAGCTTCCCACAGAGGTGTTGCCGGTTGATTTATAGATTACATCGCCCTCGGTGTCGATGTACAGGCGACCTTTATCCAGAGGAATGTAGGTCGGAGCACCCGCACCGTGCGTCACGATATTGTTGCGTTTCCAGACATCGAGTTCATCCACGCTCAAACGAGGTATGATGACCTGACCTGTAAGGACCTGAACCAAGAGATTTTCAAGGGTTTCAATCCTGCTGTGAGCCTGATTGAGTGCCTCGACAATCACTCTCATTTCCGGACCTCCTTTCTGTGCTGCAGAAGCAAGTGTCCCTGCTGCAGCTTCGGCGGATTGTCTTGCCGCCTCTGCCGAGTTCGCTGCCGCTGTCTTATGTGCCTGGGCGTTGTTCTCGCTCGTCTTTGCCTCATTGGCCGACACGGCTGCGGAGGAAGCCTTTGTCGTGGCTGTCGCCGCCGCCTGCGTTGCCGCTTCAATATCCGCGATGAGCTTGTCAAACTTTGCGTTTATCTGGGACGGATTGGCATACTTGACCTTACCGTCAGAACTGTCCTCGACAAGAAAGGCGTCATTTCCCTTGATCTCGTCGATTCTGTCGTAGTCTTTACTGAATTGTGGCATAGTATTGTTCTGTTTGTGTTAATCTCCGATAGCAACAAATCTCCTCACCTTCGGGCGGGGCTTTACGCCCTCGTCCTTCTGCCTGTCGCTCCAAAAGAGCAAAGTCCTCCGGAGGTATTCTTCCCCGATCTTCTTCGCCTCCCTTGACTGCGACATGATGATTTCCTGATCTATTGGCGTTGATAGATCACCGTATTTCTGCGTAACGCCGAAGGCGGTGACATTGATTGAGTGGTGGCGTATGAATCTCGCATACGCGAAATAGCACAGGGCGGTCCGGAGACCTTCAAACCTCACAAGCTCTCCCTTTGAGTTGGTGTACTCACCGCCGTTCAGGAACTTGTGAAGATCAGCGGACATTTCGCCCTCTATACCAGAGAAAATTTCTCGGTCGGCGTCGTCTGTCAAGGCTTCGCCGTTGCCCGTCCTTATGAGACCGAGCGACGAGAACTCCTTATAAAGCTCCGCACCGATAGCAGGCAGGATGTCAAGCCTTTCCGCCTCCCTGATATATACATTCACCGCCTCCGCGTCTATATTCTTCGCGATTGGGCGGTATTTCCGGATGTCATCTACTGTGATTATCATATCCTCGTAAGCAAATAGTCGATTTCGTCCTCCTCCAGACCGTAAACCTTCATCAGGACAGCCTTTTTCGCCTCCGGCTTCTTCGTCTCGTCGAAAATGAGCTCCAGAACCTCCTTCATGTTACCTGCAAGCCTCTCCGCGATAGTCGCATTGACCCTGTAAACGCGTGGCAGGATGCCATAATTGCGGTCTGGGTTGATACTGTCGTCGTACCAGTGCGAAAATATCTTCTCGAACTGCTGCGACAGCACCATTCTCTCGTCCTCGATGATTGAATTGTAGAAATCGTAAGCGTTTTTCATGAGATCAGCGCCGAAATTCGCTCCGACATCCTCCGCACGAAGGATTGGGGGCTGCTGGAACGCTCTGCCGATAATCTGTGGCGTCTTTTCTTCCGTCGCGGTGAATTCCTTGTCGAAATTCTTGCCCTCAAACGGTATAAATTCAGGCTTTTGGTCTGCCGCCACCCTTGATATGTACATGAGCTTGCCGGCGTTCATGTCGCCCTGAAACTGCTTCAGCTCCTCCTTTGTCTCGTCCTCCTGCTCCTCGCTGTTGGCAGTGTTGTCGTAGTCGATGATCATTCCGGCTGGAAGAAAGTTGTTCTTCACATTCCTGTGAGTGATGTTCGACAGTCCCTCCTCTACGACCATGTCGGTCAGCACAGCCTCAAAGGTCGGCTTCGGGTAAACCCTCCTGCCGTCGCCAGAGTAGTACAGTATCTGACCTGTGTAGTTCTCCCAGCCTCCGGCTTCCTGCACCTGCTTCTGTATCACTTCCGGAGACGGGTCGAAGAAGTGGAACCACACCTGATCGTCCAGAGTGAATTTCCGGAGGGCGGTGTTCCTCTTGCCCCAGTCTGGGTGTGTACACAGCCTGTCAAACTCTCCGTTCTCGTCCAGCTGCTCGAAGCGCACCTGCTCAAACGGAATGTGAGTGGCCGACACAATCTGATACAAGGCGTTGTAATTGACATGCACGGCAAATCCCTTGAAGGTCGCGAAGTCTGTCGATACAAGTCGCAGCAGCTCGTCCATTTTCGTTCCGTTGTCATCCACGACGGCACGATAGAAGTCGCTTTGCGCGAAACCCCTGCCGATAAGGAACTTTATCTTGATGTCAAGACAGGACAGAGCCGTACCGCTTCCGCCCACAATCTCAAGAATGCGCTGCGGGTGGTCGTTGTTCGCACCGTAAGTCTGGATCTTGCACTGTTTGTTGTTCGTGGACTCTATTCGCTTTTCAGTTTTGAGTACGCTTGCTTTCATATCTTGCTCTTGTTTTGAAAAACCCGAAGCCTGTTTGCCAAGCTTCGGGCTGCCAGATTTCGAGTAGGGTGTTAAGCCTCAAGTTTGGTCAGGGCTTCTGTCGCCTCCGCAAGGAGTGCCTCCGCATCCTTAACCTTTGCCTGTGCCTCCGCGATTCTTTTCTCGTCCTTCACTTCGGCTTCCTCTGCCTCCTTGAGCTTGTTAAGCCAGAGGCTCAGATTTCTTTTCGCTTGAGAAACGGCGTTTTTAGCCACTTTCAGGTTTTCAGCGTGTTCGGCTTCACCTTGAGCGTCATCGCCGCTCTGAGGGGCGTTAGAATCACCGTCAGCGCCTTTCTCGCCGTTCTCCTCTGTGCCGTTCTCTCCCTCCGTGCCGTTCTGTCCCTCTCCAGTTTCGGTGTCATCGCCTTTGCTCTGGAGTGTGCCTGCGTCCGCAAGCAGCTCCTCGATGTTGTCCGGAAGTTTTGAGAATTTCTTTCTGCACGCCGGATTGGTCTTCAGGTGGTAAAGGGCGAGCTCGTCGGTCAGGTTGTGACAGGTACAGAGCTTCGCGTTATCGTGGTTCACTACATCAATGAGCAGTGCGCCAGCCTTGAGTTCAAAATTTTTCTCCTGCATAGTTGTGATCTGTTTAATTGTCATGAGGACAATGTATGCGTCCATCCAGCAGTCAGAGCAGGACTTGTTGAGCTTGAGTCCGGTTGCCCGCACATACAGCCTTTCAAGTTCCTGCCTGAAAGCGTGCTCGTGCTTGATCTTCTCGCGAAGCTCCTGCCGTGTCAGCTTTCCATACTTGTCCCTGAATGATAGAATTTCCTTCATCGTTAAGCCTTGACGAGAGCCTTGATAGCAGCCTCGGTCTCCTCAAGAGAGCCGGCATAGAACGAGAGAGGGAGCTGACTTTCCTTCGCGTTGTCGCCGCTGGCCAGAGTGAAGTTATAGATGACGCCGTCCGCATCTGTGGTAGGAGCGTCAAGGGCTGACATTTCCAGACCTGACTCATAGCCATAGATTTCGTACTTTGTCTCGTCATTGTGAACATCGACATTCTTGACGATAGCGACCACCTTGCCGTTTGCAAGTTCGTTCAGCTCTGTCTTGACCTGCTGGGTCTTGTTGAACACTCGGCAGAGGACAGAATGGTCGAACATATTGCGATAGGTCTTCTTCGCAAGAGGGCTGTTACCCTCAAAGGCGTTCTTCTCCGAGGTGTACTCGTAGGCTGTCGCTCCGTCCTTCATGATGAACTCGCTGCAGACGCCGCCCGCTACCTGTGTAGCCTTGCGGTCAATCTCGTCATAGTTCGCCAAGATGATTGTCTTCTCAAGACCTGCAACGGAAGCGTCACAGCTCGCAAGTGCGAGATTGCTTGATATTTTTCCGCATTTCATAATTTCCTGGTGTTAAGATTAAGAGGGCAGGGAAGTGTGCCTGCCCTCGTGGTAAAGTTGAAGAATTACTGGGCGTAAACGAGACGCTTGAAGTTGAGAAGTTCTGCATCCATCTGGTCCTTTGCCTCGATGCGGTTCTTGCGCGACATCTTGTCGTAGAATGCGTCGAGCTCTGCGAAGCCCTCCTCCGACACGATACCAACGGCGAGGTTACCGGTCTCACAAAGCACAGCTCTGTGCGGCTTGTAAAGCCTGTTGCCGAGGTTGTTGTACTGCGCAATCATCACATCCCAGATTGGCATAGGAATGATTGGAACATTGTGGATCATGAGGGCGTCGATTCCCTCGGTGAGGTTCTTGTACATAACCTCGTGATTCTTCGCGTCGCTCAAATACTGCTCGTAAGCGTCGGCGATTGACTGTGTCACCTTGAACGACATCGACGGCTTCTGTCCGTTCTGCGGTGTACGCATTTCGAGCGGAGCCTTGTAGTACATATCGTTCAGGAGCTTGTACGCCTGCTCTGGAGTAATCTCCTGCTCTGCGAATGTGGCTCCGTTGTTTGCCGCAATCTCGACAGATACCGCGCCCTGAGTGATAGCGGTCTGGAGCTGCTTGAAGAAGCCGTCAAAGAGGTTGAAGTAATCCACATCCACACCTTCGGTGATGATACCGTCGCCGTCTCCGACATTGGCTGCATCTACATCGCCGAACCAGATCATGCGATAGATCATGTTCTTGATTGCCTCCTCGAGGACCATTACAACGATAGCGATGTAGTCGGTATCAGTAAGGTCGTCCATGCGGATGCCGTTGTTCTTACAGTAGAGAGCCGCTGTGTCCTTGAGGTTGTCAGCGCACTCGTCGATGATGATTTCCCATGCCTTCGGCTTCCATGTCACCTTTCTGGTGTTGATAGCGAAATCGTGAGCAACTGGGTCACAGCCCTGCTTTGCCTTTCCTACGAGACCGCCTCCGAACACGAATCCGATTTCCTTGTCGTACTCGATGCCGGTATGAATGGCATGGATGAAGTCGATTTCCGGAGCTGTCAATGCTGCTTCAAATACGAGCTCCTTGATGTCACGCACCTGCTCTGCGGTGAATGTGAACTTTGTGAGGTCTAATACTGGTTTTGCCATAGCTTTTTACTTTTTAGCGTTCTTGATCTTTTCCTTGATGCCAGCCTTACGCTCCTCGCGTGTAGGGGTTGGAGCCTCCTTGGTCGAGTTTGTCCTTCCCTTTGGCTTGAAGTTGCTGCGAGTCTCTTTCTTGAAGTCCTCGATAAGGTTTGTCGCCTCCTCGAGCATAGAGCGCAACTGGGCGTTTTCAGCCTTAAGTCTCTCCACTTCCTCTGAAAGGTTTGTCTCGTCATCTTCCTCTGCCTCCGGCTCCTTGATCTCGGAGATAGCTCCGTCAGCGATTGTCACGGTACGACCGTCCGGAAGTGTGAATGTGCCGTCTGGTGACGCCGCCATTCCGACCTCAAGGGTGTCGTCCTCTGATTCGGTTGTGAAAAGCACAGTTCCGTCTTCGTCGGTGTGCTCGAAGTTTGTGGCCTGCTCCTCCTGATTCAGGAAAGCGTTGATTCTTGACAGCAAGTCAGTGGCCGCCTGTTTGAGATTTTTTACTTTTGCCATATTACTATTTGTTTTGAAATTGGTGTTGTAGCTGTTTATTCGGCTGATGAAGCCCCATTCCAGAAGCTCCTCCGCCGTCCTGATCTTCTCCTCATTCATGATCTCCTGCAGCTCCTCGAGGGATTTGTTCGTCCTCTCTGCATAAATGTTCAGGATTTTGTTCTGGAGCGTCCTTGTCTCCTCTGCCGCCTTTTCAAGGTCGTCTGCCGTTCCGGCGTAAGCACAGCCGTAAACCTTGTGAATGAGAGCCGAGCAATTCGGGTTTGCCGACCTGTTCTTCGCAGGTGCAGCGAGCAGGAGGGTGACAGCCATAGAGTGACAGTCTCCCTCGATGTTCATGTGAATATTCTTGCCGGATGTACGAAGACAGTCATAGATCGCAAGACCTTCGGCCACTTCGCCCCCAGGGCAATGAATGTCAAACTTGAAATCCGTTTCATCCGGATTGTCAGCAAGGAGTTTCTGCACGAACTCAAGCGAGAAAACTCCCTCTGTTCCGTCCCAGCAGTACCACCATTTGTGGTCTTCGTTGGCGACTACATTGTGTATTTTTACTGTTACCATAAATCTCAAAGTGTTTCTATTGTACGCACTTCAAGTGCAAAGGAAAGAAATAATTTTCAGAAAGCAATGCTCAACTTTTTGACCACTCACAAATCCTGCGACATCTTGCGTATTATCTTACGCAGGTTCGGCTCGCTGATAAAGCACTTCTGGGACACATGGCAATACGCCTCCATTTTCGATTTACCGGCGTTCAGAGCCGCGTTGTACAGCTCGTAGAGGTATATGTCTCGGTTGATGCTTGGTGACAAAATCTTGGCTTTTATCATCAGTCTGCGGACCTCTGGGGTCAGGGATGTCGCTATTTCGTAAGTGGTCATAAAATTACAGTTTTGAATTTTCCTCAATCATCGTATAGAGTTCATCCGCCTCTCGGACTTCCTTGATTGCGGTGTATATCTTGAGATTTTGCAGGGCTTCGGAAATCCTGCCTCCTACCTTATCGGCCAGAAGGTCGTAGTCGATAGGCTCCATGCCTTTGCCTTCGCCGGAATACCCTGTCATTGACCTCGCGGCATAGCCGGTTTCAGGGATGCCTCCGTGCTTGCCGATATAGGAGATCAGGTTAAGCAATTCCGGAAAGGCTCTTGACGGCTTGGCGCTGATAATCCTCTCGTCGTTCTCCGCCTCAATCAACACGCCTCCGGCTTCATGAGTGGCACCCTTGACCAGACCTCCGTATCGAGCCTGAGGGATAGGAGCTGCGAGGGCTGTCGCGAGTTGAACCGCACCCAGAGCCGCCACCATTGCGGTCAGCGCGATCGTGCTCGCTCCGAAGTCTACCTTTGGAACTTCCGCCCAAATCTTCATGATAGCCATTGCTGTATTCAGTCCAATATGGAAGACGCTCAACGCCTTTTCGCGGATAGCCTGCTGTCTTGCGATCTTGGCTTTCTTTGCATCCAGTTCCTCGTCCAGCTTCGCGACCTCCTTGTCATACTGCTTCTGGCTGATCAATCCGGCACGGAGCTGCTTGTCGAGGCTTGTCTTCTGCTTGTTATTGCTCTCCTCTGCCTTTGCGACTTGGCTGTCTTCAAGCTGGGTCATGAGTTCGCTGACAGACGAAGCGAGGTCCATAGCATACGACGAGTATTCCTCGATTGCCGCAATCTTCCTCTGCGACGCCTCGACGGTTATCTCTGCAAGCTCCTGCTCGAGAGCCGCCCTCTGCTCGGCTGACAGGTTTGCCATTGCCAGCTCCTTCTGCAGAAACTCCTTCTGAATCTTGAGCTGCTCGTCTGCATTCTTCCATTTGAGCTGGAGTTCCTTGTTTGCGTTATGAACTCGCAGGTCGTATTCGAGCTGTGCAAGCTTCACCTCGTCGGCGTATGTGTTGAGCCCCTGCTTCTTCTTCTCCGAAATCAGCTTCTTCTGCTGCTCGATAGCGAGCTCCGTCTTCTCGATTTCGCTTGCGGAATACTGACGCTCGTCGTATCTGTACGAATCCTCGACCATAGCCTGAATCTTCTTGATCGTATCGTCCTTTTCCTTGAGCTGGATGTCCTTGATAGCTTGAGCCTCCTGCTCATTGAGCTGCTGGATATAGAAGCTCTTTTCCTCTTCGGAAAGAATTTGACTGGCATTTATGCGCTCTCTGGCGAACTCAAATTCTTTTTGGGTATCAGTTATCATCGCCTGCATCGTCTTGCCTCCTGCGAGGTTTATTGCATCTTCCAAGAGCTTTCTGCCAAACTCAACCGCCGCCAGCTGCTGCCCTTTGTAGAATGTCGCTTCTTCTGCTGCAAGAACTTCGAGCTGCTCCTTATGCTGTGCCCTCGTGATCTTTCCGAACTTGAGGTCCTGATCAAGCTTCGCTTTCGCCATACGCTGCTGCTCAAGGAACAGGTTTTTCTCCATTTTCATAGAGTTCTGCCACCTCTCGTATCCGTTCTCATGATCAGATTTACGGAAGTCCTCAAGGTACATGAAAGCCTGTTTGTATTTCTCCTGTCTGACCTTCTCGAGTTTTTCAAGATTGGCGCGTTCCCTCTCGTACGCCTTGTCGCTGGCTGACTGTGCTGCATTGTACCGGTTCTCGACCTGCTGATAGTAAGCCTGATTTTCAGAAGCTATCGCGTCATTGAGGTTATTGACATGCTGGATATACGCCTTGTATGCTTCGTCCACCGCCGCCTGCTGTTCCTTCGTCTTCTCCGCATCCTTGCCTTTCTTGCGTATCAGTTCGTCAAGATATGCCTTTTGAGCCTCATAGTTCTCCAGTGCCTGTGCCTTGAGCTGTCCTTCTATCTTTTGTCGCTCCTTTGCGTTCTTGGCTGTTTCCTTGAGCGACTGTTCCTCGTACTCCTGTTTCTTCTTCTCGATCTGCTCCTTGGTCGCCCCAGACTGCATCATAGACATAAGCTCTCGCTGGTGGTTTGCGGCAAGTGTGGTCGCCCGTGCTTTCTCCTTCGCCTCAAGAGCCGCCAGAGAGTTCTCGGACTTACGGAGGGCTTCGTCATACGCCGCCTGTGCCTTGTTTGCCTTATCCTGCGCATCGGAAGAATTCATGAGCCATGATACAAGCCCCACAAGGGCTGCTCCAAGGGCTATCACTCCGGAAATGATCAGGAATATAGGGTTTGCGTTCATCACGGCGTTCAGGGCTTTCTGCGCGACCGTCTGGGCTACCGTCGCACCGGTGGCGCTCGCCTTTGCCTTTGTCTCGAGAACTGTTGCTGCTACACCTGCCTTGACCTGCAGATTTTCTGCGATCTTCTGCACGATACCTTTCTTTTGGAGAGCCTGATACAGCTGTGTTGCGATAGACAGAGCCATTGTCGCAATCTGGAGCTTCTGCATGATACTCTGCATTTTCTTGGCTTCCTCGCTGTTGGCTCCCATGACCATTGTATAGACGCTCATGGCTCCCATTACAGCGTTAAGACCACCGCTGCAGAATTCGAGAGAGTTCTGATTGTTCTGGGCTAATTCGTTAGCGAAGCCATGCAGTACCGCCTGTGCCTGGGCGAATTCCTCGGAATTCTCCTTGCCTTCCGCTGTTAGCTGGATCAGCGCCTGTGTTGCAGCATGGATATCATCTGTCGTGCTCTCTACCGCCATGCCGTAATTTCCGACATTGCGGGTATAGACGCCGTATGAGGCTTCCATTTCCTTGATCCTCTCATTCAGTTCATCCACCTCCTTGACCTTCTGCTCATACCCAGGGTCTGTGATAGCCATAGCCCGAAGCTGGTCCTTGGCCACTGAAAGCTGTGCGCACAGACCTTTCAGCGTTCCCTTGTACTTCTCCTCGGCGATGATTGTGTTCTGAACCATGCGGCTCTGTTCGCCGATCTCCTTGTTGAGAGCCTTGCGGCGTTCTTGTGCCATGACGAGGGCTGTCCTTTCGTCCTGCAGCGCCTTGAGTTCAGCTTCCGTCGCCTGCACCCCGTTACGGGATTTCTCCGCGATTGCAGCCTCCATTTCCTTGATAGTGGCCTTGTGCTGCTTTTCAGCCTCCACAACCGACTCCAGCTCGACCTGATACTCGGCTATGTTCGTGATTGCCTCCTTGAGATTGACCTTGACATCAAGGAGAATTTGTTTTTTTGACATATCGTTTGCTCTTTAGAAAATTTGACTACCTTTGCAGCATCTAACCCAGAAAAGTGACGCGGTCCCGTGCACGACCTCCGGTTGTGGCTGCTTATTTGATTTTTACAGACTTAACTCATTGGAAGGGTTATACTCCCAGTATCCGGTCTTTGATGCTGTCCTGCTTCTTATAGGGCACACATTTGAAATCATTTCCCATTTGCCGGATTCATTCCTGCGGAACAATGCTATCGACAATTCGGAAAGACCGTCCTTTGCTCGGTTGGTAAGCCTGCCGGACTTGGTGACAGCCTTTTTCTTATGCCTCATTGGAGGCAGGGAGATAGGGTCAAGAAGCTTGAACACAAGCGTCGCCCCGCCGTAAAATCCATTGACCTGCGAAGTCTCCGACAGCCTTCCGGTCTTTAATTGCTCATAGCCGATTATTCTCCAGCATGGCGTTCCGCCTCCTTCCTCTTTCCGGACCTGCTTATATCCGGCACATTGCAGCACCTTGTCAAACCCAGCCGTCCTTGAGGTCTTTGAGTTTGTCTTCTCGCCGTACTTATTCGTGTACTTGAAGTATTTGCCCCTGCGGGCGTAACCGTGACGAATCAGGCAGACGCGATAATCCTTGCTGTTGCGGATTGTGTTGATCTGTGCCGTCGTCTTGTTGGCCAGCGTTGCGACATAGTTGCCGTCGCTGTTCTTTATCACTGTAAGCTGCGGCTCTCCCGTGTCCTCGTCGTTGCGATCCTGAAGCTGCAGAAGCTCCACATCGGCGATTCCGTTCTCCTTGGTCGTAAGGGACAGAATGGCGTAATAATGCCCGAGGCTGTATGAGAATACCGGCGTCATCAAATCCAGATTCGCGAGCTGTACCGTGCTGATACGCATTGAAGCCTTGATGACCTTTGCGTTTCGTATCACATCGGAAAAGCCGGAATACCTATCAGCAATCAGGCGCGGCCACTCCAGACCGCGAAATGTCAGTTTCTCTCGGTTTCCCTCCACAGACTTCACCTTGAGGATTCGAGGAGTGACATCCGCATAGTCATACCCGCCGTCTTCGTTCGTCGTGTAGAGAGGAAGGCTGACCGTCTTGCCGTTGTCATCGGATGCAGCGAAGTCAAGGGACAGAAGCTCGCTCTCCGCACCGAGATTGTCGTCATCGATAGTGATATAACCGGATGCGTCCGTCTTTACCGTGCCGTCCTCGGCATACTTAAAGATGTTCTTCTGGCTGTATGATCCAAACGAGTACTCCTTTGTCAGGCTGTCCGAACTTCCGAGCATCAGGGCGTCCGTAATATCCACCGCGTTCTCCCGTTGAGCATACAGGTCGTCGATGCTGACCAGACGGATCGTGCTTTCATCAGGACAGGTCGCGAACAGCCCCTCCATTTTCATGAGGTTTTTCAACAACTGCGACAGAGTCCAGTCCGGAAGATTGCGTATCATGGGATATACACCTCCATAGATCAGCTCCTGCTCCTTGTCGTAATCCGGAATCAGTATCAGGTTCCCCTCCATTGTCGTAGTGCTTTCAATGGCAGAGCCAAACTCTCGCACCTTGATCATCAGGTGTGTATATTCGCTCACATTGAGGTTCAGTATCGTTTCCTTTCCGAAGATGTCCGAGCCGGTAGTATAGATAAATCTTGCTCCGGATTCGTTCTTATGCATCTGCACATACGCGAGCTGTTTCGGGTGGTTTCCGTCTTCATCAACCGCAAAGACAGCAACCTGCTGCGATGATACGCCCGTGTGCTTTGTGCATGAGTATCGGAATGAAGCTGGCACGATAATCTGGAGAGTTTCATACGGCTCGACATCATACATGCCGTTTCCGATATACATTCCTCGAACATCATTCGCAGGAGCGCTCGTAAGGAAGTGGCACATCATTCCCCAGGTCTTCGCGTATATGTCGTTTCCGGTCATTGCTCCCTGATTACGCTTGGCGTTGTCATCTGCCTGCTTTCCGGTTACGGGTATGCGATAATCCGAAAGCAGCTCTTTATTCTCAATCGTCACGCCGGTTGTCAATTCGATACCCGCGAGCAGGGTTGATACCTTCATGACCGGATGCGGATAGCCCCCAGTATCAAGGTTCATCGCGAAGTTCGGAGTATTCACGGCATCGTCCCTCCAAGGGATGCTGATTTCCGCCTGACCGGCTGGACCCTTTATCTTGCGAAGCTTGTAATCGAGCAGCTTCTTGAACGCCGCGACATTTCCCCATGTGAAAGTGAACTTGATTTGCGTCTGGGTCACTGACATGAGTGTGCCGTAACCCGAGAATATCTGCACGCCGTCCCGATAGTATTTGACGGTGTGTCTGCGATAGGCGAATTTCGAGCTTCCGCTTGTCATCTGACAGTTATCTATCGCGTTCAGGTTATTCCTCGTCACAGGGAAATTCACGGAGTTCGTGCGATTGCTCACGATGTTGTCGATATCCGTAAATATCGGCGACTGATAGACAAGGGAGGTGGGCTTGCCGCCTTCCTGATCCATCAGTATTCCGTTGATGTAAATCTGTTCTGTCATGGCTGTTAGAATTGTGTGTTAATCATCGGGAGGAGCAGCGTGAACTCTATGCTGTGCGTTGCATCATGGCGGGCGTAATCAAGAGCCGACTTGTGGATAGACAGCTCAATCCATTTGCCTCGTGCCTCGTCGTACCACTCAATGAGAGGGGAGTAAGGCACAGCCGACAGGGCGTTGAACTCGGCGTCCGTCAGACCCTCCGCACCGATTGTCACCGTCGATTCGGTTGTCATCGCGTACACTTTCTGATTGAACTTCGCCTGTGCCACATCATTGATCACCGGAGTATATGAGCTCGTTGATTTTACGCTTGTGCTTATCTTCTGGCGAAGTGCGAACATAAAATAATCTACACCTCCAAGACGGTTAATCCAGCGCAAATAAAACGGGTTTCTTGGAGTTCTGCGGGCAAATACCTTTGTGTCGAAGTTCGGCAGTGTCGTGATTGGCAGACCTCTGTCATCGGTTATCTCCGAGAGGTTATGGTCAAGAAGCTTCTGCTCCAGATCGTTCACTCTTATTCGGGTGACAGCCTTCGACTCTATTTCTCCGCGTTCTGTCTCGATAGGCTGAGCCCCCGCGAGTATCGAGTAATCCAGCTCAAAACCCTTGTAGTAGTTAAGGTGCTCAAAGGTGGTCAGAACACTACCTACATACCCAGTTCTGTCAGACGGCTCACCGATCTGTGCAACGGCATTGAGGGCGACAAAGGTCTCCGCATATCCGCTGCCTCCGATACCCTTTATCGTGAACTTCGTAAACAGGGCGTTGTCCTTTACCAGCTCGGCTCCCTTGAAGTCCTTGAGGGAGGTGTTCAGCCATGTCTTGACCAGAGACGAAATGTCAAACCTGCAGACTCCCTTGTAGGATTCCGCTATCATCGTCTCATAGGAGCCGTTCTGCTTGTAGACGCAAAGGTGAACCGTCTCGATCGCTGTGTCTCGATATGCAACCTTCATGTCCGGTGAACAGATGAAGTCAGAGCCGTAATAACTTGCTCCCTTGCGGATGTAGATATACTCATGGTCCTGCACATAGTCAGCACGCTCTCCCTCGAAGAACGATACTGACAGTATGCTGTAAATCTCGCCACAGATTCCGCTGATTCCCCACTCGTCATTTCCTGCCCCGATCTTACAGGTCAGCTCGCCTCTGTCCGTACTTACGACGACCACAAGAGGGGAGGCTGTCGGTCTTGAAAAATAGATGATGCGTCCGTCCTCGTTGTCAAAGTACACGAAGTTCGGAACAATCTTCTGGGTTGGCTCGTAGGTGTCAATCTCATGCAGGAACTTCGTCCGCTTGAACACAATGGGATTGAACGCACAGCAATATGTCGGAGGGACTTCCCAGATTGCCACTCCGCCTGCGATGTTGTCTGCCAGTCTATCGCTCGTATTGAAAATCGCCTGGCTGTTTGATTTCAGAATGTTTCTCATATCATTTTGCTATTGCGGGGAATTGCCGAAGCCCTGAAACCCCTCTGTAAATAAATTCTCTACCTCGGTTGAATAGAAGCTCGTGAGTTGCTCTGTGAGCCTTTCTTCAAAGTTCTCGACCGCCGGAGAGAAGATGTCTTTTCTTCCTCCCTTGCGATACAGCCGTGAGCCGTATTTATTTAGCCTCCAGCGAAGCCATTTCGCTACACGGGTAAGTTGTTCAGGCGTAAGCCCAGAACTCGGGAAACCGCGTATTCTGCACCATTCCTCAAGGTTACGCTGGAATTCCTCGCGTTCTGCGTCCGTGCCTCTCTTTCGTGCCGGTCCGCTTCCGGTCTCAAGGGCTCCGAAATAAGCCCTGCCGTACAGTCTTGCAGTGTAGCCGTCCGCCTCTGGGACAACCTCCCTGTAAAGGGATTTCAAGGTCTTGCCCGTCACTACCTGTCCGGCTGCTCTCGAATTGCTCCTGATCTCCTCTATCGCGTCATCAAGAGCGGAAGCGATTATGATGTCTGCTTTTTTCATCCATTACCTTGCTATATCGTTTGTTGTACTTGAACAGCTCAAGGTCGTTGAACAGGATTCCGAAGACCTTTCCGTAATCCCATTTCAGGACCTCGTCCGGATCGACGGAGAATTTTGTCGCTATCGCCTGAATCGTGGCCAGACTTCCCACGCGTTTCGAGTACTCCTTTATTCCGGCTGCTATCTCGTCACTTGTCGGGTCATAGTGCAGCAGCTGTCCCTCTCGCTTGACCCAGTCGTAAAGTCCTTTCAGAATGTCATTCAGCACACGGACTCGCTTCTTTATCGGGAGCCACCTGCAGGAATACCCGTAAATCTCTTTGAAAGCCTTTTTGAGCTTGTAGTAATCAGTAAGGCTGTCATCCGCGAAGATTTCGCCGAGGGCTATTCTATTGCCGTATGTGAATTCCCCGTCTGCCATATTGACAGTTCCGAGGACTATGTCTCCAATCCGTCTCATTACCAGCACAGCTTATAGGTGACACTGAACCTCAGGAGGAGGCTGACGGCATTCGTATCGAAAAGGGGAGGCTGTGGAGTGATCGTGAAATCCTTTACAGGCGTAACCTTTCCGCATGAGTTCAGGCACTCGATGAACGGGCGTATCGCTTCCTCCTCAATCTGCTCTCGGATTCGCTCCCTCTCGATTGCATCCGGATTCGGATTGTCAAGCGGTCCGAGCTTCATGAATGACAGCTCCACCGGAACAGTCTTCCTCATTCCTCCTGTTCCCTCCGAATAGTGGCCGTCGTTCAGCGTGTACTCCTCCCAGAAGATCAGGGGGAACTTGATGTCGTCAGCCAAGACATTCATCATCCTTTCAGTCTCAAACTCGAAACTGTAACCAGGCACTGCTTTTGAGCAGACCTCTTTGATAATTTCCAAGACTTTCATAATCGTATAGTGTTTTATGTCGTTTGCCATTTATTTCGTGTCTGACAGGCTTTCTTCTCACAAATGCCCGTGAGTACATCCGGAGCGTCATCGTGCGCATTTCTGCCCTCTTTTCGGAATCCCTTGACAGCCTTTGCGAATAGCGGCCACTTCCTTTCCCAGCCCTCAGGATAGTAGATTGTATTCTGAACCTCTGCAGACTTCGAGAAGATGCGGACATCCTTTGGCTCCGACTGTGTAAACCAAAGAATGTTGGTTCTTGAGTTCCCGAGCTTCTTGGCGTTCTTTTCTACATTTCTCGCAAAACCTCGACCTCCGTTGTTGCTCTCGATGTTCGCCAGAGAAACCTGATCTCTCGTAATCATTCGTGCTGTCTCTGGCTCGGTGAACTCCATAGGCTTATCCGTATAAAGCACATCCAGCAAATAACAGTCGCCATTATCATACTCCCTGTAATCAATCGAGCAGAGGAAGTCGGCTCCGGTGTCTGCCGTATCGGTGTAGTTCTTGATCGTGTAGTTCCCAATCGGGAATGTCGCGTATGTCCTGAACTTCGTGTACATGAGACCTTCAAGAGGCGTCGGATTCTGCTGATACTGGGTTTCATAGATGTACGGAGTTTTCTCCTCGAGTTCATGTAGTTCTTTGACCGTATGCTTGTGATCCCAGAGGGCTTTTTCGTTTCCCTCCTCATCAATGCTCAATGCAGGGAGACAGATAACCTTCCATTTACCACCATTCTCGACAAGCCCTTCAAGCTCCTGCAAGTAGCCGCACATGTCGTGTTCGTGCAGCCTCTGCATGATTATCACGATAGGGGTATATCTGGAGTTAGTTCGGCTTCGTATCGTGTTTTCAAAGCGGTTGTTTACACGCTCACGGAGAGTATCGCTGACCGCGTCCTCCGGCTTCAAAGGGTCGTCTATTATGACGGCTCCTGCGAACTTATATCCGTTCTTGGCAGGTATGAATTCATCAATCTCGTTTTCATCCCATTCCTCGTCCTCGACTTCTGCATCAACCTGTCCGGCTCCGAATCCTGTCACCTGACCGCCTGTCGAGACCGCATACATCCCGCCACCTGCCGAGGTGTACCACTTCTTGGCACTTCGCCCCACGATCTGGACCTCCGGAAACAACCGCTGGTAAGCATCGCTATTGATTGTCTCCATGATCGTCTTGGAGTTGTCCTTCACGAGGTCGTCGGAATAGGACAGATGCAGGAATCGGCTCTGCGGATTGACCGCGAGACCTTTCGCGATGAAGGACTTTACGACAAGTTCGGTCTTTCCGTATCGTGGAGGGATATTGAACATCACATACTGATATTCCGGATTGCCGGCCAGTATCTGATCAATGGCATCCGCTATTATCCTATGATGTTCACCGACAACGAACTTTCGCCCTGTCGTCTCCTTGAATGTATATCGCGTGAAATTCAAAGTGTTTTCATCGACCCACGCCCTCGTAGCATCACGATCTGTCGCCATATCAGTATTTCTTTTCAAGTTTGCCTCGGAACTCCTTGAGCTCCTTCGATGTCAGTTCTCGTGGCGGCTCGATGTTGGAAGCCTTGATCTCCGGACCTCGGAAGTTCTTCCAGTTGTCTGGGTCAAGGTTTGTCAGCAGGAAGATTGCAGCAGCCGTTTCAGGTGGATAATACTGTATCTCTCCGACCGCCTTGACGACACGCATTTCTCCCATGATCTCCTTTACCTTCTTGCCGTTCTCATATATCACGACTTTCTCTGGGGCTTTCTCCTCGCGATAGGTCTGCTGCGTGAATCCAAGGGCTTTCTTCTTCAAGGCGTTCACGACCTCGATGACTGTCGTCTCCTTGAAGCACTCCTGCGCGTTTTTAATAGCAGAGGAGAAAGAGGGATTTTCCATCCACACCCTATATGTCTTCGGGTCAATCTTCACTGCTTCGCAGAACTGCTTTATCGGAGCACCGCCAGGCTGGGGATAGAGACCATTCTTCTCCACCCAAGCCACACACTTCGAGAGCATTTCTGCATTAAATTTCGCCATAACTTTATATAAATTAACAAAATAACATTAGAATTATTTGCATAATAACATTTTGATTATTATCTTTGTAGCACATTGATAAAAGGAGGTGTTATTATGAAGATCAAATGAGGTAAGGTGAGGATGTCCAAGGAGAAAAAGGAAATGCTTGAGACGCTTTTGATAGATATAGCATTATACCGACAGCTCCGAGCGACACACACCGAGGACCTTGACGACAAGATTGAACGACTGATAGAGGTCCTGAAGTGGATGGATTAAGTTTAACTTTTAACCCCTCCCCGCATAGGGGAGGATTAAAATCAAGCATATATTTATGAGTACGATTAAGAAACGATTCGACGCACTCAAGGCAGAGCTTCTTGCTTCGGAGTGCCCAGACCGCAAAGCGGAACTTTTCAACGAGCTTCAGGAGCTCATGATCTCCGGAGGCGAGGAGGCTGCTGAAGCATACCGCCAGAGCCTTGACGCGGACATAAAGAAAGCCGAGGAGGTCTCCATGCGCCAGAGCATTGAGTTTGTCTTGAAGTGCCTGTCCGTCGCGTTTGTAGCACGGGAGTATTTCGGCAAGTCCCAGTCTTGGCTTTACCAGAGGATCAACGGAAACATCGTGAACGGCTCTCCTGCGAAGTTCACTCCGGAGGAAAAGGAAAAGCTGAAAGATGCGCTTCGTGACATAAGCGACCGTATCTTGGAGGCTGTTGATAAGATTTGACATTGCGACCTGATTTGAGGAGTCCCCACCTTGACTGAACGAGGTGGGGATTTCTGTTTTTATAAACCGTGTACCATTTGATAGGCGAACCGCCAGTTTCGGCAGGTATGATACTCTGCCAGCTTGCCGTGAGGGTCAAGGTCGTAGCTCGGGAGCTCCTTGATGTCTATGCGTCTTGCATCCTGTATCACTATCTGCGTCCTGCCGTCCCAGTAAACAACCTGTGAGCCCTTTTCGTACTCAAAGGCGAGGTGCAGGTTATCTTCCCAGCGAAAGGGCGTTGTAACGCCGCAGAGGTAGTAATAACGGGCATAGGACTCAAAGAGCCTCAAGCCGATTGCATTCTTCGTCTGGACACCCCCAATCTTGAAGTATTGGGAGTATTGTCCGACGAGGCATTTCGCACAGTGAACGGACAGATCAAAGCCCGTCACATATTTCAGCCACAGGTAACGGAAATTCTCTGTGGTCTTAAAGAGCTCAAGCGTTGGAAACTGCATAGCGGTACGATTTTTCGATTGTCGATGATAGTCCATATCGGAAGCCGTTCGGCAGAGGCAGGTTCCACTCGAAACGAAGTCCGGCCACCACATCCTCGATAGGGACGCTCCGGTCCTTTACCGCGCAAATCTCGAATGCCTGCGAATTGAAGTGTATCTCGTAACGGGAACTCATGAGCTTCGCGATGTTCTCGATGTCCTGCCTGGTGTGATACTTCTGGTAGAACCATTCGCCGTTTCGGAAGATTCCACTGAAATGATTTTCGTCATAGAAGCGAATCAGGCTGTCTTCCGTCTTGATGACCTTTGTGTTGCTCCTCTTTTCCTCCGCCTCAAAGTTCCTTCCGGAAATGAATATCTGACCGCCCATACGGCAAAGCCCGTAAACGGTGTGAATGACCGACTTCTCAGCCTCCATTGAATCCACCGAGTTCAGGACGCTGTCGCATATCACGACATCATACAGCCCCTGTGTCTCGATTTCCCTTGCGATCCGTCGGAAGTCGTCGGCATTGCCCTTGATGTCGATGTCGTTTGAGCCAGACTTCATATGGTAAGGATCAACCGATGTGACCTTGAATCCCATTTTGACAAGCTTCTTTGAGTAGTCCTTCTGGCCAGCCCCGAAATCAAGAATCCTCAAGGTGCGGGGTTTGTCCTTGAGGTAGGGGAGCACATATTTCTCAAAAAGGAAGCTCTTGTTTGAATTCGCCTCTCCCTTGCGTCCGTCACGCAGGCGTTTCTTCTGCGCAAACCTCTGCTGATATGTCTTCTTCTCAAGAAGATCATAGCTGAAAACTCCATACTGTTTGGAAAGATAATTCACAGCCTTTGCCGCCTTGTCATCCGGAAGAACGAGCAGGTCGATATCCATTCCGGCCACTTTTGCAGCATACGCATACGCCGCACTCACGCGCACGGTGCCGTCCGGTGTGGCGATAGGACAGCCGAACTCTCCATATTTCAGGAGTAGCTTCGAGAGAACATTCACCCAGGCGTTCATCTTTCCGAAGTTCAGGACCTCGATGTCGCTATTCTTTACGCGCTGGAATTCTCCGACCTTCAAATCTCCCTTGATGCGGATGCTCGGAGCTTTCGGAGACACCTCGATTTCGCAGGCGTTGTGAAGCTGGTTGAAACGCACTTCGTCTGCGTAATTCAGATTTTTCAGAACATAAGCCGGAGTTTCCTCGTAGCCGAGTGCCGTCATCGCCTTTGTCCTCTGGTGACCTGCAATCAGGGTGCGGTTCTCGATGCGGACGATCACGGGCTTTATGATACCCAGCTCGCGGATGCTCTGCTTGAGCATTTCAAAGCTCTCGTCAGAAAGATACCGAGGGTTGTACTCGGCACCTTTCAAATCCTTAATCTTCACTGTCTGCATAGCTATCCTCCTCACTGTTTTCGTCACCGTCGAAATAGCCACCTATGAGCTTCAGCACGAAGCCATAGCTTGAGCCTGTCTTCTCGACATGACGGTCAAAGATACTCTGCAGACCTTCAAGCTCCGCCTCGGACATCTGAACCTTGTTTCCGCCGAACTGGAGAAGAAGACGCTGCGATGTCGTGCTTCCCTTTTCGGGTGAGTCGCTGGAGCTGCTTGACGAGCTGCTTTCGCCCTGTGCCTGATCTGCCATTTCCCAGACATTGATACCCATATCCCCGAGTGCAAGGTCAGTCCATTCGTTTGCGAGCTTGTCCCAGTCGAACTTTCCGGCGTGGCCGTTGTCCTTCGCTGCAACCCTCTTGAGCGTGGCCACATCCGTACCCATAGGGAAGATGACGCTCGGGACATACTGGTGGTCGAGCTCCTCGGATGCGTTGTGCCTCATGTTTCCGCCGATAGCGATACAAGCCTCGCGACCCTCAAGCGGATAGATGATACAGCCTCTTGCAAGGAACATTATCGGGTCTTCCTGTATCGAGGTCATGAGCCTGTCAAGGTCGTCCCTCGTCCATTCACGAGGATTTGACGGCACGCCGTCGAGCTGTCCGTCATTCCTCTCGATAGAGCCGGTCGGTATCAGTCCGTAATAGACCTTTTCGCCCTCCCATTCCTGGGGGCTGAGCTTGAAATCCTGCATCCACTGTGGAAGATCAGGATAATTGAGTTTTTCTTTTGCCATTATATTCCCTCCATGTTAAGTATTTCCCAAGGTCGGGTGCTGTCTCCAAACAGCCCCCTTTTGCACAGGTCTGCATAGATCGGCATGTCGAGCCCGTAACGATCACGGAGCAACTGCACGCCAAGTTCAAGTTCCCCTTGATTGAGCAGCTGTCCTCTTGATCCCGTTACCACATAATGGACTTCCTTTCTCCCGATGCAACAGCCAAGCTGAACCTCCACCCTTTCGCCGTGCAGGCGTGCCTGATGCATTGCCATTTCACGGGCAAACAGGTTCAGGGCAAGGTCAGCCTTGCTGCCGTCCTTTGTCCAAGGTGAGCCTCCACCGATTCGGCAGTTTCCGCCGTAGAAGTCCACAGCGAGTTTGCGTCCGGTTGTTCCGCAGTCTGCAATCGGACCGTGCTTGACAAATGAACCCGTGCCGTTTATAATGAGCTGCGGCTGCTTTGACTTCCAAGGGATCCAGCTGCCTTCTATTAGCTCGGAAACTTGTTTGAAAGCGACGAATTCATATAGATCCCTTGCAGCTTTTTCACTCTTTACGGGCGCGGCCACAATTATCTGCCGAAGCGCAGACTTTCCTGCAGCCGTCTCATACATCACCTGAACTTTGATATCCAGACCGCAATCAAGTAGTCCTGATTTTGCCGCTCGGTATATGGTCTGTCCGAGGTAACGCGCAAAGCTGAAATCCTCCGGCAACTTATTGCTGATCGTCGGCTCTGCCATTCCGAAGAAGATACCCTGATCTCCCCAGCCGTCGTTATCGACACCCTGTGCGATGTCCGGAGACTGCTCCGTTATGAGTGTCCTGACAGAGAGGGCGTCCGCAAAGATCGTGTTCTCCGGACCCCACTTCTGGGCGTACTCCTTCGTGTAGCCGACTTCTCTCACGGCATCCATGACGAAACCTGCGATTTCCTGCTGGTCGAACTTTACTGTTGATGTCACTTCGCCTGCAAGGGTGACATCGTAGCCCTTTATCTGGACCTCTACGGCATACCGCACATTCGGGTCCCGTTCCAGATACCTGTCAAGCAGGTACTCGCTTATGTAGTCCGCCACCTTGTCTGGGTGGCCAACCGATACAAATTCTGAAATGCTTATCATCTTGATACTCTTTTGTGTTGCGTGCGACAAAGATAAATAAAATGCTTTCATTGTACGCACTTAATTTGTTGAATTGTTGATTAACTCCCTCAAGAGCTCAACCGTCTTGTGAGTGTGCAGCTCCCATGGAACTGTCCGGACGACCCTCCAGCCGAGCCGTGCCGCCTCATTGTACTTCTCGATGTCGCCGATGAATCCAGCCCCTCGCGTATGCCGTCCTTTCGAGAATACGCCGCCCTCTTGTGGGAGGGGATCGCGTAATCGAATCGCCACAGCCTCGTCGGGTGGAACTGGAACTCCTTGACGACCTCCATTCTCAACTCGCTCAGACAAATCGCTGTGAAAGTATCCGTCAAAGGGCGTTTATTTGCCCTCTGACGAACTTTCTTTGTCGGCTTGACCGCTTTATCGTTTTTTGCCATAAAGTCGCTGATTTAGGCTAAAACGGTAAGTCATCATCTGGTGGCGGAGTTTCTACAGGCGCGGCTGGTTCAGCCGGAGGTGCCGGCGGTGCGGGCTGTTGCTGCGAAAGCTGCCGAGCTCCTTGGAGATAGCCACGCTCCTCCTGTCCTCTGGTCGAGGAGATCAGGTTTATCTCGCTTACCATGACGCTCAAGGAAACACGCACTTCGCCGGAGCGTGTCGTGTATGTCCCTGCCGAGAGGTTGCCCCTCACGAATACCGATGTGCCTTTGGTCAGGTACTGCAGGAGGTTTCCGCCGTTGCCCCTCCACAGGGCGCTGACCCATACCGTCGTGTCCCTCTCTGTGTGGGCTATGTCGAAACTCACATAGTCCTTTCCGTTGATCTGTTTAACCTGGGCGTTCGCCCCGAGGTTTCCGATTATGTCTGTCTTTAGCATACTTTGTTGGTTATTTGATTTGAAACTTTGCGCCGCTGTCCGGTCCGCCCTGTATTGATACGCTCCTGATTGCTGTGTAATAATGCACGGAAGCATACGGCTCCCCATCGAAACTGTCTGCGCTGCAGATACCGTTCTGGGTTGGTCGCCCTCCCAGATCAACATCTTTCCAATAGCGACCGTTCTGATCTTTGTAAACTGGGCGACCCCAGCTGTCGCAACCCTCATAAGTGAGCGTGATGTCTTTTACTCTTGTATTCTTTTCCATTGTCAAAATAGCGTTGGGTTGAGCACCGTGTCGATGTAGTTCCGGACATTTCGCTCCATTTTCTTGCTCTCTCCAAGAACTTTGGGGTCTCTTGTCCTGAAATACTCCTGCTGTTTGTCAAGCATCTGCAGAACACTCTTGCAGAAAGACTTGTGTACCGCTTCCGGACTCGGGCTGTTGTGTGTAGTATTCATCGTCTGATCAGTTTGAATTCATAAACATAGACATACGGGTTTTCCTCCCATGTCCCTTTGCCGCACACTTTCTCGATAAGCTTCCGGAAAGCGTCCCGAGGCGTGGCGAACCACCAGCTCCTCTGCTTCATCGTACCATGTCGGGTGATGTAAGCCTGACCGTAAAAGCCGAACGGCGCGACAGGTCTTTCAGGCTCGAATTCTATTCCCTCTCTGGCGCAATCCTCGTCCGTGATGTCCTGCAGCTGCTCGACCCTCACTCCCGTGATGCGGATTCGGTGAGGCATGAGCTCCGGATCGACGAACATCTTGTTTGAAAATCCTGCGTGCTGTGCGAGGTCTTTCGGAGCATCCTCCCTCCAGTTCAGAATTCGGCTGTATGGCTGTGCAACCGCCAGTATTTCTCCGATCTTCCAAGGTGAAGCCTCCACAAGGTCGCGCTTCCTTGCCTCGAATGTGTGCCGATTTACGCCGAACTGGTGCAGAATCTTGGACGGGATCACTCGGCGAGTTAGGTCTTTCGTCTTCGCGATTACCGCATCTGTCAGTCCGACTTCATCATTAAACATTGCCTTTTTCATATCGTTTCGGTTTAAGCCCTCCGGCAGACTCTGTCGAGCGACTGCCGGAGGAACGGGGAACTATTTAACGAATTGTAAAGCAGTGACGGGGCGCACGGAGTTACTGTGGTACTTGTTGTCGTAGTTCAGTACACCGTTGCTGCCGTTGAAGATGAAGGCGAGGTTGCTACTGTACTCGGGGTCTGGGTCCTCCTCGCAGGTCCAAATCCAGTTGTTATCCAGCCTTTCTCCGCCGATTAGCTCAAGGGCTTCATCGAGACCCTGAAACCTTGCGTCGTAGATGTCAAGACATTCGCGGCGAGTAGGACATCGGAATCCCTGCTCGTCAAAATCTTTCAAGCCGGCTGCCGCTTCCTGTGCCTCCTTGAACTCAAACCGTCCGGCAAGCTGATTCTTGTGAATCTTGATTCCGGTGGTCTCGCTTGTCTGAATGATCACGAGCTGTGCGCTCTGTGGGTTCTCGACTTTCTTCCAGTCCTCAACTGCTACCAGTGTCTGGTCAGCAGGATTTTCAATAAAAATTTTCATCATGATTTGTTGATTAAATGGGTTAATGAATTAAATTGCCATACTGTGTTTGCTTATGTTCCGAATGTGTTTCATGTTGGCATTCATGAGCCTTATGATTGTGTCGTGCTGAGGGCTCATCGTATTGTTCCTGCCTCGGCTCTGTAAGATCGTAAAGCTGGTCAGGCTGATTTCAAGCGTCTCAAGCCTCTCTCCGGTTGAAATCCTGTGAGCCGTCATGAGCAAGCTGTTGATGCTCTTGTAGTATTCACGCTGAAATATGCAATGGCTCATAGCCTTTCCCTCGGCATACACCGACTGCACGGTCGGCAGGCAGGTTATCTCTATGTCGCTGATCCTGAAGCATAGACCGATGTACGGTGCGATACGCTTCTGGTACTTCGGCTCGTAAGCCTCTATCTCCTGCAGCTGCTTTTCCGCAGCCTTTCTGTCTCTTATCCTGCGTACCCTCGCGGTCATGCGACCATGCACTCTCTCGAGGTCTTCCGGACAGAGGTAGTGAGGACTTCTGGTGTCAAGCCCCAGCTCAATGAGGTCGTCGATGTAGTCAAGCCACATCCGGAGGTCGGGGATAGTGTAGCCGTGACGGAGTGCAATCTTGATCGAATCGGCGTACTTCGGGAGCTTCCTGTGACAGTCACTTTTCATGAAGTGCCAGAATATGTCCCTTTGCCCGATCTTCCAGAGCGTCTCGTAATACGGGGTCTGCATCCACTTCGAGAGAGCGTCCGTCACCGAACATCCAGACCGCTTATAAAGTGATTTGACCTTTCTTGCATCAATGCCGTTTGAACGCAGATATTTCGCAAGTTTTATCTTCGGGAATATCCAGTTATCAGAGACATCGAAAAGGTCACCATAACTGAAATAACCGCCGCTTCTGGCATTGTGCGTCTGGATTCCGTAACCGGCTGTGTAGTCCCAGTGCATGAAGTTCCACCCTCTGCTGAACGGTCTCGATGTTATGATCTCACGCCCGTTCTCAAGAATCCAGTTCTGGTAAATCTCACTCATGCTGTAATCGGTCGGGCCGGACTTGTGGTTGCTCCGGAAGACCTCGAATGTGCGGACGACCTGAATCCCGTCGAAGATGTCGAACACGGACAGGTAGTAGCAGGATGTCGCTCTTGTGGAGCTGTCCTTTCGCAGCTGCTTGACCTTGCAGACCTTTCCGCATGCCGGACATACATAATCCTCCGCCGACATCACGAGCCAGCTGTCGCACGGCTCTCGGTGTCCGCAGCACTGGCACCAGATTTCCTGATTGTTGCCCCTGTGCTGCCAGTAATAAGCCTCCGCGGCGAAGTGGTTGGAGTAGGCGTACTCTGATATTTCGTCCCAGATCGGCGGAAGTATATTCGCGTAATCGACGAACCGTCTTTCTATATTGCTTCTTGGTTTCATTGTTCGTCAGAGTTAAATTCATCTACCATAAACGCATATTCTTTCATGGCTTCCTCCTTGATCTTCTCCGTCCTCTGCTGCATTATCTCCAGCGTCTTGTCAAGGATTTCATCTTTCATGACATTCATAGCCTCAAGGAGGCAGTCTTCCGCAAATTCTGATTTGTCGAAATCTGAATAGCAGTCGCTGTTACCGAAATATCCGGTGAAGCTTCGGAAATAGAGTGCCTTGACCTTTATGCCCCATGTGTTAGGATCGGTCGAGAAGCCGTCGCTGTGCTTGTCGATATCATGATAGGCTCGACACTCTTTCCGAGCTTTGCGCATTCTTTCGAGGCTTTTCTTGAAGCTCTTTACACTCTGTGTTCGCTTCTTGTATTCTTCAAGTGCTTTCATAGTTCCTTTCGTAGCCAAATGTTTCTGAATGATTCCCCAGGTCTTAACAGGATTTCCCCTGTCGGCTCATAGCCTTTCTGCCTGTACCACATCACGAGCCAGCTTCCCTCTCTCGTCCATAGGAAGATGTGCTCAAAGCCCTCCTCCTTGACAATCTCCTCGCACAGCCTGATCATCTTTGTCGCGATGCCTCTTTTCCTGTGGCTCTTGCTCACATACAGGTCACAGAGTACCGGTGTGTTTCCCTCGATCCATATCGAGCATGAAGCCTTGCCGTCTTTCTTCATGAGCTTGAAGTATGTGCCAAGCTCGACGGTGCATTTCTGGACGATCACCTTTCTTCTGAACAATCTCTGCATCATATCTGCTCCTCCTTTGGGTTATGATCCACATTGTGGCCACAGTCAAACTCCGTATTCTCCAGCTCCAGCCTTTGGCGACGCTCCTTTCTCAAGCGGTTCAGCAGGTTCTGGATTCCTCGCCCGTCCTTGATGCCCTTGCCGGTACACCAGCCCTTGTACGGAAACACAGTGATCGTGTTGCCGTTGAGCTCAAATGTCAGCTTCTTGCCGTCAGGGTACACCGTCACCGGATAGCCCAGCGCCTCGATCTGCCTCTTGCAGTAGTCCATTCTGGACTGCTCCTTACGCTGGCGCTGCTCCTGATACCATTCTCTGATTTCCTCACAGTCTTTCATGGCTATTCCTCCTCAAAACTGAATAATGTCGCCTCTGCCTCCAGCTCCTTGCGTTTCTTTTCAAGCTGCTCCTGCTTTTTCTGCTCGGCTTGTTTACGGCGTTTTTCAGCCCTTTCAGCCTCGTCCTTGATGCGTTGCTCCGCTTTGCGCCTGTAATCGGCTTCAACGGCTTGTTTTGCCTCGATTTCAAGGCGTTTCTTGTCTTCCTCCGTCAGTTCCGGATTGGTGACAACCACATCGTATCGTGGAGTGTTCGTAGGAGCCGTCAGACCCTCGTCGTAGTAATGCAGAGCCATTCCGTAGATTTCCGGATCGGTCCACACTTGCCGCTTCCTGTTCTTGGAGACCTCGCTGGCGATGTAGTCGCCGCATCCCTTGATGGACTTGTCTATGCCTCCGTCTTTCTCGATCTTTGCTGCATACTTCTCGGCAAAAGCCTTGTCTTTGCTGGCAGTTTCATCGAGGTACTTTTTGAGTTTTGCTTCGTATGCGTTCATATCCTTGTCATTGATTGTTGGTACATAATAGTATCGGTTGATTGTTCTTCCTCGCCTGATGTGTCCGGCTGCTTCAAGCCTCTTCAGGGCTTCCTGCCTGTCGCTTCGGCTCATGCCTGGGGTGTTCGTTCCCAGCTCCAGCTCGTCGCAGATGACGGGGTAAAGCTTCGCGGACTCCTTGAACAGGCATACCAGCCGGATCGCGTCGAGGACTTTCTTGTCGAGGTCGTTCATCATCTTATTACGAAATTGACGGTGAATCCCTCGATGTTAGGACCGAACTGTAAGATCAGCTGCCTCGCATAGTCGGAGCATGCAAAGATGTAGAGCACCTGTCCGTCGGTAATCCTGCTCTGCATGTCCCTGACCTCACGGACGAGCCTCCAGCGTTCCTCGTTGCCGGCGTTCCGTGCGTTGATGTATGCAGCCTTGAGGTACTGCAGGGGCTTCTCGTCCTTGTACACCCTGTCAGTAGGGTCTTCGACATTCCACTTCCTTGCAAGTGCCTCCTTGCTCTTTACCGGCTGTCCGCCGATCATCCAGTTCGTAGGGGAGTAGTGCGCCAGGAATCTGGCCACTTCATGAGCCGCTCTGCGGCTGTTCTTCTCAAAATGGAAAATTATAAAAAAGCTCTCTATGTCCTCTCCCGCGCATGCGGTATAGATAGACTTATCTTGATTATTTAAGTTTGTTAATTTATTGAATATATATTTATTTATTGCTTCCGAGCTGCTTAAGCAACCTCCAAGCATTTGCTTATCATTTGCTTCTGCGTTGCTTGATGGTTGTTCAAGCGGTGCTACTTCGCCTGCTTGAGCAGCCCTGTGCGCTTGAGTTACTATGCCTCCAGCTCTGCCGGCTTCGCTTCTTTGGGCGGATACTTTCGCCTTATGCTGAATCCTTGCAAGCGCCGACACATTCCAGAACTTCTCTCCGTCATTCTGGAACAGGTCGAACTCGGTGACAACCCTCTCGATATCTGCAGGGGAACAGTAGCGAAGATCAAAGGCAAGCATCTTGAAGTTCATTGGCAGGTAGCCCTCCTGCTCCCAGAGCATTTCGACCAAGTCCCACCAGATAGCCTTGCCGATACCTCCCATTTCCAGCACCATTCCCATGAGCTTCGGGTCGTTGCGAGCGCCGAGGTCGTGTGTAAGGTACGGTCTACTGTCTTTCTTCGCCATTGTCTGTCCTCCTTTCGATTTCGAGTTTCTTGAATTCTTCCGTACTGATCTCCGGACGCTCTGCCAGCTTCCTGCGCAGAATCTTTGACTTCCGGATTGTCTCACGAACCCGACTGCTGTTGCTTTCAATCTGAGGAAGCAGTGCAAGCATACGGATAAGCTGGTCGCGTTGGTTGTTCGTGATCAGTATCATAGGGCTATTTGATTATCAGGGTCTTCGATTCCTTGCGTTCAAATCCCTCCGGAAGTGTCTCCAGCTTGCCGGCAACGCTCTTGCTGATCTTCGGCGTAAGGGACAGCCAGTCCGGCAGGGTCGCGGCCAGCTTGTCGATAGCCTCCTTGTAGTCTTTCATCGCGAGTGCCTCGTCCACATCCACCGACTTGCTCGTCTGAAAGTAGATGCTGAACATGCCGCCCGTCTGCTTCTTGTCGAACTTCTTGACCTCCGCGATCTTCATAGCCGCCTCCATGTTCTCACGAATCCATGCCAGCGTCGCCTCTTTCTTCTTGATTGCTGCGTCGTACCTTGCGAGGACCTTCTTCTGTTCCGCCTCCATTGCTTTCCTCTCGCCCTCTATCAGGTTGCGCTGTGCCTCGACATTCTTGTACCATGCGGCATACTCGCCAGGGAACCTCACGAATTCCTCCGCTACCTGTCGCTTGATTTCCTCCAATGCCTCAAGCTCTGCCGACTTCTCATCGGTCTCGGCTGTGACCTCTCCGCCGTTAGCCTCGTACATTTCCTCAAGGGCGGCTCTTGCCTCCTCGTATCTCATTGATACCTCGGCGGCTCTTTGTGATAGTTTGTAGATGTTTTCCATACCGTTATGAATTTTGAGTTTGTTGTGATCTTCTTACTCCGTTAGCCATTTTCTCAAGCTCAAGGAATACATCGCCGGACTCCCACTCAAAGGCGTTCCAGAGTGAGGTGCGGGCGTTGGCATACGCCTCCTTGTCGGCTGGGTTGTACCCTGCGAGCCATACGACCTCCTTGCTGTGGGCTCCGGTCTGGAGGGCGTGCATCGTTACACGCGTCTTTGCCGCCTGCTGGGGCTGTTGCTGCTGTGAACCCTGCTGCCTGCCGGCTGATCGTCCGGTCTGTCCGCGCTGCTCCGCCTCCTCCTGCAGGGTGTACTTCGTGCGGTCTTTCTCGAAATAGACATCCGCCGCGATACCCAGATTCTTGCAGGCTACCGACATCGCGTCCGTCATAGCCATTTTCCAAGCCTCGTCGTTCTGCTCCGTGCCGACGCCCTTTCCCACGAGCTTGTTTCCTCCGACGCCGACAACCGGCTTGCTCCATTCTCCGGAGCTGGTCTTGTAGTACAGGTGTACCTTGACATAGGCTCCGACCTCTCCTGCAGAAGTCTCGTTCGTCCAGCGTTCCACCTCCTCGATGTACCAGCCCTCGCCGCATGGTCCGAACTTCTCCGTCAGTACCTTGATTCGCCATACCGGATTGATGTCGGTATAGCCCTGAAGCTTGCCGCCCTTGATAGGCGTCTTCGCCTCTGCCGGACACGCCCTCCAATACTCGTAGAGTTCCAGATTTTTCTTCTTCTGATCTTCCATTGTCACTGTGTTTAGTGGGTTGCCGTATAGGTGTCGGCTTCCCTGTTAATCTCCTGTTTCGTGTAAACCCGTTTCGATTGCAGCCACTCCGCAATCTCGGTCTTCTTGAACCTTACCGCCGATCCCAGCTTGTAGTGGGGTATCGCCTTGTCCTTGACAAGGTGGTAAATGTGTGATATGCTCAACTGGGTCAGCCCTGCGACCTCGTTGATCGTCAGCATTGTCTCTACCATGACTGTTCCTCCCATATCAATCCGGTGCCGTCGCACTCCTCGCATTTCTCCATTTCGAGCCTGTGCCATTTCTGACCTCTGCTCCTCGCTTCCTCGGCTGTCTCCGGTATGCAGCTCCAAGCCTCGAAGGTGACTGTCGTCTCCTCCTCGGTCTCGAGGTTCATAGCCCAGTAGGCTACCGCTCCGCTGCCTCCGCATGTCGGACATTCAATCTGCCTCGGCTGCTCACCGCATACCGGACATTTGTGGCTGTTGATCCCCATACATACATCGCAATACATGTCATGCCTCCTGCTGCTCCAGCAGCTTCTCCGCCCTGCGTCTTGCCGACCAGATAGCCGACGGACTGTGCAGGTTGTATTTCTTCATCAGCGCCTGTGTGACCATTGTGTGGCTCTGGCCAGGGATTGATGTCATTTCGTTCCAGTCCTTGAGTATCGCCAAGTCCTGCTTTTCCTTTGCCGCCCTGTAAGGGGTCTTGAGTAATGTCTTTGTCATTGTCTTATCTCCTATCTTGCAAAATACCCTCAAGAGAATGGCACTTGTGGAAACGCGGGCTGATCTGTCTTGCGACATCGTCTCCCCAGATGTCCGCTACGATCAGGACCGCCTCCATGTCGCCGTCCCATGCGATACAGCTCTCATGATTGTTGCACTCGTGCACATAGACCTCGTAAGGGTCGCACTCCGTCGCTATCTTCTGACGGTGTGCCTCGTGCCACTCCTTGTAACGCTCCAGACCGTCCTTTGTGCAGAACCCGCCTCCGGCCAGCCTCACGAGCCTCTCTCCGTCCTTGAGGGGGCGTATCTTCTTCATGCCCTCGGCGAACTGCTCGGGGCTGAATGCAAAGAACATATCGAACTGGTCTGTGTCAAGGTGGTAGGCTTCGTCACGAAGCTCCCTGTATCGCTTGAGTGTCTCGGCGTTCCGGATTCGCAGAAAGCCGTCGTTCTCCCAATCCGGCTCCACTTCCACCGCTGTTCTCTTGAGTGTTGTTACTATTGTTGTTGCTGTGTTTTCCATATCCTCGATGATTGATTGTTATTTCTTTTTCCTGTCCTGATCTTCCGCCCTGAACGCCAGAGCCATTATTGCGCTGATCGCTGCCGTGAAGAAGTGATGTCTCGCTCCGCAGAAGATCGCGGTTATCAGGCAGGCTATCGCGAGGATAGCCCATATCGCCTGAAATACTTTTTCCTGTGTGACCTTTGGTGTTTCCATTGTACGCACTGATTTGGTAAATAGGGGGAAAGGTCGTTTACAGGGTTTCGCAAGCCGCCTCGATAGCATCGACTTTCTGCATAGCCGTCTGGTATGCTTCCTCGGCTGTGTCGAAGTCGGTATTTTCGAGCTTGTCACGGAGCAGTGTCGGAATCGGGCACGGATAGCTGAAATCCACCTTGAATTTCACGCCCTTGTCAGTCTTGGCGTATGCGACATCGAGACTGAACTTTGTTCCCTTTGCCGAAGTGGCCTTGATCTTTACCTCGGAGAATGTCGCTTCTCCACCTGCGATTGCAAGGAGCTGGTCCATTGCGTCTTTGATCTGTTCTTTCATTGTTGTACTGATTTAGTGGTTTGTTTAACTTTTGAACTGTTTTCCTGTCTTGGCTATATCTTTTATCGTCTCCGGAGAGTTCGGGGCTCTGAGGGCTTGTTTTTGCCCTTTCCGGCGGTGTCAGTCCTCTCGCGGAACATTGCACTCGTCAAACCATTCCTCCATTACCTCTGCGGACTTCCTGATCTTTCGGTGTGCCTCCATGAGCTGCTTGTCGCTTGCTTCTTCCGCATCGGACGCTTCTTGAGTGCCCCATCCGTCGTTTTCCATTATGAGCCTTTCCGCTTTCTTTCGCAGGATTTCGGCTGCCTCAAGGTGTGCCAGTGCTGTGGCAAGGTCTTTCTTGATAATTTTGATGTCCATGTCCTGATTATTTAAGTGAGTTGATCATAAGTTCCAGACGCTTTTCAAGGTTCTCTATGTCCTTGACTATGTCCTGAAAATTGAACGCTGTCTCAAGTGCCATGACGCTCTCGTTCAGCTGGATTATACTGAAAAACCGGCTCTGGAATTTGCGGAGCTCATTGAGCTGCGTACTTATCCTGATGAATGAGGCGAACTGCTCGTCTGTGAGGCTTACTGATTTGGTGTAATAGAGGCTGTTCGGTGTGATTCCCCAGTAGAACTCCCTCTTTCCGTCCTTACCTTTGATCTCAAAACCTACGGTCTGAAAATCGTCGTTCTTTACGATAGTTGCTTCCATGGTTAAAATGCTGCTTGAAGTCTCAAATGTCTCAATACCTCACGAAGTTCGCTGTCGGTGTACCTTTCAGCCATGCCTCGGCTGATCCCGTTGTGGTTCATGGCTATCTGGATAGCCCTTTCCCGTGTTACCTTGATTGCTTTCTTTTTCATTGCGTTTCACATTTTAATTTGTATTTTTGTTTGTGTTTTAATCAAAATGTCAATGCAAATATAAAACGCAGAATTGAAATAAACAAGTATTTATTTGCTTTGGACAAATATAAAATTGTTAAATTCAAATTAAAACTTGTTCAAATAATTGATCATGAAAGGTTTGACTATAAAAGAAATTTTGCGAAAAAATGGGATTACTTTAATCTCTGTCGCTGAAAAACTTGGAGAATCAAGTCAGAATTTGAGTGCGCTACTGCAAAAGGATGATTTGCGGACGAGCCTTGTTGAAAGAATATCCGAGGCTACAGGGATTCCTATTGCTGCTTTCTACGGTGAAGCATATTCATCCGCGACAGCATCTGGCAACAGCGTGGCAGTTTCTGGTGACGGCAATTCCGTAAACGCAATCTCTGAAAGATTTATGACTCTTCTGGAAAATAAAGACCGCCAGATCGCAAAGAAAGACGAGCAAATTGATAGGCTCCTTGGTCTGCTCGAGACAAATGCTGGGATATCTGCAAACGAAGCCAACAAACAATAATCAAATTTCAAGGATATGGATTTCAAAGACTCAATCAAACAGATCAGCGAGCGAATTGAAAAGCTCTGCGACAACCTCCAGACGGAGGAAGCAACAAAGAACGCACTGATAATGCCATTCCTGACCGCACTCGGTTATGATGTCTTTAACCCTCTGGAGGTAGTTCCGGAAATGACCTGCGATATCGGGACAAAGAAAGGCGAGAAGATTGACTATGCGATAATGAAGGACGGTGAGCCTATTATCTTGATCGAGTGCAAGCATTGGAAAGAGGACCTGAATCTGCATGATAATCAGCTGCTCCGCTATTTCAATGTCAGCAAGGCAAAATTCGGAGTTCTGACCAACGGTATTGTGTACCGCTTCTATACCGACCTCGAGGATAAGAATAAAATGGACGCGAAGCCTTTTCTTGAAGTTGATTTGAGACAGCCGAAGGATATACAGGTGGAGGAGCTCAAGAAATTTCACAAGTCATATTTCAATGTCGATGCAATCTTGAGCACAGCTTCCGAACTCAAGTACATGGGGGAACTGAAAGCAATAATTTCGCAGGAGTTTGCAAACCCTTCCGAGGATTTCGTTAAGCTGTTCGGCAGACAGGTTTACAGTGGCCAGTTCAATAAGCGTGTAGTGGAACAGTTCACGCTCCTCACAAAACGAGCCATCAGTTCATACATTTCCGACCAGATTTCAGACCGCCTCAATGCTGCAATGATGAAGACAGAGGAGACGGAAGATCCGAAGCCTGTTGCGGAGGCTGTCGAGGATGAGCCGGCAATAGTCACAACGCCTCTGGAAATGGAGGGCTTCTATGTCGTTAAGTCAATCCTCCGCGATCTTATTCCTGCAGACCGCATTACATTCAAAGATACACGCGACTACTTCCGCGTGACAATCGACGGAAAGGTTACGAAAGGCGTGTGCCTGCTTCGTTTCAGCAACGAGGACAACCTGCGAGTGGGCTTCTATGACGAGAACTTCAAGGAGACGCGATACAAACTGTCTTCCGTAGATGATTTGTACCAGTTCGCGGACAAAATAAAGGAAGCAGCCTCAAAGTACATTTAATCGGTTTTGAGCCTCTTTCATCCGAGGGAGGCTCAAGGCTTCATCTTTACAACGAAAAGCCCAGAATCGGGCTGAAAACAACAAAATCAGAGACAATATGCAGACAGAGGAAAGTCAGGCAATAATCAGACGCTTCTTTCAGGCGATTTACTACCTCAAGGACGAGAAGATCATAAGGGGAAAGGCTACATTCGCGAAGAAATACCAGATCAACCGCCTCAACCTCTCAAAGCTCGAGAGAAACCACGCCTCGGACATCTTTCAGGTGGCATGGCTCGGCTACCTCGTCAAGGATTACGGAGTGTCATCCACTTGGCTGCTCACAGGACGGGGAACAGTAATGCCAGTAAAGCAAAAGAATTGCAAATAATGTCAAGAAATTGACAAAATCTGCAATTCTGGAACACTTTTCGGCAATTTTGGTACGCTTTCCGGCAATTCTGGACCGGAAACGGGAAATTTCGGAACAGATCAAAGCCCCTCGATCTGCGGAATCTTCGAGACAGCCTCCTGCTTCTTCTTATCCATGAGCTTCGCGTAAATCTGCGTCGTCTGGATCTCCTTATGACCCAGAAGCTTCTGGACGGTGTATATGTCAGCCCCCAAGTCCAGCATCAGCACCGCAAAGGTATGTCTCGCACAATGGAAGGAAATCTCCTTCATCACACCCGCACGCAACGCCCACATACGCAGCTCCGTGTTCATATTCGAGTTGTATCGGAAATTCCGGAAGACAAGCTCCTCCGGCTTGCCCCGCTGTCCCATGTAGCGGACAGCCTGGGCGTTGATGTCAAGATACTCCTGCGACTTGGTCTTCTTCTGCCGGAAGATGACCCTCGTGAACTCTCCCTGCTGCACTACATTCTGCCAGCGGAGCCTCATGATGTCGCACTTCCTCAATCCCGTGAGGCAGGAGAACAGGAACGCCTCCTTGAGAGCCGGATAACGGCACGGGGCGGCGGTCATCGCACGCAGCTCCTCAATGGTCAGGTACTCGCGCTCGGTCTCCTCCTGTGGAAAGCCCGAAATGCCGTCCATTGGATTGATCGGGATGATATGCTTGCTGTGGGCGTGGTTCAGGCAGGCTCGGAGCTTGTTGAAGTATGAGACCTTGCTGTTCTGGGACAGAGGCTCGCGGACATTCAGCTCTCCGTCCTTCGTCTTCCTGTTCTGACATACCGCCCTCTTGTCAAGATAATGCTTGAACGCCTCGACCCATTCGGGCGTGACATCGCGAAAGGTCATCTTCCTGTTCGTGATGAAAATCTCGAGGTGCTGCAGGCATGAATACCAGTTGCCCCAGTTGCCCCTCGATTCTTTTGTGCCGAGCCTCTCTTCGCACATGTACCGGAAGTAGTCCAGAAAGATAGTGTCCTCCTTGTAAATCTTCTCGAACCCGAAGCGGTTGTTCTGGAGCTCGACGACCCTCTTGCTCCGGACAGCCTCGGCGAGTGCGAGTGTCTGCCTGTTCTTCTCCCTGTCCTCCCTTGTCTTCTCCGGAATCAGGTACATCTTGAGGAATTCATACGAACGGACGCCGTTGATGTAGACATCCAGAAAAAGCGACTCCCTGCCGCTTGCCATCCTGCGACGGCGAAGCCTTATCGGCTCTTTTGCTCTTGCCATGATTTGTTTCTTTTGTGACTATTTGCGTTTCCGGTCACAAAGTAACAACAAAATAGTCACAAATGAAAACAAAAGGAAGATAAAAGAAACACAAACTGACTGTGTTCTATTAGCTTCCTTTTGCTCCGATTTGCTTAAAATCACTTTCCGATGCAAAAATTAGCAAAGATATTCCCCAGCACCTCATCGGTTGAAATCTCTCCTACAATTGAGCCGATGTGGTAGATCGCTTCGCGGATGTCCTGGGCGGCGAGGTCGGTGGGGAGGCCGGCGGCGAGGCCTTCGCGGACACGGAGGAGGGAAGTGCGCGCGTCGTTGAGAGCCTGGACATGACGCTGGTTTGTGACGAGGGTGGTGTCGCTGTCACCGAGAAGATTGCGCTGTGTGGAGGCGAGATGAGCCCTGAGCTCTGAAATTCCGGCTCCTGTTCTGGCTGAAATCGGGATTATCGGTATCTTGCCTGCAACTCCTTTATTTTCAAGCTCTGAAACTATAAAGTTTGATGTGGTAACATTATTGTTAACCTCTGAAATATCGGTTTTGTTGAGCAGAATTACTAAATTCTGAATTGAGAAATCCACTTTGCCGATGATCTCCCTTACTGTCTCGCAAGTGCTTTCGAAGTCACGGGTCAGGTCTACCATTCCGAGCACTATCGACGCCTCGGAGATCTTCTTGAATGTCCTCTCGATTCCGATTTTTTCGACAGTTTCTGTCGTTTCGCGAAGTCCGGCTGTGTCGATGAAGCGGAAGAGTATTCCGTCTATGTTCAGGGTCTCTTCAATGGTGTCGCGGGTGGTGCCGTGGATGTCGGAAACGATGGCGCGGTCTTCGCCGAGGAGGGCGTTGAGCAGGGTGCTCTTTCCGGTGTTGGTCGCTCCGGCGATCGCAACCGGCACTCCGTTCTTAATGGCATTGCCGAGGCGGAATGAATCGATCAGACGGCTGACGTGCGAGATGATTTCTGCAAGCAGGCTGTCGAGTCTCGCCCTGTCGGCGAACTCCACTTCCTCTTCGCTGAAGTCAAGTTCGAGTTCCATGAGTGAAACGAGCTCCAGAAGTTCTGATCTCATTGAACGCAGTTCAGATGAAAAGCCTCCTTTCATCTGCTTGAAGGCAATCCTGTGCGCTGTTACATTCTGACTTGAAATGACGTCTGCAACCGCCTCAGCCTGAGCAAGGTCCATCTTGCCGTTCAGGAACGCCCTTTGTGTGAATTCACCGGGTTCTGCAGCTCGTGCGCCGGCTTCGTACAGCAGGTCCATAAGGGTTGATGCTATATACGATGAAGCATGGCACGAAATCTCTGCCGAGTTTTCTCCTGTGTATGAATGAGGCGCCCGGAACACGCTGACAAGGACTTCATCCAGGATTTCTCCGGATGATGTATGGACTGTACCGAACTTTATGGTATATCCGTCGGCGTCAGCTATGTTGCCGCGACGGCAGGTGACAACCTTGTCGACAATGGTCAAAGCGTCAGAGCCGCTGACTCTTATCACGGAAACAGCACCTGTTCCAGGTACCGTTGCCGGGGCGCATATCGTATCTTCGTTGTGTATATACATATAGTCTTTATGTAACAGATTCTTCTTGCAAAATTACCACAAAATGCCTATCTTCGCAAGAATTTAAAAGGGAAGTGACTATGTGTAAACGTACAGACATCTGTACATATCTGAGTGTGAACGCATTACAAGCTGATGCACAGTCCGATGTTTTCCCTTTTTCAATCGTTTTCGACCATTTTCTCTATTGAGGACTGGTCGTTTTTTTTGTCCTGTCGCAGGCAGGAGGCATGAAGTTAATTTAATTGATATATAGAATGAAACTTAAAGCAACACTTCGTCTGGAAAACGGCATGGAATTCCATGGGTATTCGTTCGGCAGCGTAAAATCTGTCGGTGGTGAAGTCGTTTTCAACACATCGATGGTGGGTTACCCTGAGCAGCTTACTGATCCGACCTACAACGGTCAGATCCTTTGTCTGACCTATCCGCTGATCGGAAATTATGGCGTTCCTTCTGAGGAGCTGATGGCGGAAGGCCTTTCTTTGAATTATGAGTCTGAGAGGATTCAGCCGCAGGGTCTCGTTATTTTTGATTATTGTGAAGACTACAGCAACTGGGAGGCAGTAAAAGGCCTCGAGCAGTGGATGAAAGAGCAGGACCTTCCGGGTATATGCGGCATCGATACAAGGGAACTTACAAAGATATTGAGGGACAAGGGATCGATGAAGGGATATATTGTTCCTGAAGGTACGACTGTTCCTGAAAACCTGCCTGTCCCTACGCCTGAAGCTGTTTCATGCAAGGAAGTGATGGTATACAAGGCTCAGCCAGCGAAGGAAGTGGAGAATGTCAATGGCAGCAAGGCAGCGGTGACCGACGGAAAGAAGGTCGTTGTTGTCGACTGCGGTGCAAAGCACAGCATCATCAGAGGCCTTGTCGCTCGTGGTGCTGAGGTGATAAGGGTCCCATATGACTATGACTACACTGAGATGGACTACGACGGTGTATATGTTTCCAACGGTCCGGGATGTACCTGCAACTACGGCAAGACCGTCGAGGTTCTCCAGAAAGTGCTTGCCGGATCAAAGCCAGTCTTCGGCCTCGGCCTTGGTTACCACCTGATCGCCAAGGCGGCAGGATGCGAACTTGTAAGGCTCCAGCATCCTCACAGAAGTTCAAACCAGCCTGTAAGAAAGGAAGGCAGCAACCGTACGTACATTACTTCGCAGAATGTTTACCGCGCAGTAAAGGCTGCTTCCGTCCCTTCTGACTGGGAAGTCTTCTTCACAAACCTCAATGATGGGGCAGCCGATGGAATCCGCCATAAGACAAGGCCTTTCATCGGACTGAACTTCGTTCCGGAGGTATGCGTCGGACTTACCGAGAATGCTACACCGCTTGATGAATTTATCTCGAAATTGTAGTTTACATGTCATGTCGAGCGTAGCCGAGACATCTTTTATTATAGATTTCTCCACTCGCTTCACTCGCTTGATAATCGACGAAGTCGCTGAAGCGAATGCGTAAGAATGACAGTGAAATAGGTAAGATTATGATAGACAACAGCATAAAGAAAGTCATCGTGCTCGGTTCGGGAGCACTCAAGATCGGTCAGGCCGGAGAGTTTGACTATTCTGGATCACAGGCCCTCAAGGCTCTCAAGGAGGAAGGTATCGAGACCATCCTCATCAACCCGAACATTGCAACTGTGCAGACTTCAGAACAGGTTGCCGACAAGGTATACTTCCTCCCTGTGACAGCATACTTTGTAGAGAAGGTCATCCAGAAGGAGGCTCCTCAGGGAATCCTCCTCGCATTCGGTGGCCAGACAGCCCTGAACTGCGGTGTAGAACTCTATGAGGCTGGTATCCTCGAGAAATATAATGTAAAGGTGCTCGGTACTCCTGTCCAGGCCATCATGGATACCGAGGACCGTGAGTTCTTCAACGCAAAGCTCGCTGAGATCAACGTTAAGACCATCAAGTCGCACGCGGTTGAGACAGTGGAGGCTGCCAAGGAGGCTGCCGAGGAACTTGGATATCCAGTCATCGTCAGGGCTGCATATGCGCTCGGAGGACTTGGCTCCGGTTTCTGTAACAATGAGGAGGAGCTCGTTACACTTTGCGAGAGCTCGTTCTCATTCTCTCCTCAGGTGCTCGTGGAGAAGTCTCTCAAGGGTTGGAAGGAGATCGAGTATGAGGTGATGCGCGACCGCTATGACAACTGCATAGCTATCTGTAACATGGAGAACTTCGACCCGCTTGGAATCCACACAGGTGAGTCTATCGTGGTCGCTCCTACACAGACTCTCAGCGCCAAGGAGTGCCAGTTCCTCCATGACCTCGCAATCAAGATGGTACGCCACATCGGAATCGTGGGTGAATGTAACGTACAGTATGCCTATGACACCGATTCAATGGAATATTACGTCATCGAGATGAACGCCCGTCTGAGCCGCTCTTCGGCTCTTGCATCCAAGGCTACCGGATTCCCGATCGCCTTTGTTGCAGCCAAGATAGGCCTCGGTTACGGTCTCTTCGACATCAAGAATTCAGTGACCAAGCAGACACCTGCGTTCTTCGAGCCAGCACTCGACTATGTTGTCGCTAAGATCCCTCGTTGGGACCTCTCCAAGTTCACAGGCGTATCACGCAAGATCGGATCAAGCATGAAGTCTGTCGGTGAGGTAATGTCTCTCGGACGTAACTTCGAGGAGATCATCCAGAAGGGACTCCGTATGATAGGACAGGGTGCGAACGGTTTCGTCGGCAACAAGGAAATCAAGGTCGACGATATCGACA
>JAFQQD010000006.1 GCA_017411435.1 Clostridia bacterium
AGGACAACAGCAATCACAATCGCAATAACGATTAGCAATAGTTTCCAACTGAATTTCATACTTTTCCTCCAAATTTAGAATTTACCGTCCCATAGATTGTTTCTCACATCACTGAGAGAATAATCAATGAGCATCTTACCGTCGCGGAAGACAGGTTGCATTACATTGAGCGTGTCGGCATCGTGCTCTGCAAATGTCAAACCGTCCACATAAGAGAAGTTTTCACCGTCAAAATGAACAGCACAACAACCACGCTGCGACTTCTTGAACTTGCCTGTGTCGGTCTTGGGGTTCTTGAAGATCATAATCGGATTGCCGTCCTTATCCTCTGCATAAGTAGCCTTAACAGCAATACCATAAGTATCTCTTGTATAAGGCTTGAATGTGATGTCGTGTCCATCAAATCCCTCCAAGCACTGCATAGAGAAAGAACCTACGCCAAGGCTTACATTGTTACAAGCAAAGCCTTTCTGGACAAGGATTTCATAGATTGCCTGACACCTCTGAGGGGTGATAGAATCGCCGTAAATCGCTTTTACATGAGGGTCAAGTACTTTGTAACCCTTGGTGTTAATCGTGCCACCAAAGATGTTCCAGAGGTGCTCAACGGTCTCTGTGACGATTTGTACGGGGTCTCCACTATCTCCACGAATAGAGATAAACCCATTGTGTGCAAGAACTTCATCTTTGACCTGCGGTAAAATGTTATCTACCAAATTCCAATAGTCGTAGCTGTCGCTGACCATTGAGAATGAATGGTTAGGATAAATCTCTGTGAGAAGTCGTCTCACAAACGATACTTCATCACCGTCGATTGCATAGTTAGAACACATAACGCTGTGTTCGGTAGAGATAGCGCCGAATGCAACCGGTTCCTTTGTGCAATCGCAATTGTAATAACGCTCAAGCCACGGAATAGCAGGAACGGTAGCGGTGTTCAAGAAAGACAAACAGAACGCTGCGCTACTCTTGGTCGCACTCTCAACACTCTCTTGTCCGCGCATTGAAAAATCCCCTAAAGCTCTGGCTCTGGGGACATTATCATCAACGGAGATGTCATAATATTTATTTACGATGTTGCGGTAGTTGTAACCCACATTTGCACTCAGCATTGTGTGCCACAGCGTACAGGACATCATCGTTTCAATGGTGTTAACGAGCCATACAAAGTTCGGGTGTGTGTTGGAGATCTCAAGCATAGGAACTTTGATATCAACACGAGAACCTTCGGGAATGGCTCTAATTTCAAGTGGCAGGTATCCTAAATCATATAAATCAATGATTTTATTAAGATCATAGGAACCTTTGCCAAGTGTGTTATCCAGAACACGAGAATACTCGTTGAGAACTTCATCCTTTGGTCTGCCAAAGAAGTACTCGTTGAAATACTCAATGAGATATTCCTTAATGAATGCCTGAAGACCGAACATAACGAGTTTGTTCTGACCCTCAAGGCGAGACATACGAGGAGTAAAGTAGGAAACCATCTTGGTTAAACCCTTGGGATACTGCTCGTGATGCGTACTTTTATAAAAGTCGATTAACAAAAGCGGATTGATTTTCATACTTTTCTCCCTTCATTAGATATGGCAATCAACAATCGTAATTTCCCAATTATTATCTTGTGCCTGTTTCAAAATTTCTTTGACCTTGCTATGCCAAGCCTTATCATCATCAGCAGTAGCGTGGGACATACCCCACCAACCCATTTGTCCGGGCTCTAACCACTCTCCGGTCGGCAAAAGCGCAGCATAGAATGTAAATCCAGAAACCCACGCCGCATATTCTTCGGCGTTTGCATATCGCTCGGTGAAATATTCCTTCTTATACCAAACGAATTTGAGAAGTTCTTTATCTTCTTCGGTAACAGGTTCCTGTCCCTCAACATACAACTGCCAAAATCTGATTGCGTTTTTGTATTCCTCTTCATCACGGTGGTCAATGTCAACATCGCACATAGATGCTTCGTTTGCATAACCGCCCTCTTTAAGAGGTACAATATCTGAAAATCTACCACCGATATCATACCAATCCCACTTAGAGTTAGGATTGTAGTCAGAAAATACGGAGCCATCAGGCTTAATGTTTTCTTCTTCGTAATAGCGGATACCGTCAAGATAACAATCCTCGTCCGTCCAATGAAGTTTCATCGGGAACTCTTTGGAGATATACTCAATGTGACGCTGATTATCAGAGTGTTTTTCGATATATGCCTTTGGATTTTTCAGATATTCTGCATAAGCACCGTTTTTGAATGTTTCGATTTCACTGCGAACTTTCGCAATTATATCTGCCTTTGGTATGTAATGAGGTACATGAAGACCCTCGTCAAAAGGGGCGAGCAGATCTTCAAGGTTTTTGCCGTTAGGATCAAGGAATACCGCAACAGCATAGTGACTCATACAACTTCACCTCACTTCAAAACTGTAATTTTTTCGTGCGCCAGAGTAAAGACGCTTCGAGTTGTATAGATGTGCTTAATCAAATCGGAATTGATAAGCTCACCCTTAAAGATTGTGTTTTCACAATGCGTTACATATAAGTACACATCGTTAGCACCGGCAGCCTTTAATGCTTTTGCAGAATGATAGAATGTTCCACCCTTGCTACAGATATCATCAACAATCAAAACATTCTTGCCTTTGATAACCTCTTCGTTCATAAGGATAATTCCACGAATGTCGCCGCTGCGCCAATCTCTGTCCTTAATACCGAAAGCATAAGGTCTGTCAGCAATCATTCCAGAGTAACGCTTCATAGCGCCCTCGTCAGGATAGTACATAACAAGGTCTTTATCGTTAATCTTACCGATAGCAGACATAATGTACTTAAATCCATTATCAACCTTGAGGTTGTTGAAAAGCGCACAGCTCACATTGGAATGAGGATCTCTCACATATACCGTTTCAAACCCAAGGGAATTGATGAACTCCGCAAAGTATTTCAGTGTGAAAATTTCATCACCATTCTTCACACGATCCATTCGTGCATTAGGAATGTACGGCATAAACAAAGAAACTGAAAATCCAGCACTTTTCAGATGTTTTGTAATGTAATATAGAACAACCATTTCGGTATCGGACTCGTAGTTCCATTCGATAACCTTTTGATTATTCTTGCTGGATACATCTACTCGCAAAGCGAGTGTTCCATCAGGGAAACTGGTTGGACATACAACCTTATCGTCGAGTAAAATCATTGTTTACTTCTCCTTATCGTTGCAAGGCGGGAAAGGACACATCTCACAATCGTCTGTGTTGCAATCCTTTTTACCGTCCCAATTTACTAAGCCGACTATCCATATAACAACACAGGCAATCCCCAAAACCATAAGTATGAGATTGCCGATTGCAGTTAACATAGGTCGTTTGCAATGTCAATCTGGCAAGATTTCATCGCAGTCAGAGCATTCTTATGACTATCGGGTGTAACACCGGCACAGCACGCTGCATCGACAACGATAGTCGCTTCGGGAACCATCGCCTTTGTAACGAGAACATTTGAGATAACACAAATGTCAGTGCAAAGACCGATAAATTCGATATAATCGTAGTCCTGTTCCTTGATGTATTCAGCCAACTCAACGGAACCAAATGTTCCCTTTGTGAAGACCTTTACATTTTTTCGAGATGTTTTGACGGCAACGCACACACGGTCATTGATCTGCCAGCCGTCAGAGTCTTTTACGCAATGGACAACGGGAAGTTTCTTGCCTTCGCTTGTCGCCAAATAATCATCACTATGAGTATCCAGCGTACAAACGATATCTCCATCCCACTCAGCGATTTTCTTTTCAACCGCAGGTACGATGGCAACCGCCTCGTTAGTACCCAATGCGCCGTCGATAAAGTCGTTTTGCATATCGACTACTACCAAAAGCTTTTTCATAGAGGTACCTCGTTTCTTAAAATATTTTGATTGTATTGGACAATCTGCTAACAGTGCTTATAAAGCCCAATGTGAACTGAATCACAACTTGGATTCATGTAATGAATCTCAGTTGCTGATTCGTGAGCAGTTGGGCTTAATGGGAACTGTTAGTGCCTGTCCGCAAAGCGGGAGCGCCGCCGAGCGAGCTCTGTTCTGGAGGCGGCGCGGTATTAAAAACCGCATGAGTATGCTCGTTTTGAGCTACCAGTTTTACTGGTGCGAAAAACGGCATATGGATGCTGGTTTTTAATAAGAGCTTTAATCCCACAGGCAATTTCTTACTTCAGCTTAAAACATAAAGCTCCAAACTTGATTTCAATAAATATGTATTGTTTGGAAATCTTCAT
>JAFQQD010000059.1 GCA_017411435.1 Clostridia bacterium
CCCCAGCCCACATAGCGGGAGAGTATTTCCTGTTCCTCCGGTGTTGCCAGCCGGTTTTCCAGTTCGATCTCCATAAGGGTGCGGATCGCCGCCACATTGTTCTGATATTTGGTCTTTGCGCCGCCTACGCCCAGGTTATCGTCGGTGATGCGGAAATTATGACGCTCTGCCGCTGGTGTTTGCGGCTCCGGCTCGGCGGTACGCAGCGTCCGTATCTCCACATCAAAAGGCAGCTTGTTTTTCTCGGCGGGATAATATGCCACGGTTTCGGTGGTGTGCTGCTGCGGCTCTGTGGGAGCAGGGGCAGGCGGCGCGGCCTGTTCCTGTTCCTCCACATAGGAGCGCACAAACTCCACGCTCTCGCTGCGGAAGATGGGATAGCCGCTGCTGCCCTGGAATGTGAGGTCGCGCAGGGAAACGCTGCCCACGGCATAATCCACGCTGTCAACGGCAAATCTGCGCCCGTCAATCTCCAGTTCCATCCCCACAGGGATATAGTCCTCGCCGGACAGTTCCTTGACGATTTCATAGCTGCCGGTATCGTCCGGCTTCACAAACACAAAGCCGTGACCGTGCTGGCGCAGGCGCTTTCCGACGCTTGCCCATTGTCCGTATTCATAGCCGGTAACGGCGGTATCACCCATGCCGTCAATGCTGCGCTGGAGCAGCCGCGAGTTCAGCAGCGGGGATGCGGTTTCTGCGTCCTTGCCGTAGAACAGCAGACGGTCGCCCACCTTTACGCCCACGATGCGGTCGGGATATTCCTCCTGCAACTTCCGGTAGGCCGGCACATCGGGGGCCAGCTCCTTGCCTTGATGTGCAATCAGCGCACGGACAAATCCCACCGTTTCTATGGTGCGGTTTGGCTCGGCATCCTCGTCTGCACCGATACCCGGCACCTCGGTCAGATACGCTGTATCGTCCTGCAAGTGACCGTCCACGGTGTCGATTTCATAAAGCGTTCCGTCAAACTCCACCCGCTGACCGGACAGGTCGCTTACTGCCTGCGCCGTCAGTTCGTTCAGCATATCCGCATACGCCTGTGCTTCTTCCGGACTGCGGAAGGTCTTGACATACTCATCCTCCACATAGGCGTCGTTCTGAATACTGTCAAACAGTTCATAAACGGCACCGTTCTCGTCGCGCTCTCGGAGTTCCACGGAAAAGCGGCTATTGTCTGCGGGATGTTCCGGCTCTGACTGCGGCGGTGCGGAGAATACCGGCGCATCCTGCGTCTGCGATACGGTCAGTTCCGCCGTTGCCGCCACGCGCTCGATTTCGTCTTTGATATACTCCGGCAAGTCTTTATCGTAGAAAGTAACCGTCCTATCGGCGTCAATATGGGCGATGGTCATATAGTCGCCGTCCACTTCGCGGTTTCTGTCCCACACGGTAAGACCGTTGCCAAGATGACCGTAGCCGAGGTCGTAATCCTGTTCCTGCACCGGATACGGACTTTCGTTGCGTGTGCCGATCAGCGCATAGGTGCCGTTATCGTAGGCGGTCAAATCGGCAAACGCCTTTTGCATCAGGTCATAATGCCGATCAAAGTCTGCTGTGTTATCCAGCACGCTCTCCATAGTTGCAAGGATTTGCCGCACAGCCTGCTGGTCATCAAGCTGCGGTCGAATGGTTTTCGGCGCAGAGTAAAAGTCCTCGCCCTGCTGGTAGGGGCGCGGCACTTCCTCCGGTAAATGGGAAAAGAAATTATAAATCTCGCGGCAAAGGATGAGCTTTTCATATTCGGGGTAGTTCTCCAACGCCTCGCGGCTCAAATACCGCCCATCGGCAATCAGCTTTTCAATGCGCTTTGCCACCTTGTTCCACGGAAGCAGCACTTTGTCATACGGCTTTCCAAGCTCTCCACGGCTGTAAGAAAGACCTTTGCTGTCGTGGTCTGTATTGTCGCCGCCATTGCCGGTGCCGCCCGTGCCATACTCCTGCCGGAGAAAATCCGCCTTTTCCTTGTCGGTGTGAGGATTTTTGAAATAGGTGTAAATCCGCAACTTGCCGCCGGAAATGCCGCTGCCGCGCGATGCCAGCAGCGCGTCAATCTCGTCATCCGAGATATAGCGGCGGTTTTCCGCAAAGGTAAAATCCGCCATTGCTTTATACTCCGGCTGCGGCAGCAGAAGGTCGCTGACCGCGTTATACACTTCCACAGGATCGTGATATATCCGGTGGCGCGGTGGGTACTGTTCCATCAGCGGTATCAGGTCGCGGATATTGTCGGCAATAATTCTAACGGTGCTGTGGTTGGTGAGGCCGCTGGCAATCAGCTCCACATCATCGGGGTATGGGTAGTTGATGGAGATTGCTTTTCTCTCGTCGGGAATGTTGCCAAACTCGTCGCGGTACAAATTCCAAATCCGTTTTGCAATGTCCTGACGCTCCCATTCGTCCACGCGGTCAAGTTCTTCCTGGGGCATATACTGTCCGGCATTCAGCAGCGTCCGAATACGCTCCGCCGCCTGTTCCCAGGTCACAACAATGCTTTCTCTTGCATGAATGGCTGTTCTGCCCTGGGCAATGCGGATGCCCTGCGGCTCGTACCGCGCTGTGATACGCTCCGCGCCGATATAGAAGCCTTTGCCGTCGCTGCCAAACTCCTTTTGCAGAAAGGCGGCAGTTTCGCCTATCCGGTGGTTTTTCTTGAAATAGGCGCAGATACGCAGACGGCTCTCGCTGTCGTTGCCGCCGCTTGCCAGCACCTCATCAATAACCTGCTGTGAAACAGTAAAGGCAGGCTTTCTCGGTGCCGGCATTGCTTCCGCTTCCGGCATTTCAAAGCTGCCCATATCGAACAGGGACATTTGCTCGGCTACACCTTTCAGCGTAGGGAGGGGCTGCGTCGGGAAGTACAGATTGCGGTCAATCAGACCGGCGATATACTCCTGTACTGCATCCCACGAAAAAACGGATTCTGATGTACGGGACAGATAGCTGCCCTCCCACATACAAAGTCCGTGTTCCAGCTTTTTATAGCCGATGCGCTGTTTGTCCAGTACCAGCAGTTCGCTGTAATCATCGTTATAGATGCTCTTGATGTATGCGCTGCGGGCATCCGCATCCGTGTTCTCGCGGAAATACTGGATGATCTGCGGGCGTTTGGCTTTCAGATAGTTGTCGCTGGATAAAAGTTCGGAAATAAGTTCTTCCGAAACGAAAGGCGGCAATGAAGTTTCTGCTTCATCGCCGCCTTGCTCTGTATTTAACTGCACCGCAGGCACCCCTTCCGCCAGCCAATCGCCGGTCGCCTGCGGCTCCGGCTCTTGGGGCGTCAGTTGTATATCAGTTCGGAGAGTATCTGTTCCTCCGCTGCTTGCAGGATGTTGTTCTTCAGACCTACCCACTTCATCTGATCCGTGGCTTTCAGTTCCTCCGTCACGCCGGCCTGCATCTCCATCGCTGTGCAAATCTCCGTCAGACGCCTCTGCGCCGTCTGCTCGATCTCCGCCAGATGCGTCATCAGCTTGCCGGTCGTCATCAGCGTGGAGTAGAGTGCTTTCCGGTGCGCTTTCAGATACGCTTTGCGCATCCTGCCGTATTTCCCGATCTCCGGCTGTTCCTCCGGCAAGGTCAGCTCCGGAAGTCTGTAATCGCCCACCTGTCTGTATGTCAGTTCCATATTCAACGCTCCTTTCCGTATCGTGCTGTATGTTCTTATCTTCGCTTATATTATTATCTGCGTTTTTTTCTTTTGCAAATTTTTTGCCCTGGTTTTTTTCTTCCCGTTCCAAACTTCTAACCGTGCGTTCGATTTCACGCAGCAGCATTTCCGAAATATCGCTGGAAGCTGTGCCAAGCAGGGTGATAGTGGGAATGGTATTGAAGTCGTAGAGATGGGGGAAGTCCTCGGCGGTCAGATACAAAGAAGCGTCATAGCCGCAGCGGGTAAGAAGCATATACGCGATGGAAGTTTCCAGCGTCTGACGAAATTCCACCTGCACATTGAAATCGTCCAATTCCTCTAAAAAGCTGTCCTCTTTGATGGTCAGCAGTTCCGCAAGATAATCCGCGTAGTTGTCCTCGGCGGCATTTTTTGCCGCAGCGATCAGCGCAGACGGCATATCCGCAGGCTCGTTCAAATCTCCGAAGCTGTTGGCGAGTGCTTCCGTTACGCCGCTGTGGTGGCGCTCACGGAGCTGCCACAGGCGCACCTCATGGCCGTAAAAGCTGTTGGTGTCGGAAATGTCGAACACATAGCGCAGGCGCAGCTTGTCGTGGGTGTCGTCGATCAGCGCGATACCTTCGGCGTTTTTATTTACCCAGCGCCGAAACCGCTTGTTCCACAGTTCCAGTTCCGCGCAGGCAGTCGCCGGGGGTTTCTGCGCGTGGATCAGCACTTGATCGTGAAAAGCATATTTATAGTTCCAGCCGGCTGTTTTCAGAAAGTGCAGCCAGTTTCTGCGCTTGTCGGTAAGCCGCTGTGTGGTCTGTTCCGCCAGCGGCAGTATGAATTTCAGCGTTGACGCCATTGTTTACACCTCCTTCATCGCTCCGGCGCGGAGCGTTTTTTATTCTTCTGTTGTTCGGCTTTCAAAAAGTTATCGAGTTCTTGAAAACCAAAACTGTCTACATAGTACGCTTTTTTCTTGCCGTCGCGCGTAAGCACAACAATGTCGCTCATAGACATGGAGCGCATTTTCTGTCCGAAGGGGCGCGTATCCCGATTGTGTTTCACCCACAACTGTTCCAAAGAGGCGTCTTTGGCATACATACCGGCATAAACGCGCTGGTAGTCGGCAGGGTTAATCGCGTTTGCCGCCTCTCTGTATGATCGAAAACAGTAGTCTGTACCGGCAACATCCTGTATCTGATAAATCTCATAGGTATCAAATACATCGCCCGTTTTTGGTATCTCCGGTGCATATACCGAGCCGCTGCGTTCCTGCACCTCTGCAAATTGGCAGATGTGATATACGCTTACACCAATCTGCGCGTGGTAATCATCTATGTACCGGCAAGGCAGGATCACACTTTTGCCGTCAAAGTGCGTCAGTATGATATTACCGCCGTCCGGCACGGTAAAGAGCTTGTTATATTCGCTGTCGATAAAGCGAATTTCACGATTGCCATTCTCATTCGGGAAGGCGACAACGCCCATAACATTGACCGGTTCCTGGCTCATCGCGCTTCACCTCGCTCTTTTTTCTTTGGCCTTTCGCGTTCCTCGTTCTGCCGCTGCGCCAGCTTTTCCGCTGCCCAGTCCGGCAGCGTGTCAAGGTCTGCGATGCCAAGAACATCTCCGATGCTCCAACGGCATTTTTCGCCGGAATACAGTTCCTCAAAATACACGGCACGGCCTCCGGCTCCGGGCGTACAGCCAAATCCGCCAAGAGCAAAGCCGAGCTGACAATCTGCGGTACGGTATTCGGGGGATAGGCTCGTCGGTCGCAGAATAATCAGCTTGCCGGCTAAATCCTCGTCTTTGCCGCGCTGACGGCAGTGCTCTATGCCAAGCAGCTCAAACGGGACATTGCGCTGTGCGCGGAATTGCTCGACCGCTTCTTTCTGCTGCTGCAAACGCTCCAAAAAGGTCTGCATGATCTCCATATAGTCGGCGCTGGCAACCGCTTCGGGATACACATAGTCGCCTAAAAAATTAACCTGCCGATAGCAGGTCATATATGGCGCAACGCCGTCTTTATCGTTATAGCCGAGCAAAAGCTGTTTGCCGCCCAGCCGGATAAACTGCAAAATCTCATAATCGCCGGCCATTTCTTTTTCCTGCATTTTCGTTTCACCTCTCTAAATCTGTATCTCTTTGGGGTGGGTTTCGCCGGTGCTGTTGTAAATCGAACTCTGTTTTTGCTCTATCACAAAAGTCCTCGATGATGCCGGTACGGTCTGACGAGTAATGCCCCCAGTAGTAATTCTTTCCCCGGTCGCTCTCGTTGGCAGGGGTGCGCTCCCATGTCACAAACTGTGCCGGTGCAGTAGGATGTTCTCCCATCGCAACCTCTGTTGGGCCGACCTGTACCCGTGCAATAATGCGGTAAGTGGCATTGATTTCTTTGTCAAAGGAGTAGCTGCCAGCTTCCACCTGAAAGGTGCATGAGCCGTTTTCTGATTGTTCCACGCGCACCGGCAAATACGGTCTGCCGCGCACAAGATCGGGCAAAAGGGTTAAATCACTGTCCCTGCCCATAAAAGTGCTGGGCAGGGCAGACAAATCCAGATAATAGGCCCTCTCGCCACCGATGTAGTAATGGTATAACGCGCCATCTACCGGATAGAGAACACTCATCGTTGGATGCTTGATATGCCCCATGACAAAATTTGAAGCGCCATAAACTGCTTTATCAAGATAAAACTGCGGGTTTGCACCTGGAGAAGTCCAGCCGAACATAGAGCCGCACTCCATAGCTTGCTGTTGCGCCGGCGTGATACCGAGCTTTCTGTTTTGGAATTGTGCGATTTCCAGATTGTGTGCCTTATCGTCGGTATTCCATTCTGACGGGAAATAGCCGCGCTCATAGCTTTTGAGCGTGATAAGCTGTCCTGTGTCCGGCAGCGTGGAAAAGCATAGTTCCGGTAATTCGTTACGCATCGTTCAACCTCCTTACATAAAAATACCGCCACAGCAGGCGGTTATCGCATCTGTTCCTGTTGTTTGCGGCGCTCATGGCGTTCCAACAAATCCAGCGCCTTATTGATGCGCTCTTTGATCTGCTGCGGTGTCATGTGCTTGGGGAAACGCCGCTGCACCCATTCACCATC
>JAFQQD010000060.1 GCA_017411435.1 Clostridia bacterium
ACAACGAGAAAAGAATCAAAGAAAAACTTGGGTGGATGAGTCCGGTACAGTATCGACTCAATGCCTTGGCTGCATAAAAATAGCGTAGCAGTCATTTAAACTACTACGCTATAAAAAGTCTAACTTTTTGGGGTCACATTAGATTTAATTGAGATGTCCGTTGTGTGGAGGAGAAATTCCCTCCGGTGCAAGATTTTGTCCAAGATGTGGTTGGAGTGCTCAGGGGAATGGCAAAAGAAGCACCGTGAAAACGAGCGAAATTGTAATTGTTGTTGTATTGATTTCTGCCGTAATATTACTGGCAGCAGTTGCGTACAGTATGTTTGTTGACAGAAAAAATGACGCAACTGAAAGTGACAAGAAAAATCCAGCCATAGAAACACAAGAGGTTGTTGAGAATCCCACCGATAAAGGCGAGGAGCTTTACACAGAAGAAACTGAGAAAAAGGATTATGTAGAGCCCCAGCCACAGCCCCAACAAAAACCTGAGCCTGTACCCGCGCCAAAGACTGATACAACTGCAAAATATGCTAAAAAAGATGAATTTTTGCAGACGGCAAGCGACATTGAGTGGTACTCGGAAAATTATATGGATACAGCCGAGACCCAATATGAGATAAATGTGGAAACAGCTGCCGTTTATAAAAAATGGGACACGCTCTTGAATGATGTATATCAATATCTGAAAAAAACCATGCCTTCTGCTGAATTCAAAAAACTTCAGAATGATGAGCTTCGTTGGATAAAAGAAAAAGATGCTGCAATAGAAGCTGCCGGTGCAGAGTGGTCAGGCGGTACAGGTGAGCCAATGGCGCGTAACCTTGCCGGTATAGAATATACCAAGGAAAGATGTTATTATCTGATATCCCTGATAAACTAACGGAATAAATATTTATGATTAAAGCAGGAAGAAGGGGTTATTATGCGCATTGATAAATTCGTATCTGATGCCGCGGCAATGACAAGAAAAGAGTCGCGAAAAGCCATAAAGAGCGGCAGAGTTTCGCGAGGGGATGAAATTGTAAAGGATATTTCCCTCTCTGTTTCGGAAAATGAAAGAATCCTTCTTGACGGCAAAGAAATTACCTACAAAAAATATGTGTATATAATGCTACATAAACCAGGCGGCTATGTAAGCGCAACTGAAGATAAAAGACAAAAAACAGTTCTTGACCTTCTTGACCCGTCCTATGCAAGATACGGACTCTTCCCTGTAGGAAGACTTGATATCGATACGGAAGGATTCCTCCTTCTGACGAATGACGGCGACCTTTCTCATAGTGTGATTTCCCCGAATAAAAATGTGGGAAAAACCTATTTTGTGAGACTTGAGAAAAATATAACTGACAGGGAAATCTCTCTTCTTGAAAATGGTGTTGATATAGGAGAGTGTATAACAAAGCCTGCAAAGGTAAAAAGAGTGTCGGAAAACGAAATCAACCTTACCATAACAGAGGGGAAGTTTCACCAGATTAAGCGCATGGCAAAAGCTGTGGAAAATACTGTCATATATCTGAAACGGCTTGCATACGGTGAGTTTTACCTCGATGAGACGCTTGAAAAAGGCGATTATCGCGAACTTTCGGACAAAGAAGTCGAAAACTTGTGCAATGTTTACAAAAGAAAATAAAAAATTTGTGTAATGAAGGTATTTGAAAATTCGTGGGGTTGTGCTAGAATACTAGTAGTGTAATTTTGATAATTGCGTTTATTTTTTAGGAGGTCATAACAAATGGCAAGTTTACAGCTCAAAAACATTTATAAGAGATATCCCGGTGGCGTTACAGCTGTTTCTGATTTCTCACTTGACATCGCAGATAAGGAATTCATAATTTTTGTTGGTCCTTCAGGCTGCGGTAAGTCAACAACACTCAGAATGATTGCCGGTCTTGAGGAAATCAGCGAAGGCGAGCTTTACATCGGTGAAAAGTATATGAACGACGAAGCTCCTAAGGATAGAGATATTGCGATGGTTTTCCAGAACTATGCTCTTTATCCCCATATGACAGTTTACGAAAACATGGCATTTGGTCTTAAGCTTCGTAAGACTCCCAAGGAAGAAATCGACAAGAGAGTTCACGAGGCAGCTCGTATTCTTGATATCGAACACCTTCTTGAAAGAAAGCCCAAGGCTCTTTCAGGTGGTCAGCGTCAGCGTGTAGCACTTGGTCGTGCTATCGTTCGTGAACCAAAGGTATTCCTTATGGACGAACCTCTCTCTAACCTTGACGCTAAGCTTCGTGTACAGATGAGATCTGAGATTTCAAAGCTTCATCAGAGACTCCAGACAACATTCATCTATGTTACTCATGACCAGACAGAAGCTCTTACAATGGGTACAAGAATCGTTGTTATGAAAGACGGTATCATGCAGCAGGTTGATTCTCCCCAGGAGCTTTACAATAACCCCTGCAACATCTTCGTTGCCGGCTTCATCGGATCACCTCAGATGAACTTCTGTGATGCAACAATCGTTGAAGAAAACGGCAAGGTATGTGTTAAGTTCGGTTCTAACACAATTGTTCTCAGCGATGAAAAGGCTGCAAAGGCTAAACAGTATGTTGGCGAAACAGTTATTATGGGTATCCGTCCTGAAGACCTTTACGATGATTCAGAAACTCTTGAAAAGTACGCAGCATCAGTTGTAAATGCAGATGTTGAAGTTACTGAAATGATGGGTGCTGAAACATACCTTTACCTCATAGTAGACGGTATGAACTTCATCGCTCGTGTTAAGCCTGACAGCACAGCAGCAATCAACACAACAATCAAGATTGCTCTTGACCCTGCAAAGATTCATCTCTTTGACAAGGCAACTGAAAAGGTTATCACAAACTAATTTGGTAAATTTTAAGACCGTTCCAGATGGAACGGTCTTTTTTTGCTGTATAGGAAATTGCGCGTTTTTTCGCGAGCAGCATTTGCCAGTTTGAAATTCAGTTGGAACGCGAAATGGATGAAGCTGCACGCTTCTTTTTTGCCTCTGCAGGCAGGAGGCAAATGCTGCAAAACCTCAAAAAAATGGCTTTTTTATTACTTTTTTGCCGTAAAAACACTGTACATTTTGAAAAAAGTATGGTATAATGATTCTAATTGTAAAAAAATATGAAAGAGATGTAATTCTGGAGGGAAAATAGATGGCAAACTTTTTGCATTTTGGTAAATCTGTTCCGCTTCCGCTGGAATTTATAAATAAATATATGATAAGTGCAAACGCAACCTATGTAAAGGTCTACCTCTACGGTCTTGCTAAATGTTATGAGGGTGATAGCGATGTTTCAAATGAAGAAATTGCGCAGGCACTTGACATACTTGAAACCGATGTAAGCAAAGCATGGCGCTACTGGAAAAGGGTCGGTCTTGTACATAGTGAGGGTAAGGGAGTTCTTGTTTTTGACCCGATGCCTGCACAGACTGTAAAGGAAGAAACCTCCACAAACGAAAAAGAAGCGGTAAAGGAAACTTCAAAAACTACTTCAATAAAAGAAATTTCCAAGACCATGGGGATAAATCCCAAAATGAAAGAAACCGTCAGGATGGCGGAACAGCTTCTTAAAAAGCCTCTTACACAGCGGGAGATTACATCACTTTATACCTTTATGCAGGAATATTCTATGACCCAGGAAATGGTGCTTGTTCTTTTAGAGTATTGTGTAACGCTTGATAAGACAAACTTTTCATACATAGAAAAAGTTGCGCATGGATGGAATGAGCAGGGAGTGACTACTCTGCGTGAGGCGACTAAGGTGTTAAACCGCCTTACAAAAGAAATGAATATGATTAAAAAGTGTAAAAAGACTTTCGGGCTTGACCGCGAATTTTCGCAGACTGAAAAGAATTACATATCACACTGGGTGAGCGAGCTTTCAATGAGTGAAGCCATGATTAAAAATGCGTATGAAAGAACAATTACCAATACAGGAAAACTTTCAATGCCTTATATGAACACTATCTTAAAATCATGGTTTGAAAAGGGTATAAAAACAGTTTCGCAAATCGCTGAAAAGGAAACCGCCCCCGCTCCAAAAGGAAAGGGCAAAAACAGCGGTTACCAACTCGATGAAATGGCAGCACTTGAGCGCAAACTCAGATTACAGAAACAAAAAAACTGAGAGGGTGACCTTCTTTGAAGGGTATATATGAAAAAATATCTGCTATTACAGAAGAGCGTAAAGAAAACCGCCGCCGCGAAAATGAAAGGCGCAGACGCGAGGTTTTTGCCGCCAGTCCTAAAATACAGGAAATTGAAGCAGAGCTTGACCGCTTTGGCATCAGAATGCTTAACCTCATTGCAAACGGTGAGTGTGACAGCGACAAGGCCACAAGCAGTATTATGGCTGAAAACAAGGCTTTTATAAAAGAGCGCGACCGTCTTCTTTGTGAAGCAGGTTTTGATAAGAATTATCTCGATGTTCCGCCATACTGCACTAAATGTGACGATAACGGATTTATTGACGGAAAACTTTGTTCCTGCCTTCAGAATGAGATTACCGCGATTGCACTTCGTGAGGCGAATCTTTCCGAAAACCTTGCAGGACATACATTTGAAAACTTCAGACTTTCATATTACAGCGATGAATATGTAGCAGAATACGGCTGCTCTCCGCGTGAAAATATGCAGGCAATACTAAGTGATTGCAAAGCGTTTGTCGAAAACTTCGACCGTGCAGATGAGAACCTTCTCTTCTGCGGTAGCTGCGGTCTTGGAAAGACATTTCTTTCCTCAGCAATCGCGAACGAACTTATAAAGCGCGGCAAAGATGTTCTTTATGTAAGCTCGAATGCGCTTTTCCCGATACTTGAGGATATGCATTTCGGAAGAACAGTTGACGAGAGCGCGCAGTATATCGTAAATAAAATAGGAAGCTGCGAGCTTCTGATACTTGATGACCTTGGAAGTGAGTTTGTAACGCAGTTTACCTGCGCCGAGCTTTTCAGAATTATCAACACCCGCCTTAACTCAGGCAGAAAGATGATTATTTCCACCAACCTTAACCGCAATATGCTTCAGAATACATATAATGAAAGAATCGCATCGCGAATCACGGGCGGATTTTCAATGCTTGAATTTTTAGGCGAGGATATAAGGCGCATCAAGAAACTTGAAGGAAAAATGTAATTATGAAAAACGCAAAAGAAATCCTTTCCTCCCTTGTGGAGCGGGCAGAAAAAGTAATAATAGAATTAAACTTTAACGAGGAAGAAGGAATTAAACTTTTAGATGCCCTTAAAAAATCTCTTTCCGAAAAGGAAAATGTGGGGGAGCTACAGGAGCTTTATGACGCGTGCGTATATAACGCACTTGCAACAATAAACACCTGTCCCAACCAGGAAAAGAAGAATCCCCAGCTTCTCAGTGCCATTACAGATGCGAAAGAGGAGATAAAGGCAATAATTGAGTATATGTAATCTCGTTTTTTGCTCATTGAAGGCACAAAACATAACGAAAATCATCCATAAACCAAAAAAATATTGACACTCTCTTTGTTTGTGGTTATAATCAAGCGTAAGAAATGTGAGGTAACAGGTATGAATACATTGCTTTTTGCAAACTACATACTTCTCCTTATCGCTATTATTATTCTAATTACAAAGAAGAGTAAGAATAGCGCTATTTGTCGTGTGTAAAAAGGGAAAAGTAAAGTGTATCTTATATTTTGCATTTTATGACCTGCGGCAAGTGGTGCCGCAGGTCTTTTTTATGAAATTTTTTATGAGGAGAAAGAACGATGAGAAAAATCAAAATCACAGACATCACACTTAAAAAACTGTCACAGGAGCGCGGTGTTTCTCTACTTTTCAGAGAAAAGACTGCTATTGCTGCCTGCGCAGATTCATTAGGCGTTGATGCCGTTGAACTATCTCCTATAAAAAGCCTTCGTGAAGATACTATCATCTATAAAACTATCGCACAGAATGTTAAGAAAAGCACTCTTGCAATCCCCGTAGGATTTTGTGAAGAGGATGTTGAAAACGCATGGGAATGTGTTCGTGAGGCAGTAAATCCGCGTCTTCAGGTTGAGCTTCCCGTATCAACAGTTCAGATGGAATATATTTACCATGTAAAAGCAGACAAGATGCTTTCAAAAATAGCATCTCTTGTAAAAAAATCAAAAGAGCTTTGTGCAGATGTTGAATTTTCCGCACTTGACGCAACCCGTGCTGATGAGGAGTTTCTTATCTCCGCAGCAAAAGAGGCTGAGGCAAACGGTGCAAGCATGATTAACCTTTGTGACGATGCAGGAATTTCTCTTCCGGAGGAAATTGCCGCACTTGTTAAAAAGGTTAAGGAAAATGTAAAAATCCCCGTTTTTGTGCAGGTTTCAAATGGTATCGGTATGGCAATTGCCTGTGCAGTTTCAGCGGTAAATGCGGGAGCTGACGGTCTTAAATGCCTTATGACCGAGGGAGATGCTCTTTCCATGAGCGCAATTGCAAATGCAATCAAGTCACGCGGTGCAGACCTTAAAATTGAAGCATCGCTCGACAATACAAAGATATATGCAAGCATAGAGGAAATGCTTTCTAAAATAAACCACGAAACATACGAGAACAAGGCTGTCAGCGAAAAGAATAAGATTCTTCTTGATTCTGACAGTACTCTTACAGATGTTGCAGCTGCAGCGGCAATCTTGGGCTACGACCTTTCAGACGAAGACAACGGCAAAGTGCACAAGGCTCTTTCTCAGGTATGCGAAAAGAAGGGCAGCGTAGGAGCAAAAGAGCTTGAAGCCCTTATCGCAAGTTATGCGATGCAGGCTCCCTCAACATACCATATTGAAAATTACACCACAAACTGTTCTAATCTGACCGGCTCTATGTCGCAGGTGACACTGCGTCAGGGAGACGAACTCCTGTGCGGCGTAAGTACAGGCGATGGCCCTATCGACTCAGTATTCCGCGCAATTGAGCAGAGCATCGGTTTTCATTATGAACTTGACGATTTCCAGATTCAGGCAGTAACCGATGGCAAGGAAGCACTCGGCAGCGCAATCGTGCGCCTTCGTAACAACGGCAAACTTTACAGCGGCAACGGTATTTCAACCGATATCGTGGCGGCAAGTATCAGAGCATATATAAATGCACTCAACAAAATAGTCTTCGAGGAGGAATAATATGAAAATCACTTTTTCAACCAAGCATGTAAACCGTGCTTCCTTCCTCGATATGTGCAACTACGCCTATGATTACGGCTATGCAGGGTTTGAGATATATGACGCGATTCAAGAACGCAAGCAGCATCACGACAGTATTCTCCGTACTGACCGCGTACCCGACTCCAAGCGCAAGCTCGTGAATCGTGGGCTTACAGTTTCGGCGCTCGTATATCCTTGCAGCATCGAAAGTGAAGAAGCAAACGGTGACGCAATCTTAAAATATGTTGATATGGCGCGCAGCGCAGGAATAGAAAGAATTATTCTTCGTAATGAGGTTAAAACATCAAACGAAGTTCTTTCCGAAAAACTCAGTAAGGCTATAAAGCGTGCTGAGGAGACAGATATCCAGATTCTTTTTGAAACCGCAGGATATCTTGCCGAAACCGAGAATGTAATTGATATCATAAATTATTTCTCGTCTGCGGCAGTCGGTGCCGCGTGGAATATGCGCGAAACCTACTTTAACGCAGGGGAGAGCGCAGAAACAACAATCAAGTCGCTCGGTGCATACATAAAATATGCAAGAATGGGCGATATGAAAGACGGCAAAACAGTTTTAATCGGTGAGGGCGACCTCCCCGTAGAAAACTTTATCAATGCTCTTTCATCACTTAACTATGACGGATTTATCTGTGTAGCGTGGAACGAAGAAGTAAACGATTCCGACATTGTACTTACTCATTTTGCAAACTACATTGGTAACATCTCACGCGAAAAGATAGAATACGATAAGCCGTACTACAATCGTGACAAGACAGGAACATTCGTCTGGAAAAAGTACGATGTTATTGACGCAACTTTTTCAGATGTGCTTGACACAATGGCGGAAAAGTACCCCGACCAGTACGCATTCAAGTATACAACACTTGACTATACAAGAACATACTCGCAGTTCCGCCGCGATGTTGATGAATGTGCAGCGGCACTTATATCGCTCGGCGTAAAGGCAGGCGACCATGTTGCCATATGGGCGACTAATGTTCCTGCGTGGTATGTCACATTCTGGGCAACAACAAAAATCGGTGCAGTTCTTGTAACGGTTAATACTGCATATAAAATTCACGAAATCGAGTATCTCTTAAAGCAGTCCGACACACATACACTCGTTATGATAGAAGATTGCAAGGATATCAATTATAAGGAAATTATAGAAGAACTTTGCCCCGAACTTAAAACTATGACCGCGGGCGATGCTCTCTATTCTAAAAAACTTCCCTTCCTTCGCAATGTTGTAACAGTCGGCTTTACTATGGACGGCTGTCTTACATGGGAACAGATGCTTTCACGCTCTGCACTCGTTCCGCAGGAAGAGGTCAGACGCCGCGCATCACTTGTAAAGCCTGACGATGTATGTAATATGCAGTATACCTCAGGAACAACAGGCTTCCCCAAGGGTGTAATGCTTACCCACAGAAACATTGTAAATAACGGTAAAACAATCGGTGACAGAATGGATTTATCAACTGCCGACCGTATGATGATTCAGGTGCCGATGTTCCACTGCTTCGGTATGGTGCTCTCAATGACATCAACGATGACACACGGCGGAACACTCTATCCAATGCCGTACTTCTCGCCCAAGAGCTCACTCGCGTGCGTGAATGATGAGCATATCACTTGCTTCAACGGTGTTCCGACAATGTTTATCGCAATGTTCAATCATCCCGATTTCGCAAAGACAGATTTTTCGTATATGCGTACTGGTATTATGGCAGGTGCAAACTGTCCTGCAGACCTTATGCGCCGTGCCGCAGATGAGATGAATATGCGCGAAATCATTTCCGTTTACGGCCAGACCGAGGCTTCGCCCGGTTGCACAATGGGCGAGGTTAATGAGGACCTTGACCACCGTGTTGAAACTGTCGGAAGTGCGTTCCCCGGAGTTGAATGTAAAATCATTGACCCCGAAACAGGCGAAGAGCTTCCCGATGGTGAAAGCGGCGAATTTGTTGCACGCGGCTTTAATATAATGAAAGGCTACTATAAAATGCCCGAAGCAACCGCGCAGACCATTGATAAAGACGGATGGCTCCATTCAGGCGATATATGTTGCCGCACTTCTGACGGATATTTTAAGGTAACAGGCAGACTTAAGGATATGATTATCCGCGGTGGCGAAAACCTTTATCCGCGCGAAATTGAGGAGTTTTATCTTACTAATCCCAAGGTTCGCGATGTCCAGGTTGTCGGTGTGCCGGATGAAAGATATGGCGAAGAATGTTGCGCATGGGTAATTCTTCACAAGGGCGAAGAATCCAGCGAGGAAGAAATGAAGGAATACGGCTACGCGTCAATCGCGCGTCATAAAGTACCGCGTTACTTCATCTTCACAAACGAATTCCCCATGAATGCCGCAGGCAAAATCTTAAAGTACAAGATGCGTGAAGAATCAATCGAGCGCCTCGGACTTAAAAAGAATTAAAAAGTATAAGAATTTTAGAAAGGAAGTTTTATATATGCTTAATATCACAATTGAGAAAACAACCAATCCCAAGACAAAACCTGCCAAGGGCGAAAAACTCGGCTTTGGTAAAATCTTTACAGACCATATGTTTGTAATGGACTATACCGAGGGCAAGGGCTGGCATGACGCAAGAATCGTTCCCTTCCAGGACCTTGTAATGAGCCCTGCCGCAATGGTATTCCACTACGGTCAGGAAATGTTTGAAGGTCTTAAGGCGTATAAGGGTGTTGACGGAAAGGTTCGCCTTTTCCGCCCCGATATGAACGCCAAGAGAACAAACGACACTAACGACCGTCTTTGCATTCCGCGTCTTCCCGTGGAAGATTTCGTAGAAGCAGTTAAGGCAGTTGTTAAGGTTGACGAGGACTGGATTCCTACAGAAGACGGCACATCACTTTACATTCGCCCCTTCATTATCGCGACAGACGAATTTTTAGGTGTTGCCCCCTCAAAGACTTATAAGTTCATCATCATCCTTGCTCCCAGCGGTGCATACTACGAAAGCGGCCTTGCTCCCGTAGGTATCTGGATTGAAGACGAATATGTAAGAGCCGTTAAGGGCGGTATGGGCTTTGCAAAGACAGGCGGTAACTACGCAGCAAGCCTTATTGCACAGGTTAAGGCACATGACGACGGTTACTCACAGGTACTCTGGCTTGACGGTGTTGAAAGAAAATACATCGAAGAAGTTGGCGCTATGAACATCTTCTTCAAGATTGACGGGAAAATCGTAACTCCAATGCTTAACGGTAGCATCCTTCCAGGTGTTACAAGAAACAGTGTAATTCAGCTTTGCAAAAAGATGGGCTACGAGGTTGAGGAACGCCGCATCAGCGCAGAAGAACTTATCACCGCGCAGAAGAGTGGCAAGCTCGAAGAATGCTTCGGCACAGGTACTGCGGCTGTTATTTCTCCCGTTGGAAAACTCCGTTATGTTGATGATGTAATGGTTATCAATAACAACGAAATCGGTGAAGTAAGCCAGAAACTCTACGATACACTCACAGGTATTCAGTGGGGTAAGCGCGAGGATGATATGGGATGGACAGTAGAAGTATAAAACGCATTACAATTTTCAGCGGTCATTACGGCAGCGGAAAAACAAATGTCGCAGTAAACTACGCTCTCTGGCTCAAAAGTCAGGGGGGAGAGGTTTCGATAGCCGACCTTGATATAGTTAATCCTTATTTCAGAACAAAGGATTCGATGAAAGTTCTTTTGGAAAACGGAGTAAAACTTATATCATCGGAATACGCCAACAGTAATGTCGATGTACCTGCTCTTCCTGCAGAAACATATTCTGTGCTCCACGACAAAAAACAGCGTTGCGTGATTGATGTCGGCGGAGACGACCGCGGTGCACTTGCACTCGGGCGCTACAGTGAAGGCATTATAGAAGATGGCGATTATGAACTTCTTTTCGTAATCAATAAATTCCGCCCACTTACAAGAAATGCATGTTTGACACTTGAAATTATGGCGGAAATTGAAAATGCGTGTCATATGAAATTTACCGCAATAGTAAATGATTCAAACCTCGGTGATGAAACGGGCGAGGAAGATGTACTGTCTTCGGTAGCTTACGCAAACGAGGTTTCAGAAAAAGCAGGCATACCCATAAAGATGACTTGCGTCAAAAAAGATTTGTATGAAAAGCTTTCCGGAAAAATAGAAAATTTAATGCCCATTGACCTTTATGTAAGACAAAGCTGGGCAGAAAGGAATGAATAAAATGGCAAAAGTAACCTTTGATAAGGATTTGTGTAAGGGTTGCGGTCTTTGCGTGACTGCCTGCCCGAAAAAAATTGTTGCTCTTTCAAGTGACCTCAATAAGCGCGGATATCATCCCGCCGAGGTGAAAGAGCAGGATAAGTGCATCGGTTGTGCATTCTGTGCAACAATGTGCCCCGACTGTGTAATCACGGTTGAGAAGTAAGGAGGAAGAAAAAATGGCTGATAAAGTTTTAATGAAAGGTAACGAAGCTTTAGCCGAAGCCGCTATCATGGCAGGCTGTAAGCATTACTTCGGTTACCCCATCACACCGCAGACAGAGGTTGCGGCTTATATGGCAAAGAAAATGCCTAAGACAGAAGGCGGCGTTTTCCTTCAGGCAGAAAGTGAAATCGCGGCAATTAATATGGTTATCGGTGTTGCTTCTACAGGAAAGAGAGTTATGACATCTTCCTCAAGCCCCGGAATCAGCCTTAAGAGTGAAGGTATCAGCTACCTTGCAGGTTGCGACCTTCCTGCGCTTATCATCAATGTACAGCGTGGCGGCCCCGGTCTTGGCGGTATCCAGCCCTCGCAGTCTGACTATTTCCAGGCTACAAAGGGTGGCGGACACGGTGACTTCCATCTTCTTGTACTTGCTCCAAACAGCGTTCAGGAAATGGTTGATATGGTGTTCAAGGGATTTGACCTTGCTGAAAAGTACCGTATGCCCGCAATGATTCTTTCTGACGGTACTATGGGTCAGATGATGGAACCCGTTTCGCTTGAAAAAGGCGTAATCAATGAGTACGACAAGTCATGGGCACTTACAGGAACAAAGGGCGAGAGAAAACCCAACATCGTAAATTCTCTTTACATTTCACCCGATGAACTTGAAAAACTCAACTTTGAGCGTTACGAACGCTACAAGAAGATAGAAGAAACAGAGGCTATGTACGAAGAATACCTTATGGACGATGCCGAAATCTGTATCGTTGCATTCGGTGTAGCATCCCGTGTTTCAAAGAATGCTATCGACATCGCAAGAAAAGAAGGCATCAAGGTTGGTATGATTCGTCCTATCACACTTTGGCCCTTCCCCAAGAAGGTTCTCAACGATGCTGCTGACAAGGTAAATAAGTTCATCAGTGTTGAACTTTCAATGGGACAGATGATTGAGGATATCGAGCTTGCTATCCGTTGCAAGAAGGAAGTTCTTCTCTGCAACCGTACAGGCGGTATGATTACCACAACAGGGGATGTTCTTGACAAAATCTACGAAGCGAACGGAGGTAAAAACTAATGGTAGTATTTGAAAAACCCAATGCACTTACAGAAAACACACTCCATTATTGCCCCGGTTGTACACACGGTATTATTCACCGTCTTGTAGCAGAGGCTCTTGACGAACTTGGCGTAACCGGCAGAACAATCGGTGTTGCATCGGTTGGTTGCAGCGTATTCACATACAATTACTTCAACTGCGATATGGTTCAGGCGGCTCACGGTCGTGCTCCGGCAGTTGCAACAGGTGTAAAAAGAAGTGACAAAAACAATATCGTATTCACATACCAGGGCGATGGAGACCTTGCCGCTATCGGTACTGCTGAAACTGTTCACAGTGCGGCTCGTGGCGAAAACATCACAGTAATTTTCGTAAACAACGCAATCTACGGTATGACAGGCGGTCAGATGGCGCCCACAACACTTCCCGGACAGAAGACACAGACTTCTCCCTACGGTCGTGATGTAGAAGCAGTTGGTTATCCCGTAAAGGTATGCGAAATGCTTTCTCAGGTTGACGGTGCTACATACCTTGAAAGAGTTGCAGTAAACAATGTTGCAAATGTTAAAAAGGCAAAGGCTGCAATCAAAAAGGCTTTCCAGAATCAGATTGAAGGCAAAGGTTTCTCACTTGTAGAAGTTCTTTCAACCTGTCCTACAAACTGGGGCCTTGCTCCTGATAAGGCACTTTCATGGCTTGAAGAAAATATGCTTCCCTACTATCCGTTGGGAGTATATAAAGATAAGTATGCCGAGGAAAAGTAAGAGAGGAGAGAATTTATAATGAATAAAGAAATTTTAATTGCCGGTTTCGGCGGACAGGGAATTCTCTTTTCAGGTAAATTCCTTGCATACGAAGGACTTATCGATGGTAAGGAAGTAAGCTGGCTTCCTTCATACGGCCCCGAAATGCGCGGTGGTACAGCAAACTGCAGTATCATTTTAAGTGATAATGCAATCGGTTCTCCCATCGTTTCGGAACCCGACATTTTAATCGCGATGAATCTTCCCTCGCTTGATAAGTACGAAAATGAAACTAAAAAGGGCGGACAGATTTTCATCGACAGCTCTCTTATCGACAGAAAGGTAGAGCGCACAGATGTAGAAACATACTACATCCCCGCAACAAAAATGGCTTCTGATGAGGGACTTACAGGTCTTGCAAATATGATTATGATTGGACATATGATTGCAAAGAGCGGCATCATTCCCGAAGAAAACATTGAAAAAGCAATGCAGAAGGTCGTTCCCCCCACAAAGCAGAATATGTTTGACCTTAATATGAAGGCAGTAAAGCTCGGATACGAATTCTAAAAACAAATTAAAAATATGTAAAATGGAGGTATAGCTATGAATACACAGATTAAAGATATCGGAATGCGTCTTGCTTCACTTCGTGAGGATTTTGAAATTAGTATTGAAGAAATGGCACAAAAACTTGGCGAAGACATAGAAATTTATAAGAAGTATGAAAACGGCGAAATGGATTTTTCATTCAGTTTTATTTACAATGCTGCAGAAATCTTAGGCGTTGATGTTCTTGACCTGATTAGCGGAGACCAGCCGACACTTTCTATGTGTAGCATGGTTAAAAAGGGTCAGGGCTACAGCGTAAAGCGTGAACACGAGTACGACTATAAGCATCTGGCATACACCTTCAGGAATAAAAAAGGCGAACCGTTTTTGGTTACTATTACCCCTGACAAGGCAGCACCGGTACTTCACGGTCACGAAGGACAGGAGTTCAACTATGTCATTTCAGGCAAAATGAAACTCTTCATCGGGGATATTTCCTACGAACTTGAAGAGGGCGACAGTGTTTACTTCGACTCAAGTGTGCCCCACGCGGTACAGGCAATAGGCGATGACGACGCACAGTTCATCGCAGTAGTTATGAAATGACAACAAACCAAGAATGGAGGCGCCATGTTATGGCAATATATGAAAAATTTGTTGGTGCATCAAGAGATGATTTCCTTTCCCTCAAGGATGCACAGACAAACTATACACTTAAGTACCGGGACGATTTTAACTTCGCATACGATGTAATAGATGTTCTCGGCACAGAAAAACCCGACAAACTCGCAATGGTATGGCTTTCAGCAGACAAGAGCGTGGAGAAAAGATTTACTTTCCGCGATATGATGCTTGCGTCAAACAAGGCGGCAAACTACTTTAAGTATATGGGCATCAAAAAGGGCGATACAGTAATGCTCACCCTTAAGAGAAGCTACTTCTTCTGGTTCTGTATCCTCGGTCTTCACAAAATAGGTGCAGTCGTTGTTCAGGCAACTGATATGCTCAAGGGTAAGGACTATGTTTATCGCTGTAATGTTGGTAACATCAAGGCTGCAGTTATCACAGGCGACGGTCATGCTACCGAATATTTCGATGAAATGCAGGACCAGTACGACCATCCTATCCTTAAGTTTGTAACAAAGCATAAAGACGCAGGCGAAGGCTGGATAGATTTCGAAGCAGGCTTTGAAATGGCAAGCGACCAGTGGCAGAGACCGTCAGGCGATGAGGATACCAATGTAAACGATACAATGCTTATGGCATTTTCATCAGGTACAACAGGCTATCCCAAAATCATCACACATAACTTCAAGTATCCGCTTGGCCACATTATGACAGGCGTATTCTGGCACAGAGTTGTAGACGGTGGCTTGCACTTTACAATCTCTGACACAGGATGGCTCAAATCCCTTTGGGGCAAAATCTACGGTCAGTGGTTTGGCGAATCTGCAGTTCTCGTTTACGATTTTGACAAGTTTGACGGTGCAGACATTCTCAAAGTTTTGCAGGATTATAAGGTTACCACCTTCTGCGTACCGCCTACAATGTACAGAATGATGCTCTTAAACGATGTTGAAAAATACGACCTCTCATCACTTACGCATTGTTGTACAGCAGGCGAGGCATTAAACCCCGAAATCTACAACAACTGGCTCAAGGCAACAGGTCTTAAAATTTACGAAGGCTTCGGTCAGACAGAAACGACTCTTTGTATCGCGACAATCTATCCGTGGACAGAACCTGTTCCCGGTGCAATCGGTCTTCCCGTTCCCGGATTTGATGTTCATATCCTCGATAGTGAGGACCAGTCATGCCCCCGCGGTACTACTGGCGAAATCTCTATCCGTGTTTTAAGCCGCGACAGAAAGGCGTGTGGCCTTCTCGACACCTACAACTTCAGCAAGGAAGATACGAAAAAGGCAATGCACGACGGCTTCTATCACACAGGCGACACCGCTTATCGTGATGAGCGCGGACTCTTCCGCTATGTGGGTAGAAACGATGATGTTATCAAATCTTCCGGTTACAGAATCGGACCCTTTGAAATCGAGAGTGTTCTTCTTGAACATGCCGCAGTTGCCGAGGTTGCCGTAACAGGTGTACCCGATCCCATCCGTGGATTTGCAGTAAAGGCGACAATCGTTCTTGCAAAGGGCTTTGAGCCATCAGATGAGCTTACAAAAGAGCTCCAGACATATGTAAAGACAAATACGGCTCCCTACAAATATCCCAGAATTGTGGAATATGTAGCAGAGCTTCCCAAAACCTTCAACGGAAAAATCAAGCGTAATGCAATCCGTGAAAAGGATTTGGAGAATACTTTGCAGTAAAAATAAAACTCCGCATCAACGATGCGGAGTTTTTAATTTCGCTTTTAATTACTGATTAACCTTTTCCTTTGCAAGAAGGTCACGGATTTCTTCAAGAAGAACAATGTCATCCGGCTTGGGAGCAGGTGCTTCCTCTTCTGGCTCTTCTACAGGTTTGGGGTTTTTAAGTTTATTCATAACTTTTACCATAATGAACAGACACAGAGCGATAATTACAAAATTAACAATATTCTGGATAAACATTCCATACTTGATACCGCCGACAAGGGTACCGTCCTCTGCATATTCTGCAAAAGCAACGAGCTGTGAAAAATCGCTCTTGCCGAAGATGAAAGCAAACGCAGGCATCATTAAATCATCTACGATAGACTTAACAACTGCGTTGAATGATGTAGCAATAATCATACCTATAGCAAGGTCAATCATATTGCCTTTGAGTGCAAACTCTTTGAATTCAGCTATAAACTTTTTCATTTGATTAAATCCTTTCCGCTACAAAATTCTACAAATAATTTACCATAAATCGGGGAGGATGTCAATCCTGTCAAGCTGAATTTGACTGTCTTTGAGGTAAGAAAGAACGCCTTCATATTCCTCCGTAAAGCCAAACCTTATCCTGTATGAGCACAGTGCCTGACCGCCATTTGTTTTTGCACCATATTTACCATCGCCCACAAGAGGACAACCTATTGACGAAAAATATGCCCTTATCTGATGGCTTCTTCCTGTGTGGAGAAGCACCTCAACGAGTGCCTTCCCGTCAAATTCCTTTATTACTTTATATTCCATCGAAATTTCTTTTCCGTCATCTGCGATGCGGCTTTTGTTTTCTTTTTCTTCCTTTATTATATGTGTGTTTACAAAAGCACCTTTTTCCGAAGGGATGTTTTCAAGAGCACACAGATAGTATTTATACACATTCCGTTCTCTTATCTGCTCGTTCATATCACGAAGTGCCGCGGCATTTTTTGCGCCTATCACAAGACCGCAAGTGTTCGTGTCAAGACGGTTGCAAAGAGCAGGGGAGAAACTGCTTTCCTCTTCAGGATTATATTCGCCCTTTTCAATGAGATAACTTTTCAGCATATCTGAAAGTGTGCCGTCTTTATGATTTTCGTCAGGCTGGCAGGGAAGAGAGGCGGGCTTATTGAATATAATAATATTCTCATCCTCAAACACAATCGGTGCAGTAAGTGGAACTTTTGAAATTTCCTTTTCTTTGCGAAAATCTTCCTTTATATATATACGCAGTACATCTCCCTCTTGGAGAATGTAATCCTCCTTTATCCATTTGCCGTTTATTTTGACATCTTTTTTGCGAAATGCCTTGTAGATAAGTGAACTCGGGGCAGTAGTAGCCTTTATAAGAAACCTGTCCGCGCGAAGAGAGGCGGAGTTTCTTCCTATTATATATTCAAGCATAATATCACCTGCTTTTGAAAAAGTATTGAATAAAACCTTAATATGCTATATAATGTAAATCAAGGTAAGACTTCTTAACGGTGGTTAACACCGGCGGTTATGCCACTCTCCGAGAGGAGGTGGTTGTTATGGAATACATATTCAAAATATTGATTTTGATGATTGTGTTTCTTTTAGCATTTACTATAAAAGTAAAATAACCGCCCCATCCGTCAAAATGTAGCGGTTATTTTAATCTAAACATTTTTGGCATAACCGTTTGAGGTCTTGCCTTTTTCTATGTTCATTATATACAATGATATTTGCTTTGTCAACTATTTGTTTGAAATCTATGATTTACTATTACCCGAAATCGTGCCTCGATAAATCTGCGCAATTCAAATTTTCAAATTCTATAACAAGTCTTTCAATTCTTTCAAAACATTCCTTATCCTCAAGAGAATCATCATTTAATATGTCTTTTATTCTTCGAATTATCTTGAAACATTCTTTTTCAAAGAGCTTTTCGACATCTGTATCAAAATGAGGAAATGAAATCTGTATTTCTTCTTTTGCCAAAGCACTAACTAATATTTCTTTACATAAATCCAATACAAACACCTCACTTTTTAGAATTAAGGCAAAATTCAATCATTGAAATAACAACATTGTTCCAACTTGTTTCATTGTCAGAAGCAATTACCTCTATTTTATCAGATAACTCTTTTTGTATGTACAAGGTTTTGTATATAGAAGTTTTCTTTTGCTTTGTCTTCTTTAGTACGAAATTCATACATTCCACCTCAAAAACATTTTAACATATATTTTGTCATCAAAACATATTAGAAAATTATGTTTTAAGGTATATCAGAATTTTCTGTGGTATTCCTCTGATGAGAGGAGGCCTGTGTCCTTTTGGTTACAAAAGAACATAATCCCCTTTTGACACCAAAAGTACATCCTTCTTTGGTTACAAAAGAACATCTATTCTTGCAATTCTGCAAGATTTTGCCTCTTTTACCTATAAAAGAGCATTATTTCCCCATTTTTACCCAAAAATACTATACATATTATACAAAAACAAAGCCCCTACTTGTGCAATCCTACAAAAATTCAAAAAAATGTACTTTTTTACTCAATACCACTTGCAATTTTTCCTTATTTAATATACAATAGCGTGGCTGTGACATGACAGACGATGAAGCGGGAGGTTGCTACCATGTGGGTAGGTTTTTCCGTGGAGAATGTCCAATTCTTGAAATTGGGCGCCAGTCACTGTACAACATGATAAAGCTTTGCACATCTGTGCCCACTTTCATGTAGTACCCGGAGTCTAGCTCTGGGTTTTAATATGGCAAAAGGCGAAACGCCCGGCGCCGTGTACAGTCCGTCGCATGAGTCAGCGAAAAACTATTTTTAGGAGGCTTAGCAATGGCAGCAAAGCAGAAAATCAGAATCAGGGTAAAGGCATATGACCATGTTCTTCTTGACCAGTCCGCAGAAAAGATTGTGGATACTGCCAAGAGAACAGGAAGCACAGTTTCAGGTCCTATTCCGCTCCCCACAGAGAAGGAAGTTGTTACAATCCTTCGTGCAGTTCACAAGTACAAGGACAGCCGTGAGCAGTTCGAACAGAGAACTCACAAGAGATTGATTGACATCCTTAATCCCACCCCCAAGACCATGGAAGCTCTTGGTAAGCTCGATGTACCCGCTGGTGTATCCATCGATATTAAGCTTATCGACAAGAGTGGAAGGTAATGTTGGCGAAAGTCAACCAATAACCATATAAGGAGGAAAAAATAATGCAGAAAGCAATTATCGGTAAGAAAATCGGTATGACACAGATTTTCGATGCTGACGGCAAGGTAGTTCCGGTTACTGTAATCCAGGCCGGCCCCTGCAGCGTAATTCAGAGAAAAACAGCCGAGACAGACGGTTATGAGGCTGTTCAGCTCGGTTTTGGCGAAGTAAAGGAAAAGCATGTTAACAAGGCTATCCGCGGTCACTTCGCAAAAAGCGGTGTATCAGTAAAGAAGGTTCTCAAAGAGTTCCGTCTTGACGAAATTACACTTAATGTTGGTGATGAAGTAAAGGCAGACATCTTCGCAGAAGGCGAATGTGTTGATGTAACAGGTATCAGCAAGGGTAAAGGCTATGCAGGTACTGTTAAGAGATGGGGCACACACCGTGGACCTATGACACACGGTAGCGGCTACCACAGAGGACCCGGTTCAATGGGCGCTTGTTCTTCACCCTCACGCGTTTTCAAGGGTAAAAAGCTTGCAGGTCATTTGGGTTGCGAGAAGGTTACAGTTCAGAACCTTGATGTTGTTAAGGTTGATATGGACAGAAACCTCATCCTCGTTAAGGGTGCTATTCCCGGACCTAAGGGCGGTATAGTAACTATCAAGAATACAGTAAAGGCGTAAGCCATACGGAAAGGAGATGCTATAAATGCCTACAGCAGTATTATATAATATGCAGGGCAGCAAGGTTGGCGAGTTCGAGCTCAGCGCAGCTCTCTTCGGCGCAGAAGTTAACAAGTCAGTTCTTCATGAAACAGTTGTTAATTACCTTGCTAACCAGAGACAGGGTACACAGAGTACCAAAACCCGTACGGAAGTTTCCGGCGGTGGCGCAAAGCCTTTCAGACAGAAGGGTACAGGTCGCGCAAGACAGGGTAGCACACGCGCTCCCCAGTGGATTAAGGGTGGCGTAGCTCTTGGCCCCAAGCCCAGAGATTACTCTTACTCAATCAACAAGAAGGTTAAGAAGCTTGCTATGATTAGTGCACTCAGCGCTAAGGCAGCAGAAGATTGCGTACTCGTAATCGAAGACCTTAAGATGGATGAAATCAAAACAAAGAAAATCGCTGATATGCTTAAGGCTATGGGCGTAGACAGCAAGGCTCTTATCGTTACAAACGAAATGGAAAAGAATGTATACCTTTCAGCTAGAAACATTGAAGGCGTAAAGGCTTCATATGTTGGTATGCTCAATGTATACGATGTTCTTAACCACGACAAGTTTATCGTAGCGAAAGACGCTATTGCAAAACTTGAGGAGGTGTATGCATAATGATGTCATATGAAATCATTAAGAAGCCTGTTATAACAGAAAATTCTATGGATCAGATGGCTGACAGAAAGTATACCTTCGAGGTTGCTAAGGATGCCAACAAAATTGAAATCAAGAAAGCAGTTGAAGAAGTTTTCGGCGTAAAAGTTGAAAAGGTAACAACAATGCGCGTTCTTGGTAAGGTTAAGCGTATGGGCGCTAACAGCGGTAAGAGACCCGACTGGAAGAAAGCTATCGTTAAACTTACAGCAGACAGTAAGACAATCGAGTTCTTCGATGGATTGATGTAAAGGAGTGAAAACAAATGGCAATAAAGAAGTATAAACCTACTTCACCTGCACGCAGACAGATGACTGTTTCCACTTTTGAGGAAATCACAAAGAAGACTCCCGAGCGTTCTCTTCTCGAACCTCTTAAGTCGAATGCCGGAAGAAACTCTTACGGTAGAATCACAGTTCGTCATCGTGGCGGCGGTGCAAAGAGAAAGTATAGAATCATCGACTTTAAGCGTGACAAGCGCGATATGAAGGCAACAGTACTTGCAATCGAGTACGATCCTAACAGAAGCGCTAACATCGCTCTCGTTCAGTATGAAGACGGCGAAAAGAGATATATCATCGCTCCCGTAGGTCTTTATGTTGACGATGTAATCGTTTGCAGCGAAAACGCAGATATCCGTCCCGGTAATGCTCTTCCCATTGCAAACATCCCCGTAGGTACAATCATTCATAACATCGAACTTATGCCCGGCAAGGGTGCTCAGCTTGTAAGAGCTGCAGGAAACAGCGCTCAGCTTATGGCTAAGGAAGGCAAGTACGCACAGGTTCGTCTTCCCTCAGGCGAAGTTAGAATGATTCGTATGGATTGTATCGCTACAATCGGTCAGGTTGGTAACCTTGACCATGAAAATATTTCAATCGGTAAAGCAGGTCGTAAACGCCATATGGGCTGGAGACCTACCGTTCGTGGTGTTGTAATGAACCCCAACGACCATCCGCACGGTGGTGGTGAAGGTAAGTCACCCATAGGTATGCCTTCTCCTGTTACCCCCTGGGGTAAGCCTGCTCTCGGTTACAAGACTCGCAAGAACAAGAAAGCTTCTACTAAGTTTATTGTGAAGCGTCGTAACCAGAAGTAATGAGAAAGGAATGAGAGTATGAGCAGATCTATTAAAAAGGGACCCTTCGTGGAACCCAAGCTTTTGGCAAGAGTAGTTGCAATGAACGAAGCGGGCGAAAAGAGAGTTTTGAAGACATGGTCCCGCAGCTCCACTATATTCCCCGAATTTGTTGGCCATACAATCGCTGTTCATGACGGAAGAAAGCATGTTCCGGTATATGTTACAGAGGATATGGTAGGTCACAAGCTGGGAGAATTCGCTCCCACAAGAACCTACAAGGGCCACGCGGGCGCAAAGAGTAAATAAGTAAGGAGGACATGACAAATGGAGGCTAAAACACAGGCCAAGGCAGTGCTGCGTTATGCACGCATCTCGCCCAGAAAAGTCAACATTGTAAACGACCTTATCAGAAATAAAGATGTAAGCGTTGCAAGAGGTATTCTTATGAATACTCCCAAGGCTGCTTCTGAACTTCTTATCAAGCTTCTTGATAGCGCAGTAGCAAACGCTGAAAATAACTTCGGTATGGACGCTGATAAGCTTTATATCGCAGAAATCTATGCAAATGCAGGTCCTACACTCAAGAGAGTTAGACCCAGAGCACAGGGCAGAGCATTCCGCATCAGAAAAAGAACAAGTCACATTACAATCGTTGTAAAAGAAAAAGAGTAAAGGAGGCGTAATATATGGGTCAGAAAGTTAATCCGCACGGTCTTAGAGTCGGCGTTATCAAGGATTGGGACTCCAGATGGTACGCCGAGGACCATATGTTTGGAGACAACCTTGTAGAGGACTACAAGATCAGAGAATATCTCAAGAAGAGACTTTACAGCGCTGGCGTTGCAAAGATTGAAATTGAGAAGAAAGCAAACACAGTTAAGGTATCTATCCACACAGCTAAGCCCGGTATTGTTATCGGTAAGAAGGGTGAAGATATCGAAAAGCTTAAGAAAGAAATTTCCAAGCTTACAGATAAGCAGGTATTCGTAAATATCGTTGAAATCAAGCAGCCCGACTTAAGCGCACAGCTTGTTGCTGAAAGCATCGCTTCTCAGCTTGAAAGAAGAATTTCTTTCCGCCGTGCAATGAAGGGCGCTATGAGCCGCGCTATGAAGCTCGGTGCTAAGGGTATCAAGACTACTTGTAGCGGTCGTCTTGGCGGTGCTGAAATCGCAAGAAGCGAGCACTACCATGAAGGTACAATTCCGCTGCAGACACTTCGTGCTGATATAGACTACGGCTTTGCAGAAGCTAATACCACATACGGTAAGATCGGCTGTAAAGTTTGGATCTACAAAGGCGAGGTTCTTGCTGAGGCTAGAAAGCCTAAGTCTCAGGAAGGAGGAAGAAAATAATGTTAACACCTAAAAGAGTTAAACATAGAAAGCAGTTCAGAGGCAGAATGACAGGTAAGGCTCTCCGCGGTAACAAGGTTACTTACGGTGAATTCGGTCTTCAGTCAACAGAGCCCTGCTGGATTACAAGCAACCAGATCGAAGCAGCCCGTGTTGCTATGACTCGTTATATCAAGCGTGGCGGTAAGGTTTGGATTAAGATTTTCCCCGACAAGCCCATCACAGAAAAGCCTGCTGAAACCCGTATGGGTAGCGGTAAGGGTTCACCCGAATACTGGGTAGCAGTAGTTAAGCCCGGTAGAGTGATGTTCGAAATCGGCGGAGTTGCGGAAGAAACAGCTCGCGAGGCTCTTCGTCTTGCTATGCACAAGCTTCCCGTAAAGTGCAAAATCGTTGCGCGCGAAACACAGGAAACGGAGGGTGACAACGAATGAAAATCAAAGAAATTCGTGATTTAACTACCGAAGAATTACAGCTCAAAGTTACTGAGCTTAAGAAGGAACTCTTCACACAGAGATTTGCTCTTGCAACAAACAACCTTGAAAACCCCATGAAGATATCTGCTCTTAAGAAAGATATCGCAAAGGTTCTCACTGTTATCCGCGAGAGAGAAATCAAAGGCGAAGAGTAAGGCATAGGAAGGAGGAAAATTAAATGGCTGAAAGAAATTATCGTAAGGTAAGAATCGGCAGAGTCGTTAGCGACAAGATGGACAAGACAATCGTTGTTGCAATCGAAGACAGTGTAAAACATCCTCTCTATGGCAAGGTTGTTAAAAGAACTGTAAAAATTAAAGCTCATGATGAGGAAAACACCTGTGGTATCGGTGATCGTGTTAAGGTTATGGAAACACGCCCTTTGAGCCGAGACAAGAGATGGAGACTCGCAGAAATTATCGAGAAGGCAAAATAATTCTTCTCTAAGAAAAGAAGGAGTGAAAAAACATGATTCAACAGCAAACTCTGCTTAAGGTTGCTGACAATACAGGTGCAAAAGAGCTTATGTGTATCCGTGTATTGGGTGGCTCCCTTAGAAGATATGGCAACATTGGTGATGTAATAGTTGCTTCTGTTAAGAAAGCAGCTCCCGGCGGTATGGTTAAGAAGGGTGATGTTGTAAAGGCTGTTATCGTACGCTCTAAGAAAGGCGTAAGAAGAGCTGACGGAACATACATCAAGTTTGATGAGAATGCCGCTGTTATCATTAAAGAAGATAAAAACCCCAGAGGTACAAGAATTTTTGGACCGGTAGCAAGAGAACTTCGTGACCACGATTACATGAAGATTCTTTCTCTCGCTCCCGAAGTACTCTGATTGGGAGGTGCGCTTAATGAAATTCAATCACATTAAAAAAGATGACCAGGTTATCGTAATTTCCGGTAACGACAAGGGTAAAAAAGGTAAGGTTCTCACAGTTGACCATGAAAACGGTCGTGTAATTGTTGAGGGCGTGAATATCGCAACAAAGCACAGAAAACCCCGCAGACAGGGTGAGCAGGGCGGCATTATTAAGCAGGAAGCTGCTCTTAACATGAGCAATGTTATGCACATCTGCAAAAAGTGCGGCAAGCCCACCAGAATCGGCTACACAGTTCTTAAGGACGGAAGCAAGGTTCGTGTTTGCAAAAAGTGTAATGAAAACTTTGATGATTAATTGAAAGGAGGAAAGTGCAATGTCAACAATGAAAACTCTTTATACAAATGAAGTTGCACCGGCGCTTTTTAAGAAGTTCAACTACAAAAGCACCATGCAGATTCCCAAGCTTGACAAAATCGTAATCAACATCGGTCTTGGCGAAGCAAAAGAAAACCCCAAGGTTATCGATGCTGCTATGGGTGACCTTGCAAAAATCACAGGTCAGAAGCCCGTTGTTACAAAGGCGAAGAAGTCAATCGCTAACTTTAAGCTCAGACAGGGCATGTCAATCGGCGTCAAGGTTACACTCCGTGGCGAAAAGATGTACGAGTTTATAGACAGACTCTTTAACGTAGCACTTCCCCGCGTTAGAGACTTTAGAGGAATTAATCCCAATGCTTTCGATGGCAGAGGTAACTATTCTCTTGGTATCAAAGAACAGCTCATATTCCCTGAAATCGAATACGATAAGATCGATAAAATCAGAGGTATGGACATTATATTTGTTACTACAGCAAAAACTGATGAAGAGGGCCGCGAACTCTTAACTCTTATGGGTGCGCCCTTTACCAGAAGCTAAGGGGAGGTATGAAAAATGGCTAAAAAAGCAATGGTTAACAAACAGCAGAAAACACCTAAGTTTAGCACAAGAGCCTATAACAGATGCAAGATCTGCGGAAGACCTCACGCTTATTTGAGAAAATACGGTATCTGCCGTATCTGCTTCAGAGAACTTGCATACAAGGGACAGATTCCCGGCGTTAAGAAGGCAAGCTGGTAATATTAAAGCTTTGGAAAAGGAGGTTTACTCATGCAAATCACAGATCCTATCGCTGATATGCTTACAAGAATCCGTAACGCAAACTCAGCAAAGCATGAAACTGTTGATGTTCCCGTTTCCAACATGAAGAAAGCTATTGCAGACATTCTTCTCGAGGAAGGTTACATCAAGAGCTATGAGATCATAGATGACGGAAAGCAGGGCATGATTCACATTACCCTCAAGTACGGCGCAAATAAAGAAAAGGTTATTTCAGGTCTTCAGAGAGTTTCTAAGCCCGGCCTCAGAGTTTATGCAGGTCGCGACGAACTTCCCAGAGTCCTTAAAGGCCTTGGTATTGCAATTGTATCCACATCAAAGGGTATCATGACAGACAAAAAGGCAAGAGCCGAAAAAATCGGCGGCGAAGTGCTTGCATTTGTTTGGTAATAATTTTTGAATTTAGGTGGTGAAAAAATGTCTAGAATAGGTAGAATGCCTATCACCGTTCCCGCAGGCGTAACCGTAACTATTACAGAAGATAACTTCGTAACAGTTAAAGGACCCAAGGGTGAGCTTAAAAAACAGCTTCACGGTGATATGATTATAAAGCAGGAAAACGGCGCAGTAGAAGTACAGCGTCCCAGCGAAATCAAAAAGCATAAGGCTCTTCACGGTCTTACAAGAACACTTCTCAATAATATGATTGTAGGTGTTACTGAAGGCTTTAAGAAAGAGCTTGAAATTAACGGCGTTGGTTACAGAGCTCAGATGCAGGGAAAAACACTTGTTATGAACCTTGGATTCTCTCACAATGTTGAGATGACAGCTCCCGAGGGCGTAACTATCGAAGTTCCCAATCCTAACTCAGTCATTATTTCAGGTTCTGACAATCAGAAGGTTGGTCAGTTCGCAGCTGAAGTAAGAGAAAAGCGTCCGCCGGAACCTTACAAGGGTAAGGGTATCAAATACATTGACGAGCGTATCATCCGCAAGGAAGGTAAAGCTGGTAAGAAGTAAGAGAGGAGATAAAGCGATATGGTTAGCAAGACTAACAGCAATAAGGCAAGACTTAAGAGACACGGCCGCATCCGTAACCACATCAGTGGTACAGCAGTTCGTCCCCGTCTTAATGTTTTCAGAAGCCTTAAAAATATCTATGCTCAGATCATCGATGATGAAAAGGGCGTAACACTTGTATCCGCTTCAAGTCTCGAACTTAAAGAAACTTACGGCGGCAACAAGGATGCAGCAAAAGAAGTTGGTAAAATGGTAGCTCAGAAGGCTATCGAGGCAGGTATTACTGAAGTGGTTTTTGACCGCGGCGGTTACATCTACCACGGTAGAGTTGCTGAGCTTGCAGAAGGCGCTCGTGAGGGCGGCCTTAAGTTCTAAGAGAAGGAGGGAAACTTATGTCAGAGCGTATTGACGCATCAACACTTGATATCAAAGAAAAGGTTGTTCACATCAGCCGTGTAGCAAAGGTTGTTAAGGGTGGTCGTACATTCCGTTTCAGTGCTCTTGTTGTTGTAGGTGACGAAAACGGCAAGGTTGGTTACGGTCTTGGTAAGGCAGCCGAAGTTCCCGATGCTATCAGAAAGGGTATTGAAGACGCTAAGAAGAACATGGTTTCTGTTCCTTTGGTGGATTCAACAATTCCCCACGAAATTACAGGCGAGTTTGGCGCAGGAAGAGTTCTTCTTATGCCGGCTAAAGAAGGTACAGGTATCATCGCAGGCGGCGCTGTTCGTGCAGTAGTTGAGCTTGCAGGTATCAAGAACATCAGAACAAAGTGCCTTCGCTCAAACAATCCCAGAAATGTAGTACGCGCTACAATCGAAGGTCTTGCATCTCTTAAGGACGCAGCAGAAGTTGCTCGTCTCAGAGGTAAGGCTGTAGAAGAACTGTAAGGGGGAGAGAATAGTGGCTAATCTTAAAGTAACTCTTGTTAAAAGCGTTATCGGTTCTAAAAAGGACCAGATCGCTACAGTAAAGGCTCTTGGCCTCAAGAAGATTCGCGATACCAAGGAGCATGCAGATAATCCCCAGATCAGAGGGATGGTTAACAAGGTATCTCATCTTGTTAAAGTTGAAGAAATCTAACATTAAGGAGGTGCGCAGAAATGAAACTTAATGAGCTTAGCCCCGCACTTGGCAGCAAAACCGAAGGCAAGAGAAAAGGCAGAGGTGCCGGCAGCGGTAACGGCAAGACAGCAGGTCGTGGTCATAAGGGCCAGAACGCCCGTAGCGGCGGCGGTGTAAGACCCGGCTTTGAAGGCGGCCAGATGCCTATTTACAGGCGTCTTCCCAAAAGAGGTTTCACTAATATTTTTGCAAAGAAATATACAGAAATTAATGTATCCGATCTCAACAAGTTTGAAGACGGCACAGTAGTAGACGCAACTCTTCTTAAGGAGACTGGCGTTATTTCCAAAATACTTGACGGCGTTGTAGTACTCGGTCGCGGTGAACTTACAAAGAAGGTAACCGTAAAGGTAGCGCGCGTAACAAAGGGCGCAGCTGAAAAGATCGAAAAAGCAGGCGGCAAGGTGGAGGTGATCTAAAATGCTACAGACATTTCGTAATGCATGGAGGATCCCTGAATTAAGAAAAAAAATACTTTACACAGTACTTCTTCTCGTAATATTCCGTTTCGGCAGTGTAATTCCCGTTCCGTGGATTAATACACTTGCCCTCCAGAACTGGCTTGACGGTAGTGCGGGAAGCACCCTGTTTGATTTGCTCGACACCTTCTCAGGTGGTGCATTCTCACAGGCAACAATCTTTGCAATGTCAATTTCACCCTACATCAACAGCTCAATTATTATGCAGCTTTTGTGTGTAGCAATCCCTGCTCTCGAAAGACTCAGCAAGGAAGGTGAAGAAGGCAGAAAGAAGATTACAGCTCTTACTCGTTATCTCACAGTAGTACTTGCAGCAGTTCAGGCATACGGTCTTTTTGTAACTCTTCACAATAAGGGTGCAATCAACTATGCTCAGGCTACAGGTGTTCCGAGATTTGTTGTAGGACTTACAATTGTTCTTGCTTTCACAGCAGGTACAGCATTTTTGATGTGGCTTGGTGAACAGATTACAGGTCGTGGAATCGGCAACGGTATCTCAATGCTTATCTTTGCAGGTATCGTATCTAGTATTCCCACAATGATTCATACAGCTTGGGTAGGTTTCTTCCCGAAGCAGTGGTGGATGCTTATATTCCTTGTAATCTATACACTCGCATCAATCGTATTCGTAATCCTTATTAATGAAGGTGAACGCAGAATCCCCGTACAGTACGCTAAGCGTGTTGTGGGCAGAAAGATGTATGGCGGACAGAGCACTAACATCCCGATTAAGGTTGCTATGGCAGGTGTTATTCCGATCATCTTTGCTATGAGTATTATGTCTTTCCCCGGAACACTCGCTCAGCTTTTCGGTAAGCCCGATGGAGTTTTGGTTAGCATAACTAACTTCCTCACAACCGGTGCTATTTACCCGATTCTTTATTTCCTTCTTATCGTAGGATTCACATACTTCTACACATCAATCACATTTAATCCTATCGAAGTGTCTAACAATCTCAAGACAAACAACGGTGCAATCCCCGGTATCCGTCCGGGCAGACCTACAACAGAGTATATCTCTAAGGTTCTTAGCAGACTTACACTGATTGGTGCACTTTGCCTTGGTGTTATCGCAGTTCTTCCTATCGTTATTACAATGGTTATGAAGACAGTTGATATTTCAAGACTTTCTCTTACAGGAACAAGCCTTCTCATCGTAGTTGGTGTTGCTCTTGAAACAGTAAGAGAAGTTGAAAGTCAGATGCTCATGAGACACTACAAGGGTTTTCTTGAATAAGAAGCCTTTGGGCCATAGGGAAAGGTTTTTATCCCAGAGGAAGTGAAGTTATGAGGTTAACAATAATGGGCCCCCCGGGAGGCGGAAAGGGTACTCAGGCTGAAATTCTCAGCGAGAAGCTCTCTATCCCGCACATCTCCACAGGGGCTATAATCCGAAATGCTATCAGGGAAAAAACGCAGCTTGGTATTGTGGCGGAAGGATATATCGAGAAAGGACAGCTTGTTCCTGACGACCTTGTTATTGATATGGTCTCTCATCGTCTTTCCCAGAAGGATTGCGAAAATGGGTACATCTTAGATGGATTCCCGAGGACCCTTCCCCAAGCCAGTGCGATGGACAAAATTGGTATAAAGCTTGACGCAGCTCTTAATCTTGTCGTAGCCGATGAGGTTATCGTAAAACGCCTTGCAGGCAGACGCGAGTGCAAGAGGTGCGCAGCTCCGTACCATATTGATTTTAACCCACCCAAGGTGGACGGCGTATGTGACAAATGCGGTGGTGAACTTATCACCCGTGAGGATGATGTCCCCGAAACAATACGCCAAAGACTTGATGTTTATCATCAGCAGACAGAACCGCTTATAGGTTTCTACAAAGAAAAAGAGCTTCTTGTGAATGTGCAGGGGCGCGACACTATTGAAGAAACTACAATGGCAGTTCTTGATGCATTGGGAGTTAAGTGTTAATGATTATTATTAAATCATCAGACGAAATACAAAAAATAAGGGAAGCAGGAAAAATCGTCAGCGAGGCACTCTGCCTTGCAGGTGAATCAGTAAAAGACGGAATGACAACATGGGAGCTTAATGTTCTTATTGAAAAAGTTATTACGGGACACGGTGCCCGTCCGTCCTTTAAGAATTATAACGGTTTTCCTGCAGCAAGCTGCATTTCACCGGGCTGCATCGTTGTTCACGGAATACCTTCCAAAAAGGTTATTCTTCGTGAGGGCGATATAGTCAGCGTGGATGTAGGTGCTTTCCTTAACGGTTATCACGCAGATGCGGCGCGAACCTTTGCAGTCGGAAACATCGACCCTGAGGCGCAAAAGCTTATTGATGTGACACGCGAATGTTTCTATAAGGGCGCAGCTATGGCTGTGGAAGGAAACAGAGTTGGCGATATCGGCTTTGCAGTGCAGTCTCTTGCTGAAGAAAACGGATACGGAGTAGTTCGTGAACTTGTCGGCCATGGTGTCGGCAGAAATCTTCACGAAGAACCCGATGTTCCGAATTTCGGTAACGCAGGACGCGGAATAAGGCTTAAAAATGGCATGGTAATTGCTATCGAGCCTATGATTAACGCAGGATGCAAAGAAGTTGATTTCGACCAGAGTGACGGATGGACAGTAAGAACTCGCGATAGAAAACTTTCAGCTCACTATGAAAACACTGTTGCGATTACTCCTGACGGCCCCATCTTCCTTACAGAGTAGGTGGGAGTATGAATATAGGAGCAGTTGTGGTGTCTCTTTGTGGGCACGACAAAGGAAAACTGTATGTCGTAACAGGTAAGGACAGAGAAAAGGTTCTCCTGTGTGACGGAAAGTGTAAAAAGCTTTCTCATCCAAAAAGAAAAAACAGAAAGCATCTTAAGGAAATTGGAAAGATTGACCTTTCCACATACAACCCTCTTTATGATGCGCACATCAGAAAAGAGCTTAAGGGCATACAAAAATGCGTTGATGACACATTCGTTTATAATTATTAAGGAGGTTGTAGCCTTGGCTAAGGAAGATGTATTAGAACTTGAAGGTACCGTACTTGAGGCACTGCCAAACGCAATGTTTCAGGTAGAACTTGAAAACGGTCACCAGATACTGGCACATATATCCGGTAAGTTAAGGATGAACTTTATAAGGATTTTGCCCGGAGACAAGGTTACTGTGGAGCTTTCTCCATACGACCTCACTCGCGGGAGAATTACTTGGCGAGCAAAATAAATTAAGTAAAAGCAAAGCGTTAGAGGAGGTATTTCAAAATGAAGGTAAGACCCTCAGTAAAACCTATATGCGAAAAGTGCAAAATCATCAAGAGAAAAGGTAAAATCATGGTGATTTGCGAAAATCCCAAGCATAAGCAGAAACAGGGCTGATTTTTTAGTCCGTTAAGGGCGCGGCTGAAATCATTTTGTGTGATTGCCCAAAACGCATAATCAATTACCCCTAATCCAATAAAAAGTATGTTTCATTTAATTTTGGAGGTGTATTAACAGATGGCGAGAATAGCCGGTGTTGACCTGCCCCGTGAAAAGAGAGTTGAGATTGGTCTCACATATGTTTACGGTATTGGCAGAACAAGTGCAAAGAAAATCCTTGAAGAGACAGGTATCAATCCTGATACTCGTGTAAAGGATCTTACCGAAGAAGAAATCGGTAAAATCAGAGATGCAATAGATGCGAACTTCACTGTTGAAGGTGACCTTCGCCGTGAAGTAGCGCTTAACATTAAGCGTCTTGTAGAAATTGGCTCTTACAGAGGTATCCGTCATAGAAAAGGACTTCCCGTAAGAGGACAGAGAACTAAGACAAACGCAAGAACCCGCAAGGGCCCGAAGCGTACAATCGCTAATAAGAAGAAGTAAGGAGGAGAGAGCATGGCTAAGACAGTTAAAAAAGCAACTCGTAAGAGAAAAGAGCGCAAGAATATCGAGCGCGGTGCAGCACATATCCGCAGCACATTTAACAACACAATCGTAACCATGACCGATGTAAACGGTAACGCTCTTTCCTGGGCAAGTGCCGGTGGACTTGGTTTCCGCGGTTCTAAGAAGAGCACCCCGTTTGCTGCACAGACTGCAGCAGAAACAGCTGCTAAGGCAGCTATGGAACACGGTCTTAGGACTGTAGAAGTATTCGTTAAGGGTCCCGGCGCAGGCCGTGAGGCAGCAATCCGTGCACTTCAGGCAGCAGGTCTTGAAGTTAGCATGATTAAGGATGTTACTCCTATTCCTCACAACGGTTGCCGTCCCCCCAAGAGAAGAAGAGTCTGATGGAGGTGCAAAAGTAATATGGCAAGATATACAGGTGCGGTGTGCAGACAGTGCCGCCGTGAAGGACAGAAGCTCTTTTTGAAGGGCGACAGATGTTATTCTGACAAATGTGCTATTGCAAGACGCGAATATGCTCCCGGCCAGCACGGTCAGGGCAGAAAGAAGATTTCTGAATACGGTCTTCAGCTTCGCGAAAAGCAGAAAGTTAAGAGATACTACGGTATCGCTGAGAAGCAGTTTGCTCATTACTTTGAGCTTGCTTCCAAGAAGAGTGGTATTGTCGGTGAAAACCTTCTTATCCTCTGCGAAAGCCGTCTTGACAATGTTTGCTACAGAGCAGGCTTTGGTATGAGCCGTCCTGAAGCTCGTCAGCTTGTAAGACACGGTCATTTCACAGTAAACGGTAAGAAAGTAAATATTCCTTCATATATCATTAAAGAGGGCGATGTTATCGCACTTACTGATAAGAGTAAGGATTCTCCCAAGATTAAGGCAGTACTTGAAGCTAATGAGGGTAAGACTATCCCCGCATGGCTCGACCTCGATAGTAACGCGCACAGCGTAAAGGTAACAAGCCTTGCTAAGCGTGAAGACATCGAATACGAGATCAACGAAACACTTATTGTCGAGTTGTACTCCAAGTAATGACTTATGGTGTGCGGGGAGTATTCCCCGTATGCTTAAGCAGACAATACTGTGTCTGCTGTACCCTCGGGTATTTTATCTGAATATAAAAAAATGGGAGGGTTATTTTAATGACTGATTTAAGATTTGAAAAGCCTCGTGTAGAGCGCGTTGAGCTCAGCGAGGACGGTTCTTACGGTAAATACACTGTAGCTCCGCTTCAGCGCGGATATGGTACAACCCTTGGAAATTCACTTCGCAGAATGATGCTCTCTTCACTTGAAGGTGCAGCAATTTCATCTGTAAAGATTGAAAATGTTCAGCATGAATTTTCAACAATTCCCGGTGTTAAGGAAGATGTCAGCGAGATTGTCCTTAACTTAAAGCAGGTTATCATTAAGCTTCATTCAGACGGCCCCAAGACTGTTTACATTGAAGCAGAAGGCTCAGGTGAGCTTTGCGCACGCGACATCAAGGCCGACAGCGATGTTGAAATCATCAACGGCGACCTTCATATTGCAACACTTAATGATGACGCAAAACTTTATATGGAAATCACAATCAATAAGGGCAGAGGCTATGTTTCTGCAGACAAGAACAAGGCTCTTCTTCAGCCCCTTATCGGACTGATTCCTGTGGATTCTATCTACACACCGGTTGAAAAGGTTAACTACTATGTAGAAAACACCCGTGTAGGACAGAATACTGATTTCGACAAGCTTACTGTTGAAGTATGGACAAACGGCACAAAAACTGCAGACGAGGCAATCAGCCTTTCTGCAAAGATTATTAACGATCATATGATGCTCTTCATCCAGCTTACAGACGAAGCTATGAATGTTGAAACAATGGTTGAAAAGGGAACAGAAAAGAAGGAGAAGGTTCTTGATATGACTATCGAAGAACTTGACCTTTCCGTTCGTTCTTACAACTGCCTTAAGAGAGCAGGTATCAACACAGTTGAAGACCTTACTCTCCGCAAGGAAGAAGAAATGATGAAGGTAAGAAATCTGGGACGCAAGTCGCTTGACGAAGTTATCGGTAAACTTAAAGAGCTCAAGCTTTCATTTGCACCCGATGAAGACTGATTCACAAATTGACTTATCAGAAGTTTTGAAGGAGGAAACCTAACATGGCAGGAACAAGAAAACTCGGTCGTCCTACTGACCAGAGAATTGCAATGCTCCGCGGTATGGTAACTGCTCTTTTGGAAAATGGCAAAATCGAAACAACTGTAACTCGTGCAAAGGAAGTTCGTCCCCTTGCTGAGAATATGATTACTCTCGGTAAGCGCGGTGACCTCCATGCAAGAAGACAGGCTCTTAGCTTCATCACAAAAGAAGATGTTGTTAAGAAGGTGTTCGAGGAGCTTGCTCCCAAATACGCAGAACGCAACGGCGGTTATACACGCATTATTAAGACAGGTGTTCGCCGCGGTGACAATGCTCCCATGGCAATAATTGCACTTGTTGACTAATTAACAAAACTTAAAAAGGCATCTATGACGATTACTAGTATCGCCATAGATGCCTTTTTTGTTATGTTCTTTTGTAGCTAAAAGAACCAAAGTTTTTGCAGAATTGCAAAGAGACCTGTCCTTTTGGTTCTTTTGGTTACAAAAGAACATAGTTTCCTTTTGACACCAAAAGGACATAGGCTTTGCAATACTGCAAAAATACATAATATGGAGACAATTTTATTGATTGTCTTATTCCAATCCCAGTAGCCAATCAACACTTACTTTCAATATTTTTGATAATTCCCGTAATTCATAATCTGCAACAAATCTTGTTCCAATCTCAATTCGCGAAATACTATTTCTTTCGATTATTATGTCTGCTAATTGTAATTTGGCAGCTAAATCACTCTGCGTCATTCTCAATTTACATCTTGCTTCGTGGATTCTTTCACCACAAATATTTTTCTTTCCGTCATAATCATAGATTTTCATAGAAAACCTCCTTGGCATTTGTGTTAAACATAAGAATTTATCTTGACATTAACACATTTTTAATATATAATTGTGCTAAAGATGAGAAGCAGGCTTTTTTATAAGTTTGTACACACAAGCTCCTTGTTGCCAAACAAAATCAAAATTAAAGGAGAGTAAAGAGAACTATAAAGTGAACCCAAAAGTTTAGACAAAAATTCAATATTAACTTGCTTGTGAATGAGTTCGGTATTGCACCGGACTCATTCCTTTTAGTTTGATAGAAATTCTTTCGTTGTTGTAGTAATTAATATATTGTTTTAACTCATCAA
>JAFQQD010000061.1 GCA_017411435.1 Clostridia bacterium
GCAGTACCGTCCTCGATGCTATTACCCGCTCCCGCACTCTCACGGAAACCAAGCAAGCCCTCTACGACATCACCCCTGTCGGGCAGGTTGTCCGCCTGACCTACACTCAACTGAGGATAGTAACCGCTGACATCAGCCTTGTTCTCCTGCAAGTCCTCTATCAATACTCCATTACTATCCAACTGTGTCTGCAAGCCCTCGACTTCCTCATCTACCTTCGTAGACAGTCCCGACAAAGCCGCATCGGTAGCAGTCTTGTTCTCCGTGACCTTTGTCTCCAGAGCCGATACCTCCGTCTTCGTAGCCTTCTTGTTCAACTCCGTAGTGATAACCTTGTTCTGGACAGGATTGGTCGAGGTTTCGCTCAAGGCTGAGTCCGGCGTCTTATAGGTGTCAACCACCTTTGCCTCTATCTTGACTTCGATAGCAGGCTGTCCTTTTACTATTACATCCATAGTTATTCGATATTTTTAGATGCTGAATCGTAGAGAGGATAAGCACCTCTCTTTACATAGATACTCCTCTCGGTAGCACTCTCGATGAGAAGTATCTCTATCGTGTATGTGCCAAGAGGCATACCCTTAGTGACCGTGTAGTCAATCTGTCCTTCGTAGTGGTTGCTGGCGATCTTAGTCATATTCGCCTTCTCTACAGTTGTAGCCTGGTCGGTGTGACCATCCGGGTAGGTCAGCAACTTGAAGTCATAGCTGTCAAGGTTAATCTTCTCGTCTCCCTTGATCGTGAAATTGATGTCTTCTCCTCTGTATGCCATATGCTTTTGGTTTTATATGTTAATAAGAATCTATCCAACAGAATGTCCATTGATTTATGCCCGCGTAATACTTCATCCTAAACACCCCCCTGCTTGCCACCGTAAAGGTCGTAGCGGTCTTATTGTCCTTGTGACTAAATATCGACTTTGCCGACAATAAGACGACATCTGCACCCTTTGTTTCTATATGATATTCTTGTCCGTCTTGTGGCGTTTGTGGAAGCCTTATATATGTTGTACCGCTTGTTACATTCACAAACACCGAGTAATCAAGGTCGGTAAGGGTAATTGGCGAAGTGGATGAACCCGTAGTGCTGATTACCCTTGTAGCGGGACGGAGACCTGCGAATACGCCTGTTTTCGCATACGCAGAATAATGACCATCTGATAACGCATCAAATGCTTCTTCTTCATCTACGGTCAGAGTTCCTACACACAGACCTACGACGCTGTTTTTACTATGATACGACACAACGAATCCGTAACTTGTAAATGCACCCCATCCTTTGCCGTATGTACTGCTTCTGGATATTTGTACACCGTCGCTACGTAGACTTAGTTGGTTAGCTGTCACACAAGCTGAGCCTGTATTGTAGGTATATGAAACCACAAAGTGGGTTTCGTTAAAAGAAGCATATTCGCGGTATTTCCCTGGGGAATCACACCCATCTTGGGCGGAAATTCCTTTGCTGGTTACTTTAAGCTTACCTATGCTGCATCCGTCTTTTAATTCAAGCGAATTTGATGTGATGTGTCCATCCTCATATACCCTTGTCTTCGCTTCTTCGGGCTTGGTAATGTCATCTATGCCCGCAGCGATAAGCAGCTTGCCGTGTGTGTCATCTTTGCCAATGATGCTGCCATTCAAGAAGGCATCTACTTTTTCCGTAACCTCATCCTTGACCGCGACCATTTCTCCCAAGACAACACCATCCACATCCACCACCGTGCCAAATGTGCTCTTGAGGTACGCAAGGTCATCCACACCCTGCTTTGCTTTGGCGTCAATAGCATCAAGAATGGCGGTCTTTCTGGTATAATATGTTTCTCGGAAAGTCGGCAAGAAGTTGGCAGTCTCTGCGTCTTGCGAGGTAACAAGGTAGTCCAAGTCTTGATAGTAATCGCTAAAAGCATCTTCGTACGCTGTCCATTCATCTATCGCCTCAAGACCATATCTTTGCACATTGTATTCGATGGATTCGTACTCATAGTATATTCTTTCCATCTCTTCCCGCAGTGCTTGATGGTGCATCGGGGAAATCACATTATTCTCCGACCACGCCCACAAGGTGCTGTCATCGGTATATCTCACTTGCTTTGACCAGTCACTCTCGACATATCCTTGACTGCGCCTTGAAGAAGTGAGTATGTCTCCGACCTTGTATCCGTTTGGGATATAGTCATCTCCTACAATCCAAGTGTCTCCAACGAAATACTCTCTGTTTGGCTTTGCTATAAAGATAGTGGTCTTTCCGTCTGCGGTAGCCTGTGCTTGTCCCGCAAGTGCAAGAGCCTTTGCGGCATCACTATCCGCGATGGGATTCCAATCGTATGTGCTATCATCCTGCATGAGCCATCTCCACGACTTACCTGCATCTTCGCCATCCAAGGAAACATTGGTAAAGGTGTCCCCGACATGGTCGGCTTCCGTCCCCTCGTTAATCCAAGTCAAGGCTGGCTCGTTTGTCCTTGAAGGAGAATACTTGAAGAAGTAACTCTCTACAACACCGTCGAGCTTGTTGTTTATCTCAAGTATGCTTTGGTTAAACTTATTTTTTGTGTCTAACAACTCCCTTGCAACGGCTTCTGTAGCGGTCTTGTTGGCATCTATCTCGGCTTGCTTTTCCGCCCATTCCGAAAGGTTGGTAAGGCCTGTGGAGCCGACTTCAATCTTCAGAGAGCCTTGTATGGTCGCTCCATCTCTCGCGGTGATGATTGCATTCTCAAGGTCTATCACGAGCTTGCTGTTGCCGGAGCGAAGGATGTCGGTTGTAATCTGACCGGGAAGTATCTCAGTAAAGCTGTAGAGGGTCACAAAGTCCCTGCTGCCATTGTATTCGGAATTGAGGATTCCTACAAGGAAGTAGTACCCATCAGCAGAATCCATTGCAATAGGCTCGGTGGACATCACATATCCTGCGGATGCATCCGTCTTGCTTGCCCTGACATAGAGGTATCTTGCCTCTGTGTCTTCGGGGGATTCACTTTCCCATTCAGGAAGATCCCAACTCTTGTAGTCCGATGCTGTTCTTGTGCCCACCGAAGTAACGGCATCTATACCAAGGGTCATATGGATAAGCGATGCTTCGGTGGCCTTGAACTTTCTTGTGGTGTTGTCGTAGACTACCGGACAAGGTATGCTTTCAAGGGAATCTCTTGATTCGGTGAACTTGAACTGAAGACTCTCATCTCCAAGAAGCAGTCCCATTGTCCTTACCGTCACAGGGCTGATTCCTTCGGAGAAATTGGTGAATGCAGCTTGCAGGAGTTCCAGGGTTTCCTGAGAAGAACGGAAGCGTCTGTCAGTATACCTCCTCACATTGTCTATGTCTTTCTTCGCACTCTCTTTGGCATCGACAATCATCTCCTCCAATGCCGAGTTTGTCCTTGGGGCTCTTTTCTGGTCCCTTAGAGTGATGCGATAGGTTGGAATGTCCCCTTTCTCATCTATGGCAAGGGTGTCGATAAGTACGTAGTCGGTGTTGTTTTCGGTATCAATGATATCATCATCATATACCTGCATATACATACCGGCAGTTAATATCTGACCGACCTTCTTTATCCTTATTGGGTCAAGAGAGGGCTCGTAGAAGGCACTAACTCTTGTGTAGTCGGCAAGCATCTTCTCTCCTGCTTCAAGCAGTTCCTTCTGAGCAAGAGTGATGTAATAGTCCGGCATAGGGATATCCAATAGCACAAACTCATCTCCCGCCTTGATCGGGTAGTTCTTATTAGGAAAGGCTTCTCCTAACGAATCATCCCACGATCTGAGGATTTCATATCCTCTGTCACCGTTCTTATTGTCTCCATATATTGGCCCTATGTATCTCTTGACTTCAAATTCTCTTCCTGCGCAGGCACCACTCTTCATGGAGATTACAGCAGTACCACTTTCTGTCAGTTTGCCCTGCTCTGCAAGGTTGAATCCCATATCATGGAATCCTAAAGTAAACACCGGTCTCTCCTCCATCTCCTCTTTAGTCCCTCCATCCACGGGGGTAGGTGCGAGTGCGATTTTGTCAACCCTATATGCTTCATTGTCCGGCAGGTATTCAGAGTCCCCTTGTCCGGCCGCAATCATTGCACTCCTGATATCGGCCATTGTCAGGTTCTCGATAGAAGGAAAGATTTCCTCATTCTCACTTCCATCGAAATAGACTATCTTTGGGATAAGCCCATATTTCTCAACGATGGCATCATCCGCTTGCAAGTAAGCCTTACGCGCATCAGGCAGACCATCGGTCTTGCCCCACTTCTCAATAGGAAGCATGAGATTGCGGATGTCCACACTATCCTTGTTGAGTATGTCCAATCCGTTGTAGTATCGTGTCTGTATGTTCCTTTCGGATCCATACACATAAAGTCTTGTAGCAAATTCTCCCTCGTTTGCAGAAGCCTTCTTAATCGCCGTAAGACCACCACTCAATCCATAAGAGAATGCATCAGATGTGTTTCTGTCATCTCTGACATTCGCCCTACCTATCGTGATTACATTAATCTTATTGGCAGAATCGTAAGAATGTATCCACCCTATGTTTTTCCACGTTTCGTATATCTGCGAAAGGGCATCAAGACAACTACCATTGCTGACAGAATACTCCTTGGTCTCAGACATAAGGGAGTTTAAGTCCGCATCATCCGTAGAATAGACCTCAATCCGCCATTTGCCCGGGTACAGGTCATCCATACACTCCTGTATCCTCCTTGCGACCCCTTCCACATCCTCATAGGTATTTACCTCCGGTCTTGTGGAGAAATGTATTGTGTTGTCCTTTGGCACAAGGTCGCGGAATGGAGCAATCTCCAGTTCCTTGGTGTCAGCATAGAACTTCACGTTTGAATATTCAAATGATGCCCCATATTTGTCCTTACGAGCCGTCTTCTTAGGTTGTGGCAAGTCGTACAGCTTGTATGTCAGCCCTGTTCGGTGGTATTCTATATAATCTCCTATCTCCCAATCTATTGGATTTGGGGAAGATATGCTCCCGAACTCAATACTATCCACACCCATATACGACCCGCGATATTGCGGCTCTCCTATGTATCTTATGGATTTCCCATCTTTTGAGTATATAGAGAATCTTGCCATAACTACCTTTCTACTATTGCGCCATTATACATCACCATACGGGTGATAGGGTCATTTACCTTAAATGATATCTGGAATATTGCCCTCGCCCAGTTCCGTTTCCTTGTGAAGCTATCTTCGTGGTATCCGGCATACCTTACTTTCCTTCTGCCTATACCATTGTAAGAGTCGAATACCATAAACTCTTTTTCTCTTATAAAAGAAAAGAAGTCCTCAATCTTGTTCCGCAACACTTCTTCGGCACTGCCTTCTGGAGAATCCTGCGCTTTGATGTAGAAAGATACGGTAAACTCAATAGGCTTATAATATATCTTCTCGCACCACTCATCATCCCCGTGCTCATCGGGCCACTCATTCTTAAATGGCTCTTTCGGATTAGGCAGGAGGGGGTAGGGGTTGACTTTAGCAATGAGCCCCCACTCTGTGGTATCTCTTGCTACGGTGTCACTTTCTGTCTGTATGAAGAAAGGCTTATAGTCTGCTATGTAAGGAACAATTATCATAACGTTACAAATATAAAAACCGAAATGCAACAAAGTGTTATTTTTGGTGCACTTTGTTGCAAAAATCTCGGTCTTGGCTATTTCATCAAGAGTATACTCTGAGAGCGGTATATCCTCCTCCATCGGTAGTCATCATGCTTCTCAAATCTTCCATGATGCTCTGTGTGTGCATTGCGGTATTGTATGTGTTGGCTGCAATCTGTGCCTGATACTCCATGAGGTTTGGTACGGAGAAATTAACAAGTATCGCTGCAATCTGCTGGGTAGTGGCATCCATCCTCTCCCAGATGGTTCTTGCATAGGATACATCCGCCCTTATCGCATTGAGGTAGGAAGCGAGGAGATTTGCGGTGTCTTCGGTGATGCCCTTGATTCCGTCTCCGAGATTTTGACTCTCCATGTCTTCCATCTTGAAATAAGGCTCCATACTCTCAAGGAACTCCTGTATTCGTGGTGTGAGTTCCTGTGCAGATTGCATAGCCTCATCTACCACAGCCATAGCACCCGCTGTGTCTCCGCTGAACAGCAAATCACTAACTTCTTTAACTTTTTCAGGCGTGAAGATCTGATCTACAATCATAGATTGCACAACGCTCTTGGCAATATTGGTTGCTACGCTATCCATGATGTCGGCATAGTCAAGAGCCGCTTCTCCCGAAGCCTTGAATGATTCTATGAAAGAATCTGCCATGCCACCTGCTACCTCTCCAAACATATCTGATAGATAGGATGTTGTTTCTGCCATTGCCTGCTCATACAATTCCCAATCGCTCAGCATGGTTTCAAGGGCAGCCTTGTTCTCAGCAGATATATCATCTCCATAATTTGAGATAAATGACTTCAGCTCCTCGCCTTCAAGATTACCTTCCTCATCAAAGAAGTCACTGATGCTAAACATCTTTACGTTATCATTCCCCGTTCCCCAGAATTTCTGCCAACCGCTTCTTTGGTCAACAAGAATATCTCCTATACCACTTGAATTTACAGCGTTGGCGGTATTCCTTGCTTTTCTTGAAAAGTTAGCCCATGCAGACATAGATTGTGTATAGGCGATTTTATCATCCTGTGATACTTGAACCGAATCAGATGTATTTTTTATATCATCCGCATACTGCTTCGCAAGTCTCTTCGCCTCTTTGGCTTTTGCCAATGAGTCTGTACCAAAAATGGCGTCAAATCCCCCCATTAGATTATCGAACTCAATAGCCTTCAAGTCAGCCGCATATTGTCTTGCCGCCTCGTTTGCCCTTTGAGTTGCCAATTCAGCTTCAGTAATTGCACCGATGACTTTCGTGGCTATACTTCCCACTCCTCCGATAATAGCACCTGCTACACCGCCCGTTGCCAATCCTTGCATCACACCATTTGCGACATCTCCAATGTCTTGGATTTGATTTGCTACGGACACAAGTTGGTCGTTACCCGTAGCTTCGCCCAGTTCCTTTAGAGAAGATGCAATTTCGAGAATCTGCTGTGCGGCATACTTACCCAGCACAACTATTTTCTTTATAACCTCCTCATCTACATTCTCTCCGATATCCTCAAATCCATCCTTGACAGCCTCTACAAAGTCATCTACCGTCAGCCCGGCATCTTTGATTTGTTTTATCAATTCAGGTGGGAGATTAACATCTGCCTCTTGAATTTTAGACAGCGCATCTTTGATTTTCAATACCTGTCCTAAACTCTTGTCACCCCAGTCTTTCAGGTCAAGACCGGAGGTGCTCTCGCTCACATACTTCTTCGCAAGGTCATTCACCTTCTCTTGTGCGAGTTTCTTCTCATACTCCTTCTGCTTGTTTGCAAGGTCGTTGATGGCATTCTCTCCCTTCTCTTTGTAGGACTTCCAAAACTCCTCCCAAGCATCTGCGCCAAACTCCTTGACAAAGATTTCCTTGACCTTTGCCACTTCTTCATCGCTGTCGACATCTATCTGACCGAAGACCTCCTTTGCCTTCCTTGCACGAAGGTCAATCTCGTTCATCTTCTCGCTGAGGTCGGATGCAATCTTGCTCACATCAAGGGCAATGCCCTCTCCGTTGAGATTGAAGTCCTCGGATGACCACTTGCGGAGCATGTTGAAGTATTCTCCGGCTGCCTGCGCTGATTCCTTGTAAGCCTTCTGTTGCTCTTTGAGTTTATGTACATATTGGGTGTATTTGTCTCCACCCAAGTTCACAAGAGCTTGGTCTGCTGCTCCTGGATTATATTTCCTTAATTCCTCTGCCGCATCCTTGGCTCGTTCAAGGTAATCCGTATCATTAAAGAACCCCTCTCCCAGTTCAGGATACCAACCCTTGAAAAGAGACTTTATGGCATCATCGGAAACTCCCAATGATTTGAGTTCATCATATTGGTCTTGGAGTTTTCTCAATGTCTCAATAAGCCTCTTGAGCCTCTTCTCCTCCTTTGATTCCCAAGTGTCACTATCGTTGGCCGCAAGATTCTTGATGTCAATGTTAAGAGCCTTTGCGATTGCCTCGATTGCATCCTTATTCTGCTTCAGCCTTTCGGTCTGGTCTGGATCGAAAGAAGATACATTCTTGATTTGCTCTCCCAGTTCCTTGTACCGCTTAATCATGTCATCCACATACTCCGTGGACTGAGTAGTATCTTCCGCCCAAAGACCGAAGGAAGTTCCCTTGTTGAGACCCATACCCGTGAGAGTGTCCTGCACGGTCTTACGCCAACCGGTAGCCAAAACTACTGGCTCGGGCGTTTCCCTCATCTTTATTGCAAACTCATCAACAACGGCAATGGCAGTTGTATATTCATTGGTAAGATTGGTAAGGCTGTTTTTGAGGATGTCAAGATAGTCTTTGGCTTTCATTGGTCCTGAACTTCCTGCTCCCAAAGACACATAAGCACCCTCTACCTTTTCTGCCAATTCTCCGTACTTCTCGGATATTTCATCCCATGTGGCACTGCCGGACAGGAACATGCGCAATACTACTCCCTCCGCCTCATTGAGGTTTAGGGATTCCATCGCTCTTTTTAGATTATAGATTTCGTTTGCGCCAGTACCACTCATTATATCTGATAACCTTTGTGCATAGGTTTGGTCTAAATCCTTCCGTGCCGATTCTACAAATCTTGCCTGAGCCGATTCCTTGATTTTTTTAGTCAGTTCGCTATATAGGGTAGCCAAGTTGTCTACCTCTACTCCCTCTGAACGCAGCTGCTCAATATATGGGGCATAAGTCCTCTGAATTGTACTCAAGGCAGTGTTGTAATCCTTTGTACCTTTTTTTGCGAGGTTTATCTTTGCATACAGAGCATCAAGCGCAACTGTACTTTCCTCAACATTCTTTGCATACTCACTTTGTGATTTGCTTAATGTCTCGGATATCGCACTTTGGGACTTCATTTCTTTTCCCAACTTATAGATAAGCCCTATTGCAGCAGTTACTCCTACCGCTAATGCCGCATAAGGATTCTTTGTAAGGAGTTTAGTCAAGTTGCGCATCTGCGCCCTTAACGCAGCATGCGCCCTTGTCAGGGTCGTTATGTGATTCGATGTGAGGGACAATGTTGTTCTATATATGCCATATGCCGCCACTAACTCAACCAATGTCCTTCCGGTCTCCTCGTAGTTTTGCATCAGCCTTCTCGCCCAGTCCACTGCACCCTTCAATTTCTCCGACTGACCGCTACCAATCTCATTGAGCATTACTTCATAGGCATCCTTGAGGTTGGAAATCTTACCTCGCAGAGTTTCTGCCTGTACTTCCTGCATGTTGTAGAACTTGCCGCCTTCAGATGTCATGTCTTTGAATACCTTGGCAACCATCTCAAACGGCACAAGTCGGGCAGAAATCTTGTCGAAGACCTCTCCCGTAGACACGGCTCTACCTTCCAACTCCGAGAACTGCTTTGCAAGCTCATCAAGGATTGGGATTCCAGCCTCCGTGAACTGACGGACTTCCTGACCACGGAGGAAGGCTGCTGACCTTACCTGACCATAGGCAAGCACGATTCTATCCATTCCCACTCCAAGTCCGGCAGATACATCCGCAAGCATCTTGGTTGTGTCATAGAGTTCCTGTGCAGGCACAGAGAATGCACTCAACTGCTTTGCATAGGTAGTCAGTTCCTTGAACTGGAAAGGAGACTCAACCGCCAAGCCTTGAATGCGAGTGATGACCTGTTCTGCCTGATTGAGGTCTCCGAGCATGGCTGCCAAGGTGGTCTTCTGCAACTCAAATTCGCCAGTAACCCTTACAAGGGAAGAAAGGAGTTGGGATGCTCCATGGATGGAAAGATAGCCAAGGGCATAGCCTTTCAGTTCTTGCAGAATCCTGCTCTGAGACTGATAACCCTTGCTCGCTCTTTCAATTTGAGCATTTATCTTCCTTTGCAGTCCTTCGGTCTTAATTTTCTCGCGGTTCTGCATTTCAGTAGCCCTTACCAAGTCGGTCTCCATCTGCAACCTCTTACGATTGCTCACAACCAACTGCTGAGATACGGCCTGAACATTCAGAAGATTCGACATGGAGGTGTTGAACTTCTTGGCCATGTCCTCCATCGCCTTTATCTTTTGATTGAACTGCTTGTCATCTATGATGACCTTAAAATTCAAGTTATCTACATTTGCCATGTCCGTAAACAATTATGGGAGACTATTTGTCAGCCTCCCCGTTGAATATCTCGTCAAGGTTGTAGCCGTGCTCCTGCTGACGCTTGCGCTTGCGCTCCTCCGCCTTCTGTCTTGCAAGTTCAGTCAGGCGTGTCGCTTCGTCAATCTCCGATTGGCTATAACTCTTGGTCTTGTTTCTATCTGATTTGTGCTTGTACAAGGTGTGCGGAAGATCGCTCTGCATCAGTTCTATCTGAGGAAGAGTAAGCACGCACCTGTAAGCCCAGTTGCGAACCTCTATCAGTCCGAAGAGGAATCGCCTTGTCCCTCCGTAGCAGGGGAACTCTTTGATGAAAGCCGCTTCGCTGCCGAAAGAAGTTCGGCTCGGAATTGCTCGGCTTCCGTCTTTGTCATCTTTATCATGTCCGTCCTCATATCCGCTGAGTACGCCATAATCATCCAATGTGCTGTAAGCGGAAGTTTTTTTTTACCTTCAAGGATGATAGGGAGCATCTGCTCATCCGTATATCCCTTGACCTTTCCCCACCAGAATGTGAGGAACTTATGGAAAAGGTTTATCTTCCACCAACTGTTAAGCACGAAATACAAAGCCTCCTTCACTGCGAAATAAGGCTCTGAACACATGGACTTCAATGTGCTCGCAGAATCCTCTGGAATAGCCATGGAATCCCTTTTAAGCCACAACTGCGTGATTCTCTCCAATGTGTATGGCTTCACTCCACGAAGTTTCACTTTCTTCTTCGTGCCAGGAATGCGGACTATCGTTGGGGTATTCTCCGTTACCTCATTCAGTCCTTGTCTTGCTTTGATGTCTGCCTGATTCATGATGGACAAAAGGGCAGGGGGCTATGCCCCCACTCTCCCTTGTTTTGGTTGTGATTACTCTCCGGTTGCCTCTCCGGCTACGCCCATGAAGAAGTCTCCCTCTCCCTCTGCGAGGTTGGTGAGAACTCGACCGGTAAGCTCAAGGTATGCTGGCTGACCCTCATCTGTGTTCTTGAGTGCCGCAACCACCTTCGCGCGAGCAAAAGAAACCGCCTGTGACTCATCCTGAGACTGGAAAGCAACAGACTTCTCTGCCTCCTTCGGAGTATTGAAGAATCCAGCACCGGTGTAGGTCTTGCCACCTACGTTCAGAGTGGTGTCCTTGCCTTTCTTGAAGAATTTCTCGAAGGCTTCTACCGCAGTAGTAGGATAGTTCGCAGTGAATGTGATTGCTCCGGCATCTACATCGATGTCGATTGTTACATCGCCCTGAGTGATTTTTGTCTCCTCTACAGTAGGTGTTTCCTGCTCTATTGAGAGGGAATCCTTCAGCGAGTAGATAAGGTCTGCATCGGTGAAGTCCATGTTGGCATATACTCCGTCAACAAAGTCAATCATCCTGATGCTCGCATTGCCCTTGTAAAGTTTTGACAATGCATTTATGTCAAGTTTTGCTGCCATAGTTATTTAGCTTTTATAGTTGTTCTTATTCGGATTGTTCGTGCATGAAAACCGAAATCATCGGGGAGATCGCCAAGTGTATTCCACTCGGTATCGAAGATTAGACTATCTGTAGAGGCGGGGAATCCGGTTGCCAATTTCTGATACATTGCAGAGAGCTTCTTCCCATTCTTGAAACTATCGTTGTCCCTTGCAAAAAGGTCTACCTTTATGGTGCAAGTCCCGTATGCCCTTAGATCGGAAGTAGTGCCGCTTACACTCACTACCACAAAGTCTGCGGCAGGGTCAGCTTCTTTCGGCCTGTTCGCATAGATACGACTCGATACCCCAAGATTTCTCACAATCTCGCGTACCTCATCCTCTATTGCGGTTATGTCAAAGGCATTCATAGTTTCTTGAAGTATTGGTGAAAGTTCTGTATCGTATTCTGAATGGTTGCGTCCATCACTGCCTCTTCAAAGTCAACTGAGAAATAGGTAGGGAAACGCATTCCCGCCATCACAACTCCCACATAGCCGGTCTTTCTCAATCGAGGAAGAATGGATGTCAACTGCTCACGGACATCACCTTCGTTGTTCTCGGTAGTATAAACCTCCGTGTCGACTACCTGCCCGTTGTAAACAATCATCCATCCGTAGTTGCCACCGCTTTCCAAGTGGCCGCCATGAGGGTCTGGCCCCATTTCATGAAAGTCAAGAGCAAACTGCACTGCCTCCGGCATGAGGCTCTTGAGAAAACCAAGCATGTTGTAGTGCTTGACTTCCGCCAACCTTGCAAAGGCCTTTGTGATGGTCTGTTCGTTCTTGCTTTTCATCAGTTCTTCACTTCGTTTACCCAGATGTTGCTTCCAAGATTGAAGGTTGTCTTCTTTACCACCTCGCAACTGAATTTCCTGTCGTAATCCTCCAACTCTATCACATCGGAAGGGTCAAGGTAGGTCAGGAACATAGGAGTAGAGAGTTTGTAGTCCGAAACCTCCACATCCGTTGTCTCTCGCGTATTCTTTCCCTGAGTACGATACCCGAAAGGCAGGCTGTAAACCGTCTCGGTCTCAAAACCACCATCCGGGCGTAACACCGGCAGATTACCTCGCATTACCACCTTTTCAAGAGGTACGGCCTCGTAGAGAGGATTACCCTCATCATCGGTAGCCGGCTCTCCAAAGTCGTTCTTGCGTGTCCTCCATACGCGGAGTGTATGTGGAAATCTTGGGTTGAACATCAGTAGATAGGTTTGAAAGTTATCTTCGCTCCGACTGCGGTCTTGGCCTTATCAGAGTCCCACTTGGCATAGAGTGCTTGCGCTCGCTTAATCAAGCCGTTGCGGTCCACTACCTGCTTTGCAGACTTCTGATGAGTCCAACCGTTGTCAGATATCATTTCTCCCGATGAGGAAACTGAAGATGATGACAGCCACATCAACAGGTCGGCGAGGCACAAATCCCTCTCCTTCTCGGATGTTTCGGTTGCTGGTATTCCCGCAGCGACTTTGTTGTCAAAGAGTATTGCCATTATTGCCTCTTCGGGAATATCAAAGTCTACCTTTCCACGAAGCCAAGTCTCTATTGTGTAGGCTGTCATCTTCTTATCTCCTTATCGGTTAATCATTATGCTGTTGGATTCGGATAGAGATAGAACATGTACTGCGGAACATTAGGGACCACAAGCGATGTCATCTCTGTGTAGAAACCCTGGCACTTCTTGGTTGCGTCAGCCTCCACAATGAGCTGGAGACGGCCGTCATAGAATGTCGCATACTGCGCTGCCGGGTTCTGGAATGCGATAGGCATTACAGTAAGAACCTCTCCAAGCTGTCCGTCTGGAACGAAGACAACCACATCCGCCTCGAAAGCATTGATGTTTGTCTTCTCCAGCTTCTTGGCGGTCTTGTTCCACTTCTCAACTGCTACGAGAGAATCGATCTCCTTGATAGGTGCACCGATGATGTCCTGGAGAATCTCAATCTTTTTGCTTCTCTTAGCATAATTTGCAGAGCGAAGCTGACCCGCAGCATCTGCGGCCGGATTAAGGTCTGCACCGATTGCAGCAAGCACCTTGCTGTGGCGAAGAATACGACCGAGATACGCCTTCTGGATCTCAAAGTGTCCTGATGTCACTCCCTTGTCAGAAGCCTTCTGTACCATGTCGATCATATCCTGTATAGGATCCGCATTGGCACCCTCGGTAGAATAGTCGGCAGCAGTCCACCATCTCTTTGTTGTTGCAAGTGTAGTTTTGTTGGACGCAGGGATATTTGCAGAGAAGGTCACTCCCTGAATACCCTTCGGGTTGTTCTTGTCGTTAATGGTGAGTTTTCCGGCTGACACCATCTGATGTCTCTGATAAGTGAGAGAGTTGGTGTGGCCACCGATAAGGTCACTGATGGTCACAAAGAGCTTGTCCTTTGCAGAAGCAAGTGCTCTATCAGGAGTCTGGAGCTTGTCGATAAGGAGCTGCTTGCGAACCTTGTCCTCGTTGAAGTATTCCACATCCTTCATGCGTGGAATCTTTCCAGTCGCAAGGGTCACGCCTTCTGTTCCGCGAGGAATAGCAGGAGAGTCAAGGTCATAATACTGAGCCATTGCAGTAAGACCGAGTTCCTTCTGAACCTGCTCGTATGTGAAGTCTATCTGCATGTCAGGAGAGAAGGTGAATCCGTCAAGCTGAAGTCCGTTGTACTTCGCAGCCATCACCTCGTCAAGATAGCCCTGAAGCCTTCTTGAAGTCGCGTCACCTTCGAATGCCCTGTAAAGCAGGTCGTAAAACTGTGTGTTGTATGTATCCATTTCTTACCTCCTTGATTTAAACATTGGACTTGAGAAGTACGCCCGGAATGAGCTTGGAGAGTGCCTCCTTGAATCCCGCGCCCGGAGTACGGTCAATCATGAGACCGTCTGGGTTGTAGACCACTGCCGCACCTGTTGCCGCTGCTGTCTCATCATTGACATCAATATCTCCGAGGAACACGTCATTGAGGAGATATGCATTAGGAGTAGGGAGCGCGTCTGATTTTGACGAGAACACGATCACATCTCCTGCTGCAAGACCTTCGATAGCAACCTTGATATCAAGGTTTTCAGGATTCTCTGCATTAGCCTTTACCTCGGTAATGGCTACTGCTTTAGCATTGGAAGCGAAGTCGGTCGCAGATACCTTTATTGCGTATGCGCCTACAGCCGGAGCAACGCCAAAGACTGATGCGTTGACAGTGGCAACGCCGTCTGCGACCTTGATTACATCGTGTGCGAGAATAGGCACAAATACCTTTGTCGCATCATCGTAATGAATTGGAGTTCCGGCAGGGATCAGAAGGCCCGCAGACAGATACGACCTGTCAAGGGTGAAGCCACCGGGTACTCTTGGGATGTGATGTCCCAGCCATACAGGAATATGCATTGAGCCATACTCCTTTCTGGTCTTTCCAAAAGCATTGAATGAGCTTTTCATTTAACTTTGATTTAAGGGTTGAACTTACTTTGAGATTTTGCCTGATGCCTTAAGCCTTTCCACTTCGGAAGCGAAATCGCCCGACTTGAACCCACCATTGGCGTTTTGCATACCCATAGGAGGTACATATCCATCTCCGTAGGCATCCTTGCAGTTCTGGTCGTAGACCGGCTTGTACTTCTCGGCAAGTGAATCCGCTGTGTCGCTTTCTGCGACCTCGATTCCTTTGAGAGTCATGTTTCGAATGAAGTCGTTGGTGCATCCCTTTGACTTCATCTTCTCATGCACCTGCGAGATGATGGCTTCAGCATGAATCTTCTTCTTTTCAGCCGCTCTTTCAGTCTGCATGGTTGTCACAAGTTCCGTGAGGGTCTGCAACTGCTTTGCAAGCTCATTCTCCGGCTCCTGCTGAGTCTGTGTAGTCTGATTGTTTGGCTGATTCTTTTTGAGATCCTCCAAGTCCTTCTGCAACTGGGCAGCACGATTGCGCTGCGAGTCAGCCGAACTCTGCATCTCTTTCATGATGAGCATGAGAGTGTCGGTACTTGCGATATCCGCATCAATCTCATCCTCGTTAGCGATAGTTTTTACTCTCTGCGAGGCAACCCTATCCAAAGCCTCTTTGCTCAACCCGAAACTCGCGTATTTCGTTTTCAGCGCAGATAAATACTTAGTTTGCATTTTCTCTTTAATTTTATGTGAAACAAAAAAGCCCGAAGCGCAGACGGACTTAACCGCCTGTGTTTCGGACTCTGTAATGGTCTCAAGGACTCTATTGGGTCTCTAAAATGGTCTCAGGGACTCTACTTTATGTCTTTTATCTCCACTTCGCTCTCTCCTTTACAACTCCTACAACGGAGGGAGTAGCGAAGGGTCCCGTCCAGATGAAGTATGCTGATATTTGTGGGTTTCCCGCAAATCGGACACACTATCCTAACCTTCTTATTTCCTTCTCTTTTCATCATCTGCTACGTTTCGCCACAAATATAAAATCAATTTTGCAACAAAGTGAAACAATAATTGCACTTTGTTGCAGAATTATTTCCAATTTTGTGCCGTATGGCAGCCAAGAAGTTAATAGATGACAAGTATATTGACCCCGTTTTCGCCAAGGTGGGGAAGAGAGTCTATACCTATGAGTATATCGAGAAACTTCGCAAGGAGAACCTGCAACTCAAGAAGGACGGAAAGCCCATATACAACCTCATTCCACAGAAGGGATTCCAGGAGAAGGTGCTTCTCACACAAGCGGACATCAAGATAATTGGCGGGAAACGTGGCGCGGGAAAGAGTTTCGTGGCTCTGTTTGAGGCACTTCCGTACATTTTTAATCCCGATGTAAACATGTACGGATTCCGTAAATATGAGGATGATGTCAAACGAGGTATATGGAAAGCGTGCAAGCCTGTGTATCGAGGGTTTGGAATACTCTCAGATTCCTATTTTGAAGTAAAGTTCCTTGACGGAAAGGGTGCTACAATGAAGATGGAGCATCTTGCAGAGGAAAAAAAGGTATCAGACCGATTTCGAGGTGTAGAGATGGCATACATCCTCATAGAGGAGTTGCCCGAGCATACAAAGGAGAATCTTGATACCCTATTCGCCCTTCTCGCATCCAATCGTACCACATCTGGCGTTAAGTCAAAATGTGTCTGCACTTGCAACCCCGTAGGAAAGAGCAACAAGTTAAGACATTTTCTTGATTGGTACATAGACCCTGACACGGACACTATCATTCCAGAAAGAGACGGAAAGATAAGATACTTCCACCGATACGGAGATGATGTTGCCGACATCGCATGGGGTAATACTCCCGAAGAGGTGTACAACAATCCTAATGTCCATGCGAAGATAGACAAACTCGTTGCTGAAACAGGATGCCCTTACACCGACTTCATCACATCCCTTGCCTTCATCGAGGGAGACTATGCAAGTAACGAGATTCTGAAGATCTCCGACCCGAAGTACATGAACAAAATTTCGGCACGAGGTACGGAGTCAACCACCAACGACATCGTGGGAGTGTGGAGAGACATAGACTCCGGCTCCGCAATGCTCTCAATGGAGGATATGGAGAGATTCTTCAATAACTCCGAAAAGAGGGATGGATACATGAGGGCATCTGCCGATGTTGCACTCAAGAATGACTTCTTCGTGCTTTATGCCCTTGACGGACACCATATATGTGACATAGAGATTTGGAGGGGAGCGATGTCAGATGATGTCATTCCTTTCGTAGAGAAATTTCTCGCCAAAAACGGAGTGAGGAAGGAAAACTTCACATTTGACCAGAACGGACTCGGAATGTGGCTCTCGGAATCCTCCGCATTCAAAGGCAAGGCACAGCCGTTCAACAATAAATCCGCTCCTTCCGATACGCGAATGTGGAACAACCTCAAATCTGAGTGTGCCGAGAGGTTTGTCAAGGCAATCAAGAACGGAGAGTACAGCATCAGCGAAGAGGTGCTTAACAAGAAGTTCACAGACAAGAAGAAACGCTCCTACACCGTCAAGGAGAGACTGATGGAGGAAAGGAGGGCACTGAAAAGAAAAGACAGCGCAACATCGCGCTTCGAGATAATCGAGAAGACCCAGATGAAACTTGAAGTCGGACATTCCCCGGACTTCATAGAGGGTCTTCTGATGATAGAATATCTGTTCAGAAAAAAGACAGGAATAGTAAGAAGAGGTTTTGAAAATTGGTAAAAGATATGGTAAATATTTCCACAATGACACCCAAGCAGATACTCGTGAAGGAGGCTTTCACAAGGCTTGTTCCTTCAGACCGATTATCTGTGATTGGTGAAGCGAAGGTTGCAGGTACGGATTCTAACCTTCCTTATTCCTATGAAACACCTGCAAGAATAACCATGACGCAGGCTGACTTTATGAGGGAGTTCGATGTGAATGCACACAAGATAAACTCTCTCAAATACTATCCCAATGCCATAATGAAAGGCAAGGAAGGTAAGATCGTGGCTAAAATCAAGTCAAGGATTGCGATAGCATGGCAGAAGCGGATCCTTGTCAAGAGGCTTGCCACCCTTACGGGAAACAACATGAACATCAGATTGAGCAATTCCAAGAGATCGCAGAAAGACCAGCAGATGCTCAACGACTTCCGCGAAGGATGGGAGACAAAGAATATCGAAAACCTATTTTATCAGGCATTCAGAGCAGATGGAATAGTTGCTGATGTTGCGGTATGCTTCTACCTTTCAAATGGCAAGATGGGCTGGAGAATATTCTCTTTCATGAACGGAGATGTCCTATATCCTCATTACGATCCAATGACGGGAAGACTTGCGGTATTCGGAAGGAAGTATTCAATCCGGGATAGCAAGGATAATGAGATTGTGCAGTACCTTGATGTTTGGGACAACACTCACTACATGAGATATAAGTTCAACAAGAAAGGCATCAAAGGTGCGACAAATGCCGTAAAGGAATGGTTCGGAATGGATGGATGGGAGATAGACATTGAGTCAAAACCTCACGGATTCCCTCGCATTCCTATCGAATACGACCGTTACGGAGAGCCGTTCTGGGCTAACTCGCAGGATAGTGCAGACCTCTATGAACTGACTGTATCACAGCTTGCGGAAAACAATCAGGCATACGCGCTCCGAATCCTCTATGCCCTTGGTGGAGAGATAGAACTTCAGACAAACATGGACGGCACTCCTTCCATGATTAACTCCGCAGAGCCTAATGCAAAGGTGGGATTCCTGGAGCCTGCGGATTCTTCCAAGTCCTTTGAACTTCAGTTGCAGATTCTTGAGAAGGCAATCATGCGAAACTCCTTCGCTTCCGAAACTCCCGAACTCAAGTCCGGCTCCGACCTTTCTTCTCTCACGGTGCGTATGCTCCTCATGGATTCCTATCAGCAGGCACTCTTGGATGCACAGCACTTCCAGCCTTTCATTGATGGAGTGGTGGAACTCTTCAAGTGGGCCTACGGAATAGAAACTGGAAGGTCGAGTGACTTCGAGGCATTGCAGGTCAAAGCAGAACTCTATCCGTATGTATTCATGTCGGAGACAGAGCAGGTGCAGAACATCCTCCAACTCCGCTCAGCAGGTGCGCTCTCAAAGCAGACCGCATCCGAAATGGCATACGAACTCGGCTACGGCATCAATTCTGAATATGAAAGGATCGTGGCAGAGGAAAGGGAGGCCCTTGTGGGAGTTCAGCAACCGCAGCAGGGTGACTCCGGCAATAACATAGTCAATCAGGCAAGGCAAAGTCAGGCTGAATAATGCAGAGAGTAATAGATGAGATGGCGAAAGCCAAGAATGATGTGGAGAGAAGACTCCGGCAGTACATTCCCGAAATAATAAGGGAGTGCATGGCTTTCGGCTATCTCAAAAAAAACTTCACATTTGATGTCTCCGACCTCTCTGATAGGGTAAATGCAAGACTTATCGCTCTTTCCGATGCGATACTTGATGATATAGAATCAAGGGCAAAATGGGCTATTTCCTACGCAGAGGAAGAGGATGATGAAGAGGCCATTCTTCTCTATATCAAGAGGAAGATAGGTGAGGAGGATATCGTGCAGAGGCTTGACAAACACTGCTCCACTCTCCGCTATTTCCTTGAAGGATGGATAGCAATAGGAATGGTAAACAAACTCAAGGAATATGAACTCACGAACAACATTTTGTCATATATTGACAACCCTTTCGCTTCTCCTCTATGGCAGGAAGCATTCAATGCAGGATATTATTCGACTGCAATCCGAAGCAGGGGCTACTCCTATGGGAAAGGCAACCAAAGGAATGTACTCTCGGCACTTACGGAAATAGAGAGATATGCTATAAATGAGGCATTCCAGTATGGAAGGCTGCTTCATTATGGAAAGACCGGGGCGATAGGCTATATCATTCATCGCGGCAGTTCCTACGATTGTCCGCATTGCGATTCAAACTGCGGATTCGTGATTCCGCTAAATGACATAAGGCTGCCACAGCATAATCGTTGTGTTTGTTGGAGCGAGCCTATCTTCTCACAATAATTGCCTATCCACAGTTGGAAAAGGTTTCGGGGCAGGAGCATCTTGGTATGTTTCCTGCCCCGCGTTTTAAATGATTGGACATAATTGGACAAAAAGTTTCCTCTTTGATAATCAGTTAGTTATAATGTATATTTCTAAAATTGCCTAAAAGTTTCCTCTTTTAGACAAATTGCCTAAAAGAAAAGAGCCACCCTTTCGGATGGCTCGAATGTTTAACGTTTAATCTGAAAGAACCGTACCTCACGGTAGGGAATATGTCGTTATATCCACCACCCACCACATCCAGTCAATCATAATCCATCCCTTTCCGATGCTGATGCCCGGAGTGATGGAGAAGTAGTCGGGATGCGATGATGCGTAGATGTTCATTATTCCTCCTTCTTCAATTCCTCAATAGCACCATAGACCTCCTTGGACTCTTCCAGAATCTCATTATCTGCATCTGGAGTGATGTCCTCCTTGATGCCGTAGAACTCCTTGTGACGATTAACGCAAGCAACGCAAGCCTTGTCTATGTCAAGGAAGAACTGCTCGTCAGTAACGATATTGGAGTAGAGCCAAGTCATAGCCGCATAGTTGGCAAGATACTGGTCTTTTTTCTCCTTGAGAGCCATTTCAAGCATCCTACCGATGTTAAGGTGCTTTGCCACCCTATGAGTCATCTGCGAGTTGATGTCGCAAATCTTGATGTGTTCCGGCTCATTCTTATACACGAAGTTGCCTATCTGCCTCTCATCCTTGGAGAGTTTCAGTTTTCCGTCTTTTCCTACTTTCATAATATCTCAATCTTGATGTTCAGTCCCTTTCCGGCAAGATAGTCCTCCGGGGACATCTTGTACTTGTTCCTTGTCTGCTGTGCAAGCAACGAATACTCCAACTTCGTGACAGGGAAGACTCCCTCGGCATATCCGTACTGCAAGAAGCATTGTCTGACTACCTTGTCTATATCCATGTCAGTTCCTTTTCAATGAAACCAAATTCTTCCCATCCAACATCCCTATTGTACGCCTGCATGGTGCATCTCTTTCCTTCAACGAATACAAACATCTTCAACACTCTGTCGTGGTCATAAACCCTGTAAATGCCCGTCTCGTGTTCCTCATTGAGAGTGAAATAACACCTCGGAAACCCTTTCAGATTCCCGCATATAAGCCCCCATCTTTCGTTTATGTCCTCATAAGGATATTCCCATTTCTTTATGATGATACCATCATTCTCGGGATGAAACACCTTGAATACGCTATCAATGGTATGCTTGTGCCTGCCCCTGTGCTTGACCATCTTCAGTGCGCCACCTGATACCATCTTGGCATATTCATACTGTGTGATAGGAAAATTGCGCACGATCTCGGTCATTGAGATGAAATTATAATCGCTTGTCATTTCAGTCCTTTCTATATAAGTAATACGTTACACTCGATGCCCTTACCTTCTTCACATGCAGAGAGGTCAGTTCCCTTGCAATCGCATTCATGCTCACTCTGCCCTGCATAGCGGCATACAAGTCATTTGCCCTTACCTTCTCCGGCTCCTGACCTACCCAAATCGGCTCTACACTCCATCCGGCATTGTCCAGATACTGAAGCACCGGATTCTCCTCGTTACGAACCATCTTCTTTAACTGCTCCAGGTTCTCAGCCATCTTCTGGCAATAGGTAAACTCCCTCTTGCCCTCTCTGAGTCTCTCCTGCATCCTCCACAATCCTTCCATCATCCAACGGAACACTCCGGCACTCTCGTTCCTCACGATCCTCGCAGCAAGGCTCTTGTCCTGCCTCTCTTCGGGGATAGTCACATCGAAGCAAAACAGCAGTATTCTTCTGAAGAACGCACCGGTCACATCCCTGAATCTCGGAAGTTCGTTCATGGCGAACACCAGCGGAGGACACTTGATGACCTTGCCTCCCTTGTACATCTCCCAGCCGGTCACTTCCTGACCACTGGAGAGAGCCTTCAATGCAGAGTCAAACGAAGCACCCTTTCTGATGTCCGGGGCGAAGTTCAGTCTCTTTCCGTCCACATCTATCAGATTCTTCGCATCCATGAGCTGAGTAGGGTCTAAGAAGGATACATACTGCTTGCCGATGACTGATTTGATGACATCGAAGACAACTGACTTGCCGTTGCTTCCAGAGCCTATGAATATAGCAAATTTCTCCACCGAGTATCTGTCCCTATCGAGGAAGCACATGCCGAAGAACTCCTGCAAGCAAGCCTGCTCATCCTCATCCGGCAAGACCTCTCCCAAGAACCTCTCCCAAGTAGGACACTTGGCATCTTCATAATAGGAGAAAGGCCTTACATAGTCAGTATGGATGCTTGTGCCAAAATTCAGCACATTTCCACTCTGCATGTCCAGGACGCAGTTCTCAAAGCATACCTTGCTGTGGTCTATCCTATGCTTCCTCTCAGACAATACCAGGAAGGGCATATCCCCAATCCTACGCACATCGGAAGGACTGACACCATTCTCAATGAGAAGATTGCCCATCACATCCGCAACATCCTTGCAGGACACTATCACATAACCCCTACCATCGAAGAAGGACAACTCTCCATCGAGATAGCAGAGAGAAGACTTCGCCAGTACATCCCTCAACAAGAGAGTATAGGAGTCTATCCTCTGCTGGGATGCTCGCACATGAGTAATGTCATCCAACCTCTCACGATCGGATGACAGCAACTCGGAGAACTCCGACTTCAGTATGTCGATGGAATCAGTCAAGAGTAATTTGTTTTCTCATATCATCAAACAAGATGCAATACCTTTGTATTAACTCAAAAGGATTGTTAAACAGCAAGTGCTTCATAATTTGCACTCCTGTAGTCAGTTCATATCCAACAACAACATGGTCCGTTGAAATAACATCCTCGTATTGAGTCTTAGCCTCATACTTTTCTGAAATCAAAGACCGTATCTCGGCTTCAACTATATTACCAGTAAATGAGTCAAAGTAATAGACGGTATCACCAACTTTGTACCGAGGTTTTTCCATACCTACTTCTTCTTAATCAGATTCACACCCTTCTGCCTTCGTACCCAGTTCCAAGCCTGAATGTTCGTAGCCCACTTCGGAGATACCCGAACCCACCAACGGCGGAAAAACTGACGCTCCACGTATACGCAGATCCCGTCATTTGCAATTCTCAATGTCTTCATAACTATCTGTTTCTACAAACCATACATTCTTTCCATCCGTCCTTCCCAAAGAAGAACACTGACTCTTCGGACAAGTCAGGTAGTTCTGAGAGTAGTAGCAGCCTGAACATGCCTGCTTCGGCAAGTCCAACTCCGGCCGCTCTACACACTTGAGAAATACTCCGTTGCTACGAAAGACTACACCAACCGGCATCGTAGTCCTCTCCATGATACTCCGCTCCTGCGGTGTCATAACATCCCTAATCATAGTAATCGCAAATTAAACCATTTGTGAAACAAAATGCAACAAAAAGATGCAGAAAGTTTCAGAAATCTGAGAAATCAAAGAAAATGCCAAATCAACGACTTGGCAATAAGTGAGAAATAACTATGCACCATTTACGGGAGCATTACGGGAGCATTTTCCTTCCTAAACTGAAGATAACTATCTGATAATCAATGCGACCGTACCATTTGCACCATTTTTTCCATAAACTATTTTCTATATTTTTTCTCTGAAATACTTTTAAGAAAAAATGATACAATTACTCCCGCAACCCTGATAATCAATAAGTTATCTCTCTTTTGAAATCCAAAATGGTACGTAAATAGTACGGTAAATGATGCTAAATACTTGATAATCAGCATAAAAATAGTCCCGTTACCTATTGTAAAAAGTTGTAAAGTTTTTGTAAAATCCTGTAAAATCTTGTAAAGGCAATAAAAAAACAACAAAAAAAATTCTGAGGATAGGGTGCGCCTTTGGTGCTTGGTGCATACCCCCCCCGGCACCCCTTCGGGGGCCTGGTGTCGCTCCTTTCCTGGGTTTCGATGTTTATAATATAATAATATTGTAAACCTATTTATTTAAATTTGGACAGCTTGGAAGGTTGCAACCCTTGCAACGTTGGTATATTCCACAATTTTCGCACGTTACCGGAATATAAAAGCGTTGTATTTCGTTGTTTTCGTCTCGTTCGGTGTCTTTATATCGCAAATTATCGGATAACATTTTCAAAATGTCGTTGCGCAACTTGTCATCTGTGATCGCGTTCGCTCTGGAGTTCAGGAACTGTAGAAACTCATCGCGGTCCAAAAAATTTGTTTTTTCGACTTCCTCGTTTTTGGTTGCCTGGTTTGCCGTTTCAGTTTCCAGCCCTGCAATAATTTCGTTTTCCAATTCAATTTTTTTTCGTTCCTGAATTGATTTATAAATCTTGATTCCTTCCTGGATTCTAGGTAGGTTGTACCACTTCGAGACCGTAACCCCTTTTGATTTGTCCGATAGTTTATTATATCGTTCGGCTCCGCATGCAATACGAAACAACATTGATTTGTCGTTACATCCTCCGAGGACATGAAAACATATTGCAGCCTGTTCAAGTTCATTCAGTTGATCCATACAATATACTTTTTTAATTGTGCTATTATTTGGCACAAATATAGTTAAAATTTAAATTTATCAATTTTCAGACCATTTCCGGGGCTTTATTTCCTGGTGGGTTTATTTGTCAAAAAGTTTTTTATTTCCTGATGTGGTTTGAATTATGATATAATTTGATTGTGTTATATTGTGAACTTGTAAAAATGTGGTGTAAATGATTGAAAATAAATGTATTAAATAGTATATATTTAAAATAAAATGCCTATATTTGTAGTGCAGTTACGGCGGTTTTGCTCTGGCTGCGTTAGTTCTTGGAACTGTTGAAAATGTAAAACCCTGGAATATTGGCAGTATTCCAGGGAGTTTGCAAAATGTTACTTTTGCGCGGTTCTTCGTTATGTGAACGCCGCAAAGGTAACGAACATTTTTGAAATTAAGTATAATTTTTAAAATATTTTCGTTATGTGTACAAATTCAATCCTTGCAACTCCTGCAAACCTTTCAACCCTTCGCGGCCTTGTTTCTTCATCTTCTGCCCGTTCTGCATGGTCTCGCGGTGTCCGCGCTTATGCTCTCGACCTCCTGGACAATATCGAGGAAATGAGCAACTACGAGATGAACAATTACGGCGAATACCTTGCAATATCTGAAGCGGTCGCCCTCAATGGTGCCGGCTCTTGGTCTAATTATGCCGCCGGGGGTTGTGGTCTGGTCTATACCTCGGCAATCTGTCGTAATTCTTCGACCCTCAGAGGGTCAACCGACCGAACGACCCGAACGGATCAACCCACCCGAACGACCTGACCGAACGAGTAAGGCGAACGACTGGACCAGGGCGAACGAGTTGCCCGAACGATTTTAGATGAACGATTTTAAACTTTAAATATTATGATTATTGACTTACTTTTTGACGTCATCGACTTTCCGAATGACTACAGGGCGAACGGCTACAGCAATCTGGTAACAAAGTTTGTAAGGTCGTTTCAATGGATTTAACCGAACGACTCCAGCCCCCGAACGGTTTGCCGTTATCCTGAGCGATACAGGCGGGAGGCTCCAGAAAAATCTTCGTAAAAACTACCCGAAAGATTAGGAATTAACCGAACGATTTTGTAACTTTGAAACATCAAACATTAAGACCCCGGACTGGTCGGTTAAACAGCAATCTAATGAAAGCAATTATCTCTTATTTTGACCGTCAGGAGCTTGTCAGCTCTGCACAGGAAGCAATCGACTTCATCAACTCATTAACTTTCCGCAACTCCGGCAAGGGAGCAATCACAGCGAACGACTACACTGTTAAAAGACTTCAGCAGATATTCGATGAATGCCAGTGGGAGGGCAATCAGCTCAAGGGGTTCGGCATGATCTTCTCTACCGAGATTGCCACGACCGGATGCTCGACTACCCGCATATATCTGTACAAGCCGCTCGGAGAGACTCTGGAGGAGCATGTAGCTGCCTATCAGGCGAAGATAGAAGCCGAACGAGCTGAACGGCTTGCCGAAGCCCAGAGGAGGAAGGAAAGAAGGATGAATGAGTTGAACGAGGAGAGGGAGGGCTGGTACTATGTTGAATTGCGCGACATCAAGGTTATCGGAACATTCAATAGGGGCAACGATCATCCGATTTACAAGGACTTTTCCGGCAAGGTGATTGCCAAGAGCGGTGCGGATGCATACCAGAAGGCTGTCAAGCATCTTGAGGAGACAATGATGAACGACTGCACTACCAGCAATTTCACTTACTGGCATCACGAATGCCCCGATATGATGAGCGGCAACTTCTATTTCTCATACCTCGGCATGCTTTCTGATATTGAGGAGTTCTAACAACCATACTACCCGGTTGCTCCTGACCGAGCCTCCGGGTGCCAATTACAAACCAATTAAAACCGAACCCCAATGGGACAATAGGGGCGAACGAGTATGAGAACTCTACACGAAGCAATCCAGGCGCATGCAAAGGGAGCTGCGCCTGCCCTGACAAGGTATCTGAACGAGTGCGGGCTGAACGACTGGGAAGACCTTACAAGAGCCAATCTGAACGACTTTAGAGACCTTGTGACCGAACGAGTGGCACAGTCTACCGCAAGGACTTATTTTGCCGTATTCAAGGCTATTCTGAAGCGATATAAGGATGATGCGGATTTCTGCAAGGACTATGCGAACATCCTGAAGGCTAAGAACGAGAAGCCCGTCAAGACCTTCCTCACGATGAAGGAGCTTGAACGACTTGAACGAGTGGAGGTCAAGTCCGAGATAGAGCAGTATGTGCTTGATGAGTTCCTGATAGGAGCATATACCGGGATGCGCATTTCCGATGCGAAGGAGATTTCCGAGGAGAACATGGCGAACGGTTACATATCGTATGTGTCTATCAAGACCGGAGTTCATGCAGTCGTTCCGATGAAGAATGGGATAGCCGAACGAATCAGGAGGGTACAGGCGAACGAGTGCAACATTTCCCTTGTCGCATACAATAGGGCACTGCGGAGGATGTGTCAGAGAGCCGGGATAACCGAACGAGTTAAGGTGTTCAAGGCTGGGGAGCATGATAAGGGGCAGAAATGGGAGTTTATCAGCTCCCACAGTGCAAGAGTAAGTTTTTGTACGAACCTCGCTAATTTGGGCGTTCCTTTGCTTCAGATAGCCAAGATGGCGGGCCATACATCTCAAAGCATGACGGAGAGATATATAGTTAAGACAAATGTTGAACTTGATGCACGAGCATTGAAATTTTTTAAATAATGAAAGAACTACCTAAATACGCATTCCTGACCAATTCGGTAGGATTTACCGGGATGAAGGTCATATCCCTTACTTATCCCTTTATCGTGGCAAGCATCTACGAGGTTAACAAGAACCGCCCCGACCTTGTGGACGGATACATAGAAGATATGGCGCAGGAGAGATACCCTATAGCGAAGGTCAAGGGGTACTCTATCTTCTTGAAAGTATATACTTCCCTGGAGCCATGCAGGGACACCCCGTATATGCAGGCTGTCTTGAACGAAATGGCACAGTTCGTGCTTGCTGAACGAATCGAGAAGAAGCCGGGACAATTCAAGGGGATGAAGGAGGACTAAACGAACGATTGAAGATTGAAAAAGGGCTGCATCGTTTGGGGAACGAATTAATTTCCCTACATTTGTAGCAGAATTTTAATCCATATAGGTAATCCCTATGGTAGAGCGACACTCCGGGAGGAATGTCGCTCTTTTATTAAAGAAGGGCAGGCTACACATATAGCCTACCCCTCAAGTTTCAATAAGTTCTTCGGTGCAAAGATAATACTATTTTTCTTTTCTGCAATCCTCAAAGAACCATTCGATAATCTTCTCCACCGCTTCATCCGCAGTCATTCCCTGCGAATTTGCCAATTCCTTGACCATTTCAGAGGTCTTTTCGTTTAGTTGGATGTCCATATCATTTCTCGTTTAAAAAGTCAATTACGCGCCTATTAGCCTCATCTACCTTCCTTTGGTTGAAGTTGATGTATATTGCCGTGGTGGTGTTTCCCATATCGTGTCCGAGAGCCGCGGCTATGGTCTCCTTCGGAATGTCCAGCTCTGCCGCTATCGTGGCCCACGTGTGCCTACACCAGTATTGCGAAAGTTCGGGGAAAAGGGGAGTATGGGTCTTCTTGCCGCCCCTGCCTTTCCTCTCGAACGGACCGATAGTCTTCAATGCCCTTGACATCCTTTGAAGAAACCATTGGTATTTTTCGGATCTTCCGTCCATGATATTGATGAGGAAGTCCTTTCCTTTGTACTTGTCTATGATCCTTTGGGCTTCCGGCTCTATCTTTACGGAATACATCTTGTATGTCTTGGCCCTTTCGTATTCAAGTCTCCCATGCTGTACCTGATTCTTCTTGGCCGGTAGCAGGTCTGCGCCATTTATGCCGATGAGGTAGAACATGAGAAAGAACATGTCCACATATATCTTCTGCCATTCTTCACAAGGGTAGTCACGGAGTAGCCTCAGTTCATCTATTGTCAGCGACCTTTTGCGTGTTGCCTGTTTTCGCATCTTGAACTTGCGGAAGGGGTATGCGGTGGTAATGTCGTTGTCTATCGCATGGTTGAATACGGCTCTTATGCTCCGATAGTAGACATTCCTGGAGTTCTGTGTAACACCTCTATCCGAGAGCCATTTGTCAAACGCCTGCATATATGCGATGTCTATGTCTTCAAACGACCTACTGTCGAGCTTCTCATCGTATTCTCTCATCCTCTTTAAGGATTGCTCATAGCTTATTCTTGTATTGTCCTTTCTCTTGGATTCGATGCAGTGTGAGAATACCTTAGTGAAGTTGCCGCTATTTACCTTCCACTCAGGCACCTTCCCGTCATTCTCGATGATTTGCTTTACCTGCGTTGCCGAGTATTTCTTCAGTTGACCGGACAGTCTAAGATCCGCTATGACAGTCTCCGCCTTTGATGTTTCGAAGCGAATGCGCGCGTTGAGGGATTTCGCATTATCGTGGTTTATTACAATCTCATTCTGGGCATCCCATTGCTCTGGAGCAATCCTTATGTCCAACCCGAGATAAGCATTACCCTTGTTATGGTAAATCCTAATCTTCAAAGGATACGGGCCTTTCCCGCTCCTGGTGTCGTGGTAGTAAAATAACTTTGCCATTGTGTAAGTTTTTTAGCCAACGATTTGCAATAGATTTGCAACGAATTTGCAATGGATTTGCAATAAACGGTCCATTTGCAACGAATTTGCAATGATTTTTTTACACTTTTTTACGGAATTTTACACAATTTTACATTGGTTTTCGGGCAAAAATGCCTTAAAAACAAAGAAAAAACCTATTGAAACCCGCTTATAAGTGCTTGATTTTCAATAGGTTAATGTTTTTGTGACCCCATCAGGATTCAAACCTGAAACCTTTTGATCCGTAGATAAATCTACCTATTGTAAATCGCTGATTATTAATAAATTATAAAGGTGTATTTTTGGTTTGCAATGATTTGCAATAAGTTTTCTATCATTTTA
>JAFQQD010000062.1 GCA_017411435.1 Clostridia bacterium
CAAACCCCATTATATAGCCATTTGAGAGCACCAAACTATAACGAACTTATAACGGTGGTTATGCTTTGAATACTGTTTGATAGGCAACATTTAGGCAACATTTAGGCAACATTGACAACCGCGCACACAGAAAATAATGCTATGACTTTCCGCATACTGTTATTGAGCAGTTGCAAACTTGATAGACACCCACTCTTTTGGCAGCGTATATGTTTTTCCGTACAGTGTTGTCCGTGTGCATTTAATATCCTTGTTGTCCTGGCATAAGCAATCGAGCGTTCTGATGAGGTGCTTACTGCTCGTAAAACATATAGCGCGGTTTTCCTCTTCGTTGTATGTTATAAATGTTTCTCTCTCTCGCTTTGTAAGTTTTTCCGCCTCAGGCAATTTCAAATCATCCTCCTACGCGCACACACGCACATGCGCGCGCCCACGCCCCCACGCGCCTAAACCCTCCGATTTCTCCAATTTTTTAATCACAGTATTAGTTTTGTGTTTTTCTTATATAATCGAATATGCGTGTAATAACCGCCGTTTACCGCGTTAATCATTGGTTGCACCTCTGCTATAAAATAATTGGGGTAAAACCTCTCTATTTGCTCATTACTCAAGTGAAATTCAAATATTTCTCGCGCTTTTCTCTTGGAATACTTGTTTTTATTGGTTTTTATAATGGGTTTTTTAAGGTTTTTTGAAGAACTCCATCGCTTAAATAATAGCGGTTGTTTTGTTATGTAGTTCGCAAGGCCCGATATACCGTTCTTTGTAAACTGTAATCTCTTACTGTTTGCATAACCTAATTTCCAAAAGGTCTCAAGTTCTGAACGATTGACACCGCCATTTATAACAAGATGATGATGTATTCTTTCGCTCCGCTTTCCCTTTTCGGTCACACATACATATTTCAATTCCTTTCCCTGCGCTTTGTACCACCTTCGAACCCTCCGCAAGAATTTTTGTATATCTTTCTGCGCGGTTTCTGTGTCATGGGGCAGATGCTCGTCTGCATAGGTCAGATGTAGCGCATAATCTGTTGTTGTGAAATTACAATGCAGTAATCTCTCAAGCCTTTTAACAGAATTATTCTCGTTGAGTTTTGCCTGAACTTCGCTTGTAGGTCTGTATCTTCCGCTGCGTGATTTCTGCTTTTTGAATACGGGGTATATATCAACATCAAGGAAATCTCCGCAATAGTATTTTGTTTCTTGGTATTTATAATCAATCATATCGCACAACTCTTTTTTATGGTTCATAAGTTAATATGTCATACAAGTCGAAAAGCGGAAGAAATTTCCGCTTTTCTGACTTGTTTTTTTCAGTTGCGATTGACTTAATACCCTTATTCTGTTATAATGGTCTTGAGGGTAGCAGTCAATGCTATTTGTTTTGTTAAAGACCAACTTTCTATTGTGGGGAGAGTTGGTCTTTCTTTTTGTGCTTTGCAGTCGCAGTGTTCCCCTGGGTCTAAATTCGCCCCACAGTGCGGACACCTCTTGTAAAAACTCATATCTGCACACTCCTTTCTCTATGTAGTTTTGAATTATAGGCGGTTACTCGCTCGCTCATCGGCGCGCAGTACCGCTTTTTCTTATGCTCTTTTATTCCACTTGCGCCGTGCCTCTTGCTCTGATGTACCGTAACCGGCACGCCCTCCGCATTTGATACACTGTATGTATGCCACCTTGCACCGCTGCCAATCATATAAATAAGATTCTGTTATCGTTGTTAAATCTTGGTTACTCGCTCCGCAGAACGGACAACGCTTGAGCATAAACATTATGTATCAACACCTTGTATTTATTTGTTTCCTTTGTTTGTCCTGGAATAGAATACTGAAGAACTGTAAAAGGACATAACACACGCAATTATAATAACTGCCGTATGCACTACGGGAATAAGACCTCGATAACAGAAATCAGATGCAGCGCACACCGAAAGAAAAAGCAGCGCAGTTTGTAAACCGAAAAATATATCTCTAAGCATCGGCACATACCTCTCTATTTTTTAATCTGTCGAAAATAGTATTTGCAATTACTCTTAATCGTTGCACGGCTTTTTTCGATTCTACGACATAGTCTCTTACTATATCCATTTTTACCCTTGTATCATCAAAAAGGCATCCGACAACATCTGATTCAGGGTCAAGCGCATCAAAAAACTCTTGAGATACTTCGTCCGTAATAACATCAATTTTCTCTGTTGCTATTATCAGCGCATTTGTCAGCATATCAAGTTCAAGATGCGGACTTGTTATTTTCGCTTTGTCCTCTGTAAATTCGCCCTGGTACTCCTTGCCGACTGTTTTCAAAGAATGTCCGTAACCTCTTATAAATCCCTGCATCTGATACTTGTCGAGACACGGCCCGAAACAGTCTTTTATTTCTTCCTGCAGTTTTTCATTGGGAATAAGTTTTGCGAGTTCTGAACACGCCTTTTTATACTCCGCATCTGTTTCGGGAATATCTTTCCACTCATCCGCTGCGGAATAATATTTCTTTTTTAACTCTTCGATGTTATAAGTATTCTGCACCGTCAACACCCCCTATGCTCTTTTCTGCATCGCCCATTTTTCAAGGGCTGATTTTAAGACAAGCCACTTTCCGCCAATTATAAGCAGGGGAAAATCCTCTCTGCGCATAATTTCCCTCACGGTAGGTATTGAGCAGTGAAACATCTTCGCTAATTCCTTTGTTCCGTAGAATACTGGCTCGCTCTCTGCAGAACTCTGCGCCTCTTCCGTAGGTTTTACACCTATAATGTCAATAACTTTTGCCTTGTGTTCTGTGTTGTTTTCAAACATTCGCTTATACTCCTTTCTTAATTTGCAACTGCTTTATGCAGTTACTGTCTGCTCTGATTCCGCTGCGGTATCATCTGTTGCAAAGAGATAGTCAAAAGATGCATGCGGAAAATATGCTTTTTTTATTGCCTTTGCATCTACACAGTTCACGCACTCGCTACACGGTTCAATACTTTCTTTCGCTCCTGCATCGATGGTATGGCAAATAATAACCCGATATCCGCCCTCTGTAATCTTCTGAACTTTTGCAGTTGCTCTGTGCTTAAATTGTCTCGTAGGCTCTGACCTATGAGACCGTTCTCTTTCTTGTAACTCTGAACGCTCTGACCTAACAAAACTGAATACAACATATTGATTTCATTGATATAGTGATACTGCTTTGCATCAGGAAGAGCAACCTTTACAGCCTCAGTAAATTCAGGGAATTCTTCTTTTAGGCCACACCGCACACTTATAAACTCTGCCATTTCATTAAATCGTTTTATGTATGCTTCTTTGAATTGCCTTGCCTTTGCAGTGTTAAATTCCATTGTCACCATAATAAAGCCGTCTTTGGTAAGTAAATACTTCGGGTTTCTCTTTCCGCTGCTATCAGCATAACTTGTTTTGATAAAATTCGCTTTTATAAACTCTTCACTCAATCCACTTTTGGTTGCAGTAAGAGATGTAATTTTTCTCAAAAC
>JAFQQD010000063.1 GCA_017411435.1 Clostridia bacterium
AATGGTACATCAGGTCAGGAAACAGAATATTCCTACGATGGAGAGGGAAATATATCTTCCTTTGCAACAGGTGCAATAGGAGATAACAATAAGCATATCTATCAGTATGAATTAGATGCCCTCGGCAGGTGCATTAAAGAAACGGACCCGATGGGAAGCATCATTCAGTATGCTTATGAAACGGACGGAAACCTGTCACAAACTATTGATAAAAACGGTGTAGTCACAAACTATACCTACGACGGTCTTGGACGACTGATTCAAGAATCAAACAGTAAAGGTCAAAACCTCTGCTATACATATAACGGATTCGACGAAGTTACAGGCATAACTGATGGTAAACTTACCGTAAAAACCAGTTATAACAAATTCGGAGAAACTGTAAAAATAACTCGTGACAGAAACGAAGAAAACTTTACCTACGATATCGCAGGCAGAGTAAAATAACACAAGGGGACGGTTCTATTGTGTTGACAACTTTAGCATTAGGACGAGAGCCATTTGGGGATGTACATTTTTTGGCACATTTTATCAATAACTAAATAAAGAAAGCAGAGGGATAGTTCTGCTGCGTCTGTCTTCGAAGGAAGAAGACAAGGCAATAGGTCTGTCCCTCTGCTATATTTTTACAATAACGAAAGGAGCAAATAAATGTTTTCCTTCTCACAAAAACACAAAATAAGTTGCATATTGTTATGTATCCTGCTCTTTTTATGCGGCAGTATAGCCTTAGCTGATTATGATACGGTAATAGACGAGATTACAAACAGCCGTAAGGAGAGTATATATAACCTCGAGCTCAACGCACCCTTCAGCAAAGATACAAGCGGAATCCGAGAGGTCATTGACCCTGAAACGGGAAACCTCTCGGCAAGCATAAACCTCTTTTCTCTGCAAGGTCGAGGCGGTGTTGAAAGCACATCAATTTCACTTACATATTCCACAGCTTATGCGTCATTAAAAGAAGAATCCGTAGAATATAATGGTACATCATATGTAAATGCACTTGCAGAAAAAAGCACATTCCTGCAATCGGTTGAAAACTTTGGTATAGGTTGGAGACTTCATCTTCCATATGTTGAAAAGCCTGACGGAAGAAACAGTACGGTAATATATGTTCATCTTGCAGACGGAAGTGTATATAAAAAAGGAGAAGACGGTCTTGAAGATTACAAACTGACCGATGTAACTTTCACCCAACGAAATGAAACACGAAATGGTGTTGAAACAGCATATGTTCTTCGCTATGAAAAAACACAAGGGGACGGTTCTGTTGTGTTAACCAACCTTGTGTTTACATTCCTACGATATCTTCGGCAATGTTACATATACCTTGCTTCCTGACGGAACTGAAAACTTCTTTGAATATAGGACAATGGGGACGTACATTATTTATCAACTTTTAATTGAATAATTAAATTTAATGTGATATAATACATTTGAGAGGTGATTAATGTGGCTAGACTAGCACGTGAAATCAGCGAAAATGGATTAACAACACAAGGGGACGGTTCTATTGTGTTGACAACTTTAGCATTATATGATAAAGTTTGGTTGAGGTGAAATGATATGCCAAGAATACCAAGACAAAAAAGTGAAAGCGGAATATATCATATGATGCTCAGGGGGATTAACCAACAAGTAATATTTGAAGACGATGAAGATTACACGAAATTCATCAATACTCTAGAAACATATAAGGCAGTAAGCGGATATAAAGTATTCGCTTACTGCCTTATGTCTAATCACATACATATATTGATAAAAGTAGAAAAAGAAGATATTGATTTGATAATGAAAAGAATAGCGGGAAGTTATGTGTATTGGTATAACTGGAAGTATTATCGAAAAGGACATTTGTTCCAAGATAGATTCAAAAGTGAGCCAGTAGAAAATGATGAGTATTTTTTAACAGTACTCAGATATATACATCAGAATCCGATTAAAGCAGGCATAGTGGAAAAGATTGACGAATATGAGTATAGCAGCTATAATGAGTATGTAATTGGAGAAAGTTCTTTGCTTGATATGGAATTTGTTTATTCGATACTGAGTAAAGAAAAATTTGAGGAGTTTAACAAAGAAATAACAGAAGATGTTTGTTTGGATGTAGAAGAACTAAATTTCAGATTGAGCGATAACGATGCGATGAAGATTGTCAAAGAAGTGTCAAAATGCGAAAATGCTACCGAATTTCAAACCTTAGATCCAAACAATCGTGATAAATACATCCGTAGACTGAAAAAAAGGGGATTGTCGTATAGACAAATCAGCCGACTAACGGGAATTAGTTTTGCTATTGTGAGAAAAGCGTAAAACACAATAAAAGCACCCTCTTGTGTTAAACTAGAGTTGCCTTTCTGCTGTTCTTCTGTGTTTTCTTGCAGATATGTACTCTTCATAATAAACTGATTGATATAGTATTAGCAGGACATGATACCATCCTGCATGCGGACTTTAAGTGGTGAAGGGCAAAAAACAGTAATAAAAATATCTTGAGTAGGTGAATAAATGTTTAAATGGATAAAATCAAATGCCATAAATACGGCTATCGAGAAAATATCTGATGGTGTAATTGCGAAAATGAATATTAACGAAGAAAGAAGAAACAGAGAGTTTACATATCAATTAAAAGAATTGGAATTTTATAAAAGTAATTATGAAAAAGACCTAAAAGAAATTTTTGATTATTGGTTTGAACTTGTTAGAGTTACTCAAATTAAAGATAATGATAATTTAACTGTACAAGAAAAGCAAAAATATCAAAGGAAATATGCCGATTTGATAAGCACAGATAAAATTTCCCAGTTTCAAATGAAAACATTGAAATATGGAGGAAAAGAGACAAGCAGAATATTAGCTTTGCAGAAAAAATTACTACAGGAGAATCATTATTCTGATAAACCGAATGAGACGGCTATTTTCATATTTTCTGTAATTCTTTCTGCTTTGAAAAAAGAAATTTTGGGACAAGACCTTGATCCAATAGATGTTATACAAGTAATGGTTAATGACTTTGATGATAACGAAGACAAAATAAAATTAGCGAAAGAATACATAGTTAAACTTTACAAAAAGGTTTATGGAGAAGAACCTTTTTGGTCTTAAAAGGTTATACCGTCTAAAAGCCTAAAGTAAAATATAGACAGGGGGATGGCTCTATTGTTTTGACGAGTCTCAGAGAAAGGAGCCGTTTAGGGAGTACATTTTTTAGCGCAATTTATTGACCGTTAAATAAAGATGCGTCATTTTGAAAATACGTTAATAAATCAAAACGAAAACAGACCTTGAGAGTTATATCTTGAGGTCTGTCTTTCGTTACGGGACAACATAAGTCGTGCGTTAGTTCTTTATATTTGTACGACACGACAAACCGCCACCGAGATGATATAATACAAAAAAGGAGGAGTAGAAAATGAGCGAATTTGCAAATCAAAGTGGTGTGGAAAAATCGGTGGTGTATAATTTCTTTCTGGAAGAAAAATTGGCGAAGGTTACTGAAGGACATATTGAATTTTTGAATGATAATTATTTCGCAAAAAGGCTTTCTGAAAATGTTGTTGAGGCAAAGCTTATTGATTTGAAAGGGGTGGACTATAAAAGCTTGGGTAACACAGTCGATAAAATATGTATATCGGAATTTTGTGATGGAGAAAAAGTGCAATTTGCAGAAGGTCAGGTATGTGGAAGGGACGCTCTTAGTTCGCAGGAGGGTCATATAATTACCGAAAAGGCGATAAGAATGGCGCGCTCAACTTTAGTAAAAGCGCACACCAATAAGATTGATGGTTATTATGTACTTCTTGTTCATCCGGACATCGCTGACAGGCTTATAAAAGAGAAGCATTTTTCTTGTATGCAAGATGCAAGTGCAGAAGACGCGTTTAACATGGCCTTAGTAGGAAAAATTAATGATGTGTTAATTGTAGAAATTGATATGCTCCCAATTAATAAAAATGCAAAAGGAGAAAACATTTATTCTTCATTTATTTTTGGTGATTATGCCTTTGGCATTAAGTTTATAGAAAGTCAATCAGTGCTCGGGTTTGGTAGAATAAATGAAAGGCACATGGTGAGGATTGAAACGGTTGCGTGAAACTTTTTTATTGAAATAGAATAACAAGCTAATTTAATTTCCTTGCAAAACATGAAAGAATGTGCTATTATATGATTGGTAACAAAATGATAACAAAAAAACAATAACATAGAATTATTTAAGTAAATAGAATAAGGACAGTGCTAAAAAAGACCTAAAAACAGAGTGAAAAATGGAAACAACAATATGACGCACCGAGTGGGAGTAAGAACCAAAAACCTCTCAAACCCCATTATAATGCGGTTTGCGAGCGCTTTCAAAGCGAAAAGCGTACTAAAAGTGCTGGCGATTTGAGTGAATTATCATATTTCTCTTATTTTATCATCAGTATCTAAAAGATATCATAAACGAGAAAAGACCTTGAGATTTACAATATCTTGGGGTCTTTTCTCGCTTATAGTGGTAAAATGTTTGCAAAGTGAAAATGTTGACATCGTTCTATTTGTGGTATATAATATAGATAAATGAGGTGTTAATATGGATATACTAACAATAAAAGAAGCAAGTTTAATGTGGGGAATTTCTGTAAGAAGAATTACTGTTTTGTGTAACGAAGGCAGAATTGTTGGGGCAAAGAAAATCGCAGGTGCGTGGCTTTTACCCAAAGATGCAGAAAAACCCGCTGATGCAAGAGTTAAATCAGGAAAATATACAGATTGGAGAAATAAATCAGATATGTCATCTAATGATTTTGAAAGCAATTTAAAAAATCTGAAAGGAACATTTAGGGTTGAAAATATGACTGTTAGTGAAGACGGTATAAAAAACCTCAAAAGAATTGATAGCGGCAAAGTAAGTTATACAGATGTAATTGAAGAATTAAAGCTTAAATATATGCAGAGGGCGTAGCTATGTTTTCAAAATATGATGTTTATACGACTACACAATCAATCTATTGCTATCCTGATAGTAATGTGTTAAAAAACAAATTAAATATAAGAGAAAATAAGCTTCTCAAAACTGCTGAAGAAGAAATTACATTGATTAAGCAAATGGAACTTTTGAAAAATCCGATTAAGGGTAATTTCTCAAAAGCACATCTTATGAATATACACAAGTTTATTTTTGAAGATATTTATTCCTTTGCCGGTAAAATCAGACGAGAGCAAATCAGCAAAACAGACACATTGTTTTATCCGCCAAATTTGATTGTTAGAGAACTTGACAAGGTGTTTTCTAAAATAAAAGAGAAAAATATGCTTAAAGAAACTGACAAAGAAAAGGTTTTTGATAATTTGGCTTATGTTATGGCAGAACTTAATATCATTCATCCCTTTAGAGAAGGTAATGGTCGTTCGATCCGTGAGTTTATCCGCCTTATGGCAAAGCGTATGGGCTATAACCTGAATTGGGGAAATCTAGATAAAGAGGAACTCCTAGAAGCGTCAATATTGTCTGTTGATAATTATAAGGTATTGATAAGAATACTTGAAGCTTGCGTGGATTAATTTAGTGAGTACATTTTGAGTACAAAAATTTTTGGAAATCAAATCACCATGATAAAAATGCAAAATGTGGATAATAAAATCACGAAAAAGCAAAGAAAAACACAAAGATTAACATTCACACCTCTTTCAGAAGAAATAAAAGAGGGTAAAATCCTGCAAAAAATTTTTGAGGCTGCAGTTTTGAACGGTTTGAAAGATAATATTTGATTTGCATCGCGTCGGCAGTTAACAGAATCGATTTCCTAACAGCTATCGAATTTTTGTTTTGATGCAACAATATTGTTGTTTTGACAACGAAGATCTTGATAATGCGAATAAAAAAGCTTAAACAAAATTGTATGGTTGCCAGTGTGAAGCGAATATGAACTCATCATATGTGTATAAGTACGCTGATAAATATATGGGTTTCGATAGTATATTGGTCATAAATCACTAAAAATGTATGATGATAAAAACTAATAGGAGGAGTAAATATGATAAACAAGTTTTCGTCAGCTGGGCTTTTGTATGTGTACATCAATGGATATGAGGATAATGGAAAGTTGCTCATACAGCAGTATGACACTTACCGCTACATCGAAGAAGATCTATACTGCACAATAATGGAAAAAGCCAACTTAGCTGATGAAGACGAAAAATATGTTCATGTTTTTGCTATAGTGGGATCAAAAGATAAGGCTGATAGCGTAATTTCGATTTTTGAAAATGAAATGAAAGCTAATTTCCAGAAAATACTGGCTAATAAAAAAATCAAAATCAATACACAAAAGTTGGATAGTACCGGTAATACTTTCTTTCGTTGCGTTCAGGAGTTCTACTGTGCTCAACCTAATCATTTTCCTAAGAGAATTTATCATGATTATGGTGATATTGTGTTTGGCGCTATATGTTGCAATTGCATGTCCAACGAAAACGGTGATTCGCTTATAAATGCAGTGGTTTCTCTTTGGTTAGAAACAGAACAGCCTGAACTTTGTGGAAAGCAATTGATGACGCAGTCTTTTTTTATGCGTGATTTTACTGGTAGAAAAGTAGTCGCATCGATTCCAAATTCAGAGTCTGGCTCGTGGAGATTGGTTTTCGAAGGAGGTCATCAACTGTACATACGTGAAAATATACCTTATACTAAAAATACTCTTCACCCTAATGATATAGGGATGTTTTGCTCATCAAACCTACAATCTATATTATTGAATCCAATCTACGCCTACGGAAAATGGTTTCAGCCTAATGACATCTGCGAAGAGTGGCACAAAGTATTTCTATATTTGTGTGCTGTATCGAGTAACAAGTGGGATCAAACCAGTATCCGTAGAGTTTACGAAGAATTTTTAGAGTTCTTGGAGAAAAATATCTGTCTAAGATTAGATGCTCCAAATTTAATTTCCATAGAGCAATATTGTTCAGTGTTGCTTATACAAGTAAATAATTTCCGTGAATTTCTTAAAGGCGATGATGAGCCAGTAATATCTAAAGATTTGCACCAAACTCTAAACTCTCGTTATGTTTATTTGCCTTATATATGGTCGTTGATTAAGATGAAAGCTCCTCATAGCGAGTTTTCTTATCATAAACTTCAAGAATTGATTGATAAGTCTCTCTGTGAAATTGATGCTCATAATAAAGGGGTTTTTTGGGAAGATGTTGCTGAGTATGTTCTAAAGAATGTTGCAGGATGGAGAGTTATGGGGCGACGTATTAGGGCAGGTGCGCAAGAAATAGATTTGAGTATTTCTAATGTTTCTTTGGATAATGAGCTTTGGCAATTAGGAGCATACATTTTAGTAGAATGCAAAAATTGGAATACTCACGTAGATATTCATCAAATTCGCAATATTGCCCACATTTCTAGTATGAAAGGGAATAAAACAGCAATTTTATTTGCATCACATGGAGTTACAGCAGATGCACAAGAAGAAATACAGCGACTTGCTGCAAGTAATATTAGCATTATTTGCATTACTGCAAGTGACTTAAGAAAACTATATTCTGCTAGTGATTGTCGGAATTTAATTTTGATACATTGGAAAGAATTGCAGGACACTACTGAACTATCAATTTAAATACATTATCAATCACTTCGGATGGTTTGATTGAATTATTGTGTTTTTATGATTTTATCAACGACGTAGAAAATCTTATAGACGAAAAAAGACCTTGAGGTTCATATGAAATCTTCAGGTCTTTTTTGTTTGAGGTGTTGTTTATGGGAGTTAAGGTAAGTAAAAGATGGTGTTCAGAATTATTTTTTCACGCTGAACAAGTTTTAAGTTCATTAAGTGACAATATAAGAGAAAACTTATATTACATTCGTGCACCAGCAGTTGGTGTTTTTTGCATTTAGATTTTAGGAGAAAAAATTCAGATTGTATGTAAAATTTCAAACTAATTTAATGTATTCTTACAAATGAAAGGAGACTTACAACAGTGAAAGATAAATTATGTGTAACCGATCGGCGATTAAAAATCATTGATTTGCTTATAGCAAATGGTCAGATGACAAGAAGTGAACTTGCTCAGGAGTTTAATGTAACAATGGATACAATAAGCAATGATATCTTGTTCCTTAGTAGTCATATTCCGTTATACACAAAAGCAGGGGTAGGTGGAGGAATATTTATTCTCAACGGATACAAAGGTTACAGCTATTATTTTGATAGAAGAGAAACAGAAGTAATGTTATCTCTTTTAGAACATGTGCCTAAAAAAGATAGAAAAGTATTACTAGGCATCATTGCAATTATGTCAAAAGGGCATTTTACATCAAACAGTCATTTTATTGTTCTTTGTGGTATAACTACAGACGGAAAAGTGCTTGTTGCTAATTCTGCGAGTTATAGACGAAGCGAGTAGGAATAGAGTATGTCAATCATACTTAATGAAGCAAGAAAGGATGCAAGTGCAGGAGGTCCATTTTGGAGTATATCAAAATGATAACTAAAAAGTTATCGAAAAGTGTTGACATTTTGATAACTTTAAAGTATAACATTAGTGAGAGGAGCGAAAACATTGCAGAAAGAGAAGAAGCTATGTTTGTTGAAAGCGCAAGGAAGCAGTTATGCATACCTGACGGCTTTGCTTATAAATATAATATCAACGAGCCTTCTTACTGGGAAGGTGCAGGGTTTTGGACAGTGTATATATTGTTTGAAAGCCCTTATACAAATGAGGTAATTGCGGGTGCATCATTCGATATATATGAAGGAGAAGTGGCGCGCTCGATACTTAATTTCATGCCTGAAAACTATTAAGAGAAAAAAGCCATATAAAGAATTTATATACAGGAGAAAAATTATGGATTTTCAATATCTTAAAAACTTTATGGATATGATGGCGGAGGAAAGAACCAGCGGAAATGCTGTTGAGATAAGAATCGGAAACGAATGTGTCTTCAAGTATGCAGCAGGATATTCTGACCTTGAAACCAAAACAAAACTTACTGGGGATGAATATTTCAACATTTACTCCTGCTCGAAAATAACTACTATGACAGCGGTTATGCAACTCCTTGAGAAAGGGAAAATTCTCGTAACCGACCCTCTGTACGACTATATTCCCGAATACAAGACGATGTATGTCGATGACGGAGAGGGGAATATTCGTGAGGCAAAGCGCCACATTACAATCGGCAACCTTATAACGATGACGGCAGGCCTTACATATAATTTCAAAACCAATGCTGCTGAAAAGGCACGCAAGCTGACAAACGGCAAAATGAATACCGATGTTTTTGCGCGTTGCAAGGCGGAAGACCCGCTTATCTATGATCCAGGTGACAAATGGCGTTACAGTATGGCTCACGATATCCTTGCAGGACTCATCACAATAATTGAGGGAAAACCTTTCCGCCAGTATGTAAAGGAAAATATATTTACTCCACTTGGTATGGATAAAGCAGTATATCATGCAACCGATGAAATCAAATCAAAGATGGCATCTCAATATACTTTTGTGCCTGATGGTGCCGACAGCAACCTTGACATTGTTGAGGCGCAAAAATACGGGCGCAGTAACAAAGGAACATTTGTAAATATAGGTAAAGAAGTTTCTCATGTCCTTGGCGAAGAATTTGACAGTGGCGGTGCAGGTATAACAACCACGGTTTCTGATTATATGAAACTTTTAGAGGCGCTTGCAAACTTCGGTATAGGCAGGACAGGAGAGCGGATTTTAACTGAAAATACGGTTGAACTTATGCGCACAAATACACTCACCGAAGAACAACTTAAATACCTCAACTGGAGGCAACTTGCAGGTTACGGCTATGGTTATGGTGTGAGAACTCTTATGGACCGCGCAAAAGCAGGCTCTATCGGTAATGTTGGAGAGTTTGGATGGGGAGGTGCAGCAGGTGCAACAGCACTTGTTGACCCGAAACTTAATCTCTCAGTTTTCTATGTTCAGCATTGTCTTAATCCGAGAGAAGAATTTTATCAGCCAAGACTTCGAAATGCAGTCTATACATCCATAGGAAGATAGATAAAAATGCGTCCATCACAGGGATGGATGCATTTTTATTTACACACGGTAAATTTGTCGAAACTGGCAATATTAAGGGGAAAAATGTTGACATCAAATTTATATAGTATATAATATTATTGTAAGATATTGTGGCTAATTACACCGTCTTACTAAAAATAGCGAAGGAGTATACATATGTTTTGTTCAAATTGCGGTACAAAAAATTCTAATGATGCACAATTTTGTACAAATTGTGGAGCCAGGCTTTCTGCAGCTGTAATCCAGCAGAGTAGTGCTGAACAGGTAACTTTGGGTAATCAGACAGCGTCTAATAATCAAGTGGGACAGTCTCCGGTAATCACAGAAGCTCCCAAAACTGATTTTGAATTCAACCCGGAACCCAAGAAAAAGAGCGCAATGGCACCGCTTATAATTATTGCGGCAGTTCTTATCTGCGTAATTGGATTTTTGTTCAAGGATATAGTTCTTGCAGCAGTTGCTCCTAAACTTTATGCAAGTAATGTTCTTACGAAAACGGTTGAACAAATCGCAGACGAATCTGAAGAGGCTGAGAAGAATATTCTTGGATTCAACATTGGAAAAGAAAAAGATCTCACGGTAGATCTTGAAGCTACTCTTAATGAGATAGGGTCACTTGACCTTGAAAATACAGGTTTCAAAATTACTGCAGCTAAATCTGATAGCAAGAAGAAGCTTATGTATGGTGGCGAATTTATATATGATGGAAAGAGCATTATTTCCGCTTTGGCAATGCTCGATAACAAAAATATTTATGTTGATGTTCCCGAGCTTTTCGAAAAAAGCCTCGGCGTTCCTTCTAAAAAATTCGGTAAAGCATGGAACGAGAGTGAGATTGCAAAAGAAAGCGGTGTTGAACTCAGTGAGGACCTTGATTTATCATACAGCAATCTCATGAAAAAAGATGAGTTCTTTACGAAGGATACAATAAAGGCTCTTGAAAAAGAAATCAAGAATCTGATACAGGTATCAGAACTTGAAAAATCAAAAGGAAGTGCAACTGTTAACGGCAAGTCTGTAAAGACTAGAACGCTTGCAATTGCTATTGATCCTGACGAGCTTTCTGATTATTTCACAGAATCAATCAACATCATTGAAGACGATGAAAACCTTCAGGAGCTCTTAGCGAATTCTGATGCAGAAGACACATTGGATGAAGCTTTTTCTGAAATGAAGACCGGTCTTAAGGAAGCTTGCAATTATATTGATGACGCTGTAGTTCTTAAAATGCAGGTTTATAAAGGAAGAGTTGTAGAATTTGCAGTAGAATTAAAAGTTGAAGATGTAGAAGTCAGAGTGGGAATAGCCTTTGAAGACAGTTCAACCTTTATAAATAATGTAGTAGTCCGCATAGAAGTTAAAGAATATGACGAAGAAATGCTTGTAGAAGCTATTTCAAAGGGTAATCATATCGGCAAAGGAAAAGTTTACACAGATGAAACTGTAGTAAAAGTGATTACACCGGATGGCGAAGAGATGGAATTGGTAGAGCATACTCTGACTATTGATATGAAGAAGAATGTATATGAGCAGGCACTTACTGTTAATGCTGACGGTGAAGAAGGCGGAATAGCTTTAGAAGGAACATGCTCAAACAAGAAGGAATTCAAACTCACATTAGAGAAAATCAAGTTCAAGGGTGAACTTGATGATGAAGTTCCTGCTGTGAAGGGTAAACTTGGAATTACAATCAGACCTAAGGCAAAATTTGAGAAGGTTAATACATCCAAGACACTCAATATTCTCGAGGCTGATGAACAAGAACTTGAAAATTGGGCAGAGAATGTAGAAGAAAATGCCGAAAAGTTTATGGAAAAGAATGAAGAGCTTTTCGAATCTGATTTTGGCGAAGCTTTTGGGTTTGATTCTGGTTATGACGACTATTATTACAACTGATGATATGAAAATCTAATCCATTTATCAAGAAGGAGGAAAATTATGTTCTGTACAAAATGTGGAGCAGAAAACGAAGATGGCTCAAAATTCTGCGTTGGTTGCGGAGCTACTTTCGAAGAAGAACCTGTAACTAATTTGGCTGAAATGCCTCAGGAGGCACCTGCCTGTGTAGAAGAGGATACAACCTTTGACGAGGTAAACGCTGAAAAGAAAGAAAAAACCAAGAAGATAATTACCGTTGCGGTTATCGCTGTTGTGGCAGTAGCAATTGTGCTTGGTGCTGTTAAGCTCATTGGCGGATTATTTGCTGACGATGAAATAGATATGAGCAAGTATCCACTGCTTTATGTCAAGGATGGCGAAATGAATGTCCTTCCCGAGGGAAAGAAGGATTCATATAAAATTGCAGATGCATCAGCATACTCTGCTCAGTACTATACTTCAAGAATACAGCTTACAGATGATGGAAAAGGAATCTTCTTTGCAGATGAACTTGACAGTTCTTCCGAATTTGACCTTTATTTCAGAAAAACCAACGATACTAAAGGCAAAGACGGTAAAGGTAAGAAAATAGCCAAGGATATATCGGGATTTGCTATTATTCCGGGAACAACAGAAGTTATCTACCAGAAAGACGAAAAACTTTGCTACAACAATCTTAAGGATGAAAGAGTAATTGTTGAAGAGGTGGGTGATGTTAACGGAATCTCACAAGACGGTAAAAAGCTTTTCTATGAAGATAAAGACGGAGTATCATATATTCGCGGATTCGGAAAGAATGATAAGCCTGAAAAGATAGATTCTGATGTATCATATGTTTCGAATTATATAGAGGATTATAAAACAATCTATTATACTAAAGAAGATAAGCTTTACAAAAAAGAGCTTGGCAAGAAAAAGGAAAAGCTTGCATCCGATGTAGACTCTGCTTTCATTCTTGGCAAAAAGGTTTTCGTTATCAAGGCAGATGTTAAGGAGTATAAGTTTGATGACCTTTTCATAAACGATGTTAAAGATGAAATAAAGTCTCTTATAGATCCGGACAGCATTAAAAAGCCCAACCGCGAAGACTTTGAAGATTACGAGGATTACTCGAAAGCCAACGAAAAGTATTGGGATGAATACTATGAAGCTCGGGAAGAATGGAATAAGTACGATTATATTGAAGACCTTGAAAAGTCCCTCAACGAAACTCCTAAGGAAATCACAACTTATTCTATCCATGAATTAAAAGGTAAAAAGCTTAAGTTGGTAGACGAAAATATCGCAGGCTTCAACTCAAAAGACTATTACGAGAATACCTTGTACTATAAGAATTCAGAAAAAGGCTTCAAAAGAATCAAGCTCAGTGATGCTGACAGCAGATGGGATGCAGAAAGTAAAGTTAATGAACAGATTTATTCCGGCGGAGAAGACAGAAGCCTCCATATAATTACAGCTGCAGGCAAAGGCTTCCTTGCTCTTGAAAGTGCAGAAGATGTGTATGACTACAAAATAACCGAAGACGGTAAGAAAATTTACATTCTTCACAGAAAGGATGATCAGGAAGAAGGAACCCTTGCAAAATATAATATAGGTTCTTCCAAACTTTCCGGAAAGAAGATTGTAGCTGAGGATATCGCAACATTCGCATTATATCAGGATGAAAAAATAACCGCCGATAACAAAGACAACGAAAAGTATGTACTTAAGGGTAAAAAGAAGATTTCTCTTGGAGAAAATGTTCCCTATGTCACATATAATGAAGGAGTATTCTACTTCATTAAGAATTTCGAAGACATCGCCGGAGAACTTTGTGTTTGCGAAAACGGTAAGATTAAGAAAATCTCCGATAATGTAACTATCTACAAGGTGTTTGGCGAAAAGAGAATTGCTTATATTGCTAATTACGATGAGGAAGAAGGAAAAGGCGAGCTTTTCATGGGGAAAAAGAACGGAAAAGCAAAGCTCATCGATGGCGAGGTTTCAGCAATAGTTTGGTAATAAAAGTCAATAGGAAGGGGTTTATTAAATGGCAGATTTTTTTGACAAAGTTATAGACGGTGTTAATAAGGGCGTTGCAACAGTAAGCACCGGCTCAAAAACAATTCTTGAAAAGACAAAAATAAACACTGTTATAAAGACACTTACAGACGAGAAGAAACAGCTTCTTGAAATCCTTGGAAACAAGGTGTATACACTTGCTGTACAGGAGAAGAAGGATATACCTTTATCGGAGGTAGAGCCTATCTGCGAACAGATTACTCAGCGTCTTTCTCAGATTGCAGAGCAGCAGGCAAAGATCGAAGCACTTGATGAAGAAATGAATAGGATAACTGGTTCTTCAGGTGTTTCAAATATAGTTTGTTCATGCGGTAACATTAATAAGAGCGGCGCAAAGTTCTGTGCAGCATGCGGAAATAAGTTGTCTTAAAGGAAAAACCCCATCTTGAAACTCAAGATGGGGTTTTTTACCGTATAGGAAATTGCGTGTTTTTTCGCGAGCAGCATTTGTTGGCTTTAAGTTTGACTGGGACGCGGAATGGGTGAAGCGGCACACTTCTTTTTATATAAAACTAAACTAAGCACTTGCAATAATTAAGACTGTTTGGTAAAATTATTATATAAGTAATAAATCCCATTTAATAATTAGAGGAGATAACTATGCAAGAGATTAAATGTCCAAAATGCGGAGAGGTTTTTCAGGTCGATGAATCCGGTTATGCCGCAATAGTGAAGCAGGTCCGTGACAAAGAGTTTGAAAAAGAAGTGCAGGAGAGGGAAAATGCACACAAAAGCGATAAGGATTCTGCGATAAAACTTGCAGTAACTAAGGCAGAGGCGGATAAAGACAGGGAAATTGCTGAAAAAGACCTTGAAATAGCACGGCTTAGGGGAGAATTGGAGCTTAACAGAAAAAATACCGACATCGCTGTTAAAAACGCAGTTCAGGAGAAAGAAACCAAAATACTTGAACTTGAAAATAAAATAGTGCTTAAGGACAGCGAATTTGAATTAAAAGAAAAGTCCGCGCTGGAAAAACATGCTGAGGAGTTAAGGATAAAGGAAGAGGAAATCGCATACTACAAGGATTTCAAAACGCGTCAATCCACTAAAATGATTGGAGAAAGCCTCGAACAGCACTGTGAAATTGAATTCAATAAATTAAGAGCAACTGCATTCCCGAACGCATATTTTGAAAAAGATAACGATGCAAAAACAGGGAGTAAGGGAGACTTTATATATCGTGAGGCTTCTGAGGACGGCACGGAATTTATCTCTATCATGTTTGAAATGAAAAACGAGATGGATACTACAGCAACAAAGCATAAAAATGAGGATTTCTTCAAGGAACTTGACAAAGACAGGCGCGAAAAGAACTGTGAGTATGCAGTGCTTGTAACAATGCTTGAAGCAGATAACGAATTTTACAACACAGGCATAGTCGATGTTTCGTATAAATATCCGAAGATGTATGTTGTAAGACCGCAGTTTTTTATTCCAATTATAACACTTCTTCGAAATGCCGCGCTTAATTCACTTTCATATAAGCGCGAACTTGAGGTTATGCGTAATCAGAACATAGACATAACTCATTTTGAAGAAGATATCAGCGATTTCAAAGAAAAATTCTCGCGTAACTTCAGACTCGCGAGTGAAAAATTCCAGAAAGCAATTGATGAAATTGACAAAACAATTGACCATCTTCAAAAGACAAAGGATGCTCTTATATCTTCTGAAAACAATTTAAGACTTGCAAATAACAAGGCAGAGGACCTTACTATAAAGCGTCTTACAAAGGGAAATCCTACGATGGCAGAAAAATTTGCAGCACTGGAAAAAAATAAAGAGTAATTGCATTGGCTTAATTGACACAACAGTAAAACTTAGTATAATTTAATTAATCTAAAGGAAAGGATGGTAGTTATGATGTCTACTTCAATAATCTCTTTTTTTCTTGCAACGGTAATGTTATTTACCCCCGTTTGTGCAGGGGCACAGGTAGATGTACTCTTTGAAAGCCCAACTAACTATGTCGAGGAAACTTCCTACAAGATCACGCTTGATAATAGCGAGGAATTTTATCAGCTATTAAAAGATTTTGAAATTCCAGAAGAATATGAATACTTTGCCGACATCCCAAAATTCCTGGAAACACTCTTTTCTACAGACGGAAAAATATGTGTTCAGGCGGATATAAGTGACGATAAGAAGAAGGCGCAAATTGCCGTTACTTCGGACAATTACAATTCAGTTGATTTTAACCGCAATCTTAAATTTGATGTATCGGCAAAGCTGGGAATGTGGATAACATATGATTTTACAGATGCTGAAAATCCGGTATTCGAGATGATATATTCCATTCCGCGCATGGAAAAATATGTACATATAGATGTATTTGATATGTTGACAGACGGCCAGAAAGAGAAAGTGGTTTCACTGATGGATGAATCCATTGCCCTGGGAAATAATGAGATAACAAACGCTTTTACACTTAAACTTTTTGAAAATTATGCAGATGTAAAAGCATCTCTCACAGGCGCAACAATTAAAATCGACAACAAAGGTCTTGTGGGCATTATAAAAGAAATGCTTGAATATACTACGACAAATGCCCTTGCTTCTCTTACTGAAGAAGACCGAAAGCTTATAAAAGAAGATATTGAAGCATTTGATTTTGAAAATCTCCAGATTCTTGGGAAAGATGGCATAGTTATTAATTACAGCTTCAAAAATGGTAATATATCAGCAATTTCTACTCTGGCAGATATAAGCCTTGATGTAGACGGGCTTTTTACATTCATTACAGGCGTTATACCTGATTTTGAGACTGAGAAAAAAATAGATTTTACATTTAATGCAGAAACGGTACTTTCAAAAATAGGAAGTACAAAGGTTGAGATTCCAACACTTACCGAGAAAAATTCAATTTCCCTTTCAGATATGATAAAAGAAGAAATGGAATATGAACAGAGTGAGTATCAACCGTCCTATCCCTACTACCATGTATGGGTTCCACAGGCAGAAAACCTCCCTGTAATTGACGGAGAGTTGTATGTTCCGCTCCGTAAAACGCTTGAAAATGCCTATGACAACAGCGTGAAAATTAGTTTTGAAAATGGTGTAATTACTGCAAGTTGCGAATATTTTCCAGATTTTAAGACTATACAACTTACAAACGAAAGTGATAAAGTTTATTTTGACGGCGTTGAAAAGACAACATCGAAAGTATTTATCCTTGACGGTATAACCTATGTAAGCAACGAACTCTTTAACGAGCATTTTGGTTGGAATTTTTATCAAGCAGTTTACGACATGCTTGAAGATGCATACAGTTATTCGTTTATAACAAAATAAATATACGAAATTATAAAAGGCAACAGACTATAAATCTGTTGCCTTTTATATGTTTTCTTATGGTCTTAATGCAGTACTGTTATTCAGAAGCGCTGTGCTGTATATGAAAAGAACATCCGCATTTTCAAAATTGACAAAATTGCCTATAAAGCTACTTGACATATATCTTATATCAACGAGTGTAATTTTCTTATATCCCTCAGCAAGTAATGGTGCAAGGCATCCACCGAATGAATCACGGAACATTACAAGCTCTTTATCAGTTTTTGACGCAGGGTTTTCAATTGTTGCAAGGGGAGTGCTTCCCGAAAGAAACATCTCATACGGGTCTTTGCCCTCAGCCTTTTTCATATTATACATATTGCCCGTTTTCGGCATCCCCGTATCATAATAGGTAACGATGCAGTTGTTTATTGTATCGTTTGTCAGATACTTGATACTGTCAGGCTCGACAGGAAGCGCATATTGACCGCTGTACACCCCGTAAAACGAGTTTGTGAGAGTGTTTGTGGTGTAACTGCTCTTCGCATCAGTTCCCATTTCTGAGGCTAAATGCTCTGCGATATCAGTTATATTTTCCTGCTTCCAATGTGAGTCGGTTGTGTAATAATCGTTAAGAGAGAGTAAAGGCACTACATCTATATACTTCATAGAAGAAGTTTTTTCTTTCATTCTTGAAATAAATCCTTCGTAATCGAGTGACGGATATCCGTTCTTCGCTGCAAGGAAATAGTTTTTATCAGGAACAATGGAAAAATAGATATTCGTATTTTTGTCTTTTGCGTAGCGGTCAACAATCTGTGTAAAAAGATTTGAGGCATAATCCAGCATATACGGGTTTTCCTCATTGTCAATTTTGGAAAGATGACCTTCAGCTCTGAAAACGCCGTTGTTTTCATATTGCATCAGAATCTTTTCAACAAAAAATGCTTTGATTCCACGCATAACACCGCGCATTGGGAACTGGTCTGCGGTGTAAGTTTCAAAATTATTCATAAATTCGCCGCTAGTGACAGTTTCTACGCTGAGCTTTGGGCGTTTCAAAAGCTCACGCCTTTCGCTGTATGAAAAATCTGTATCTGGCTTAAAATAGCAAGCAGCAGAAACAGAAAAAATGAACACAGCGAAAATAACGGTAATTATAATACTTTTTACTTTATTCATAGTATCTCTCCTGTTAAAATCTGAAGTATAAGAACGGGTTGAAAGAACCGTCTGCAAGGTATGCTGTGGAAACTATAAGCAGAATTAAAAGAAGGGGAATTTCCAAAGCATCCATAAGATGGCGTATTTTCCTATTAGTATTAAGCTTTTCTTTTAATTTTACAAATAGGGGAGTAGCGCAAACCATTGCAATTATTAAAATAAAACCGAAGTTTCTTAAGTTGTAAACCGCACTTTCTGAAATCAGAGGAATATCTCCATAACCAAACATTCCGCCGACATTTACAAGAGCATCTTTCATAGAGCTTCCTGCGAAAATTGCAAAACTTATTGCTGTAAAGAACAGCACATATATGTGCTTTGTAATCTTTGTTTTTTTGATGTGTTTTGCGAGAAAATATTTTTCCATAAGAAGCAATATTCCGAAATACACACCCCAGATTATAAAGTTCCATTCTGCACCGTGCCAGAAACCTGTCAGAAACCATACTGTAAAGATATTTATAAGCAGTCTTATTTTACCGACCCGGTTACCGCCCATGGGGATATATACATAATCGCGGAACCACGAGCCAAGTGATATATGCCATCTGCGCCAGAATTCGCTTATGCTTGAAGAAATAAAAGGATAGCGGAAGTTTTCCATAAAATCAAATCCTAAAATTTTACCAAGACCGATAGCCATATCGCTGTATCCGGAAAAATCAAAATAAATCTGAAGCATATAAGCTATTACAAAAAGCCAGTAAAACATAACGGATTTATCATCGGCACTATGGAAATTTTCACAAAGCTGTCCTAAAGTATTGGCAATAATTATCTTTTTGGAAAGACCGATTATAAATCTTTGTATACCAAATGCCGTCTTTTCAAATGTGTGTGTTCTTTTTACAAGCTGCTTTTCAACATCGACATATCTTACAATGGGACCTGCAATCAACTGTGGAAAAAGAGCAATATATGCACCGAGTGTAATCGGGTTCTTCTGCGCGGCTACATCTCCACGATAAACATCAACAGTATAACTTAAAATCTGGAAAGTGTAAAAACTTATGCCAATGGGAAGCGCAATTTTTAACAGAGGAATTGAAAGTCCTGTTAAAGTATTGAAATTCTTTATAAAGAAATCAGCATACTTAAAATAGCCAAGTACCGAAAGTGATGCCACAACCGAAAGTATAACAAAAAATTTAGAAAGGCTTTTGCCCCTTGTTTTTTCAATCAAAATACCGAGAATGTAATTAAAAAGCACAGTCGCTATCATTAAAAACACATATCGGGGCTCTCCCCAGGCGTAAAAAACAAGACTAGATAGTAAAAGAACGGTGTTTTTAAGGGCTTTGGGTGTAATAAAATATATAATTAATACGATTGGAAGGAAGTAGTATAAAAATGGAATGCTTGAAAAAAGCATTTGTCACACTCCTCTCAAATTCAGCAAAGAAAAAGCGGGGAAGACCCCGCTTTTAATTATTCAGCATCTTCAAAGCTCTTGGGACACATTACAAAGAAAACTTTGTTTCCGGAGGTGCCGGCAACCATTTCTTCTGCAGTTGTGCAGATATTCCATCTGAGGTTTGCAGCACTCTTCAATGTTGCAATAAAATCAGATGCGTTTGTCCCATCTGCAAGAGTAAATACATAACCAACGAAGGGGATTGTTCCAATCATAGGAGCAAACATGGCGCCTTCCTTGAAACCTTTGATTTCTGTGTTATCAAAACCTGTAAGATAGCCTTCGGAAACAGGCATTGCACCGCAGCCGATAGCGAGAGTTTCATTAGTCGCAAGTTTTTCAGCAATTGAAAGAGCAGATGCAGAGTCACTTGCCTTTGCCTTGAAATCGGAAAGAAGAGTCTGACCAACTGTTTTTGACGCCTCAGGCTTAACTTCAGGCTTTGCCTCGGGCTTAACTTCAGGCTTTGCCTCGGGCTTAACTTCGGGAGTAGTCTCAGGCACAACTTCAGGTTTTATCTCAGGTTTGGTTTCAGGCTTTTTCTCGGGCTCTTTCTCAGGCTTCTTTTCGGGCTCTTTTACAGGCTTTTTATCAGAATCCTTTTTGTCGTCTTTTTCAGCTTCCTTTTCGTTTTCCTTTTCAGCTTCTTTTTCATCCTCTTTTTCAGAATCCTTTTCAGGTTCTTTTTCTTCAGTCGCTTCGTTTTCTATAGCCTCAGTCTGAGTATCATCCTGATTAAGAGTTTCTTCAGACTCCTTTTTACCACAAGCTGCGAGCGATAAAACAATCGCAATAGCTAAAATAATTGAAAGAAATTTTTTCATATAGTATTCTCCTTTTGTCAAAAACTTTGTAATCTACTATTTCATTATACAAAAACACAACTCTTATGTCAATTGTTTTATGTTTCTAACTGAGGCAAAGAATGTATAGCCCGCATAAGCTCAGAAAGGCTTTCGGTTCTTCTTACGATTTTAAGGATTTTTTCTTCTTTCGGGAAATTCCACATCATCAGAAGCCAGATTTCCTTTAACTTGTGCATAGTGAATTTGTCCGAGGATAAAATAGCGTTATATCTGTCTTTCAGAATCTCTGTAAACTCAAGCATCTGAGTTGTTGTAATCGGTTTGCCTCCATGTATTTCGCGGAAAATCGCAGGGTTTGCTACTGCACCGCGGCCAAGCATAATGCTGTCTAAGTAAGGAAACAGAGATGCTATTTTATTATAATCTTCTTTTGAGAAAACATTCCCGTTATAGCATAAAGGATTTTGGGAAAGGCTGTATGCTTCCTTAAAAGCATCAAGATTAACTTCTCCTTTATAAAAATCAGCTCTTGAGCGGGGATGTACAGTAAGAAGCTTTATCGGGTATTTGTTGTAAAGTGCCAAAAGGTCGCTAAACTCATCTGCGGAGGAAAACCCGATTCTTGTCTTTATGGATATTTTTATATCGCACTTTTCAAAAATTTCATCAAGAAAATTTTCAAGCAGTTCTCTTTCGCGAAGAAGTCCGCTGCCACGCTTTTTGTTAACAACTGTGGGGGAAGGACAGCCAAGATTTATGTTTACTTCATCGTATCCGTATTCCTTGAGCTTTTCGGTAAATTTCAAAAACGAAACACTGTTGTTTGTGAGAACCTGAACAGTAGGACGAATAACCGTATTATTTTCGGGAAGCATATCGCGAAACCCTTTTCTGCCGATTTTGCTATTATCGCTCGGCGAAATAAAAGGCGTATAATACTCATCACAACAGCCGAAGTATTCTGCGTGCGTGTTGCGATATATATATCCTGTGATTCCCTCAAGCGGGGCAAATGATAACTTCATAATACCAATCCTTAACAAAAGAGCAATAGAGATTCTATTGCTCTTTTTTGTTTGTTCGTGTTTTTTTTATTCCTTCTAAAATATACTCCCGAGCCTCAACTGCCTTCTCGAAAGGAAGCGCAGACAATCCTTTCAGCGGATAGTCAATACCAAGTTCCTCGTACTTATTGACTCCCATAGTATGGTAGGGAAGAACATCAAGTGCTTTTACATTTGAAAGAGAGCCAATAAACTCTCCTAAACGCACAAGGTCGTCTTTGCTATCAGTAATACCCTCTACAACTATATGTCTTATCCATACAGGAACATTTTTCTTTTCAAGGAACTTTGCAAAGTCAAGCACAGCCTTATTTGCGTGCCCTGTCAAGCTTTTATGCTTTTCAGAATTGATATGTTTTATATCAAGCATAACAAGGTCAGTATGACTGATTAACAGTTCCAGCTTTTCTAAATATTTAGGATTATCATTATAAGTAATACCGGAAGTATCAAGGCAAGTATGGATATCCTCTTCTTTTGCTTTTATAAAAAGCTCGGTCAGAAAGTCAATCTGCAGCAGAGGCTCGCCGCCTGTTACAGTAATTCCTCCATCCTTGTAAAAAGCACGGTTTTTATTATACTGCTTCAGCAGCTCTTCTGCAGTAATTTCTTTTCCGGTGCCGATTTCCCAGGTGTCCGGATTGTGACAGTAAGCACATCTCATAATGCAACCCTGCATAAATACAACAAACCTTATTCCCGGTCCGTCAACTGTGCCGAAACTTTCGGTCGAGTGAATATATCCTGTCATCAGAATTGATTGTGGAATGTTCTTGATATAACCTCATCCTGTTGTTCCTTTGTAAGCTTGATGAAGTTAACCGCATAACCGCTTACCCTTACGGTAAGCTGAGGATATCTTTCAGGATGTTTTTGCGCATCAAGAAGGGTTTCTTTAGTAAAAACATTTACATTAAGATGGTGACCGCCCTTTTCAACATATCCGTCAAGGAGAGACACCAGGTTATCTATCTGATTTTTTGTTGCTGCCATATGATTTCCTCCTTTATTAATTAATCTGTATCAAGTCCCTGTAAAAGAGTGGGAGAGATGCATGCCCCGCTTGCACAGTCAAAGTTTACCTCAAGGTCGCCAAGAAAGATTCGATCATCTTTACCAAGTGCATCGGGGATAATTGAGAATGTATTTGAAATACCGTCCTGCGCATCAACAAACGGAAGTTTTGCAACACTGGCAAGAGAAGCAACCGCACCGTTTGTATCTCTCCTGTGCATGGGATTTGCACCGGGAGCAAAGGCTTCACCCTTTTTACGGCCATCAGGTGTAGCACCCGTGTTTTTGCCGTAGACAACATTTGAAGTGATTGTGAGAATTGATGTTGTCGGGATGCTTTCGCGATAGGTTGGATTCTTTCTGATATGTCTCATAAACTTATGGACAACATCATATGCGATAGAGTCAACTCTGTCATCGTCATTTCCGTATTTCGGGAAATCTCCCTCAACCTCATAATCAACTGCAATACCAGCTTCATTACGGATAGTCTTAACCTTTGCATACTTGATTGCGGAAAGAGAATCTGCAACAACAGAAAGTCCTGCAATACCTGTCGCAAACCAGCGGGTAACCTTCTTGTCGTGAAGTGCCATCTGGAGTTTTTCATAACAGTATTTATCGTGCATATAATGAATGACATTAAGCGTATTTACATATACGCTTGCAAGCCACTCCATCATATGGTCATATTTTTCCATAACCTCATCAAAATCGAGGTATTCGCTTGTTACGGGACGGTAGCGCGGAGCAATCTGCTTGCCTGAAATTTCGTCAACGCCGCCGTTAATTGCGTAAAGAAGACATTTTGCAAGGTTTGCTCTTGCACCGAAGAACTGCATTTCCTTGCCGACTCTCATTGAAGATACACAGCAGGCAATAGCATAATCATCACCGTGTATCGGCCTCATAAGGTCATCATTTTCGTACTGAATTGAAGATGTTTCAATAGAAAGTTTTGCACAATATCTCTTAAAATTAAGCGGAAGCCTTGTTGACCACAAAACTGTAAGATTAGGCTCCGGAGCAGGACCGAGGTTGATAAGCGTATGAAGATAACGGTAGCTCATCTTTGTAACCATATGTCTGCCATCAATCGCGATACCTCCGATGGATTCGGTAACCCACTGAGGGTCGCCGGAGAAAAGCGAATTATATTCAGGTGTACGCGCAAACTTTATAAGACGAAGCTTCATTATGAAATGGTCAACCATTTCCTGAATTTCTTTTTCGGTAAAAGTCCCTCTCTCAAGGTCGCGCTCAGCATAGATGTCAAGGAATGTAGAAGTTCTGCCAAGTGACATTGCTGCGCCGTTCTGCTCCTTAACTGCGGCAAGATAACCAAAGTAGAGCCACTGAATAGCTTCTTTAGTGTTTTTTGCAGGTACCGAAATATCAAAACCGTAGCTCTCTGCCATAGTCTTCAGATCCTGGAGAGCACGAAGCTGCTCTGAAAGCTCTTCTCTTATGCGGATTGTGTTTTCGCTCATAGCAGAACCGGTAGTCTCTTTCTGTGCAAGCTTATCATTTATAAGGAAATCGACACCGTAAAGAGCTACTCGTCTGTAGTCACCGATAATTCTTCCGCGGCCATAAGCATCGGGAAGACCTGTAATAATGTGACTTGAACGGCAGGCTCTCATTTCAGGAGTGTACACATCAAAAACACCTGCATTATGAGTCTTTCTGTGTCTTGTGAAAAACTCCTTAACTTCAGGGTCTATTGTATAACCGTTATCAGCGCATGCCTTTTCCGCCATACGAATACCGCCGTAAGGCATAAGAGCGCGCTTAAAGGGCTTGTCCGTCTGGAAACCGACAATAGTTTCCTTGTCTTTGTCAAGGTAAGCAGGGCCGTGTGAAACGATAGTCGAGATAACCTCAGTATCCATATCAAGTACACCTCCGGACTCACGCTCTTTTTTAGAAAGTTCAAGAACCTGGTCCCAAAGGTCTATTGTGTTTTGCGTGGGCGATTCAAGGAAATTTTCATCATCATCGTAAGGGGTGTAGTTATGTTTTATAAAGCTTTTTACATTAACTTCTTTTTCCCATACGCCGCTTTTGAAGCCATCCCAGAATTCAGAATTGGTATACATAGAATTCCCTCTTTCAGAAAAGTAAGTATCTAAAACATTACTGTAATATTAACTAATATATGCGGCAAAATGTGAAAGAAAAAATCACATTCTGTCGCATATAAAATTATAACATATTAATTCTATTAAGTAAATAGAAATTTACTCTAAAAATGAAAGTTTTATACCGGAGTTTTTATAACCTTTTCTATAAACAGTGCAGTATTAAAAAGGTCATTTTTATCAATGACTTCATTTGCACTGTGAATATATCTTGTAGGGATGGAAACAGTGCCCGAGGGAATGCCTCCTCCGGTGAGATGAATAGCGCCCGAGTCAGTTCCTCCAAAGCTTGCCGCTTCAATCTGATAGGGGATACCGCTTTCCTTTGCCGCGTTAAGAAGAAGGTTTTTTACCTTTTCGTGAATTATAAATGATGCATCCTTAATTTTAATTGCAGGACCTTTACCGAGAGACAGATTAAGCTCAAGCGACTTTGGAGTATCACCGACATTTGAAACATCAACCGCAATGGCGATATCGGGGTTAATAAGTGCTGCAGCAGTTTTTGCACCGCGGCAACCGACCTCCTCCTGAACAGTAAATACTGCATATACATCATTAGGAGTTTCTTTTGCGTTTTGCATTGCACGAATCAGCGCCCAGCAACCGGCTCTGTCATCAAGAGCTTTCGACATAATTTTATCTCCTGTTTGAGCAAAATTACTGCCATATGTCGCCATATCTCCAATCTGCACACGCTTTAAGGCATCCTCTTTTGAGGATGCACCGATGTCAATATACATCTTATCAAAACCAACGGATGACGGATTTTCCTTGTTTTCATAGGAAATTTTACCTTTTTCTCCGTTTGTAAATTCAATTGTTGAATTTATGCTGTTGTACTTGAGAATACCGCCGATAGGAGAAAAACGAATGAAACCGTTTTCATCAATATAATTTACCATAAATCCGATTTCGTCCATGTGTGCAGCAAGCATCAGCTTTTTGCCACTGCCTTTTCTATGGCAGATGAGGTTTCCAAGGGTGTCGGTAAATATTTCGTCACATACATCCAAAATCTCCTCGCGGATTATATCGGTAATAGCACTTTCTCTGCCTGACGGAGAAATGCACATTGTGAGCTTTTCTAAAAGTTTCATACGAGATTGCTCCTTTCGATGTTTTTGAGTACCGCTTTAGAGAGAAGATACACACTTTCTGCATCTTCATTGTGCATAACACTGACGGGGGAGTGAATATACCGGCAGGGCACAGCAAGAACTGCAGTTTTTACTCCGCAGCCGCTACGCTGAATAACACCTGCATCCGTACCGCCCATGGTAGTTTTCTTAATCTGCAATTTGATACCGTTTTCCTTTGCGGTATTCATAATAAAATCGTAATATCCCTTGTCGGAAATTGCTGCACCGTCAACGGCTGTCATAACTGCGCCTTTTCCCAAATTAGTAACCTGAGTGTGGGGCTCGCTTCCGTATACATCAGAGCAGGTTGTTCCTTCGATTACAAGGGCGATATCGGGATTTATATTGCCTGCGGCAACAAGCGCCCCTCTGCATCCAAGCTCTTCCTGAACTGTAAAGGTGAAATAGATGTCACTGTCATATTCTTCTTTCATAAGCTCAAGAAGTATTGCACAGCCGACTCTGTCGTCAAGAGCTTTGCTTTTTATAAGATTGTCGCCAAAAGGAGTATATTCTCCGTCAAATACCGCAAAATCACCAAGTGAAACGAGCTTTTCGGCGCTTTCCTTATCCTTTGCACCGATGTCAATATATAAATCTTTGATTTTAGCGGGAGAATTAATCTCTTCCGGCTTTTGCAGATGAACTGCCTTTGTTCCAATAATTCCGCAGAGTTTGTCTTTGCCTATCAATACCCTTTTGCTGACCAGAACAGCGGTTTCAATTCCGCCCAGGGTAGCAAATTTCAAAAATCCCTGTTCGGTTATTTCAGTAATTATAAGTCCGACTTCATCCATGTGAGCCGCAACCATAACTTTTTTCCCGTTTCCTTTTTTGTGGCAGATGAGATTACCCATAGTATCGGTGTAAATCTCGTCACAATTTGCGTGATTTCTTATAAAATCGCGCACTTCATCTTCAAATCCCGAAGGGGCATTCAGTGATGCTAATTCCTTTACCAGCACAGACAATCACCCTCCTTTAAGGAAACTGCAAATTCGCTTATGAGCTTTGCAGCGCTTTCCATATCCAAAGTATCAGCAACCTCAAAATTTCCGTGCATATATCTTACAGGCACGGAAAGGAGCGCCGTTGGAACACCTGCGCCTGATACCTGTATTTCCCAGGCATCTGTGCCTGTGTTTGACTGACATACCTCAATCTGGAAATCTATATTGTTACACTTTGCAAGGTCAATTATCCTGCGAGTCATTTTGGAATGAAGATTGGGACCGATTGAAATAACGGGTCCCTTACCGCAAGGAAAAGCCTCTTCTGACACATCAAGGCTTGTACCGTGACAAACATCGAGCGCAATAGCACACGATGGCTTGATATGTGCTGCTGCAGTTTTTGCACCTCGCAGACCAACCTCTTCCTGAACAGTTGCCACCGCAATAATGTCATTTTCAATATTTTTCCCACAGAGCAGTTCCAGTGTTCTTAAAACTGCAGCAAGTCCACCTCTGTCGTCAATACAGCGTGATGCCACCATAGTAGAATCGAGCTGTGTGAAGCCTGTGTTAAATGTAATAATATCGCCAACGGAAACCTTTTTTTCGGTAATTTCTTTCGAAAAACCTATATCAACACACAGTTCATCCAACTTTACGGCCTTAGTTCTGTCAGCTATAAGATGAGGAGGCATAAAGCCTATTACACCGAAAAGCTTTTCTTCGCCCCATACAGTAACTTCTGTGCCTGGAAGAATCTTTGCATCAAATCCTCCAATGGAAACAAATTTAAGGCTACCTTCATCGGTTATACCGCTTACCATAAGACCAAGCTCGTCCATATGAGCTTCAATCATAAGCGATGGGGAGGAAGGATTTGTACCTTTTTTTATTCCGATTACATTCCCGAGATTATCGGTTGTAATTTCGTCACAGAATTCGGAAAAGAGCTTTTTAACACACTGCGCTACTTTTCCTTCACTACCGCTTACACCGAATTCTCCGTCAAGAATTTTGAGATATTCAGAAGCTGTCATAAAATCAACCCTTCAAACTATTTACTATTTCCTTGAATAAATTGCCGCGTTCCTCAAAGTTTTTGAACATATCGAAACTAGTGCTCGCATTTGAAAGAAGAACGATGTCTCCATCTTTCGCTGCATTTTTAGCGCAATTAACGGCCTCTTCATATGTTGCGCAGAACTCGACCGGGATATCCTTGCCGACACCGGTTTTTTCTGAATATTTAGTAAGTGCATCTTTAATAAGAGGACCTGTTTTCCCGATAAGTACAATATGCTTGGTTTTTGTAGCAAGCGACTCGCCAAGCTCATCATATGGAATACCTTTATCCTTGCCGCCTGAAATAAGAATTACCTTATCAAATACTTTAAGAGTATTTATTGTTCTGTTGGGACTTGAATCAATAGAACTGTTATAATATTTTACCCCGTTAAGCTCGCGTACAAACTCAATTCTGTGTGCAACACCGCCAAATGTCTGTGCGACCTTTTTTACGGCATCTTCCGTGTACAAGGGATAAGTCACGGCAATAGCTGTCATATAGTTCTGGACATTATGCTCGCCGGGTATACGGATGTCTTTTTTGTCAAGTACTTTTTTGCCAAAGGCATATATGCTTTTGCCGTCACAATAGACAGAGCAATTTTCATCATATCCGAAAACGCGCACTTCACCGCTTGCACTGTCCTTACATTCATATGATTTGTCGTTTGTCTTATTTACAACGAGAACACTATCCTTTCCGGCATGAAGATAGATGTTGCGCTTTGCCTCAATATATTCTTCATACGATTTATGCATATCGAGGTGATTGGGACTGATATTTGTGATTGCAGCCACATCAGCACTCTTTTTCATTGTGTGAAGCTGAAAACTTGAAAGCTCAAGAACGACAATGTCATCAGGAGAAATTTCGCCTGCATTACAAAGCAGGGGATTGCCGATATTTCCGCCAAGATGGCACTTATGACCGCTTTCGGTAAGTATTTTATGAATAAGTGTAGTGGTGGTGGTTTTTCCGTCACTTCCTGTAATTGCAATTATTTTTGCAGGGCATACTTCAAAGAAAACTTCCATTTCGCTTGTTATTACACTGCCGTTTTCACGAGCCTTCTGAAGATCAGGCAGGTCAAAGCGCATTCCGGGTGTTTTGAATATAATTTCGCCTGCGAGGTTATCAAGGTAGTTTTCACCGCAGTTAAGCTTTACACCAAGAGATAAAAGTTCTTTACCTGTTTCCCCAAGCTCATCGCTTGATTTTCTGTCGCAGGCAGTCACAATTGCTCCGTTTTCAGCGAGAAATTTTATAAGCGGCAAATTACTTATACCAATACCCACAACAGTGATGTTTTTTCCGTTTACATATTTTTTGAAAGCTTCAAATTTTGGATTATTCAAGTCTATCCCTCTTATCTGATAAAATTTGTTTTAATTTTTTCTTCAGGTTCAGGCTTTTTAACTCCTGCCTCTGTGCCTTTTTCTATACATTTAAGAAGCCATGCCATATTTTTACCGATACAGCGCATAACCTGTATTCCCTCAAGGTCCTGCACAGTTTCTTCGGGAGTATTTCCATGCACCATTGCCCAGTAAGGACCGTTTACAATGGGCATTTCGTTAAATTCAGGATATTTCAGAAGCTGGTCAAGTGTGGCAGTTGAACCTCCGCGTCTGCAACTTGCAATAACTGCACACGGTTTATGTTTCAGAAGTGATGAACTACTGAAAAACAGTCTGTCAAGGAAGGAAGTCATCATTCCTGATGCTGCAGCGTAATGGACGGGAGAACCAAAAACAACCCCATCTGCATCGCGAAGCAGCTTTATCGCTTCATTGACACAGTCGTCCGTTATGCATTTTCCGTTTTTTCTGCAATATCCGCAGCCAAGGCATCCCTTGGTAGTTGCACCTGCATGGAAAACTTCAGTTTCAATACCTTCTTTATTAAGCTCTTTTTCAATCTCACAAAGGGCTGTGTATGTACAGCCGTTTTTCTTTGGACTACCGTTGAAAAGAATAACTTTCATAAAAAACAGTCCTTTCAAAATATTTACGGATTACAGTTTCCGCATGGTTTATAGCCTGAGTTTAGAGCATCCTCACGCGAAAGAAAATCAAATCGGTTTTTATCAGATGGAAGATTTGCACACGCTTCGCAGTGGAATACCTTAGACTTTTTATTTCCAATATAAATTATTTCAAGTGTTGAAGAATCCGTTTTCTCAAACTCTTCTCCGTCAACTTTCTTCACTGTTTTACCATCCGTTTTGAGTATAACGGTTTTATCCTTGTCAGTTCGAAATACACCCGAAGAAGCGTCCTCAAGCCTTTCAAGCGCTTCGTCATGCGGATGTCCGTATGAATTTCCCTCTCCGCACTGAATTACAGATACAGAAGGGGAGACCGCGTTTAAGAATGCAGAAGATGACGCATAACGACTTGCATGATGACCGACTTTTAATATGTCGGAATCAAGCTCCTTCTTATTTCCCAGAAGCTCTGCCTCAACACTTCTTTCAGCATCTCCCATAAATAGTGCCTTTACTTCTCCAAACTGGACAGAAAAAACGAGAGAATTGTCATTTTCATTACCAAAATCCTTTTTTGGAGAGAGGAACTTCAAACGAAACTGACCAATCTCGTATATACAATCCATGTCAGGAATTTTGGGAGTGATATCTTTTTTTATAAGGGTATCGATAAATTTTTCATAAAAATATGACGAAGAAGCCTCTCCGTTTATAAAGATTGTACCGACATCAATAGAGGATAAAACAGCGGATGCTCCGCCCATATGGTCCTCATGCGGATGTGTGCCGATAAAATAATCAATGTAGTTTACATCAAGGCTTTTCAGGTACTTATAGACTGTGCTTCCGCTTTGCTCTGTTCCGGCATCTATAAGTATACATTTATTCTCTGCCTGAATGAAAACACAGTCCCCCTGACCGACATCAATAAAGTGGAAAACAGCTTCACCAGAAACTGGTGAAGAGTTATTGAGAGATGCTTCCTGGTTAAAGTAAAGAGAGCAGGAGGAAAAAAGAAGTGCTACTATAAGAACTATTATTATAGTTTTAGATTTATTCATAATAACCACCTGTTAAAAGTTAAAAAAGAAGCGTGCCGCTTCACCATTTCGCGTCCCAAACAAACTTAAAACCAACAAATCTTGCTCGCGATAAAGGCACGCAATTTCCTATACGATAAAAAAGGTCTGACGCGCGGTCAGACCTTGATAATTCATTCTGCAAAGTTAGATTCAACAAGATTTGTCAATCCTTCGATAGCTGCTTCCTCATCTGCGCCGTCAGCTGTCAAAGTCACAGCAGTACCGCGTGTGATACCCAAGGACAAAACACCTAAAAGACTTTTTGCATTTACCTTTCTTTCATCCTTGGAAATCCATATAGATGCGCTGAACTCATTCGCTTTCTGTATAAAGAATGTTGCAGGGCGCGCATGCAGTCCTACCTGATTCTGCACAACAATCTCTTTTGAAACCATAAAATAATGCTCCTTACTAAAAACTTGTATATAATTATATAACTTTTTAGGCTGTTAGTCAACAAGTTTTTGCAAAATTATTTTTTATTAAAATATGCGTCAGGAACGCTACCCACGATAAGTGTCTGGGCAATGGGCATCTGCGATTCTACAGTGATACTGCTGTATGCAAACGGGAGCAAAATTTCAATGTCTATTGATATAGACAGTATTATAGTGTGAAGTGTCTGATTGATTGCAGTTTCCTCAAAAGTATGCATAATATCGGCGTGTGTTACTGAAATAGGCTCGAATCTTATGGGAACTTTCGGGCCAATGCCTGCAAAAAGGTCGAATCCCATAAGAGATGACAGATAAACCCTATTTTCAAAAAGCTCGTTTTCTTCAATAAGGTCTCCTATTTTAATATCAAGCTCATTTGCAAAATTATTGATAAGAACTGAATTTGTACTGACAGATGTAACTTTGCCATTTGCGTCACGGGAAATAATAGTTATTTTGTCATAACTTAAGAACTCTTCAAGCATCAGATTTTTGACCTCACGGTCAATCATGTTTGAAACTTCATTCTCGACAAATTTTTGTGATATAGTTATGATTTTAGGTCTTAAATATTTTGTATAGGCATACATCGAAACGAGGCATAAAACCCCCGAAACGATAAGAATGAGGGCAATCAATCTTTTTAATCTGTTCATGCTACCACTCCTTTTTTCATTCTATGCTGAAAAAAGGAGGATAGTTCAAGTATCACTATTTTATATCTTTTGTAGCTGGATTATCGATAACATTACCGTCTTTATCAAAACGCGAGCCGTGACAAGGACAGTCCCATGTATGCTCAAACTTATTCCACTTGAGAGAGCACCCCAGATGCGAACACCTCTTTGCAGTTGGCGTTAAAAGGTTTATTGCAGCTTCAATACCGTTTGCAAAGAGCTGAGGGTGAAGTATCTTCCTCTGTGGCGAAAAAATATGAGCGTAACCGTTCTTTCTACCGCTCAGAATGTCAGAAAGTATCATTGCAGAAACCATGGAAGATGACATGCCCCATTTGTTAAAGCCTGTTGCAACATACAGGTAGGGTGTGCTTTTTGAATATTGTCCTATATACGGAATTGAATCAAGACTCATACAGTCCTGTGCCGCCCACTCGTATTTAAGGGGTAATCCATGATAGTATTTATCGGCAAAATCCCTGATTCCGCGCCATGCAAGGCTTTCTTTTCCTGTGCGATGACCGCTTCCGCCTATCAGCAGAAGATTTTCGTAACTTCTCAGGGAAAAGCCGCTTTTATCTTCATCAACATACATTCCCTGAAGCTCTTTTTCGTATTCGTATGCACAGACATAGCTTCTGTCCTGATAAAGCTTCAGAAAATAGCTTCCGTGCTTGTTTATGAAAGGGAAGTGGGTTGCGACTATAATTTGTTTTGCAAAAATTTCCCCTTTATCAGTAAGAACATATTCAGGTGTAAGGCTGAGAACAGCGGTATTTTCATAAATTGTAAGATTCTCACATATACCTGACAAAAATTTCAAAGGGTGAAACTGCGCCTGATTTTTGAATTTTACAGCACCTTTTATATCAAAAGGAAGCTCGGTATTCTCTTCAAACGATGCGTCAAAACCAATGCTTTTAAGAAAATTCACTTCGTCTTCAACTTTTTTGCGATCAGTAGTTGAATAGGTGAAAGCGTCTTTTTTTTCAAAATCACAATCGATGGTCTTTGTAAGCTTTTCAAACTCTGCAATGGCTTTTTGATTTATATCAAGATACATACGCGCTGTTTCCTTGCCATATTCTTTACTTATTTTACTGTAAATAATCCCGTGCTGAGAAGTTATCTTAGCAGTTGTGTTTTCTGTAATTCCCGAACAAATTCTGTTTTTCTCGACTATAACGCACTTTGCTCCGTTTTGTGTGAGATAATACGCGCAAAGGATTCCGCATATACCACCACCTATGACTAAAACATCTGTTTTAATGTCACGCGATAAACTTTCAAAACCTTCTAATTTAACTGTATCTGCCCATACTGATTTTTTCATAGCCATCCCCGTTTTTTGATAATTTTTTATAGTATGCGCAAAAATGACAAAAAAATCAGCTGAGTAAACATGAACCGACCTCCCAATCGTTAGATTTTAGGTCTAACTTTTGGGGGTCGGTTCAACACTCAGCTGATTTTTGCTTATTTTCTTTTTGAAATCTTTTCAAGTCTTATCGTGTTATTTTCTCCGCGTTTTCCGCTTGTAGTACCGCCGATAATTATGATGTTATCGCCGTCTTTGAGGTTGAGAATCTTTGAAGTTTTTCTGCTTGCATTATAAAACATTACTTCTGAAGATGGAAATTCCTCACAAAGAACGGGGATAACGCCCCAGGAAAGAGCTAATTTACGCCATACTTTTTTGCTTGTTGTAAGGGCGACAATATCAGCTACAGGACGAAAGCGGGAAACAAATCTTGCAGTAAGACCGGATATTGAGCAAACTGCAATTGCTTTTGAGTTAACGCCTATGGCCATTGAGCAGGCGGAATTTGAAATAGCGTCAATATTGTCCTTTATCTTAAAATCGCTTCGGAAGAAACGCTTGTTGTAATGAATGTTCTTTTCGGTTTCTTTGCAGATATCGCTCATTATTTCGATTGTTTTTACAGGATATTTACCTACGGCAGTTTCGCCCGAAAGCATTACCGCACTTGTTCCGTCATAAACTGCATTTGCAACATCTGAAATCTCCGCACGGGTCGGACGCGGATTATATATCATTGTTTCAAGCATTTCTGTTGCAGTAATAATTCGTTTTCCGAGCATACGGCAAGCAGTAACAAGCTTTTTCTGAACGGCAGGGAGCTCCTGAAAAGGTATTTCAACACCAAGGTCTCCGCGTGCTATCATAACACCCTCACAATGCTTGCAAATGTCGTTAAGATTATCAACGCCAAATCGGTTTTCGATTTTTGCAACAAGGCCGATTTCATCACCGCCGTTTGCCTCGAGAAATTCCTTTATGTCAACAATATCCTGCTCACATGAAACGAATGAAGCTGCAATATAGTCGATATCATTTTCGATGCCGAAAAGAATATCCTTTTTATCCTGATCGCTCAGGAAAGTCTGCTTAAGAATTTTGCTTGGGAAACTCATACTCTTCTGATTTGAAAGCTCTCCGCCGTGGATAACGGTGCAGAGTGCATCTTTATCTGTAAGTTCTTTAACCTTGAATTCAACAAGTCCGTTGTTAACAAGAATGGTGTCCCCAACTTCAAGGTCATTCATAAGCCCCTTGTAGTTTACGCTGACTTTTTCTTCATTACCTACGATATCATCGATTGTAAAAATAAAACTGTCTCCGTCACTAAGCTGAATTTTTCCGTTTTCGAATTCTTTGATTCTGTATTCAGGGCCCTTGGTATCGAGCATAATAGCGATGGGCATATCGAGACTCTCACGAACCTTTTTTATAAGGTCAATCATTTTTTTATGAGCCTCATGCGTGCCGTGTGAAAAATTAAGTCTTGCAACATTCATACCTGCCTTGCACATCTGTGTCAAAGTTTCTTCATTGTTGCAGGCAGGGCCTAATGTACATATGATTTTGGTTTTGCGCATTGGGAAAATCCTTTCAAATGATATTTGGAAAATAAGGAATGCTAGTTCCTTTTAATTTTGTTGTCGACAAGACCGTAACCTTTTGCAATCCTGTTTGTGTAGTATTCAGTATCCTTTTTCTCGTCAACAAGAGCCTCTTCATCAATATCAAGCTCCTCGTAAAGCATATCCTCGGGAATATCCGCCATTTCGGCATATTCACGGTCAATCATTTTGCTGATGAGCTTTTCTGCACCGTTGTGTTTCATATTGCACCTGTATTATTCAAAAACTATGGCCTCTTTCTTTGTTCCCTGTTCAGGAGCAGGTTTCGCTTCAGGCTTTGCTTCAGTCACTGTTTCAGAGTTGGTTTCCGGTTTTGCTTCGGGTTTAACCTCGGGCTTTACTTGAGGCGCGGGTTTTGTTTCAGGTTTCTGGCTTCCTGAAGAAGGCTTTTCATCATCTACAGATGAGCTTGTGCCTTCAGGCTCGTCTTCTGTTTCTTCTTCTGTTTCGTCAAAAGGAATAGACACACCGGGTTCTTTCGGGTCTTCGAAAGTTTCCTCTGAAGTATCATCTTTATCGGGGATAACAGGTTCAGCCGATTCTTCGTATTTAGTATCGGTATCAGAATTACTGTCAGATGGAGAAGTAAGGAACTTATATGCACCAAGGAAAGATAATACGAAAACCAATACGAAAGCAAGCACGACTATAAGAACATAAAGTCCTGTCTTACTCTTCTTTTTTCTCTTTTTCTTTCTGGGTCTTACGGGGGTTGTGGTTTCTCTCACAATTTCGCCTCCCTTTAGATTTCCTTCAACAAGTTGCTCAACTGTCTCTTCATCAATGTTTCTTTTTATAAGTTTTGTGTCATCCATTTTATCTGACATTCTAATTACCTCCGGATCTTTAGTAGTGTTTGTTTTTATTGCAACTCTATTATATCATTTTTATACATTAAGTAAAGATATTTTTGTATTATTTTTTGCTTATAGCGTTTCTTAAGAGCCAATTCGTAGAAATAAAGCTGTTTAGCGTATTTCTCTGTGATTTCTGCAGGATTTTCATACACATCGGTTTTATAGTCGATCAGAATAATCCTGTCTTCGTATTCAAAATAGCAGTCGATAATACCCTGAATACAGATGGATTCGCTTTCAGGAAGAAGTGGTGAAATTTCATTTGCACCTACACTTATAACAAAGGATTCTTCGCGGCAAATTTTGTCTGCTTTTTTGAGCATTTTGCCAAGGTCGCTATCCATAAATCTTTCAATCCTGTCCGCATCAATTACGGCAAATTCATCCTCGGAAAGGATTCTTTTTTCAAGGAGCGCTCTGCACTGAACTATAACAGAATCGCCGTTATAATCAATGTATTGCAAGACCTTATGGTGCACCGTGCCGAAAAATGTTCCATGCCCCTCTTTTTTACCGAAATCAGGGCGTTTCAGCATGATTTTCTTCGAAGAAGGAACGCCAAGTAAGGGGATTTGGCCGTCATCTGACGGAGCAAGGTTTATATCAAGCGATTTCAAAAATGTTACTGATGCCTTATTCGGGAGGCTTACACAATCTTTGTAAGGATATTCGTATTCAAGCATAGAAGAAATGACTTTATCCTCCGAAAACTTGTAATCTGCGTTTTCCGCCTCATGGACATCTTCGCATATTTCGGGGGGAGAAACAATCTCAAGATTCCATGCCTCGTCTGCTCCACGCACATATGCAAGTGCCATAAGTGAAAAATAGCTGGCGGCACCAAGAATTTCATTGGCGGTAAGGTTTTCCAAGACGGAAAGTCCGCTTTCTTCAAATTTGTCAGCATTCTGAAGTGCGCCTACCACATACAGCTTTTCACGGGCACGGGTAAGAGCAACATAGAAAAGCCGCATCTCCTCTCGTGCATTTTCCTTTGATTCGATATCTTTAAGAACCGTTTGTACAGGGGAGGAGTACTTGCAACGAAGCACGGGATTAATAACATTCATTCCTATGCCTGCGTGACTGTTCATAATAAGACCGCCTGCTTTTGTTTTTACACTTCCGTATGTGTTGGCACATCCGGTTACAAAAACAATCGGGAATTCAAGACCTTTTGACTTGTGAATTGTCATTATGCGCACTGTATCCATACGGTCAGAAACGGATTTAGCTTCGCTTGTCGTTTCTGAGGTTTTCTTAATCTTTTCAATATAGTTTACAAAGTTGAAAAGCCCCGTATATGACGAGCGTTCAAATTCCTCTGCCTTTTCAAGGAGCAAATCAAGATTTGCCCTGCGAATAGCGCCGTCAGGAAATGACAAAACATTGCTGTAAAGGTTTGTGTCAGTATATATTCTGCGGATAAGCTCCTCAACAGTGATGAATCCTGAAGCATTTCTCCACGAGGTTAATGTTTTAAGAAACTTCCTGCATTTTTTTGCAAGCGAGGCAGAAGAGGGATACTTTGACGAGCATATTCCGTAAAACGCGTCACAGAAACTTTCCTTACTGCAAAGTCGGATTTTCAGAAGTTCATTCTCATCAAACATAAACATCGGACTGCGAAGTGCACAGGCGAGTGAAATGTCACTTTGCGCGTTATCAATAAGGCGCAGGATTTCAAGGACTTGACCTACCTCAACAGTCTCGTAAAGATCACTGTTTCCGTCAACACAGCAGGGAACTCCTTCAAGTGAAAAAACACTCTCGAAAATATCCGCTGAATTTTTAACACTGCGGGAAAGAATGGCAATGTCACTGTATTTTACAGCGCGCTGCTTGCCGCTTTCCTTGTCCCATACAAGCCTTTTTGACTTTATAATTTCCTTTATTTTCTGCGCAATATATTTTGCTTCGCTGTATCTTCTTTCTTCAGCATTTCCCTCATCTTCAATTATGACGATGTCGCATTTTTCGCCTTGGATGCTTACAGGCATAAAGTCAGTGCCGAAATCAAGCCTTTGCTCTTTTTTATAATCAACACCACACGATGGTAGAGTCATCACAACATCGAAAATACTGTTTACACCGTCAATTATGCTTTTTGCGCTGCGGAAGTTCTTGGCAAGAAAAATCTTGCGTTTTTTGGAATCTTCATCAAAAAATGACTCTTCACATTTTTTCATAAAGATTGAAGGGTCAGCATTACGGAACCCGTAAATACTTTGCTTGACATCTCCAACCATAAAACTTTGTCCGCTTGAGATGAGTGAGAAAAGCATATCCTGCAGGTCATTTGAATCCTGAAATTCATCTATGTATATCTCGTCATATTTGTTTTTAAGTGCTAATCCTGTATCGCTGAGATTGGCTCCGTCTGAGGAAATTATATCAAGTGCCAGATGCTCACATGTTGAAAAATCGATAATCTTTCGCTCGGTCATCTTCTCATAATAAATTTTACCAAGAAGAATTGTTGCGCTGCAAAGCGCCTTTATCTGCGGATAAAGTTGATTTCGGAGGGATTCACATTCTTCAAGTGAAAATTCCAGATACATAGGAAGTCGTTTTTTTATATTGTTTTTGATAACCGTACGAGTCGCAGTAATTTTCTTTTTAAGCTCCTTATCGCAATCGGTGTTTTTGCCCGTGATTGTCGGGAAAAGCTTAGTTGTCTGATAGTAATCGTAAAGTGCTTTATAATCATTGCATCTTGCAAATTCATAGAACTGTTGTGCCTCGTTACGCAGAAATTCTGCGTATCCGATGTTATTGGCCTTGCAAACTTCTGCAAGTGAGTTTATGGCATCGCCCGTATTTTTGAGGACGATTTTACACATATCGCAAACATACTTGTATACTACAGTGTCGGTATAGGGCACTTTTGCGCTATTGTACATATCTGCTACTTCGCAGAGCCATTTTTCAGGATAAGCCGCGGACTGAGCCTTGGTATAAAGCTCAGAAATCATAGTCGTATAATCTCCGCCGCCTTTTATGTTTTCAGAGAATTCACTGTCACGATTATCATATGAACATGCATTTGTAAGTGCCTCGAATCCGTTGAGAATAAAACTGAGCTCTTCTTTATCAGGGAAGGCTTTTTCAGCAATGAGCGCAAGCTGCATGTTTTCTTCATTCAGGGGATTTCCCTTGCTTTTTTCAAGAGCACAGTAAAGAGCGTTTACTGTTTCTTCAAGTGCAGAAAGCTTAAGAAGAGACAACTCGCCAGTTTCACCTATAGAAATATCAGAAGGAAGATTTACCTTGAAAAAGTTTTGCTTTACAACATCGTAACAAAAAGAGTCAATCGTACAAATTTGCGCGCTGCCCAAAAGTGCAAGCTGACCCTTAAGATGCTTGCGTAAAGATGCGTCATCGGATTCATTTATAGCTTTCTTCAGCGCTTTGCTGATACGCTCCTTCATTTCTGCAGCAGCTGCCTTGGTAAATGTTACGACAAGGAGCTTTTCTACAGAAACAGGAGAGGAGGCATCCTTGATTCTTTCAATAATTCTTGTTGTCAGAACCTGCGTTTTGCCGCTGCCCGCAGCGGCACTTACAACTATTTCGGAAGGCTTGGCAAATATACATTTTTCCTGGTCGTTAGTCCATTTCATTTTCCAAAGCCTCCTTTTCAAGAATTGCCCAGATTGCCTCATCGTCAAGGTCGGGGGATGACTGCGTCATGCAACCGATAAACGAGGTATCAAACCGGCAAAGCTGATTGTATTCACACCATGTGCAGGCATCATCACTGCATCGGATGGGGAATTTTCCACCATAAATGTCCTGCGCAGTTTTCCTGATGACCTTGTTGATGTGTGTGAACATTGAATTGAAATTTTTCGCAGTAACTGCTTTTTTTGTTTTTAGTATTTCATCTCCGCCCATATGTTCAAGCATAGAATGTTCAGAAAGAATAATTCCATCCATTCGTCTTGCTTTTGATTTCAGGGCAAGTATTTCTTCCTCTGTTGCATCTGATTTAACTGCAACCATCGGGTCTGAAAGGTTGCAGTAGAGTATTCCGGCAGGTGAATAACCATTGTCACAAAGTGCAGACAGATATACGAAAAGCTGGAGCTGTACACCTTGGTAAACATCCGCGAGGGAGATGGTTTTATCACTGCTCTTGTAGTCGACAATCCGTACGAACTTGCCTTTCGTTCCGTCAGGCATAGTTACGCTGAATTCATCGGCCCGGTCAATTCGTCCGCGCAGAATAACCTTCTGTCCGTCAGGCAGAGTGATTTTCCGTGGCTTGAATGTCCCGTCCTCATCAAAGCTGATTTCATATCCCATAGGGATAAAATCGCTTTTTACAATATGATTTCGCACCGCAAAAACTGACTGCATTGCAGTATGGCACAACCTGTCGAAAAGTGCCTTTATTCGCGGAGTTTCAAGCATATGAGAATTAACTCCTGCAAGAACTTCTTTAAGTATGAGGAGTGTGTTTTTCTTTATAAATTCATCGTCAATCGTTTTCCAGGATAGGGGGCTTCCTTTATCATCAACACTTCCTGCCACGAAACCTGAGAATATATCCAGAAAATCATGCAGGAATGAGCCACTGTCGGATGCATTGATTTCAAATCTCCGTTTTGGTTCAAGTTTGAGAATGTATTTTGCAAAATACGAGAACGGGCACTTGTTGTAGGATTCAAGTCGGGTAATGCTTGTTTTCATTTCGCTTCCGACTGCTTTTTCAACAAGGTCGGAGTAAATTATACTTGACGCGTTCGTGAATTTAGTCATACGGATTGCTTCGTCAAGCAGAGGTGCATAAATTTCATCTTTGCTGAAATAGTATGCCGCTGCACTCAACTCCGGAGAAAGCGGTTTACCCTCAGTGACATTCTCGCGAAGTCGCGCGCAAAGTAAATCAAACACCGCTTTTTTCGATGTGATTGCATTTATACCATCAGGGCTTGATGTAATATCGTCAGTAAATAAAATATCGGGGAAAAGCTCCATAACGCGTTCTACGAGCTCGCTCGGCATCATGGCACCCGATGAACTGTCTGCCATAGAATAACTGATTACAAGTCTATCTCCGGCGCAGGTAATTGCATCATAAATCAGAAGCTCCTCACTTTGTGCCATGTGAAGCAGATTGGGAGGCATTTCAATCCCCATTTTTGTAAGAGCATTTTTATCGTCATCGCTGAAAAGACCACTCTCTGAAGGTGAGGCCGGGAATACACCGCTGTTTACACCAATCAGGAACACAACTTTTGCACCGTGTCCTTTGATTCTGTCAATACTTCCTATTGTAACACAGTCAGAAGAACTTGGAATTGTGCCTATTTCAACAGAGTCGAGCCCTGAGCGGATTGTGGTATAAAATTCTCTGAGAGTGAGCTCCTTATGACCTAAAACTGAGCAGATGTCGTTAAAAATATCAATCAGAATGTTATAAACCTGCATCGTCTGGAGCGCATAAAGGTTTTCGCCTGCTTCCTCAAGTTTCGAGGTATGATATTTAATTTTCTTTTCAAATCCGATTTCGTTTAAGAAATCAAAAAGATATCTGCAAAGCTCAGAAACCGTGTTTTTGCGTTTTAGCCTTGTGATAAGTGCGTTTAAGGGAGTATAAACCCTTTCGCGCAGAGAGTTTATCTTTTCCATGCGCTCAGGCGTGAATTCATCGCCACGCACACCATTTTCACTGCTGTATGCGCCTGCTTTTACGGAAAACGGCTTGCCCCACGAATACTGCCTGACACCTGTTGCAAGGCAGTAATTTTCAAGCTCGTCCGATTCATCAGAAGAAAGAGGGGAGAAGGGGCTTTTGATATAGCTGAATATATTTTCATAAGTAAATCCACCAAGAGCAATATCAAGAATACTCGTTAAAAACATTGAGGCACTGTGGCTTGAAAGAGAAATTTTTCTATCAAGGAAAACAGGAATTTCATAAAACGGGAAAACTCTTTCTATGATACCTTTGTACTGTTCTACATCGCGTGCGACAATTGAGATGTCGCGGTAACGCATTTTTTCGTCACGGATAAGCCGAACTATCTCGCGAGCGGCATTGTGAATTTCAGAAAACCTATTCTGTCCGCAGAATACACTTATGCTGCCGTCATTACCTGCAAACGGGGAAGTTATATCTGAAAAATATGTCTTTTCAAGATGCGAAAGCATCGGCGTAGCACCAATCATAGCAGAAGAAAGATTTTCTTCAGGCTCAATTTCAGCACCGATTTCCTGTGCAATGTGCATCAATGTGTTATATGTGCGGTTTACAGTTTCAAACTGCTCACCGCCATCGGTACAGAGTGCAACACATACTCTCTTTGCGCGTTTAAGCATCCATTTTATACATTCACACTCGCTTGGATCGAAATCTGAAAACTGGTCAATGTAAATGCTTTTGTCGTCAAGGAAATCACAGTCTGAGTCTGCAAAAATATCTGCAAGTACACTAAGTTTATCGCATATATCGGAAACATTCGCCAAGGATAATTCGCGCAGATATTCCTCGTATATTACAAGAGAATCAGAAAGTTTCTTTTTAAGTAGTGCATCATCGGTTTTTTCGATTGCAAAACGCAATTTTTCAGGCGTAATTCTGTACCGCTTGAAAGTCGTGATAATTGCAGATGCCGTGCTTGAAAGTTCGCTCTTTTTAACAAGTCCGTCAAAAAGGCGCAGATTCTCAGGGGTGATTGAGTTAGCGCAGTAGCTTACGAGCATCTCATAAGATGCGTTATCCGACACAAATTCAGGCGAGCCGTATCTTGAAAATACCATATCTGCAAGGCGCATAAAACTAAGGACTTGTGGATTTCCAAGCCCTGCTGTGCCAAACTTTTCAATTATTTTCTTTTCGGCAGAAAAGGAAAACTGCTCAGGCACAATATAGATTGCATTTTCATTTTCAAGCATATCGTCAAGCATATATGTACTTTTTCCGCTTCCTGCACGACCGCAAATGATTTTAAGCGACATCAGAGCCACTCCTTAGTGTATGATATATGATTATACTATATATTGTTTTAACTTTCAATAAAAAACTCAAATTATTGTAAAATAAAGGGTTAAAATTATTGCATTTATTAAACTTGTGGAGTATAATATATCTTGAGTTATTATGATTATCAGAATAAGGAATGGATTTACGGATGAAAAAGGCAAAACTTACAAAAGATTTTACAAACGGAAGCATTGCTAAACAGCTATTTTTTCTTATGATACCCTTCATGCTGTCAAATGCATTGCAGGTTTTGTATTCAACAATAGATATGATTATTGTCGGCGAATATGTAGGTACCGCAGGACTTTCTGCCGTTTCACAGTCAAGTTCAATACTTAACTTTGCCACAATGGTTTGTCTTGGCTTTTCAAATGGCGGGCAGGTACTTATTGCGCAGGCAATAGGTGCAGGCAAGAAAAAGGAGACTAACAGTATTATCGGAACTCTTTTTACAGTAATTCTTTCAATGGGACTTGTTTTTTCGGTTATAATTCTCCTCGCAAAGAACCTTGTAATAAAAGTGATGAACATACCGCCAGAATCAGTTGCCATGTCTGATGATTATCTTGTCATCTGTGGACTGGGTATGATATTTACTGCGGGATATAATATGGTATCCGCAATTTTAAGAGGAATGGGAGATTCGAAAAGACCCCTCCTTTTCATAGCTATTGCATCAGTTGTAAATCTTGTGCTTGATATTATCTTTACAGGATTCTGGGGATGGGGCGTTGCAGGTGCTGCGTGGGCAACAATTATCGGACAGGCGGCATCGTTCCTTTTCTCTATTTATTATCTTTACAAAAATAAAGAAGAGTTCGGCTTTGATTTCAAGCCTGTAAGTTTCAGGCCTGTTCTTAAATATGTCAGAATGATTCTGAATCTCGGCACACCAATGGCAATTCAGTCAGGGTTCATTAATATTTCAATGCTGTATGTAAATTCAATGATAAACTCGCTTGGCGTTGTAGAATCTGCAACATTTGGCGTTGGCGTCAGGATTGATGATATCATGAACAAAATCTCGATGGGTATTCAGTACGCGGCACTTCCGATGATCAGCCAGAATGTTGCTGCGAAGTGGTCCAAACGCGCCCAAAAGGTTGTGTACTGGGCATGGATTTACTCCACAACTTTTACTGTGATTTTCCTTTCAATGTATTTGTGCTTCGGCAAGGAACTCTTTATGATGTTTTCTGATGATGCGAGCGTGCACGCTCTTTCTGTTACCTTTATCAAGGCGATTGTGTGGATGTTTATTCCGTTTGCTATAATGCGCGGAACAGGTGCTTTCATACAGGGAATAGGTAATGTAAAATTCGGTATGGTGCTTTCCATTCTGGACGGTGTAGCACTCAGAATAGGCCTCAGCTGGCTTTTCGGTATTTATTTTGGCTTTGGGTTCTACGGCTTTGTGCTTGGTTATGCGCTTGCACCGTACGGCTACGCAATCCCTTCGCTTATTTACTTCTTAAGCGGAATATGGAAAAAACGCAGAACACTTGCTGATGATATTTAGGTTTATTATATTAGCTTGATGAGGATAATGAAAATGAATACAACAAAAGAAATTTATAAAAAATCTTTTCAATATATCAAAACATTTCTGAAATGGATTTTTATTGCAACTGTCGTGGGGATAATCGGGGGAATAGTGGGGAGTGTTTTTCACAAATGTCTTGACTATGTGACTGATTTACGCATGAATAATTCATATATAACATATTTTATGCCTCTTGGAGTGTTAGTTATAGTTGCAATGTACAACACCTTTTGCAATAAAGGAACACTTGATACAAATCTTATTATAACATCTGTAAGAAAAGAAGAGGAAATCCCCTTTATAATAGTTCCGTTTATATTCTTAGGAACAGTTATAACTCAGCTTTTCGGTGGTTCTGCCGGAAGAGAAGGCGCAGCGCTCCAACTAGGTGGAGGAATAGGATATAATCTTGGGAAAATTTTCAAATTAAACAAAAATGATATCCATATCATAACAATGGCAGGAATGAGCAGCGTTTTTTCAGCACTCTTCGGGACACCGGTTACGGCGGCAATTTTTTCGCTTGAGGTAATAAGTGTAGGTGCATTTAACTTTACAGGGTTATTGCCGTGTCTTCTTGCATCGGTAACGGCATACTGCATTTCAACACTGTTTGGAATTTCCGGAGAATCTGTGGCTATAAAAATTGAACCGATATCTACTGTAATGATTCTAAAAGTGATTTTACTTGCAATCTGCTGTGCGCTTATAAGTATACTCTTCTGCGTAACTATCAAAAAGTGGGGATGTTTTATGAAGAGATACTTCAAAAATCCTTACTTACGCGGAATTGTTGGTGCATCACTCGTTGTTCTTTTGACAGTAGCGTCAGGAACTTTTGATTATAACGGCGCAGGTATGAACATCGTTGAGAGGGCGCTTTCAGGCGAGACAGGAGCCTATGATTTTATTATGAAAATCATATTTACGGCAATCACGATAGCAGCGGGATTCAAAGGCGGAGAGATTGTTCCTGCTTTCTTTGTAGGAGCGACCTTTGGCTGTGTAATTGGCCCGATTCTGGGGATAGGCAGCGGATTTGCAGCAGCGATTGGTATGGTAGCCGTTTTCTGCGGAGTTGTAAATTGTCCCATCTCTTCAATTATTCTGTCAGTTGAAATGTTTGGAGCTGATGGCTTGGCTTTATTTGGAATTGCCTGCGCTGTAAGTTATATCCTATCCGGTCACTCAGGACTTTATAAAAGTCAGAATATTTTATATTCGAAAATTACAGCAGATATTGTGAATGATTAAAAACGACAAAACATGTAAAATGGAGGGAAATATATGGCGTGGTATGACGAGGCGATATTTTATCACATATATCCGCTCGGAATGACAGGCGCACCAAAGATAAATACTTACGGACAGCCACAGCACAGATTAAACACCTTGCTGCCTTTTATTTCTCAAATAAAAAAACTTGGCTGCAATGCACTCTACATTGGACCTCTTTTGGAATCCGTGGGGCACGGTTATGAAACAACTGATTACAAAAAATTAGACACCAGACTTGGTACAAACGAAGACCTGACAGAATTTGTATCCCGGTGTCACAAGGAGGGCATACGAGTAGTTTTAGACGGCGTATTCAACCATACAGGACGGGATTTCTTTGCTTTTCAGGATATTAAAAAAAACAGAGAATTGTCAAGCTACAAGGATTGGTACTGTAATGTAAATTTTTACGGAAATAACGAGTATAACGATGGCTTTTCTTATGATAACTGGGGCGGATACGATTTGCTGGTTAAGTTAAATCAGCATAATCCGCAGGTCAGAGAGTACATTTCCGATGTAATCCGTTTTTGGGTAAAGGAATTCGATATTGACGGAATCCGTCTTGATGCTGCCGATGTTTTGGATTTTAGTTATATGCAGATGCTTCGTCAGGTAGCAAATGAGGTAAAACCTGATTTCTGGCTTATGGGCGAAGTTATACATGGGGACTATATCCGCTGGGTAAATGAAGATACACTGCACTGTGTTACAAACTATCACTTGCATAAGGCGCTGTATTCAGGTCATAACGACCATAACTACTTCGAAATTGCCCATACGGTGAAGCGCCTGTATGAAATGGGAGGAAATAAACCTGACGGACTTAAATTATACAATTTTGCGGATAATCACGATGTTGAACGAATTTATACAAAACTGAGTGACAAAAGACATTTTACCCCACTTCACATTCTTCTGTATACTCTGCCCGGTGTAGCATCTCTTTACTATGGTTCAGAATTTGGAATTGAAGGAAAAAAAGAATATGGGTCTGACGATTCTTTAAGACCTGCTATTTCATATGAAGAATACATCAAAGCTACTGATAACAATGACCTGACAAATCTGATTTCAAGACTTGGGAAAATACGAACAGAAGAAAAAGCGCTGTCATATGGAGGCTACAAGGAACTGTTTTTAACAAACTGCCAGTATGCATTTTCAAGAGAATATAATGGAAAGGTCGTAATTGTAACTGTAAATAACAGTGACAGCGATTTTACAATAAGCCTTCCATCTCAGAATACAAAAACATATGTAGGCGGAATTTACGGCACGGAAGCACCTGTAACAGATGGTCATATATCTGTGAATATAAAGGCAAATTCCGGAGAAATCTGGTTGCCATTGTGTCAAAAAGAAGAAAGGTCAGCACCGATTGAAACTGATGCTGAAGAAAAGAAAAATCAAAGATTTGAAGCTTTGGCTGAGGGGTTAAAGGTGGAAAATCATCCTGATGCAAATTGGGAAAGCATATTGGAAAAATTAGAAACTAACGAGGAAAAAAGCACAGGTAAAACCTTTGAAGAAATGACTGTTGAGGAACTTCAGGAGGCAATACTGGAGAAAATGAAACAAAATGGCCCTGTTACAGAGCAAATGAAAAAAGATGTTATGGAAAATGTCTATCACAATTCTTTAGTAACATGGGTTAAGAGTTTTATCTGACTAAAGAAAACATGGAGATGAAATAAATATGAAAACTACCATAAGAAATATGACAAAGGAAGATAAGCCCGAAGTTTTTGAGATGATGAGAACATTTTACACTTCTCCGGCGGTATATACTGATGGCTCAGATGAAATTTATTCTGACGATATAGACAACTGCATTAATGCTAATCCATATCTGGAAGGATATATCTTCGAAAATTCAAATGAGATACAAGGCTATGCAATGATTGCGAAAAGTTTTTCAACCGAATTTGGAAAACAGTGTATCTGGATTGAGGATTTGTATATAAAAGAAGAGTATCGTGGACTTGGAATCGGGAAAATGTTTTTTGATTTTATAACAAAAAAGTACACTGATTGCATTTTCCGACTGGAAGTAGAAGAAGAAAATGAGCGGGCAGTTAAGCTCTATAAAAAATGCGGATTTACTGTATTGCCATATATGGAGATGAAAAAATGAAGGAGGAGCTAATGTATGAAAAAAATAGATGTTCATGCACATTCTACAATGTGGGGCGATAACCTTCCGACTTTTGGCACTCCTTTGATTTCTCCCGAAAAGCTAAAGGAAAGATATAATGAGCTTAATATTGAAAAAGGCTTCATTTTGCCCCTTTTAAGTCCTGAATCGCGGAATTTTGTGCAGTCTAACGAGGAAATTGAGTATATTGCAAATAATAACGCAGACACATTTTTCTGGTTTTGCAATATTGATGCGAGAATGGGCGGAAACAATAAAGAAAGTGACCTTTCCAAATTGCTCAATTACTATAAAGAAAAGGGCGCAAAGGGGGTAGGCGAAATTACCGCAAATATGTATATTGACGAGCCTTTTATGGATAATTTATTTTATCACTGTGAAAAATGTGAAATGCCCGTGACAATACATATGTCACCTGAAAAATATGGTTGCTACGGGGTTATTGATGACCTTGGACTTGGTCGGCTTGAAAAAATGTTAAAGAAGTATCCAAAGCTGAAAATTCTCGGTCATTCTCAGTGCTTCTGGAGTGAAATCGACAGTGGAGTTACCGTGGAAAACAGAAACGGTTATCCGAAAGGAAAGGTGGTTGAAGGCGCCGTTATACGCATTATGCGTGAGTGCCCCAACCTTTATTGCGACCTCTCGGCAGGAAGCGGTTATAATGCACTCTCTCGTGATGAGGATTTCGCCTATAAATTTATCGAGGAATTTGGTGAAAGACTACTTTTCGGTACCGATTTTTATATGCCTGCGCAGAATATCCTTCTTGCCGAGTGGCTTGATGCAGCTTATAAAAATAGCTGTATAACAGAAGAAAATTACAAAAAAATATGTCGCGAAAACGCAATTAAAATCTTTGATTTAAAGGGAGAATAATAATGGATAAGAAAAAAATCGACCGTATAAATGAGCTTGCGCACAAGAAAAAGGCAGAAGGACTTACCGAGGCAGAACTTCAGGAGCAGGCACAGCTTCGTCAGGAATATCTTGCAAGCATCCGTGCAAATTTCAGACAGACCCTCGAAAGTATAGAATACAAAGATTAATGGAGAGGCAGACTATGGAAAAAGGATTTTCGCTCCTTAACGGGTACGATAATGAGAATCTTCGTTATGAACACGATTTTCCGCCATCGTTTCCCTGGAATCACGACCGCAAGGAAGACAAGCCTCGCTATATAAAAGGTGAAGACGGGTACTACTATGCCCCGACTCAGCGAGATAGCGGAAAAGCGATTCTTTCTCTTACGGGAGACCTTATGTGTGAGCCTAAAATGTGCCGTGAAAATCAGTACGGCGACGCATATTTCTTTCATCCGTGTTTTCAGTATGTAAGAAATATTTTCAAGTCGTCCGATTTTGTTATCGGAAACCTTGAAACAACCATTACCGACCAGACACCTTATGCGGGTGAATACCATGTAATTCCCGTAGGTGACAGATTGAAATATCATTGTAACGGCCCCGAATGTTATCTTGATGCGGTGCGCTATGCAGGTTACGATGCTTTCGTAAACGCGAACAACCACAACTGTGATTCGGGTGTATCAGGCCTTTTTGAAACTCTTCGCCGAATGGATGCGCATAATTTTATGCGTACGGGCGCATTCCTTCCCGGTGATGACCGTGTGCTTTTTGTAAAGGTCAACGGAATCAAGATAGCAATACTTTCTTATGCAAGTCGTTATAACGACCTTGATACTCATTTTTGGACACAGGAAGGCATTGATAATGTCCTTAACTATTTCTCTCCCGAAAAAGCGCGTGCAGATGTAAAATATGCCCGCGAAAAGGGTGCGGAATTTGTTTTGGCGTATATTCACTGGGGAATTGACTATCAGCTTGAGCCGAACGAACAACAGCTATCAGTTCTTCCCGAACTTGCCGAATCGGGTGTCGATTACATAGTGGGTAGTCACACACATTGTCTTCAGCATTTTGATACATATACCACAAAAAGCGGAAAAGTAGTTCCTCTCATTTTCTCAATGGGTAATTTTGTAACGAATGAAGTTAAGGAACTTTGCAAGCATACGGGCATCCTTCAGCTTGCTTTACAGCGTGTTGACGGAGAAATTAAGGTTAAGCAGTATTTTATGCCTGCCTATGTATTTGACAAAATGGGAAGCGGTAAATATACCGTTGTTCCCGTTGACAGTTTCTACAGCGGTGTTGACTGTCCTAAACTGCGCGATGTTCGTGAATATGTGCGTGAACGCATCAGACTTGATGTTCCCGAGCCTGCATCTTCATCAATAACGCTTAAAGAAGTTTGCGACATAATCGGTGTTGTCGCTCCCGAAAATAGCGATTTCGCACCGATAACAAAGCTTTGTGTTCGACCGTTTGCTGTAGTGAAAGGTGCGCTCTATTTTGAAAACGGAAACGAAACAGAACAGGAAAAATTTCTTATAAAAGCATATTTTGCAGAGGCGATAATTGCCAAAGAAGAGTGGGCAGGAATAAAAACACTCATCTGTGATGAACCGATGAGTGCATACGAAAAAGTTGCAAAGCACCTTCGCGCTCGTTTTGATGCTAAAACTGTACTTGTTGCAGGTGGATATGATAAAACAGAAACTCGTGAAAAAATAGCGTATGCTCTTTCTTCAAAATATGCAGTTCTTACCCAAAAGGATGAATATCATATCGATTCCTCCGTTTGGCAGAATCTTCATCCTTATCATGAATATTGCGTAATGGAAATCCGTCCCGACGAACCTACCGAAGTTTTAAGTCGTGTTATAAATCCTGAAATTACAGTTTTCACAGGTGCGGTTTCAGTAAATCAGGAAGAAAACGATTCCTATGTTAAATTAATCGCACAGGGAATGAAAAGTGATGCGACACTCTTTTACAACGCAGACGATGAAATGCTCACTTCTTCAGTAGAAAAACTTGATGTTAAGAAAGCTCCCTTTACATATGAAGAGTTTGCCGAAGAAACAGGAATAAGCGTGGATTCATTTAATGGCTATATAAATGAAAATTATAATAAAAATGAAACCGAAATCGACGGATTCAACCTTATCTTTGATACTCGCGCAAAATTAGGCAAGGATGTTGAAACTGCTATTGACAAGGCTGCCGAAAAGGGCGAATTTATTGCAGTAATCGGCACAACCGATATTGATAACGCCGACCTTACCGAGCATGCACTAAAAAAAGGAGCAAAACTTATCATAAACGCCGAAAAAGACGAGCGAGAAAAGGAAATAATGCTTCTTGCCAATATGAAAGCAGGGGATACCATTGTTATCTGTGGCGGCAGAAAGCACGAACTCGGCATTCTTGTACGCAGAATGTTCGGTATAACAGACCACTATATTAAGAACGGAAGATAAATGATAAATGGCGAGGTGAAAACCTCGCCATTTTATTGCAGAAAATTTATTCCCATTACTAAAAAATAATGTGTAATGGCTAAAATGTTAAAATCTCGCAACGGAATTAAATTGACCTATACCATTTAGGGCAAAAGTTGGCTGTGTGACCGATTTTGACATTTATAAATAAAGTTAAATATTTTATAAATCTATTTCAAACTTTTATAAAAAGTGCGGAAAGTTTTATAAAACATCGGTACAGTTTTATAAAAGGCTGTACCTTTTTTATAAAACCGATTATAAACAATCCGAATTATTTTATAAAATAACTTTACATTTTTATAAAACATAACAATCCTTTTATAAAAACTGTTGAAAATGCAGAATTGACAAGATTTAGCAAACTTTATATAATATAATCACCGAGAAAAGGGGGTGTAATTGTGAGGTTAAAGGATATTATGAAAGACAAGCCCAGAATAAGCAAAGAAGTCAAGGAATTAAGGGCAGAACTCAAAGATATTGAGAAAAGAATAAAAGCTTTGTCCGAAACCGATAAAGAGTTTGTTTTGCGTGACTATGTGAAGAAAGAACCAAAGAAAAGACAGCCCACAGAGTGGGAACTATTTATGGAAAAGCACGGGATAAGGGCAGTATGTGACAAGTGTGGCTGTGTTCAAACCTATATGCACGCTTTGGAAAATGGCAAACCACGCCGACGCTGTGTGGATTGCGGTCATACATTCAACCCCTTTGTCGGCACTATTGCACAAGGGTCACACCTACCCCTTAATGTTCAAATAGCCCTTGTTTATTATACAATCAATAACTTTTCCCTTACAGATATTCAGCAAAACCTTAGAACCGATTACGGGATAGAACTGACACAAGGGTCAATTATCAGCAACAGACACAAAATCCTTGCCGCTATTGAACACCGCTTTGCTATGCCGAAATTGTCGGGAGTTATCAAGGTTGACGAGTGCTGTTTCAGGGAATGTCAAAAAGGTGCAAAAACCCTTATAAATACTGTACCTACGGCAGTTGCGGAAAGAATAGCAAGAACAAAGGAAAAGAAAGTGCCTTCACAGTTAGGGACTTTTGGTAACGAGTTTGTCTGTGTAGTAACAGCGATTGATAATAAAGGTCATATTGCCGCCGTTGTAACAGGCTTGTCAAGGATTAGTGCATTGGATTTTGAGAGTTATTTCGGGGATTATCTTGGGGATATTAGCTTTTTGTGTAGTGACGGCTTTTCAGCATACCACAAATATTGTGAAGAACACGCAATCCCTCACTATATAAAGCCTTCCACTATGGATAAAGAAATCCGAAAAGAGGAACGGGAATGGGAAGAAACTCACAATGGCGATAAAATAAGCAAAGAGGATATAAAGAAAAGCAAGTATGAAAATCAGGAACTTGACCGCATAGAAAATTACGGCAGACTTACACAAGCAGAGTTTGAAGAACTGAAAAGCAGAAAACGACTAACTCTTGACGATATAGACGCATTTCATAGGCAACTAAAAAGGCATATAAACAAGAATATGACGGGAGTTTCTGCGGTATATCTGCACCTATATATTTCCCTTTATGTTTTCAAGCATAACTGGAAGATAGACCACAAAACCCCTTTAACTTCTTATGCCGATGCGGAAATGCTTTATGCTGAACTTATCGGGGCAAATGGCAGATTTATTCAATCCGCTGATTGGAAAAACAGAGATATACTTGCTATGAGGAGAACACCCACACAGCATATTACAAGGCTAAATACATTTACAGAAAAGGCAAGAGAACTGTCAAAGGAACGGGGATTTGTATTTGACGGGAATAACAAACTGACACACTTTAACAAAAGGGTGTATTTCCGTACTGCAACCTTAACACAACTGAGAGCAATCTGCAAAGAGTATAAAGTCAAAGATTACACAACCATAAAGAGCAAGGAAGAACTTGCAAAACGGATATGTGCATTACCAGAAGTCAATGAGATTTTTGTACGGCTCATAATGGCAGATGATGTTAATGCACCGCATACAGACCGAATAGTGGAATTATTGAGGGAAGAAGGACAGAGCAACCAATTCCGTTGACAGCGGTATTCCCCGAAAATCCAAAAAGTGTCATTTATAAGTGTTGGAAAAATGCCGAACTTTTTCCGAACCCCTATTTTTTATTAATTTTCAGCCTCAAAACAGGTGTTTTTTGAAAAATATACAAAGTTGATTTTGTAAAAATAGTCATAAGTGTCGGTTTTTAAACCCAATTACCGGAATTGTTGCTATTGCAGTATTTAGTGAAAATATCATCGGCAAAAATGCTGGAATGGTGTGGTTTGTATTGACGGCAACGGATTTGGGTGTTAGATAGTTAAATAATTACAAATTTCGTCAAATATATTGATATTATTCTCGTTATGTGTTATAATCAGTATGCTACATACTATACTTACTATGGATAAGTATATTTTTTATCGCAAAGTGTACGCTATATAGGTAAAAGCGTACACTCTGGCAACAACCTTTGCGATAAAAGTGTATGTAAGTAAGTGTGTAGCAACCTTATGTCAGAGTTGATGCGTTTTTCGGTGCATAACTTTGAAATACAGGTTATGCACTTTTTATTATGGAGGAACAAATGATGAAAAAGTTATGTGTAGTGGTAAGTTTAATAATCTGTTTAATTATGTCTGCTTGTAGTAGTACGGAAGAAAAAAGCAATTCTCAAGTACAAGAATTGACAAAATACAATATTACATTAAATATTGAATGTGTTGAAAATTTGCTTTTTAGTCGTTATGATGTTGATGTTTTAGTTGATAGTAAAGAAATTGCTACACTTGAACACGGAAGTCAAGATACATATAGTATAGAATTAACAGAGGGCGAACACACAATTTCATTTAAAAAAGAAGACGATAATAGTGTGGATGGGAATATTAAAATTAGTGTTTCGGAAGATAGTGTTTATAAATATAAAATTTCTTGTACGAGTGACCAAATAAAAATTGAAGAACTTCAATCGGATAAAGGAACTGTTGAAACTGAAAAAGAAAAAGTGGAAACGGAGAGCAAGTCTAAAGATAATTCTAACACTTCAACAATTACAATGCCATATTCTTATACCTATTATATAGGCCGGCAGTATAAAGAAGTTGAAAAGGAATTAAAGAAATTAGGCTTTAAAAAATATGATTATAATGAAGTTGAGATTGATGATGAAAATGAAGTTGCTGGCGAAATAAAAGAGATATATGTTGAGGATTGGATTTTTACAGACAAATTTAAGAAGGGAGATACCTATGATTCAGACTGTACTATAAAGGTATATTACTATGTTAATCCTCCCAAACTTGAAACCTTAACTATTGAAAATTGTCCTGATTTGAATAGCCTTTTGTATGGTAATGAAGATTATTCCGTTTATTCAAATTTTGCAAGCAAATATAATGGTCAACTTATAGAGTTTGATGGTCGTATTGACTATGTAGTGAATTATAAAGATTATGACACTCGTTATGAGTTGCTTGTAAGTGCGGGGGATTATGACCCAGATTCTCAAACTGGACCTTCATTCAAGTTTGAGGATGTAAATAGTTTTGATTTGGGTTTAGATACTATGTATTTGGATGATGAAATTTGGGTTGGCAGAAATGTTCACATTATTGCAGAGGTGGAAGAATTTAATAGCAACACAGGACTGTTTTTCCTTGACCCAGTATCGGTAATTGGAAGATAAGGTGTGAAGTAAATGGGGATATTTAAATTTATAGTACAAGAAACAGCGATTAAAGCGGCAGAAAATGTTGCATTAAAAACCGCAGAGGTAGTTGCTGATTACCTTGAAAAAAACGAATGTAGTAGAGAAAATTCTGGAATAGTTTATTATAAAGTACCTACTAATGCAGATGAATATATCGGAGAAGATAAAGAAACAGTATTTGGAGAACTTAAATGAACCGACCCCCAAAAGTTAGACCTAAAATCTAACGATTGGGAGGTCGGTTTTTTCATGGCAAAATATAGTTATGAATTTAAAATCAAAATTGTTCGAGCATACTTAAACGGCGAAGGAGGGTATATCTATCTTTCGA
>JAFQQD010000064.1 GCA_017411435.1 Clostridia bacterium
ACACGGTTTTTTCGTTGGTGCGCCATCAGGGACTCGAACCCTGGACACCCTGATTAAGAGTCAGGTGCTCTACCAACTGAGCTAATGGCACATATTATGGAGCTGCCCAGCAGATTCGAACTGCCGACCTCTTCCTTACCAAGGAAGTGCTCTGCCAACTGAGCTAGGGCAGCATAAAAAGTGGCGACCCGGAAGGGGCTCGAACCCTCGACCTCCAGCGTGACAGGCTGGCGTTCTAACCAACTGAACTACCGGGCCGGATAATCATCACGGTAAGTGTCGACGAGCTGTACACAATTTTTATCCGCTGACTTGAATTATTATACTGTGTTTAGGCTTATTTGTCAATAGAAAAATTGCAAAAAACTATAAAATTTTTGTTTAGTTTATAATATAAAAGGAATCCATACATGATAGATTCCTTTTTTCAGCTTTATTATAACAAGAATATTCCGTTTTCACTGCAAACCTTTTTCATTTCTTCAGGCCATACGGAAACCTGCACTTCACCGATATGCGCGCGGCTGAGCATCTGCATACAAAGTCTTGACTGTCCTACACCGCCGCCGATTGTAAGTGGGAGGATTTCCTCATCAATCATTTTGTGATAGTCAAACTTCATTCTATCAAGAGCGTCACGCTCGGCAAGCTGCGCGCGAAGAGCTTCGCGGTCTACACGGATTCCCATGGATGAAAGTTCAAGACTTCTGCCCAGAACATTGTTCCACACGAGGATGTCACCGTTAAGCGACCAGTCATCGTAATCGGGCGCACGCCCATCGTGAGGCTTTCCGCTTTTAAGCGCTTTTCCTATCTGCATAAGAAAAACTGTCTTGTGTTCTTTTACGATTGCATCTTCCTTTTCCTTATCGGTAAAAGTGGGATACATATCTTCAAGCTCCTGAGCGGTAATGAAAAACACATCACGCTCAATCGTTTTTTCAAGGCAAGGGAAGTTTTCGCAGAGAATGTCCTGTGTGTCTGCTGCTGCGTTTATGATTTTCCTTACTGTATCTTTGAGAAATTCAATTGTGCGTTCCTCTTTTTTTATTACCCTTTCCCAGTCCCACTGGTCAACGAAAAGAGAATGAACATTGTCAACTTTGTCATCGCGGCGTACTGCGTTCATATCTGTATAGATACCCTCGCCTGCGCTGTAGCCATAGCGGTAAAGGGCCATTCTTTTCCACTTGGCAAGAGACTGCACGATTTCGACAACTTCAGCTCCACATTCGAGTGTATCAAACTCCACCTTGCGTTCTACACCGTTGAGGTCGTCATTGATACCGCTTGATTTTGTTACTAAAACGGGTGCGGTTACTCTGTCAAGATTAAGTTCATGAGCGAGTCTTTTCTGAAAATTATCCTTTACTATTTTAATTGCCCGCTGTGTTTCACGAAGAGAAAGCTTTGCACTGTATCCTTCGGGTAATATTAATCCTTTCATCCTTTGACGCCTCTTTTCTACCTTGTATTCTATCATTTTACCGCGACACCACGGTTTTGTCAACACCGATAATCGGTTTTTTAGGAGCTTTTTCCTCGTTGTCAGCTTTAATCAGGGAAAATACCCACCGTATATCTTCGCGCGAAACTGCGCTCAGTATATAAAGAAGTGTTACATAAAATGAGATATACACTAAAATGATTATTCCAAGGGGTGCAGAAAGGCGCATTGTATCGCACAGAACCTTCGCGCCCCACAGGGATATAACAGAGCTTGTCATTCCCCAGGACATAATATCGACCTGCGTCACTTTACGAAGCCTGCGGATACTTAAAACCGCGTTAAAAAGCTCTTTTATGTACATAACCATAACATATCCCATGATGGCAGTTTTCGGAAGAAGGAGGAAGAGCAAAACAACATTTATGACTCCCTCGAGCACATTATAAACCATGGAATACACCTGTTGGTTAAGCCCCTTAAGACAGCCGTCTGTCACGCAATCTATGTAAACAATCGGCACGAGGGGCGCGAAAATTCTTATATACTCGCCCGCCTCTATACTTTTATATATGGTGCGCCCCAAAGGCTGTGAATAAAAAAACATTACCCCTGCAACACCAAAGCTGAATATTACCCCCAGCCGAAGTGCACGGTTAACGATATAGCTGATGCCGATTTTTCTTCCCTGAATCTGTGCCGCGGTAAGGCGCGGTATCAGAACCTCCCCAAGAGCATTAAGAAGTGCCGCAGGGAACATTATGACCGGCATAGACATCTGGGAAACTACGCCGTAAGTAGCAAAGGCACTTTTGCTCCCCATACCACCTTTTTTCAGGCCGTGGGGAATTATAATCTGCCCGAGCGAGGAAAGCCCCGTGCGCATATATGCACTTATTGCAAGAGGAAGCGATGTCTTTATGAGGCGAACGAAGTTTCCTTTTTGGGGATTTTCTTCTTTCTTTCCTGCTGTATCTATGAAGTAGAGCAAAATCCCACCGATTGTAAGAGATATTTCGCCTATGAGCATTCCCAGAGAAAGAGTGTCAATTATATTGCGATTTGCAGGCCTAGAGAAGCAACTTACTACAAATATTATCCTTAAAAGCTGAGCGATTATTTGCATGGTAACAAGACGGAAGATTTTCTGTTTTGCCGTAAAATATCCCTCAATAACGCTGCCAAATGCTACGAAAGGCATTGAAATCGCGATTATTCTAAGCGCTGTAGAGGCAGAAACATTCATTACCCAATAGCGCGAGAATATATTTGCAGCTGAGTACAGCACCCCTCCTGAAGCAAATCCAAATATAAGTGAATAAACAAATGCGCATCGCATAAGTGAGTGCGGATTTTTATTGCCGCGTCCCTCCTCCTCGGAAACAAGGCGCGTAGTTCCAAAACGCACTCCAGAGATGGAAATGGTAGCAAAAACCACCCCGAGCGATGATATTATACCGAAAAGGCCCAGATTTTCCGCACCTATTTTACCGGCAAGAAATGACTGCAGTAAAAGCGCCAGAAGGCGTAATATTATGTTACTTGTCGCAAGGAGTATTGTATTTTTGAGTAGAACTGTTGCTTTTTTCATGAAAAAACCCCTCCACACACAATGTATGAAGGGATTTTGTTTTTATGATATTTAGTTGAGTATATATACGCGGCAAGGTCTTCTGCCGAACTGTCTGCATTCGCTCTTTGTACGGTAGCAAAGGTCAACACGGTAGCCCTTGATTGCTCCGCCTGTATCCGCTGCAACTGCGTAGCCGTAGCTCCAGCTTCCATCAAGCGCCTCGATATAAACACGAGAGCCGAGGGGAATTATTCTGGGGTCAACTGCTATAACGCCTTTGTCAAGAGGAACGCCTGTTGCTGTCTGACCTGCATATCCGCCATTTTCCTCGGGAGAAAGGTCATATGCAGTTGCTTCACAAGTAATAACACTCTTATAATCAAGTTTCATCGCTTCTGCGGAAGCTTCCTGAACTTCGGCTGTGGTACCGTATTCCACAATTTTATCAACGGGAGCAACAGTAATAACTTCCGAAATCATCTCGCGTGAAATTTCAACGCCGTTTTCATACTTTACCTTGTAAGTAACTTTTTTCTGTCCTGAAACGCCTTCGCGTACTGTAACCGTTTCCCCTGCCAGAAGAGCAGTATTAAGTTTCTTAACTGTGTTAAAGTTAACAGTTTCATCAACAGTAATCTCTTCGTAAAAAACTTCATTTCCCAAGGAGGAAACTTCATTTTCGGCATTAAGAGCAAACTTTGTCATTGAAACAACACCTGTAGTTGATGAAAGATATTCACCAAGAGCCTTGGCACGAACATCTTCGGCACCATTATAACTAAAAGGTGCTGCAATTGCACTTACTGTATTTAGGATAAGTGTAGCTGTCACACAAACTGATGCAACAACCGTCTTAATCTTCTTGTTTGTAAACATAAAATCACATCCTTATTTGGGGTTGCCATCAGCAACACACCTTGCTAATTATAATCAAAAATTCATCGTTTGTCAAGGTTTTTTGCCGTTTTTGTTATAAGTTTGTAACATTTGCTTAATTTTTTGTGCTTTTTTTTGAGATACTCCCCTATATATAGGGTTTTATGCTGGTCTCTTTTTTCATATTCTTAATCCAAGCAAATTATTACTGATGCAATTTTTTGTAATATTTCGATGCCACTTCACCCATTTCGCGTTCCGGCTAAATTTCAAACTGACAAATGCAGCTCGCGAAACACACACAATTTCCTATACAATAAAAAAGGGCTTCGGAAACGAATCCGAAGCTCTTTTATAGTATATTGTGTTATTTTATCTCATAACTGCCCTTAATCATAAATATACAGTCAGTTGAGGTTTTTACTCCTCTTCCGTCATCGAGCGGTACTATGAGAAGATGATTTCCCTGGACAACAATTCCGTCAGCAAGGTCAAATCCCATTGTTACATCACTTACGCCACCCTTCTGAGTGCCTACTACAGAGCAGGTTCCCATTCTGAGAATCAGTTCTGTTCCGGCAGAGCAAATAACATTTTTTCCTGCAGGAACATTTACCACTTTGAATTTTGTAGCCGGGTATACTACGCTGTCAATGTAACTTTTTGTAATAAGCGGATCTGCCTCCGTTCCGGGCTGTGCAGCATATGAGCCTGCCACAAAGAGCACTCCGAGTGCACAAAGAACTATTGCTATTCTCTTTTTCATAGGTAATCATCCTTTCAATTCCCAACGAGTCCAAAGCTTACTGATATGGCATCGTTGACTTTTATCATTTGCAGTTCATCAAGCTTGCCGATTTTTTCGCGAAGACGCTGCTTGTCAATCGTACGCACCTGTTCTAAAAGTATCACGCTGTCGCGCGAAAGTCCGTACTGTTGTGCGTCTATCTCAATATGCGTAGGAAGTTTAGCCTTGTTAATTTTGCTTGTTATTGCCGCGGCAATAACGGTGGGACTGTATTTGTTCCCAACATCGTTTTGCACTACAAGAACAGGCCTTACTCCGCCCTGTTCTGAACCTATGACAGGGCTTAAATCGGCATAAAAAATGTCACCGCGTTTTACTAACAAATTATTCACTCTCCGATAAAAAATCCTCGTAGATTTTACACGCACTTTCATCGGATAAGAGGGAAGAATTGGCAAGAGACAAATTTATCTTGCCCATTTCCAAATATCCCTTTTTCATTTGTTCCTTCTTTTCAATTTTCTTATATTCGCTGATATAACTTTTTACTGCCAGTGCAATAAATTCACTTCGTGACCGATTAAGTGACGAGGCGATTGTGTCCGTCTCCTCAACCAAGAAATCGGGCAATGTGACAGATATTCTGCGCTGCGCCTTTTTTTCCATCTGACATGCCCCCTATAATAAATACTACATTCATTATACACTACTATCCTTGGCAGGTCAAATGTAAGTTCTTCCACTTTATATGTAGGCGCTAATCTACACTTTTATTATGCACTCCATTTTCTTCTTTGATACATTTATTTTATTTCCTTGATTGCAACGGGGATTTTATTTATGATATCATCGGCAGTAACTCCGTATGCGCCAATTTCTTTTTCACAAATAAGACCTGCACGCGCGTGAATATAACAGCCTGCTGCAGCGCTGTCTGTAAGCGAAAGTCCCTGCGATGCAAGTGATACAATAATTCCTGCAAGTACATCTCCGCTTCCTGCTTTGGCAAGTGCACTTGTAGAGATATGTGAAACATATTTATTTCTGCCACCGTATGTAACAACTGTTCTTGCCCCTTTGAGAAGAAGGTTCACTCCCATATTCTGCGCAAATTTGTCAGCAACCTCAATTCTTCTTGACTCAATTTCGGGGACGCTGTATCCGCTTATACGCGAAAACTCCTTGACATGAGGTGTAAGAAGCACATTCTTGTTTTTGATTATATCTGTTCTTCTGGCAAGGGCATTAATACCGTCTGCATCAATAATAACAGGACAGGAGGCGCAGTTTAATATGTTTTCAATAAGCTGTGCGTGGTTCCCCTTCCCAATACCGCAACCTACAAGCAAACTGCCTGCGGTCCTTATGGAGTATAGCGCATCTTCCGTAAGCTCCGGAAGCATAACTCCGTTTTGATGTGGTACGGAAATTATAATTGCTTCCTTTACCAATATATTCAGAACTCCGCATATCGGTGCAGGAGCAATAATTTTCACAAGTCCGCAACCGCTTTTGAGTGCCGCCTGCGCCGCCATTGCTGCCGCTCCTGACATAGTCTGACTTCCTGCAACAATCACGGCTGTGCCGAAAGTACCCTTATGGCTGTAGCGACTGCGCGCAGGAAGAATTGTTTTTACGAGCTTGTCCGTAAGGGGGACACAGGTAGACTGTGTGATACTGTTATAATCTACAGGGATACCCACTTCTGCGATTATGATTTCTCCGCACAAGTCCACACTTTCATTGGAAAGCATACCTTTTTTGGGAGCAGTAAAAGTAACTGTCTTATCTGCTTTCACACATACCCCCATAGCTTTTCCCGTGTCAGAATCCATACCGCTGGGGACATCGCAGGAAACAATATATGAATCTGAAGAATTTATCATCTCTATCGCACGGATAACATTTTCGTCTGTAACAGTTCCCTTCATTCCTATTCCAAAGATTGCATCAAGAGAGCAATCAAACTTCTCAGTAGGAAATGAAACTGTGGGAATTACAGGGATTTCCTCATCGATTGCTTTTCTGGCAAGAAATTTGCACTCATCGGTAGAAGGCTCCATCACCTGCACAATTTCAACGCGTTTTCCATGCTTTTTTAATAAAATAGCAGTGGCGTAACCGTCACTGCCGTTTTGTCCTTTTCCGCAGTAAACTCTCACGGAATTAAACTCCTTAATTTCATCAAATGAGACTTTTGCGGCGTTTTCAATAAGATGCATTGCTGATACATTCTCCATTGCACGCTTCTCTGCCTCTTTTATCATATCAACTGATAAGAACAGCATACTATCAGCTCCTCTATAAAACCAAGGGGGCCCAAGCCCCCTTGGTTAAGAATTGATTAATTTACTTTTAATCTATAACAACCTTTGACGGAGCAAACTTTCTAAGCTCCTGAAGTGCTGTTACGGGAGGCTCGAATTTAACTAAAAACTTCCCATTTTTTTCTACTGCCGCAAAATACACATTTGCATCTTTCCTGTGTGTTGTGGCGTCAATTTCCTTGTAGTCCATTTTTGAAAAGCGACCGAATTCTCCATTACTCACCGGTGCGATAATCTGGGCATCTTTCATATAGAATGAAATAAGTCTTTTTCTGCGCGAAGCATTGAAAATAACATCAATATCAACAGCATCTTCCGTAAAGGTATACTCAAATTCACGGTTTAATTTTGATGTAAGCCAATAACTACCGTAAAAGCATCCTACCGAAAGCAAAAGTCCTATTCCGGGAACAAACATTACACAAATAAACGAAAGAAAAAGTGCCACAACATATATTAAAGCAGCGAGCAAAATCTCTTTTGCTCCTTTTTTTCTTTTAACCAAATACTCTTTATATGCCATTTTATTCTCCTTTTATATGCCTTCCGGGGTAGTTCCAGTTGACGGAGCCGGGGCTGGCGTAACCGGAGCCGGGGTCGGTGTAATCGGGGGTGGAGTCGCTTCTGAGGAAGGTGGTGTTACCGGAGCTGACGCTGGCGGAGACACAGGGTCTGACGGAACCGAGGGTTCCGGTACTGTTACATCACCGGCAGGAGGCAATGTTCCCGGGTCTGTCGGAATAACGCCTTCACCTATGTTTGTATCTAAAGATCCCCCTTCTTCCACAATTCCTTCTACTTTCTTGTCTTTTTTAATTACGCCATCATTCAAAAGACTCTTATTAAATGAGTAGGGGTGCTTTGTACAGCGTTCCTTGGGAACTTTTCCGCTCTCAAACGCTTTGCAAGTCAATTTCTTACAAGAAGGCGTTGCACGCATTCCACTTTCTTCACAAAGCATAATATCGTACTTTCCTTCTTCTGTGTGTTCAAGGAAAGGCTTATCGGGCAGGTTCTCATGGATGGGAGCCATAACCTTTCTCCACGCTACTGCTGCAGGGTTTGGTGAGAAGCCGCGAAGAGACTGTGGATTGTCATATCCGAACCATACTGCACCAACATAATAAGGAGTAAATCCAACAAACCATCTGTCACGGTTTGAGGAGGTTGTACCTGTTTTACCTGCTACGCGCATACCGGGAAGTCTTGCTGCTGTACCGGTACCTCCATCAACTGCGCTCTTGAGCATACTAATCATAGATTCTGATGTAGTTTCACTCATAGCTATCTGCTTTTCAGCCTTGTGTTCAAGGACTACTTTACCATCTGAGTCAAGAACCTTTGTATAAAGGGATGGTTTTATATACTTACCGCCGTTGGGGAAAACACAGTAAGCGGCACACATATCAAGAACTGTAACACCGTCTGTAAGACCACCGAGCGCAATAGGAGCAAGCGCAACATCGCTGAAACTTCTTTCAGGCTCTTTTCGGTATTCTACCAAGGTGTCAAAGTGAAGAATGTTTTTCATATAGTCAAATGATGCACGGGCAGTAAGGTAATCACAAATTTTTACTGCGGGGACATTTCTTGACCCTCTGAGTGCTGTTGCTACAGTAATTCTTCCTCTGAAAGCACGGTCATCGTTTCTCGGTGCCCATTCGCCGAATTTGACGGGAGCATCGTTCACGATTGAGCCGGGGGTTATAAGTCCGTATTCAATTGCAGGTCCGTATGTCGAAATAGGTTTTATAGTAGAACCGGGCTGACGAAGTGTCTGTGTAGCACGGTTTAATGTACGGTTACCTTCCTTTTCTCCTCTACCGCCTGCAAGAGCTTTAACAAGTCCTGTATAGGGGTCCATTATTACCATTGATGACTGAGGCTGTACCTCTCCGGCTGCTCTCTGAAAAGCGTTGGGATCATTGTATACAGCATCCATATGCGCCTGTATTTCGGGATCCATGGAAAGGTATATCTGAAGACCGCCGTTGTAAAGAATCTTTACTGCATACTGCTTAGTATAGTTGTACTGGGTCATCAAATCTTCTATAACCTGGTCAATCACAGCATCTGTGAAGTAGCTGTGGTACTGCTCTTCCTCTTCGGGGGTTTTCTTTACAAAAACAAGCTCCTCGTCCTTTGCTGCTGTGTATTCTTTTTCAGAAATAAATCCCAAGTCGTACATCTTTTTAAGAATTACAAGCTGTCTTTTCTTGTTGTTCTCGGGATTTATGAGCGGGTCATACTTCGTGGGATACTGCGTTATTCCGGCAATAGTTGCACATTCTGCCAATGAAAGCTCAGAAACATCTTTGCCGAAGTATCTCATAGAAGCACTCTGTACACCGTTACATTTCTGACTGAGGTAAATGGTGTTAAGATAATACTCGAGTATTTCCTCTTTCGAAAGATCTCTCTCAAGGTTAAATGCACGGTAAACTTCCTGTATCTTACGCTTGATAGAATAGTCATCTTCCTGAGTAAGATTTTTAATAAGCTGCTGAGTTATGGTACTTCCGCCGTAACTTGAATTACCCTTTTGGGTAATATACTGCATTGCGGCACCTGTGAAACGCTTCATGTCAATACCATTATGCGAATAGAAGCGCTCATCCTCAATTGCAACAAAAGCATCTTTGAGGTAGTCCGGAATTTCCTTGCTGGATACCCAGATTCTGTGTTCAGTATCATAAAGCTGCTCATACTCTACCATTTCGCCTGTTTCGGAATCCTCAATATATACAATTGAGGTAAGGTTGAGTCGCATGTTTTCAACATCAATAAGTTCTGCGTCTTCGACATAACCAATAAGAGAACCTACAACGAGACCTATAATTGCAATCACCAGCAGTCCCACAACCAAGCCTAAACCGATGAAGAATTTTTTTATAAAACTGGTTTTACCCTTGCGCTTCGCAGTTTTCTTTGTACCGGTTTTTGCACTGGTCTTTTTTTCCCCGGTCTTTTCTGATTTTTTTGCCATAAAGCGCACCTCCTGTAACAGAATTTTGCTAATTTTATACCAATACATAGTAAAGTATAACACCAAAGCATTAAAAAAGTGTTACAAAGTAGCATTTTTTTGAATAATAAGCATTAAAACGCGCATAATAAGGGGCAACAGAGGAAATTTTCAGGTGGTGGAATGTTTTTATGAAGATTAAATCATTTTTAATTTATGCCGGATTGTTTGTGGGGGTTTTTCTTTTTACAATGACGGGATACATCTCAGGCGTTGGAAAAAAAGCTCAGCAAAACGCCGATGCTGTTGTAGCGTCACAAAACGGCAATCTCTCTCAGAAGAGTGCTTTTGATTCAAATGCCTCTGCTCCAAACCCTGCTGGAAAAATTACACAGTCATATATTCTGCGTGAAAACGAAAACAAAATTTCCCTTTTTATAAGATATTCAAACGGAGACGAGCAGATTCACAGCGAATATGAAGTTGCAGTAAATCTGCTTCCCAAGAGTGACCGAGAAAGACTCCGCGAAGGAATAGAATTTGACAGCGTAGACGAGGTTATAAGATTTATTGAAGATTATATGGGATAAAGAAGCGTGCCGCTTCACCCATTTCGCGTTCTGGCTAAATTTCAAACTGACAGATGCTATTCGCGAAACACACACAATTTCCTATACGGTAAAAAGAAGCGTGCCGCTTCACCCATTTCGCGTTCTTGCTAAATTTCAAACTGACAGATGCTACTCGCGAAACACACACAATTTCCTATACGGTAAAAAGAAGCGTGCCGCTTCACCCATTTCGCGTTCTGGCTAAATTTCAAACTGGCAAATGCTACTCGCGAAACACACACAATTTCCTATACGGTAAAAAACACGCGACACAAATTGTGTCGCGTGTTTTATGTTGCACAAAAAGTGCCCCGTCCCCAAACTGTTCAATTAAATCATCATAAAATGGCAGTTTATTCAACAAAAACAGAGTGAGCAATTTGCTCACTCTGTTTTTTAGTCAGTTTGGATTATTCTATGATTGCAGAAACAACGCCTGAACCAACTGTTCTACCACCTTCACGGATAGCGAAACGAAGACCTTCTTCGATAGCGATAGGAGTGATAAGCTCAACAGAGATTGTTACATTATCGCCAGGCATACACATTTCTGTGCCTGCAGGAAGTTCGATTACGCCTGTAACATCAGTTGTTCTGAAATAGAACTGGGGACGGTAGTTGTTGAAGAAAGGTGTATGACGGCCACCTTCATCCTTGTTAAGAACATAAACTTCGCCCTTAAACTTTGTGTGAGGATTGATGCTGCCGGGCTTAGCGAGAACCTGACCTCTTTCGATTTCATTTCTCTGAACACCACGGAGAAGAGCACCGATGTTGTCACCAGCTTCAGCCTGAGGAAGAAGCTTTCTGAACATTTCGATACCTGTTACAACAACCTTACGAGCCTCGTCTGTAAGACCAACGATTTCAACTTCTTCGTTAACGAGAAGTGTACCTCTTTCAACACGGCCTGTAGCAACTGTACCACGACCTGTGATTGAGAATACATCTTCGACAGGCATAAGGAAGGGAAGATCTGTGGGGCGCTGAGGAGTAGGAATGTACTCGTCAACCTTGTTCATGAGCTCGATGATGGGAGCGTATTCGGGAGCATTGATATCTGTAGAAGCAGATTCAAGAACCTGAAGTGCGCTACCGCAAACGATCGGGATGTCATCTCCCGGGAATTCGTATTCTGTGAGAAGGTCACGGATTTCCATTTCAACGAGTTCGAGAAGTTCGTCATCGTCAACCTGGTCTCTCTTATTCATGAATACTACGATATAGGGAACGCCTACCTGACGGCTGAGAAGGATATGCTCACGAGTCTGAGGCATAGGACCATCAGCTGCAGATACAACGAGGATAGCACCGTCCATCTGAGCAGCACCTGTGATCATGTTCTTAACATAGTCAGCATGTCCAGGACAGTCAACATGTGCGTAGTGACGAGTTTCTGTTTCATACTCAACATGTGCAGTAGAAATCGTGATTCCTCTTGCTTTTTCTTCGGGTGCCTTGTCAATCTGATCGTAAGCTGTGAAGTCAGCCTGACCCTTCATACCAAGTACCTTTGTGATTGCTGCGGTAAGAGAAGTCTTACCATGGTCAACGTGACCGATTGTACCAATGTTTACATGGGGCTTTGTTCTTTCGAATGTAGCCTTTGCCATTGTAATTCCTCCTTTTTATTGCTTGTTTTATTTTAATTAATTATAATACAAAACGAAATAAAAATCAACTAGTTTTTTGCAGATTAGTCGTTCTTGTTACGAAGAGAAATAACTTCGTCCATAATGCTCTTGGGAACTTCTTCGTAATGTGAGGGGCTCATAGAATAACTACCACGGCCCTGAGTATTACTACGAAGGTCAGTTGCATAACCGAACATTTCTGAAAGCGGAACAAATGCGCCGATCTGCTGGCTGCCGTTTCTTGCTTCCATACCCTGGATCTGACCACGGCGTGAAGAAAGGTCGCCGATTACATCGCCCATATATTCCTCAGGAACATTGACATCAACCTGCATGATAGGTTCTTTAAGAACGGGGTCAGCCTTTCTGCAGGCTTCCTTGAATGCCATAGAAGCGGCAATCTTGAACGCCATTTCAGAAGAGTCGACTTCGTGGTAAGAACCATCATAAAGAGTTACGCGAACATCAACTACATTGTAACCTGCAAGTACACCTGACTGCATAGCACCCTGGATACCCTGGTCAACAGCGGGAATGTATTCCTTGGGAATAGCACCGCCGACAATCTTGTTAACGAATTCGTAACCGCTGCCTGCTTCAAGGGGTTCGAGAGTAATCTTAACATGACCGTACTGACCCTTACCACCACTCTGACGAGCGTACTTGTGATCCTGGTCAACTGTCTTACGGATTGTTTCACGGTAAGATACCTGAGGCTTACCAACATTAGCCTCTACCTTGAACTCACGAAGGAGACGGTCAACAATGATTTCAAGGTGAAGCTCACCCATACCTGCAATAATTGTCTGACCTGTTTCTTCGTCTGTATAAGTCTTGAATGTGGGATCTTCTTCTGCAAGCTTTGCAAGAGCGATACCCATTTTTTCCTGACCTGCTTTTGTCTTGGGTTCGATTGCAACACGGATAACGGGTTCAGGGAATTCCATTGATTCGAGAATGATAGGTGCATTATCTGCACAAAGAGTATCACCTGTACCTGTATTCTTAAGACCAACTGCTGCAGCGATATCACCGCTGTAAACAATGTCTATATCCTTACGGGAGTTCGCGTGCATCTGAAGGATACGACCAAGTCTTTCCTTAGAATCTCTTGAACTGTTAAGGACATAAGAACCTGTTTCAATCTTACCTGAATAAACTCTGAAGAAGCAAAGCTTACCAACAAACGGGTCTGTCATAACCTTGAATGCAAGTGCACTGAAGGGACCGTTATCGTCTGCAGGACGCTCTTCCTCTGCATCAGTCTTGGGGTTAACACCCTTGATTGCAGGGATGTCAAGAGGAGAGGGCATATAGTCAACAACTGCGTCAAGAAGCTTCTGAACGCCCTTGTTTCTGTATGAAGTACCGCAGCATACGGGAATCATTGTTACATTGATTGTAGCACTGCGGATACCCTTCTTGATTTCCTCGATTGTGAGCTCTTCACCCTCGAGATACTTCATCATGAGTTCTTCGTCTGTTTCAGCAACATGTTCTACGAGTTCTGCTCTGTACTGCTCTGCAAGTTCAAGCATATCTGCAGGAATTTCTTCCTGACGGATATCCTTACCAAGGTTATCGTAGTAAACATATGCCTTCATTTCAACAAGGTCGATAAGACCCTTGAAATCGTCTTCCTTACCAATAGGAAGCTGAATCGGAACTGCATTACACTGTAAGCGGTCCTTCATCATTTTTACAACATTATAGAAATCTGCACCGAGGATGTCCATCTTATTTACATAAGCCATTCTGGGTACATTATACTTATCTGCCTGTCTCCAAACAGTTTCACTCTGAGGTTCAACGCCGCCCTTTGCACAGAATACTGTAACACTGCCATCGAGCACACGCAGAGATCTCTCAACTTCAACTGTGAAGTCAACATGTCCGGGTGTATCGATGATGTTGATTCTGTGGTCGTTCCAGTGAGCTGTTGTAGCAGCGGAAGTGATAGTAATACCTCTTTCCTGTTCCTGCTCCATCCAGTCCATAGTAGCGCTACCGTCATGAGTTTCACCGATTTTGTAGTTTACACCGGTGTAGAAAAGTATTCTTTCTGTTGTTGTAGTTTTACCGGCATCGATGTGAGCCATGATACCGATATTTCTGGTTTTCTGCAGTGAATATTCTCTAGCCATAATATCCTCCTTATAAAACTAAACAGAAAGATTACCAACGATAATGAGCAAATGCCTTGTTAGCTTCTGCCATCTTGTGAGTATCTTCTCTCTTCTTCACAGCTGAACCAAGGTTGTTTGTAGCATCCATGATTTCACCTGCAAGACGCTCAGCCATAGTTCTTTCACTTCTCGCTCTTGAGTAAGTTGTAAGCCAACGAAGACCAAGTGTCTGTCTTCTTTCGGGACGAACTTCCATGGGAACCTGGTAAGTTGCACCACCAACTCGTCTAGCCTTAACTTCAAGAACGGGCATGATGTTATCCATTGCTTCGCGGAATACTTCAACAGGTTCTTTACCTGTCTTTTCCTTAATGATATCGAAAGCACCGTACACAATCTTCTGTGCAGTACCCTTCTTACCATCAAGCATGATATTGTTGATAAGGCGTGTTACCACCTTGTCATTGTATACCGGATCCGGTAATACATCTCTTTTGGGAATAAAACCTCTTCTTGGCACTATTCTTCCCTCCTTCATAAAATTTTAATGAATTCATAGGTACTCTGCGGCCTATGCCGCCGTAAGTGCAACGACAAATATATATAAATCCGTGCGTTACACTGTTTGTGCGTCAAGCGCACGGAAAAATTACTTCTTCGGTCTCTTTGCACCGTACTTAGATCTACTCTGGAGTCTACCGTTAACACCTGCTGTATCGAGTGTACCGCGGATGATGTGGTAACGAACACCGGGAAGATCCTTTACTCTACCGCCACGGATAAGAACAACGCTATGCTCCTGAAGGTTGTGACCTACACCAGGGATGTAGCTTGTTACTTCGATACCGTTAGAAAGTCTTACTCTGGCAATCTTACGAAGAGCTGAGTTAGGCTTCTTGGGAGTCTGTGTCTTTACATTAGTACAAACACCTCTCTTCTGCGGTGAGCTTTGGTCAGTCTGAGCTTTCTTGAGGGAGTTGAGACCCTTCTGAAGTGCGGGAGCTGTAGACTTTGTTACAGATGTTTCCCTGCCCTTTCTGACAAGCTGATTAAAGGTTGGCATGATTTCACCTCCATAAAAATTTTCTTCGCAATAGGTATAAAACTGCGCAAAAGCCCACTTTCACACCTATAGCACTATAACACTATAACAAAGCTGGGGCGGATTGTCAAGTATTTTATTTGTAAAGATCGCCATATTTTCCGTAATTTTAGTTTTTTATTAAAATAAGTTTGACATTCTGCGTTTTTATGGTAAATTAATAAAGTATCTATTTGATTTTCAAGAAGGTGTTTTCTTATGAAAGAATGTGTGAATTGCGGTAGTAAGCAAGACAATAACGCTGTTTTTTGTCGGCAGTGCGGTGGAGAACTTATTAAAATAGAAGAGTCCCGTTGCAAAGTTTGTGGCATTAGCATTGATTCCGGTCTTAAAATTTGTGAAAATTGTTCCGAGGAAATGAATTCAGCTGCAGATGTATATGATGCATATCCGCGTGATTTGATCCCCGTAAAAGAAAGGAATGACAAATCACTTTTAATAATACTTACCACAGCAGTAGTTGTGTGTGCGTTAGCAATCTTTTCTGTATGTGCTCTTTTGTTTTCAGAAAAAAATGAGCTTTTTCCCGGGAAGGAAAATTCATCTGTTTCCGTTGATTCAGAAACAGATACCGAAAACGAAATCTCTAACCAAGCTCCCGATGAGGCAGCAAATCAGGCAGAAGAACCAAAGCAAAGCCAACCTATTATTGAGTATCGTGAAGCACCTGCGACAACTACCCGCGTTCTTTATGATTACGACTATGACAGCAAGGACTGGTACCGCCTGAGAAAATCAGAAAATGGAGTTATCACTCAGGTAGGTGCTTATAAAACAGTAGAACAAGCTCTCTACTATGCTGATATCTATTGTCCCCAAGGTTACACGCTGTATGACAAAGATTTTAATGTAATCAGATAGTTGAAGAACGACCCTCTCGCCATAGGCAAATACTCGTAAAATCAAAAGCAGAAACTACTCAAAGGTAGTTTCTGCTTTTAATTTTTGATTATTTAATTCCTGATGCGTTCATATTTTCAACCATATCTGCGAGAATGTCAGAATAATCACTTCCGCTTTCCTCTACTTCGATATCGTGATACATGGGAACGCCTGTACCTGCAGGAATAAGTTTACCGATAATAACATTTTCCTTAAGGCCAACAAGTGGGTCAATCTTGCCCCTTATCGCAGCATCTGTAAGAACTCTTGTTGTTTCCTGGAATGATGCAGCTGAAAGGAATGAGTCAGTAGCAAGGGCAGCCTTGGTAATACCGAGGAGAAGCTCCTCACCTACGGGAGGATTCTTACCCTGTGCCTTATACTCTTCAACAAGTTCACCGAACTTGATACGGTCTTCTGTTTCGCCTATAAGGTAGTTGCTGTCGCCACTCTCATCGATTCTTACCTTGCGCATCATCTGGCGTACGATAACTTCAATATGCTTGTCAGCGATATCAACCGCCTGCTGACGGTAAACCTTCTGAACTTCCTTAACAAGGTACTCCTGAACTGCACGAAGGTTCTTGATACGAAGGATGTCATGGGGATTGATAGAACCTGTTGTAAGTTCATCACCAGCCTCAACAACATCGCCGTCATTAACCTTAAGTGTAGAGCCATAAGGAATGAGGTAAGTCTGTGCCATACCTTCAGAATCGGCAATCATAACCTCTGTCTTGCTCTTTGTCTTATTAACTGTAACAGTACCTGCGATATCTGTTACAATTGCAAGGCCCTTGGGCTTTCTTGCTTCGAAAAGTTCTTCGACACGGGGAAGACCCTGTGTGATATCGTCACCTGCGACACCACCGGTATGGAATGTTCTCATCGTAAGCTGTGTACCGGGTTCACCGATAGACTGAGCAGCGATGATACCAACTGCTTCACCGATATTTACAAGTTCGCCACGGCTTGCAAGGTTTGCGCCGTAACAGTGAGCACATACGCCAACCTTGGCATGACAGTTAAGAACGCTTCTGATCTTAACTTCCTTGATGCCTGCATTTACAACCTTCATAGCCATTTCCTTGTCCATGAGGGTGTTTTCGGGGATAATTACATTGCCCTTTTCGTCAACAATATCGTCACAGTTAACTCTGCCGATAAGTCTTTCTTCCAAGGGTTCGATAACTTCCTTACCCTCTACGATTTCGGAAACATTGATACCGTCATGAGTCTTACAGTCTATTTCACGGATGATAACATCCTGCGATACATCGACAAGACGGCGTGTAAGGTAACCTGAGTCAGCAGTACGAAGCGCTGTATCGGCAAGACCTTTACGAGCACCGTGAGTTGAAATGAAGTACTCAAGGATATTAAGACCTTCACGGAATGAAGCACGAATCGGGATTTCGACTGTACGACCCTGAGTATTTGCCATAAGGCCACGCATACCGGCAAGCTGTCTGATCTGGTTGATACTACCACGGGCACCTGATGTTGCCATCATGTAGATGGGGTTGTACTTATCAAGGTTATCCATAAGAGCCTTTGTAATCTTGTCGTTAGCGCCCTGCCAGGTTTCGATAACCTTTCTGTAACGCTCATCGTCAGTGATAAGACCCTTTCTGTAAAGCTTTGTGATAGCTTCTACTTCTGTTTCTGCTTCAGCAAGGCGCTCTGCCTTACTTCCGGGAATTTCCATATCGCTTACGCTGATTGTAACTGCGCCACGGGTAGAGAATTTATAGCCGAGTTCCTTGATTGAGTCAAGAACTTCTGCGGTCTTTGTTGTGCCATGTACCTTGATACAAGCATCAACAATCTTACCCAAAGACTTCTTGTCTGCAAGGAATGATACTTCAGGCTCGAACTTGTTTTCGTAAATTGAACGGTCAACAAATCCAAGGTCCTGAGGAATAACTTCATTAAATATAAGTCTGCCGACTGTAGTCTTGATGATTCTTGTTTCAATTACTCCGTCAATTTCCTTTTCAACACGGACATTGATAGGAGCATGAAGTCCTACATCGCCACAGTCATAAGCCATCATTGCTTCATTAACACTTACGAAGTATTTTTCCTCGCCGATTTCGCCTGCAAAACAGCCTACGCCCTCGTTTGTGTATTCAATCTTTTTCTTACCCTGCTGTTCGAGAAGAATGTTCTGTGTATGAATAGCATCGTAATACTTGTAAACCTTACCAACCTCAAGGTCACTGTCACCTGCGTCAGTAACTTTTACTTCCATAGGCTTAACAAGTGTCAGGTAGTAACTACCGAGAACCATATCCTGAGTAGGAACGGTAACGGGACGACCGTCCTGAGGCTTAAGAAGGTTGTTTGCACTGAGCATGAGGAATCTTGCCTCTGCCTGTGCTTCGGGAGAAAGGGGAACATGGACAGCCATCTGGTCACCATCGAAGTCGGCGTTGAACGCTGTACATACGAGGGGATGAAGTCTGATTGCTCTGCCTTCTACCAGGATGGGCTCAAACGCCTGGATACCAAGTCTGTGAAGAGTTGGTGCACGGTTAAGAAGAACAGGATGCTCGCGGATTACATTTTCAAGCACATCCCAAACCTCTGTACGAGCGCGTTCAACCATTCTTTTTGCACTCTTTATATTATGAGCGCTTCCGTTTTCAACAAGACGCTTCATTACGAAGGGCTTGAAGAGTTCAAGTGCCATTTCCTTGGGAAGACCGCACTGGTAAATCTTGAGCGCAGGACCTACAACGATAACGCTTCGTCCTGAGTAGTCAACACGCTTACCAAGAAGATTCTGACGGAAACGGCCCTGCTTACCCTTAAGCATATCGGAAAGAGATTTGAGGGCACGGTTGCCGGGGCCTGTAACAGGTCTTCCGCGTCTGCCATTATCGATAAGGGCATCTACCGCTTCCTGAAGCATTCTCTTTTCGTTTCTTACGATAATATTGGGTGCACCGAGCTCAAGAAGTCTCTTGAGACGGTTGTTTCTGTTAATAACTCTGCGGTAAAGGTCGTTAAGGTCGCTTGTGGCAAATCTGCCTCCGTCAAGCTGAACCATAGGACGGATTTCCGGAGGAATTACTGGGATACAGTCAAGAATCATCCATTCGGGGCGGTTATTGCTCTTTCTGAAGGATTCTACTACTTCGAGGCGCTTGGAAAGTTTAACTTTCTTTTGTCCCTGTGCTGTTTCAAGTTCCTCTTTGAGTTCCTGACTGAGTTTTTCAATATCAATTTCTTCAAGGAGCTCCTTGATGGCTTCAGCACCCATTCCTGCACGGAAACGGTCGCCGTACTTTTCGTAGTAAGCCATATACTCCTTCTCGGTAAGAGCGTCTTTCTTGTTAAGTTCTGTCCTACCGGGATCAATTACGATATACTGTGCAAAATACAGTACCTTTTCAAGGATGTGGGGAGATATATCAAGAAGAAGTCCCATTCTGCTGGGGATACCCTTGAAATACCAGATATGAGAAACAGGAGCTGCAAGCTCAATGTGACCCATTCTTTCGCGTCTTACCTTTGCTTTTGTTACTTCAACACCGCATCGGTCGCAGACTATACCCTTGTATCTGATTCTCTTATACTTTCCGCAGTGACATTCCCAGTCCTTCTGCGGTCCGAAAATCTTTTCACAGAAAAGACCGTCGCGTTCGGGTTTTAAGGTACGGTAGTTTATTGTTTCGGGCTTTTTAACCTCGCCGTAAGACCACTCTCTGATTTTTTCGGGAGATGCAAGTCCTATTTGCATTGCTTCAAAAGTATTAAATTCCATAATCTACCCCTCCCTTACTCATTTTCTGTCTGGTTTTCGATTTCGAGGAGTTCTTCATCAGTAGGTTCGATTTCAAACTCTTCATCATCAAAATCTGCCAGAGGATCATTTTCTTCTTCATCTTCGCCTGCAAGCGAGCCTTCTACAATGCCGTAGATTTCATCTTCGGGGTTAACTTCGCTATAGCCGGGAGCCATACCATCGTTAACTGTTGTGAGGAGTTCATCACGGTATTCTTCCATATTGGGCTCGTCGTCCTCTTCGCTCCTGAGTTCAACAACATCGCCTGCTGCGTTGAGCACATTGACATCAAGCGCAAGTGACTGAAGTTCCTTGATAAGAACCTTGAACGATTCGGGGATGCCCGGTGCAGGAACATTTTCGCCCTTGACGATTGATTCGTAAGTTTTTACACGGCCTACGATATCGTCAGACTTAACAGTAAGAATTTCCTGAAGAAGATATGCAGCACCGTATGCTTCAAGTGCCCAAACTTCCATTTCACCGAATCTCTGACCGCCGAACTGTGCTTTACCGCCCAGAGGCTGCTGAGTAACGAGTGAGTAAGGACCTGTACTTCTTGCGTGAATCTTATCATCAACAAGATGATGGAGCTTTAAGAAGTACATATAACCTACTGTTACAGGATTATCGAAGGGCTGACCTGTTCTGCCGTCGTAAAGAACGGTCTTACCGTCACGGCGGAGACCTGCCTCTTCAAGAAGATTCATAATATCTTTTTCGTTTGCACCGTCAAATACGGGTGTTGCAACCTTGAAGCCAAGCTTCTTGGCAGCCATACCCAGATGAACTTCAAGTACCTGACCGATGTTCATACGAGAAGGAACGCCCAGGGGATTAAGAACGATATCAAGCGGTGTTCCATCGGGAAGGAAGGGCATATCTTCTGTGGGAAGAATTCTTGAAACGACACCCTTGTTACCATGACGGCCTGCCATCTTATCGCCGACAGAGATTTTTCTCTTCTGAGCGATATAACATCTTACAATTTCGTTTACTCCCGGAGGAAGTTCGTCATTGTTTGCTCTTGTAAATACTTTAACATCTACGATGATACCTGCTTCACCGTGAGGAACACGAAGTGAAGTATCACGAACTTCACGCGCCTTTTCACCGAAGATTGCGCGGAGAAGTCTTTCTTCAGGTGTGAGTTCTGTCTCACCCTTGGGAGTAACCTTACCAACGAGGATATCGCCTGAGCGAACCTCCGCACCTACGCGGATAATACCTCTTTCGTCAAGGTTTTTAAGTGCGTCATCGCCAACATTGGGGATGTCGCGTGTAATTTCTTCCGGTCCGAGTTTTGTATCACGGGATTCTGATTCGTATTCTTCAATATGAATTGAAGTATAAATGTCATCGCGTACGAGTTTTTCGTTAAGAAGTACAGCATCCTCGTAGTTGTAGCCTTCCCATGTCATGAAACCGATGAGCATATTTCTGCCCAGTGCGATCTCACCGTTATCTGTAGCGGGGCCGTCTGCAATGATGTCGCCCTTCTTAACCTTTTCGCCTTCCTGGACGATGGGACGCTGATTGATACATGTTCCCTGGTTTGAACGAAGGAACTTAAGAAGGTGGTAGTTGTGTCTTTCGCCATCCTTGTCCTTGATTACGATTTCGTCAGCGCTTACCTTTTCAATCACACCGTCCTGTTTAGCAAGAACAACAACACCGCTGTCCTTAGCCGCCTTGTATTCCATGCCTGTACCGATAATGGGGGATTCAGGAGAAAGAAGCGGAACTGCCTGACGCTGCATGTTTGAACCCATGAGCGCACGGTTAGCATCGTCATTTTCAAGGAAGGGAATCATTGCTGTAGCAACTGATACAACCTGCTTGGGCGATACATCCATGTAGTCAATGTTTTCAGCAGGAACTTCGAGGATTTCTTCTCTGTATCTTGCAGAAACCTTCTTGTCGAGGAATCTGCCGTTTTCATCGATAGGCTCGTTAGCCTGTGCAACGACATACTTATCCTCAGTATCCGCTGTCATATATTCGATTTCATTTGTTACGATGCCTTCACCCTTGATAACCTTGCGGTAAGGTGCTTCGATGAAGCCGTATTCATTAATACGCGCATAGGTTGAAAGTGAGCTGATAAGACCGATGTTGGGACCTTCAGGAGTTTCGATGGGACACATTCTGCCGTAGTGGGTGTAGTGTACATCTCGAACCTGGAAGCCGGCACGCTCTCTTGAAAGACCGCCGGGACCAAGTGCTGAAAGTCTTCTCTTATGAGTAAGCTCTGCAAGGGGGTTGTTCTGGTCCATGAACTGTGAAAGCTGTGATGAACCGAAGAATTCTTTAATGGTAGCAACAACAGGGCGGATGTTGATGAGTGACTGAGGAGTAACAATGTCAAGCTCCTGGATACTCATTCTTTCGCGAACACCGCGCTCCATACGGGAGATACCGATACGGAACTGGTTCTGTAAAAGTTCGCCAACGCTTCTGAGTCTGCGGTTACCGAGATGGTCGATATCATCAACCTGACCGATGCCGTCACAGACATTGCTGCAGTAGTTAATAGAAGCAAACATATCGTCAATGATGATATGCTTGGGAACAAGCTCGTCAACTCTTTCCTGTGCGAGCTTCTTAATCTCAGCGATGTCGCCAGCTGCTTCCTCAAGAATTTCGTCAAGAACATCCTTTCTCACTTTTTCGTGAGTGATATCATAAAGGCTGATACCTGCATACTTTTCAGGATTTACCATGTTGTTGGAGAATACAACAACCTTTTTATTTTCAAGCGCAACGATAACGCGGTTGATACCCTTGTCCTCGATTGTCTGAGCGGCTGCCGCGTCAATACGGTCGCCTTCCTTTACGATAAGTTCGCCTGTCTGAGAGTCAATAATGTTTTCGCCTGCAATCTGACCTTCAAGGCGTGCTGCCATAGCGAGCTTCTTATTGTACTTATATCTGCCGACCTTTGCAAGGTCATATCTCTTTGCATCAAAGAAAAGACCGTTGATGAGAGTTGTGGCACTTTCAATCGTAGGCGGTTCGCCTGGACGAAGCTTGCGGTAGATTTCAAAAAGTGCTTCCTCACGGTTTTTGGTTGTATCCTTAGCAAGAGTTGCGATGAGACGCTCATCTTCGCCAAAGAGACCGAAAATTGCAGGTTCAGTATCAAGGCCCATAGCCTTGATGAGAACAGTCACGGGGAGTTTTCTGGTTCTGTCAATACGAACGGAGAACACATCGTTGGGATCTGTTTCATATTCAAGCCATGCACCACGGTTGGGGATTACGGTAGAGTTAACAAGCTTTTTACCAACCTTATCAAACTTCTGCTCGTAATAGATGCCGGGAGAACGAACAAGCTGTGTAACAATTACACGCTCAGCACCGTTGATGATGAATGTACCCTGTTCTGTCATAAGGGGGAAATCACCCATGAAGATTTCCTGTTCCTTGATTTCGCCTGTTTCCTGATTGATAAGGCGAACCTGAACGCGAAGGGGGGCTGCGTAGTTAGTATCCCTCTCCTTGCATTCCTCGATGGAATACTTGGGCTGCTCGTCAATTCTGTAATCGGTAAATTCCAGAACAAGATTTCCTGCGTAGTCTGTAATAGGACTTACATCATGGAAAACCTCGCGAAGACCTTCCTTAATAAACCACTCGTAAGAGCTTTTTTGCATATCGATAAGGTTTGGCATCTCCAATACTTCATCGATTTTTGCGAAGGTCATTCTTTCATTTTTTCCTAATTTAATAGGCTTCAACAAAATCACCTCTTCAAAGATATTTGAACGAACAACGCATTCCCATATTCTATGCTTTTGTGTAGAATGCACTCAAAGCATATTTCGAACGCAGAGATTTTTTGTCCGTACTGAATCAAAAAATATGCATTCTCATTGCATGTGTGATTGTAGAATGCACCACATATGCAAAATACAAAAAATTGTTGTTAAAACCACTATTTTATCATATCCTTACCTGTTTTAGGGGATATGGGTGCATCTTAATGCAGTATAACATAATATCACTTTTGTCAATATCTGTCAAGCGAAAATTAAAATTTATTTACTAATTAACTGCGTTTTGTTGACAAAACAGGTATTATTGATTAAAATATATGTATTATATAATGAAATAACTGTGTGCTTTCGCACATTGGAGGTTTTTATGACAGAATCCATTAAAAAAGCAGCTCATTCCTTTGCCGTCTGGGCTGTTGGGCTGGTTGGTCTTTCTGAAGCATTCGCAAATTATGTGTACATACTCATTATTTCAATGCTTCCCATAATCGAGCTTCGCGGTGCTATCCCCGTGGCTTTTGCACTTGATATGCCACTTATACCGTCTTTTATTGTGTCAGTTGTGGGGAATTTGCTCCCCGTTCCGTTCATCCTGTGGCTTATTACCCCGTTTTGTAACTGGCTGAAAACAACAAAGCTATTCCGGTGGTTTCCTGAATTTCTTGAACGCAAGGTTGACAAGAATAAAGAAAAGGTTACAAAGTACGCAAACTGGGGACTTTTCCTTTTCGTTGCGATACCGCTTCCCGGTACAGGTGCGTGGACAGGAGCACTGATTGCAAGTTTTCTCGATTTTAAGTTCCGTGATGCATTCTGGGCAATTGTAGGCGGTGTTCTTACCGCAGGCGTTGTGATGAGCGCTTTTTCTTACGGTTTACTTGGTCTTATTTTTTAAGGAGGAATTACAAATGATTAACAGAAAGTTCTTTACATCTGAATCTGTTACTGAGGGACATCCCGACAAGGTATGTGATAAAATATCCGATGCGGTGCTTGATGATATTCTTGCACATGACCCTGAGGCGCGCGTTGCGTGCGAATGCTGCGTAGCTACGGGTATGGTCGTGGTATTTGGTGAAATTACAACATCGCACACATACGATATCCGTTCTATCGTTAAAAAAACTGTTGAGGACATCGGTTATACAGATGCCTCGATGGGATTTACTGCAGACTCTATTGCGATTTTATCAACACTCAACAAGCAGTCTGAAGATATTGCCCTTGGCGTAGACAAATCGCACGAGGCAAAGCAGGGCGTGGATACCGACAATGAAATCGGTGCAGGCGACCAGGGTATGATGTTCGGCTACGCCACAAACGAAACTGACGAGTATCTTCCTGCTCCCATTTACTATGCCCAGAAGCTTGCAAAGAAGCTTACTGAGGTAAGAAAGAGCGGTCAGTTCCCCTACCTGCGTCCTGATGGCAAGACACAGGTTACTGTTGAATATGATGGCGACAAGGTGAAAAGAATTGATACAGTTGTTCTTTCCACACAGCACAGCGCTGATGTAAGTCAGGAAACTATCCGCCGCGATATGATTGAGTATGTTATAAAGGCAGTGCTTGACCCTGCTCTTATTGACGAGGATACAAAATACCACATCAATCCCACAGGCAAGTTCGTAATCGGCGGACCTCACGGTGACAGCGGTCTTACAGGAAGAAAAATTATCGTTGATACTTACGGCGGATATGCTCCTCACGGAGGCGGTGCATTTTCAGGTAAAGACCCGACAAAGGTTGACAGAAGTGCTTGCTATATGGCGAGATATATTTCAAAGAATATTGTGGCGGCAGGACTCAGTGACAAGTGTCAGATTCAGCTTGCATACGCAATCGGTGTTGCCCGTCCCGTTTCTGTAAGAATTGATACATTCGGCACAGGCAAAATCAGTGACGACCGCTTAAGCGAAATCATAAATAGCGAATTTGACCTTCGTCCGAGCGCAATCATTAAGGCACTTGACCTTAGAAAGCCTATCTATTCGCAGACAGCCGCTTACGGACATTTTGGAAGAAATGAGCTTGACCTTCCCTGGGAAAGACTTGATAAGGTGGATGTTCTTAAAAAATATTTATAAATAAGACAAAAGGCATTAACATGGGTTAATGCCTTTCTTACAATAGCCTGCATATAATAATATTGGTGATAGTTATGTATGGCGCAATTGCAGCACTTATAATTTCACTTATGATGATTGCTCTTGTAATATACAAGGGTAACGCTACAAAGCACGAGACGATATGTTGCAGGAAATCGGAGTTTTACAGTCTTTCGGGCCACATTCCCGATGACTGCATAATCGAAGTATGGATTGGCAGGAATACTTATGACAAATCCCCCATTGGAAAAGCTTACGGGCGAAATTTACGAAATAATATATCAGAATGAAGAAAACGGTTACACAGTTTGCGAAGTGGATGTGAATAACTCCCTTGTAACTGCGTGTGGGAATATGCCATTTATTGCACCCGGTGAACAGGTTGTTCTTGAGGGCAAATGGGTACACCACCCCGAATATGGCGAGCAGTTTTCCGTGACAAGTCTCCAGCGAGCGCTGCCCAAAAAGGTCAGCGCTATTTTGTCTTACCTCTCTTCAGGAATTATAAGCGGGGTGAGAGAGGCTACTGCCAAAAAAATCATAAACAAATTCGGAGAAGAGGCGCTTGAAATAATCGCAATTTCTCCTGAAAGACTTACCGAGATAAAAGGTATATCTAAAGGCCGTGCGATTAAAATTTCGGAATCTTTTTTAATCCGTCAGGACGCATCGCAGACGGTTATGTTTTTACAGGAGTACGGAATTACTCCTAACCTTGCGCTTAAGGTTTATAAAATTTTCGGGCAGAAGTCGATTGACCTTATAAAAGAAAATCCCTACATCCTTTGCGAAAGTGTTGACAAAATCGGTTTTAAGACGGCGGACAGAATTGCATGCGCAATGAATATCCCCCAAAATCATCCTGCCCGTGTTTCAGGAGGCATAGTGCATACCCTTACTTACGCTACACTTTCGGGGCACACCTGCCTTAAAAAGGACGAGCTTATATATAACACGGCTGAGCTTCTGGGTTGCGACATTAAGGATATCGAAAATTCCCTGATGCAGATGAAATACGACTGCAAGCTTATATTTGAAGATGAGTTTGTGTATCTCCCCGTTTATTATAACACAGAGCTGGCCTGTGCCGGAAAGCTTGGCGAACTTCTGGCGCTGGCAAAGCCTTATTCAAATAATATTGAAGAAGATATTACATTCGAGTCAAAAAGAAGCAATATCGAACTTTCCGCCATGCAGAAAGATGCCGTAAGAAAAGCGCTCGGTGGCGGTGTTCTTATCATAACGGGCGGTCCCGGAACGGGTAAAACCACCATAATGAAAATTATAATGGATATCTTTGAAAAGCACGAGTACAAGATTGCACTTTGTGCGCCTACGGGAAAGGCGGCAAAAAGACTTTCCGAGTCGTGTAATATGGAGGCGAAGACGCTCCACAGACTGCTCGAAGTGGAAGTAAGCGATGTACTCGACCAGCGTTTTGGTAAAAATCAGTACAATCCCATAGATGCGGATGTTGTTATCGTTGACGAAATGAGTATGGTGGATGTGCTCCTTTTCGGGGCGCTTCTTAAAGCGCTTAAGCGTGGCACCTGTCTTATAATGGCAGGAGACAGCGACCAGTTACCGTCTGTCGGTGCAGGAAATGTGCTCCGCGATATGCTCCAGAGCGGTGTTATCCCGTCTGTAAGACTTAACGAAGTTTTCCGCCAGGCTGAAAAAAGCCGTATTGTCACTAACGCACATAGAATAAATATGGGCGAAATGCCTCTCAAAAATGACAGTGAAACAGACTTCTTCTTTATGCAGAGAACTCCCGATGGGGCACTTGACACTATTTGTGAGCTTTGTACGGGGCGTCTTGGTAAGGCATACGGATTTGACAGCATAAACGATATTCAGGTTCTTTCCCCATCAAGGAAAGGCATTGTCGGGACGGCTAATCTGAATAAAATTTTGCAGAGTAAACTTAATCCCCCTAGCCGTGATAAAAAAGAAAAAGCGTTCGGTGAGAGAGTTTTTCGCGTGGGGGATAAGGTTATACAGACACGCAACAATTATGATATGTTATGGTCGCTCCCTGACGGAAGCGAAGACGGTTTCGGCATATACAACGGAGATATCGGCACAATACTTGATATTTCGCCGAAAGAGAAGAGTATGCGAATACTATTTGACGACAGTAAAATAGTTGAATACGATTTCTCATCGATAGAGGATCTGGAGATGGCATATGCCCTTACTGTTCACAAAAGTCAGGGCAGCGAGTGGAGTGCCGTGATAATTCCCGTGTGCTCATTCCCTTCAATTCTGATGACAAGAAACCTTTTGTACACAGCGGTAACAAGAGGCAAAAAGCTAGTCATCCTTGTGGGTTCACCCGAAAGCGTGGCACAGATGGTGCGAAACAACAAGCTCCAGACAAGGTACAGCTCGCTCCAGAAAAGACTTTCGGAGGCGATAGAAAATGATTAATGCTGTTTTGAATTTTTTCTTTCCTCCAAAATGCCCCTTTTGTAAGGGAATACTGACGGATAAAGTGCCCGTGTGCAACAATTGTCTTGCGGATCTCCCCTATCTACCCGAAAACAGTTGCAGTATCTGTTCAATACCGCTTGAAGAATATTCGCATCCTGTATGTGCACATTGCCGTAATGAAAAGATTTATTTTGAGCATTCGTTTGTGCCTCTTATTTATAAGGGGAAGGCGAGGGAGCGTGCAATTTCACTGAAGAGTGGACACCCGTATTATGCAAAAGGCTTTGCATATCTTCTGGCAGATAAGATACTTTCTTCCCAGTATTATACAGAGTTTGACTGCGTGACATTCGTTCCGCAAAGTCCGAAGGGGAAGTTTGAACGCGGATATAATCAGGCAGAGCTTATTGCAAAATCGCTTGCAAAGCTGCTGAAAGTTCCTTGTGTTTCAATGCTTAAAAGAACAAATGACGGCAAGGACCAGCATACACTCAGCGCGGCAGAAAGAAAACAGAATGTAAGAAAATGCTACTTCCCGAAAAACAAGAAAGGTAGCGGCACTGTGCTTCTGATTGATGATATTTATACGACAGGCGCAACGGCAAACTACTGCTCGTTTCTTTTGCGCAAGATGGGGTTTAACAGGGTTTATCTTGCAATTGGACTTATAAGGGCGGATGATTAGCGGTTGCATAGCAACCTTTCGCAACAAAAGTTTTACTTCGTAAAAGCATTCGTTGCGAGTAAAGGGCTTTCGCTCGCGCGGCACTCACCGTGCCAGCCCTTGCAAGGAGTCAAAAACGAGGTACACGCCCGGTTTTTGACAGTTCTTATATCAGAAGGAGGTACCCACCTTATGAAAAACAAAATAATTGATTTCATACATTTGCAGGGCATTGAAAAATGCGGTGTTTCAAAATATGAAGGCAAAAGTGCACTCGTATGCCTTTTTCCATATTACTGCGGTGACAGGGACGGGAATTTATCTCTTTATGCGCGCGGATATGACTACCATGGAGTTATAAAAGAAAAGTTATCCTTAGTTGTAGATTATATAAAGGGGCTGTCTCCCGATTCGGAATGTGAAATTTTTGCCGATATAGGTCCTGAGATAGACCGTCGTCTTGCCTATAATGCAGGGCTTGGCTTTTACGGAAAAAACCGTATGCTTATAAATGATGACTTCGGCAGTTACTTTTTCATCGGGTATATTCTGACAGATTTACCACTTGAAGAAGATACTCCTGTTGATAAAAGCTGTATGGGATGTAACAGATGTGTTGACGCGTGTGTCGGCGGAGCACTTTCTGATGGTTTTTGTATTGAAAAATGCGCCTCGCACATAAGCCAGAAAAAAGGCTACCTCACAGAAAGTGAAATCGCCATACTAAAAAAATCGGGACTTGTATTTGGTTGCGATATGTGTCAGCGGGTTTGCCCGCATAACAACATCACTCCAAAGCCAATGAAGGAATTTACCGAGGATATGATAGACTTTCTTACAAAAGAAGATATAGAAAACCTTTCAAACAAAGAATTTTTGTCAAAATACAAAAACCGCGCCTTTTCATGGCGCGGTAAGAATGTGCTACTGCGGAATATCAAGTTTTTTATTTAGTTTCCGCTACAACTTCTTTTGCCGTAGTTATAAATTTTTTCATAGCACTGGTCAAGTACCGGTGCTTTTTATATACAATATGAAGAATTCTCGAAGAATGCTGTTGAGCAATGTTATAAAGAACCGTGTTTCTGCCAAACTCACTGAATTTGAAGAAAGTGTCTGTTATAAATCCGGCTCCCATTCCTGACTCAACAAGCGAATAAGATATGTTTAACTGGTCAACATTGAAAATCACATTGGGTGTTATTTTCCAATTTCCAAACATAGCAGTCGCACGATCATACATATCGTTTCCCTTTTTAAGCATAATAAAAGGCTCGTTTGAAAAAGCATTTATCGGCACAGGCGGCACATCATCAATATTAATATCGCCGTTATAAATATTTTCCGGATATATCTGCCTGTCTGAAAATTTATCGTTTATTTTCCAATGAGAAGGAACGCAAAGTAATATCCGCTCGGAAAGAAGCTGACTTCCCACATAGATATCCATAGTTTCATCATAACTGTCGATAATGACATCAATTTCTTCGTTATCCATCATTTCACTTAGTTTGCCTGAATTTGCTTCCATAAGAGTAACCTTTATTTTAGGATACATGTTGGTAAATCTGTTTATTATTTTAGGAAGAACATAGGAACATAGATAATTCGTACCCCCTACTGTGATTTCTCCCGTTTCAAGATTATATATATCGTGAATTCTGTTTTCAAAGTCTTTTTCGGCACGCATAATCTTCTCTGCAGTACGAATGTATTCAACACCTATTTCAGTAGGTGTTATATGTACTCCGTTTCTTTCAAAAAGAGGTGCGCCCACCTTGTTTTCAATGTTTTTAACGGCTGCACTAAGCGATGGCTGAGATATGAAAAGTTTCTTAGCCGCACGGGTAAAACTTTTTTCCGTATAAACAGCATAGATATATTCGTATTTTGAAAACATCTCTATTCTCCTATAGTTTTTTTCTATATAAAATATATTTTGAAAGTATTTGACTATATTATAACACTCGATTATAATGTAGTCAATATGTGTCAGGAGAGTAAAAAATGCAGCACACCAAAAAAACCTTGATTTATATTTCGATAGTGATTCTTGCTTCGCTATCGGCAATTAATTACATAATTTTCATTTTTCCGAATGGTTTTGCCTCTTCGGGGCTTGACGGAATATGCACAATGATACAGGACACCTTTAATGTAAATATGGGATACCTTTCACTTCTTTTGAATCTCCCTCTTATACTGAGTGCATATATTTATCTTAACCGCGACTTTGCAATCAGAACAACTTTGTACATAGTTTCTTTTTCGCTTGCGGTTATTTTCCTTAAGGACTCCTCCCTCTGTTCTTACTGCTACATAACAGAAAGCGGTTCCAGTATAATTCTTGCTCCCATTGTCGCAGGTGCCATAAGAGGGATTATTTATTCTTTTACGCTGAAAGCAAACTGTTGCAGCGGCGGAATAGATATTGTAGCGGCAGTTGTAAAAAAGAAGATGCCACATCTTAATCTTATGAATATTATATTCTTTATTAATATGACTATTGCTGCAAGTTCATATTTCGTATACGCAATGAGATTCGACCCTGTTATCTGCAGTATTATTTATTCGTTTATAACAAGTAGCACAAGCAAAAAAATTCAGGCCGATGAAAAAGAAACTGTTAAGTTCGAAATTATTACATCCCACGCACAGACTCTCTATGAAAAAATTTCTTCTGAATTACATCTTCCTGCAACTATAATGGAAGCCCACGGTGCTTATTCAGGAGAAAACAAAGAAATGATAATATGCGTAACAGACAAATCGGTTGCTCCTCTTGTGGAAAAAATTCTCACAAAATTTCCTGACTGTGTTGTTTTCAAAACAGTTGTTGATAGTTCTCAAATGATAGTAAACTACAGCAAATCAGGCGTTTGAAAAAAGGAATTCGCGTTAGCGGCGCTCACATAGGGATGAATTGGTTTTAGACTGATCTTTTCCGTTAATACTACGCAAAAAAATGGCGAAATACGAAAGTATTCCGCCATTTTTATTTCTTGTCTTAAACGAAAAATCTCTATTCTAAAACTGCGAAGCATCCGAAAAATAGTAAGTTTGGATGTAGAACAAGGTAAAAATGCGAAGTTATCCTGACGGATTACAAGCATTTTTAACGCAGTTA
>JAFQQD010000007.1 GCA_017411435.1 Clostridia bacterium
TATGAGTATGAGGGCGAAGAACATAAGTATCAAATCGTTGGAATTATCGGTATTTACCTTGATGGAATTATTCCACCTCAAAAACAGATGGAAGAAATCGGTTCTATTGGTGTAGATGCTGGTTTGGCTGGGTTCTTTATGAATAAGCCCGATTACACGGACGAGCAGTGGACTGAGTTCTGCGAGTCTATCCGTAAAGGCGATGCTTGGATTAAAGACGAAGGTTTCTTTAGCAGTTCTGGTAATGGCGACGGTTGTTATGGCGTTTATGCATACAAACAAAATGGCGAAATTACCGCACTCGAAATTCGTTTCTGTTAAGCAAAAGCGAGGTATATGTGAATGTTAAAACATATCAAAGGTGACATTTTTGAAAGTGGCGCACAGGTTATCTTACATCAGGTAAATTGCCAAGGTGTTATGGGTAGCGGTGTTGCCAAACAAGTAAGAGAAAAATACCCGATTGTATTTGAGTACTACAAATCTTGGTGCAACGATCCCAGCCTGAAGCCCGGTTTGTTAGGTCAAATTCAAACTGTGTACACAGATGACACAGGCAAACAAGCCATTGTCAATCTGTTTGCGCAGGACAAGTTCGGATATGACGGCAACTGTTATACCAGTTATGAGGCATTAAAACAGTGTCTTGAGGCGGTAAACAAGCAATTTGCAGGTCATACCGTGGCAATCCCGTATCTTATGGCTTGCCATAGAGGTGGCGGAGATTGGTCTGTGGTTTCTAAGATGATCGAAGATACTTTAACCGACTGCGATGTTACATTGTATGAATATTGCGGAGGCTAAGTATGGAATACGAGAGACTTTTAGAAATCGCAAGGAAAATGCATTGTTGGATTTTCCTACATACATTTGACGAGGACGAGGTATATGAAGAACTCGGACTAACCCCAGAAGAAAACGCTATCCTCGGTAGCGCTGGGAAAATCGAAATACAAATACCCAAAGAGGAGAATGTAAAATGAATTTATTTGTTTTGTTGCCTATTGGCATCGTAGCGTTATTCGCTATTATTTTCGTGGTTGCCGGATATATTAAGGCTCCACCCGACACAGCATTGATTATTTCTGGTATCCGCAAGAAGCCCAAGGTGCTAATCGGTAAAGCAGGTTTTAAGATTCCGTTCTTTGAACGAGTTGACAGACTGTCTTTGAAACTTATCCCTCTGGATATTAAGACTGGCGACTCTGTACCCACCGCCGACTGTATCAATATCTTTGTTGATTCGGCAGTTAATGTTAAGTTAAGTCCCGACCCCGATTCAATCAACATTGCAGCACAGAACTTCTTGAATAAGACAACCAGTGAAATTGGCAGCATTGTTGCTGAGGTTCTCGAAGGTAATATTCGTGAAATTATTTGTACGATGAAGCTCCGTGAGCTTATCGGTGACAGAAAAACATTCGTTGAAAAGGTATCTGAGAATGTTATCCCTGACCTTCAGCGTATGGGTATTGAGCTTGTAAGCTTCAATGTTCAGCGTTTCTCTGATGAAAACCGCGTTATTGAGGATTTGGGTATCGACAACATTTCCCAGATTAAGAAAGATGCTGCTATTGCAAAGGCAAATGCAGATAAGGAAGTTGAAATCGCACAGGCTAAGGCTGCTAAGGAAGCCAACGATGCAAGAGTTCAGGCTGAGTCTGAAATCGCTATCAAGCAGAATGAACTTGATATCAAGCGTGCTGAGTTGAAGAAAGACGCTGATGTTAAGAACGCTGAAGCTGACGCGGCTTACAAGATTCAGGAAGAAGAACAGCGTCGCACCATTGAGATTACAACCGCTAATGCTAACTTGGCTCGTCAGGAGAAAGAGCTTGAGTTGAAAGAGCGTGCGGTTTACATCGAAGAGAAAACCCTTGAAGCAACTATTAAGAAAAAGGCTGAAGCTGAGAAGTATGCAATTCAGCAGAAAGCTGACGCAGATCAGTATGAGCGTCAGAAGAAAGCCGAAGCAGACCTTTACGAGCGTAAGAAGTGTGCAGAAGCTGATAAGTTCGAGGCTGAGCAGGATGCTGCGGCTAAGAAAGCTCAGGCAGAAGCTGAAAAGTATGCTGCCGAACAGGAAGCTGAGGCTGTTAAGGCTGCTGGTTTAGCAGAAGCTGAAGCAGTTGCTGCTAAGGGTCGTGCAGAAGCTGAGGCTATTCAGGCAAAGGCAGAGGCTGAAGCCGCTGGTATTTTGAAGAAAGCCGAAGCTATGAAAGAATACGGCGATGCTGCAAGACAGCAGATGGAACTTGACACAATCAAGGTTTACTTTGAACAGTTGCCTAAGATTGCTGAAGCAATTGGTCAGGGCTACGCAAATGTCGAGTCTATCAAGATGTTTGGCGGTGATTCCGCACAGCTTGCCGGTAACATTATGAATTCAATCACACAGGTTTCTGACGGTATTAAGGAGTCCACAGGATTCGATATTTCTTCCATCCTCTCTGGTTTCCTTGGCGGTCGCCTTGCAATGCCACGAGGCAATTGTAACTGCGGCGATTGCGACTGCGAAGCTTACGACGAGGAGTAATATGGGATATACATTTGACGCAAAGGATACAAAAGACAAACTAATCGCGTGGATTCGTGATTGGTTTGAGGAAAACGGCAAAGGTTGTAACGCCATCATTGGAATTTCTGGTGGCAAAGACAGTTCAGTTTGTGCTGCACTGTGCGTAGAGGCGCTTGGAAAAGACCGAGTTATCGGTGTTCTGATGCCTAACTTAAAACAAGATGATATTGACGACAGTTATCAGCTCGTCAATCATCTTGGTATTAAAAACTTCACTATTCCGATCTCAGTTGCCGTTGCTGGTATTCATAATCAGCTTGAACACGAAGGTATTGAAGTTTCTGCGCAGACTACTATGAATTTACCACCAAGAATTCGTATGTCAGTTCTGTATGCAGTTTCACAATCTATGAATGGTCGAGTAATCAATACTTGCAATCTATCTGAGGACTGGGTTGGTTATTCAACCCGATACGGCGATAGTGTTGGCGATATGTCCCCCCTGTCCCGTTTGACGGTACAAGAGGTCAAAGCCATCGGCAAGGAATTGAACTTACCAGCCAACTTAGTTGACAAGGTTCCGGCTGATGGTTTGTGTCAAAAGACCGACGAAGACAATTTGGGCTTTACTTATGAAGCTCTCGACAAATACATCCGTGAGGGCGTGTGTGAAGATGCTGAGGTTAAAGCCCGAATTGACTATCTTCACGAGAAAAACAAGTTCAAACTTGAACTTATGCCCGTATTTGAATATAAGGAGAATTAACGATGGATGCAGTAAAAGTAGTAATGACACCACAAGATTATGACGCACAAATGGCTGAATTGAAGCGAATGGTAGCATCATCAGCGTGTTGTGTACCATCTTCTTTTCTGACCAGAGCACAGGTTTCAATGTGTAGTTGTGATAGGCATTTGAAATCACCATCTACAATGCCAAAAGAAACAAACACATATCTTTATGTTGACGAACAGGCTGTATGGGGTTCTGATGTTCCTCATAAATCTGTGAGAGTTGCAACATACAAGGATAGCAAGCGTTGCAATGATTTTGACCTTATGTCTGCAATCGAAGATGTGCAGGTTTTGAACGACAGAGTAATTATGGTTAAGTTCTCTGACGGTACAACTGAAAAGGCTGTGCTTGATGAAAGCGACACTTTCTCTGTTGAACAAGGTATTGCAATCTGCTTGACCAAGAAACTTCTGTCAACTTTGACCAGAGGTAACGGCGGTTCTGTTTACAACAAACTTGTTGAGTATGGCGTAAAGACATACGAGGCTATCGAAGCTCATAAGGCTGAGGTTGCCAAAGAGAAAACAGAAAAGGCTGCTAAGGCTAAGCGCGAGGCTGAAAAGGCTCAGCGCAAGAAGGAGCGCAAGGCAGCAGAACAGCGCGAGGCTGATATCGAAATTCAGAAAGAAGCATATCTTCGTGCTATGCGTGAGTTAAACGCAGATAAATAAACGATAAGGAGTGGTTAGATGATTTATTTAGATAATGCATCGACGACGCAGGTTGATACCAGCGTCAAGAATTTAATTGACAAGTATCTATACGAAAATTATGGAAACGCAGGAAGCGTCCATAGTTTCGGTGCCGAGTCTAAGCGAGCTGTTGATGTAGCAAGAAATCAAATCGCAACATCTCTTATTACCTCACAAGAGAATGTTATTTTTACATCGTGTGGATCGGAAGCAAATACTTTAGCTATTGTTGGTCTCGCAAATCATCTACAAAGTCTTAATCTTAACCACATCATCACCACTAAGTATGAGCACCACTCCGTATTAAACGCTATGAAGGAGATGGAACGACGAGGTTTTGAGGTTACATATCTGGATGTACCAAACGGCTTGGTTCAGTTCAACGACTTCGTAGCAGCAGTCCGTGATGACACGGGCTTAGTTTCAATAATGTATGTAAACAATGAACTTGGGACAAAGAATGACATCAAACCAATATACGAGTTCTGCAAAAAGAGAGAAATTCTCTTCCACTCTGATTGCGTACAGGCTATTGGTACAGAAACCATTGAGCTTGGAAAGACGGCTGATATGGTGTCTATCTCTGGTCACAAGATACACGCACCAAAAGGTGTGGGTTGTTTATGTACTTTATATAAAGATTTCCTTTCAAACACAATCTTCGGCGGACAGCAAGAGTTTGGCATACGCCCCGGAACAGAAAATGTAGCGAGCATCGTTGCATTTGGGCAAGCAATGCAAAATCTTTCTGAAAACAAAGAGCAGATTTCAACACGCATTGATGTAGTTTCCCTCGGTTTTGGTGGGAGATTACTCCAGTTAAGCGAGGAATTAGGTTTCAAGTTTGAATGTAATACTTCAACAAACCGCAATACATCGAAAATTCTCAGTCTTCGCTTCAACAATATAGATGCAGAGACTCTTGTTATTATGCTCGGAGAACGAGGTGTTTGTGTGTCAGCCGGATCTGCTTGTTCTTCTCATTCGTCAGAGCCAAGTCACGCACTCAAAGCGATTGGTCTGACGGATGAACAGGCAAGATCAACAATCAGAGTTTCGTTTTCTGAATACAACACAGTTGCCGAAGCTCACGAAGCAGCAGAAATTGTTGCTGACTGTGTGAGTCTTTTAAGTAGTATAGGAGAGGAGGAAGTTTGATGCTCACGGAAGAATTGGTAAAAAAGCGACTTGAAGAGGTTAACGCTCAGTATGAGCAGGCTCTACGACAACTTGCAGGATTGAATAATACCATTATCAATTTGCAAAAGTATGCAAGTCATTTGATTAGCGTAGGAGATTTCTCCGCACGACCACAAAGGTTGTCTAATGAAGCGTGGCGAAAGCGAGCCTCCGAAATGATTAAAGAATTGATAAAGGTGGACAAGAAAAACTATCCGACCTTTAATTCGGTTCTCGTTCCTATATACATACAGTTACGAAATGTTTATGGAGTTGTTCTCGATCAACTTCGTAAAGATTTTCGATATAACAATGACACGCTCCGATATCCGTCTGCGTTTGAAGCGATTAGCGACGACGATATGATAAGAAGTATATTTGACTCGTTGCTTATCGGTTTATTCCCTGACGATTATTTCAAGGATGAAGTGTTAGATTACATCGAAAGGAGTGAGAACGGTGAAGAAGTTGTTTTAGCTGACACGCCAGAAGAAATAATCTTAAAGGTAATTGCTCCTCTGGCGATTAAAAGAAACGACGAGTCGTATGGGTATATCGAGACTTTTGAATTAGTGTGTGCCCATATGCAATGTTCTTGGGGCAACCTACAAACAAGGTATATGAACAAAAACAATGTCAAAGAACCCCCATCAAAGGCAGCAATTATCACAAGTAACGCAAATGTTCTAAGAAAATTCAAAAAGACTGTATGCGTTCTGCTTGAAGATGATGAAGATTTATGATATAATATTATAAATCAGTTGCACTTAGCGAGCGCAAGTCGGAAAAGAGGCTTTATGAAGCATACCTCTATTACGGAGGTGTTCGCAAGGAATGAATAAGCAAAAGCGTACCAAACTTAGGGAAGCCGATTCTCTATTGGCAATGGCAAGGCATTTAATTTCATCGGTAAAAGACCGAGAACAAGATGACCTTGACAACTACCCAGAAAATCTGCAAGGTAGTGAACGCTATACTACTATGGAAAATGCAATTGATGAACTTGAAGACGCAATGGAAAGTATTGATCGAGCATCTGAAAGTATAAACAATGCATTGTAAGGTGGTGTAAGCGTTTGGAACTTTTATGGATCTTTGTAGGCATCGGTTATGTGGTGTTTAGGTTATTCAAAGATGGTGAAATGCACTTTTCTTGGAAGAACTTAGGCGGTTATATTTTGACAATTATTCCACTCGTACTTGGTGGCATTATTCTTTCGGTTTCAGAAAGGAATTATTCTGTCGCTGGTATGGTGGTTGGTGCAATTATATGGATTGCGTGGTTTATTGGTCTATTTGTGTGGGCACACTCAAAGCCAAAGAAAGAACCGGCACCGCCAAAACCGAAATATACAGTTCAAGAGTTACGACAAGAGTTTCAAAAGTATGGATATGTCGGCATTAGTCAGAGAGTTTTTGAAAACCTTTTGAATAATGTTACCAGTCCATTGAATGCAGCACACACACCAACCGTAACCATTAAGGGTTGCTATAACTGGATGTGTGAGCAAGAAACTTGGGAGATTGATAAGCTGAGTCGAGAGGATCTTGGAAAAAGACTCGGTGTTCCTTTGGACGAAATTCCACTGGATCAATCGTTACCCACAGGAAATGCATCTTTGAAACGAACAACGCTTGCAAAGAATTATCTGTTGAAGAAAGAAGGTTTGAGGTATCAAAAGTTTCCACAATACCTTGACGAGTCAGACGAATACTACACCATCTTCAACCACTTTGTAGACGAGTATATCAGCGAACATCAGTAACAAAGGACACCCCGCTCTGGGGTGTCTCTTTTAGTAGGAAGGAGTTTTATGTGTACAGAGACGAGATTTCAATAGGCACATTTTGTCTTGATGTATTAGCGGCAAGCGAATATCAAGTAGATGTTAACGCTCTGCTTGGAGTTTGCGGAGCTTCGCCGGTTCATGTACATTATAAAACCGACAAAATTGTTGTCACAGATACTTGCCCGGAGTCTATCCTTTTGGCAAGTGGAGATAATTACATTACCATTAGCCAGATACAAAAGATTATCAGAATGATTGCCGAAGACGGCAAAGTGACCTATGAAATCGTTTGTGGAAGGCTCAAATCACTCGAAACAACCGTGAAAATCGCTCAAATCTAAAAATTTTTCAAAAATTTCGCAATTATTCTTTATAATAGTATTGACAAACCTCACTTTTTATGTTATTATACATACATCAACACAATTATAAAGTTTAGAAGCGAGGTTTGAAGCGTGTATAATACACAGGTTGAAGAGAGAACTCCCCGTATAGGGGAAGTATATAATATGTACTTTAGCGGAACCGGCTCGGAGCAGTCTGGCTGGCGTCCGGGAGTTGTGTTCCAGAATAATATCGGCAATGTTAACAGCCCGAATATCATTGCTCTGCCGTTAACATCGTCGCTCAAGAAGTTGTATATGCCTACTCATGTATTGGTGAAGTCTGTCGATACGGGTCTAAGACGCGATAGTATGGTTATTTGCGAGAACCCTGAGAAGATGTCCAAGGAGAAAGTGGGCAAGTTCATTACAACACTACCCCAAAGTTATATGAAGGAAATTGCGATCGCTAACCTTATTGCGACCTCTGCAATCTCCTTTATAGATAAAGACTCACTAATTTTAGTATGGGAAAAAGCAGTTCAGATGAACTGTGTTGCATAGGGGGAAGTGTTTGTATGTATAACGAAAACCAAAAAAGAGCCTTTATTGAATCACACACGAACAGCGACAAGACTATGGCGAAGATTGTCCAGATTTTCTCTTGGTTTGAACCTTATGAGGAAGACTGGGGTTTAGATCTTTCCCAACAGAGTGCGGAAAAACTGCAACCTGTGGTCAACGAGCTGACAGGTGTCCGAAGTAAAAGCACTGAACTTATCCTTATTATATTAAAGGAATATGTAAAGTGGTGTGGACGCAACGGATATGAGGTTAGTAGAGGTATATTTGATGTCAGAATCAACACCATTGACAAGATACAAAATCAAATGGTGGCATCTCCCCTCCATCTCAAAGCAAAGCTCGACGAGTTCTTTGAGCCTGTGGAGGAAGAAACAATTGATATCACTTATCGAGTTTTCCTGTGGATGGCGTTTGCGGGTCTTGATGATAAAGACGCGATAAGAGTAACCGCAGACTGCGTGGATCTGAAAAACTTTCGTATCA
>JAFQQD010000065.1 GCA_017411435.1 Clostridia bacterium
CGGCTATCAGTATGGTGGCGGTTCTGGTTATCAGTACAGTGGCGGTGGATACAGCGGATACAATGGTGGCGGTGGAAAAAATACAACGCCTGCCGTAACAACTCCGACAAGCAAAAACAAAACTAAACAGAAAGGCAAATCTGATGTAGGTAGCGGTTGGAAAGGCAGAGGCACCGAAGATATGGACGACGATGCCAGCGATTACTACGGAACACAGAGGGACTTTTTCAACACATAAAGGAGAGTAAGGTATGAATTTATCAAAGTCTTATGAGTTCTTTCAGCCTGAGATGTGCAAAGAACGAATACATATTATCGGTTGCGGGGCAATCGGATCTACGGTCGCAGAGAACCTCGTAAGGTTTGGTCTTACGAAAATTACTCTCTACGATTTCGACTATGTGGAACCCCACAACATCGCAAATCAGATGTTCAGACAGACAGACATCGGCAAGCTCAAGATCGAAGCGCTTGCGGATATGTTGTATGACATCAATCCCGAAATCAAAAAGGATCTCAAACTCGTGGACAAGGGATATGTCAATCAGAAGCTTTCTGGTTATGTTTTCTTGTGCGTGGACAACATTGACCTGCGCCGTGAAATCGCCAGCAAGTGCAAAGGTAACACCTTTGTCAAAGCTATGTTTGACTTCCGTATGAGGTTGACCGATGCACAGCATTACGCTGCGGACTGGAACAACCGCAAGATGGTTGAGGATTTCCTTAACTCTATGGCTTTCTCTCACGATGAAGCCAAGGCAGAAACTCCTGTGTCTGCCTGCAACATTACACTTTCCGTTGTGCCTACGGTTCGAGCAATCGTGGCTTATGGTGTATCTAACTTCATAAATTTTGCAAAGGGCGGCAGTATTCGCAAGTTAATTCTGATGGACGCTTTCGGACATACTGTTGATGCCTTTTAATATAACACAGAAAGGATGGTAGGTTATGTCGCGTACAGTAAGCAGCCTCCCTTGCGGAGCAAAAGTCAGATTTGGATCGTACTGCGTGGGCAACGAAGGCGCTCATAGCATTCGATGGATTAAAGTAAACAGCGCCGACACAACTCTTTTAGCAGAGCACATTGAAGACTTCCGAGCTTTCGACGCAAGAGAGCTCGACAGTCCGCAGGAATACCGCAGAGAATATGGTAATAACCGATACTCGGTTTCCAATATCGACCAGTTCTTGAACAGCACAGGAGATGAATGGTATCATCCACAACACGATACCGATGCCCCTCCTACTGGCGAACTTACTTACGATGGTACGCCATACCTGAACCACCCCGGTTTCTTGGCTTATTTCAGCGAGGCTGAACTTGAAGCCATTATGCCGACAGAAATCGTGGTTGCTTTACCTCAATGCGATAGCGCTGACCGCGATTACGAAATCATCACTCGTAAGGTTTTCTTACCGTCCAGAGCCAATATCTTTGGTAGGTCGGTAAGAAATACTAACGAGGGTGATCGTTGGGATTATTTCAGAAACGGCAGAAACGCATCTGCTACGGCAACCGAAGAAGCCATTGACAACACCACATTGAGCGGAGCTCCCGAAGACGAAACAACATCTTGGTACTGGTGGCTTCGTTCTCCCAATGCCGACGATGCGTGCGGCGCTCGGTCTGTAGATCGTGACGGTGTTGGCAGCAACGCCAGTGCGTGTCTCGGTATTTGCGGTGTCCGTCCGGCTTTGACAATCAATCCCGAAATCCTTGTATCGGATGAACCCGACGATGAAGGTTACTATAATGTAATCCTTTCTATTGTTGAATTAGAGGATGTTTCTGAGGAAGATTTCCTCTCCATTCTCTTAGGATAAAAAAACACAAAAAAAACATCTATGATGCATTATTTAATCTTTGATTAAATGCTTCATGTTGTAAGCTGAAGTAATACCTTGATAGGAAGAACGAAGGGAGAGCCACCCAGCGGGACGGTACTCCGGCGAGCGACTCATTCTGGTCTGCCACCTTTCGCACGGTTTGTCAAGACCTTTCCTCCACTTTTCCACAGTATTTCTAAGATTTAGTTGACAATCTTACAGCTTATCCTTCAGAAAACTCCTTGTTTTCTTCAGTACCGAAGCTTCTCGAAGGTTGTCTTCTCGTCGATTGCATCGCGTGCCTCACCTCCTTCTACTATGTAGATCATAGATGTTAATAAAAGAATGGTTTTACGCTTATGAGAACCTTTTATCACGGAACAACAGATGTGTTCAAAATCAACCGAGTGCTTCTTCCGCCAGTAATAACGGACAACAAGCGTGAAGAATGGAGAAAGAAGTACACGGATAAGGTTTTCTTCACAGACTCACTTCTGTCGGCGAGTATGTATGCAAAGAAAGCCTGCAAAAAGTATGGTGGAAATCCCATCGTGTACATAGTTAAACCAATAGGTCAGTATTTCAACACAGTCAACACCGAATATATTGCAGACAAGGCGTTGATTGTAAGCAAACTCACAAAATAACATACTTGTAATGCATAATTCAAATTCGGCGGGTCGCTCCCGTTTGACTTTGGGTGCTTTGTGTTGTAAGCCGAAGTGATATCTTGATAGGATGAAATATCCCGCCTGCCTCCGGAGATGACGCAGCGTAGTAACATCTTCAGTGTCATCAACAGCGAAACTTACAGGTCGGGGTGTGAAAACACCTGATTTCATCAGGGTTTTCCGATACCGAATTCAAATCTTAAATTTAATAACAGCTCTTTTTAAGATCCTAATGAACCCGGACTCGGACATCAACTCTTTGTAGATTACTTGTATGTGAGAAAGGAAGAATGTTATGCCTTATATCACTATTCAGCAATCCCCGATATATTATCAGATGTCGTTTGATGATATTCTTGACGGCACTGTTGATTTGTCGAGAATGGTCGTACCTAATGTGACCAACACAAGAACGCATTTCAGAGAGTTCCTTAAACCCTCATTCCTTGAGCGTTTTGATTTCGACTTGATGATTGCGGTTCTTGAAAAATTCAACGAACAGCACGCAAACCTTTTCAATGTGGAGCGCAAGTCTTTGTACGAAACCTTTTACATTCCTAAGAAAAGTAAAGGTCTTCGTGAAATCAATGCCCCTGTGCCTGAGCTTATGGATGCTCTCCGTCAGCTCAAGACAATTTTTGAAACCAATATGTTTGCTCTGTATCACACTTCTGCTTTCGCTTATGTCAAGGGTAGATGTACAATCGACTGCATTAAGCGTCATCAGCAGAATGAGAGCAAGTGGTTTGCAAAGCTCGACTTTTCCGATTTCTTCGGAAGCACAACTGAAGAATTTGTAATCTCTATGTTCTCGCAAATCTTCCCGTTCAGCGAGATTGTAAAGAGAAAAGACGGGCTTGAGGCTTTGAAAAAGGCTTTGAGCCTTTGTTTCTTAAATGGCGGTCTTCCGCAAGGAACGCCGATTTCTCCTACCATTACAAACATTATGATGATCCCGATTGACCATCAGCTTTGTAATGAACTTCGCAAGATGGACGAGCATTATGTGTACACCAGATACGCAGACGACATCTTAGTTTCGTCTAAGGTTGGTTTTGACTGCAACAAACTTCAGGACTACATTCTCGGTGTTCTCAAAAAGTTCAACGCTCCGTTCTGTTTGAAGAAAGAGAAAACGAGATATGGTTCTTCTGCCGGTCGTAACTGGAATTTGGGTGTAATGCTCAACAAAGATAACGAAATCACAATCGGTCATCAGAAGAAGAAAACCTTTAAGGCTATGTGCTGCAACTACATCTGTGACAAAAAGAAAGGTGTGGCGTGGGATCTTCACGATGTACAGGTCTTCGCGGGTTTGATTTCCTACTATCGTATGATCGAAAAGGATTATATCAACTATGTAATCGACCAGAACAACAAGAAGTTCGGTGTTAATCTCGAAGCTCTTATTAAAGAGGATTTGAGTTAACGATATAAATGTCTTGCCAAAGACATTGATTTGAATACTGCAATTTTTCAAGATAGGATGATGGGAATGCCGTTGTAAAGCCTTCGGGTAATGGTTACTTGCAAATGCACTATTGCAAGGTGGAACGGCACAGATAGGATAGAAATGCTAAAGGCATAGCTTGGGTGAGTCCTATCACTTAAATACTGGGGTGTCGCCAAGTTGGTAAGGCACAGGACTTTGACTCCTGCAAGAGTTTCGGCTCGACCGTTGGTTCAAGTCCAACCACCCCAGCCAACTATCAGCTTTTGTACTGAGCTGATACAAAACCTCTCTCTAAAGGCGCCGGCGCTACGAAAAAGTACAAAAGTTTTGTAGCCGAGAAACTTCAGGAAACACGCCGTCCTATGCGCTTGCCCCGCACGAGAAATCGGGAGAAACGGAGAGAGTTAATTATGCCGGAATGGTGGAATGGCAGACACAGTGGATTCAAAATCCACCGAGCAATCGTGAGGGTTCAAGTCCCTCTTCCGGCACCATATATGCCCGTGTGGTGGAATTGGCAGACACGCTTGACTTAGGATCAAGTATCTCTGTATGTGCAGGTTCGAGTCCTGTCACGGGCACCATTGCGGAGTGGTAGCAGTTGGTCAGCTCGCCAGCCTCATAAGCTGGAGGTCGTGGGTTCGAGTCCCACCTCCGCAACCAAATGCCACTATGGTGGAACAGGCAGACACAAGGAACTTAAAATTCCTCGGTTTATCCGTCCCAGTTCGAGTCTGGGTAGTGGCACCACTATTTCTGGATGTAGTTCAGTTTGGTAGAACGCTTGATTTGGGATCAAGAGGCTCGCAGGTTCGATTCCTGTCATCCAGACCATTTGGCGCTATCGTCTAACTGGCATAGGACACGACCCTTTCAAGGTCGAAATCCGAGTTCGAGTCTCGGTAGCGTCACCAGTTGTTGAGTAGCTCTCAACTGATGTGGGAGTAGCGGAAATCCCCACAAAGAATGACAATGGTCGCTGAAAAGCATAGGTAACATTGTGGTTGCAAACGCAATGCTTGATTGAGTAGCCCCTGACGCAAAAGATACTATGTTTAATCTAAGCGGCAACCGCACACGGAGAGTTAAGCATAGTTGGTACTGCGGCGGTTTGCTAAACCGTTCACCGTTTATTCGGTGCAGAGGTTCGAGTCCTCTACTCTCCGCCATATATAGGTGTGGTGTAACGGTAACACGGCGGTCTCCAAAACCGTAAGATAGAGGTTCAAATCCTTTCGCCTATGCCATTGTTGATGTAG
>JAFQQD010000066.1 GCA_017411435.1 Clostridia bacterium
CAGTTAAATACGGTGACGGCGATGCTGCGGTTATCTCTGGCGAAAAGACTGCTGCGGGTGTTCCTGCAACAATTATTAAGCCCGGTACTACTGCATCCGATAAAGTTGGTTTCTCTGATACTGTGTACATTGCAGGCGGTACTATGTTGACCGATATCGGTGACATTTCTAAGTTCCGTCCATACGAGTTGCAGTTACAGAACGCAACCGGCTTGAAGAAGTTGACTATTGGCTCAGCCGAGGAAGGCTACACCAATGCACAGCTCAAGAGCATCGACACCTCTGGTTGTAAGATCCTTGAAGAGTTGAACATTATGGGCTGTACCTCTTTGACTGGTAATATCGACTTGTCCAAGAACGGCATTATCCGTAAGGTGTTTGCCGGTGGTTCAAGCGCTTCATCTATTACACTTCCTAACGGTGGTGTTCTTGAAGAACTACACCTTGGCGAAGTTTCCGATATTGAAATTCTTAACCAGACTAATTTGACTACTTATGATTGCAGTAGCTATGCTAAGTTGTCAACATTGCGTGTTGAGAATACTCCTGCTGTTCCTACAATGGAAATCGTTGCCGAGAGACTTCCTTATTTGACAGGTGGTCTGCGTTTAGTAGGCATTGATGAAACTATTGAGGACACAAGCGTTCTGGAAATGTTAATCAGCGATAACGCTAAGGGCAAATACATTGACAACAATGGCGTATTGTCTGAGGATAAGACCGTTTATCCATACATTTCTGGTACTGTTCACTGTGATTCCATTGGTTCTTACTTGGTTAATCAGTTAAATGCGGTTTATCCGTATTTGACTATTGATGCAGGTACTGTCATCGAGCAGTTTGTTGTTACTTTCTGCAATTATGACGGTACTGTGTTGAATAAACAGTACATTCTTCGTAATGGCTCTGCGGTTGACCCTGTAACCGAAGGTCTGATTGAAACTCCCACTCGTGAAAGTACGGTATCTACCAACTATACTTATGCTGGTTGGGACAGCTCATTGGATAAGATCACAGCAGACACAACTATTTACGCCACTTATACTGAAACCACTCGTGAGTACACTATTCAGTGGTACAACGGCACTCAGTTGCTCAAAGAAACTACTGCTTTGTACGGCGAAGGTGTTGAGTATGACGGTGAAACTCCTACGAACACAAGTTTAGACGATAATGCTATCTACCATCTATTTGATGGTTGGGATAACAATACCAGCTTCGTTGATGGTGATATCGTCGCAACGGCTAAGTTCACTCAGGCTGTTTCTCCGACAGATAAGACTCTTGCCGAAATGACCCCTGCTGAACTTCACGCTTTAATCAAAGATGGCATTTTAAGCTCTACTGGTATGAATAACACCATTATTGCAAGTGGCGACGAATTCGATTTAGTGATGGGTAAGGATTACGACTTTGATAATGTTTCAGCAGAAGAGCTTGTTTCCCTTGATAACCCTCGCGTATTTGATGGAACTAATTACTGGGATACTGGCATTAAACTCTTTGCCGACGATAAGCCGTTTACACTGGTGATTGACTACAAGTTTGACGCACAAACCAACGGTACAGTTCTTGCAAGTTGTTTCGACAAGAATGGTTTTGCTCTGCAATCTAATGGTACATTGCCGGTGATTAAGTGGGGAGCTTCGTCTAAGGCAACAATTTCCGACAAATCGGGTGCAGATTTGTACCGTGAAAGCGTTGTCATTCGTAGGAAATATAACGATACAAACTTGTATGTTTATGCCTCTGCGAAAATGAGTGATGAAATCATTGAGCGTGTTATCACAAATACTCTTTCGACGCAAAATGAAGCACCTCTTTCGTTTGGCGCAAATGTATATTCGGACGGCTATGTTGAAAGCCACGCAAAAGGTACAGTGTACTGGGCAAAACTTTGGAGGTCTGACCTCGGTGAAACTATTTGTCGAAATCTTGCTTCTTGGACACGAGAAACCATTACGATGAAAGCATCAGGTATGGC
>JAFQQD010000067.1 GCA_017411435.1 Clostridia bacterium
ACAAGTTCGTTGAAGTTTTGGACTTCTTTATGAATGCCGCTCGTAAGAGTAACGGTAATGTTGAACCTGTCAAGTTGACACCAAAGGAAGAGCACGGCGGAGTAACCGCAACATTTATTGTGTTCGATATCTATGGTGAAGACATCGAAAAGTATTGCAAGGTAATGAGTTATACCTCTGCGATCACCATTGATGGTACTGAGGACGGAATTTGCATTTCCGTAACCGTGCCGGAAGTGTTCGTTCCCAAGAACACTAAAAACTGAATATCTGAAAGTTAAAGCGCTACCGCGAGTTTTCGGCAGCGCTTTTGTTTTGCCCAAAAATACCAATAGAAATGAAAAGGAGAACGGTGTTATGGTTTGGAATATTATCGGAATTATCGTCGCAATTATCTACTTTGCCTACAATATTATGGTGGCAAAGTTCAAGTCCACAAAGGTTATGAAGCGTAAATACTTTGACAATCATTGTGTGGTTGGCAAGGTCGCAGCAAGTATCTTCTACGCTCCCGCTTGGATCCTGAAAGGTGTTCGAGCTGTGGTTCTTGCTGTTATCGCCTAAGAGGTGCTGCCGGTGATTAAAGTCTATGTAAAACCTGACGAGCTTTGGGACTACTTCCAAAAACACAAAAAGCGTTTTGAAAGCGCGATGGATAATGTAGCCGAAGTTTTGGACGACGAAACCGAAAGTCCTCTGGTCAGGATTTACTTGACTGAGGAAAACGGCTATCCATCAATGACCATTGAGCAGGTACACGGCGAGGACGAGGAAGAAGTCCTTGTCAAAGAGTGCGCCATATCTGCAAAGGACTGCGTTGCGGTCTATCAAAAACTTCTCAAACAGCTTGAGGAATACGCTGAGGAAATCAAATCCGAAACAACATCTGATGTTGACGAAACGGATATCGAGCTTGTTGCTGAGCGTGAAGCTGAATTGAGAGAAGCCCTTGCGGTTTTCCTTAACACTCTTATGGGTCTGGACGAGTGCGATGAAATCATATACAGCGATGAAGAGCTGAGCGAAATTCTTGACAACATCGAAATGATGATGTGTCAGGATTTTGGTTATGTAGCGTATCGTCCGCAAATCATAGAGTGTAACGGACAAAAGAAACTTGTCGAGTTTCCGTATGAGGAGTGTGATCCGTATGGAGATGAAGACTAAGTACCAAAGAAGAATTTGCCCAGCGTTTGAGATTGGCAAACTCGGCGGTTGCCGTAGGTTTTACATCGACATAACGCTTGAAGATGGCAGGTTATCAATGTGTGGAACTTGGCACAGTCACGGTCAAAATGCCGATGACTTAACCAACGAAGCACTAATACCCGCTGAGGGTTTCGAGTATTCCGATGTTTTGAAAGTCCAAAGCATTTGGAACCGTTGGCATCTGAACGATATGAGGGCAGGAACGCCCAAGCAAGAAGAGTTCATCAGAGAGTGGAAGTTATCACACAGATACGACTACACCAAAGCGTGTGAAGCGCTTGAGGAAGCAGGTCTGCTGTATGATAACGGCTACAAGTATGGAAGTTCTTGGCTTAAAGAAGAATTGCCAACGGAAGTAATCAAATATCTGTTTTCCCTTCCCGCTGTGTCAGGTGTGTCTTGGCTCGATATGGAGTCAGTCGCAGTTGATGAAGCGGAGTTTTTCAACATCCTCCAAGTTGGTGCCACGAAGTAAGGTCACAGGTTTTGAGATACCCCTGATGCACATATAGTCAGGTTGACTCTCCTTCACACTTGCTGTGGAAAAATGGAGTTAGATGAACAGCCAACTTTTATATACCCGGATAGCTCAGTTGGTTAGAGCGCGTATAATTGTGTCTTGTCTTAAAGAGATAAACTGCAATGTTCTTTTGCTCTGTTAAAGCCGAGGTCGCAGGTTCGAGTCCTGCTCCGGGTGCCTTATGCGGCGGTAGCTCAACTGGTAGAGCAACGATCTAAGTACAATGTGGTGCGAAAGCTTCACTAACAGCAATCGTTTTACTTATAAGCCAAATTGTGTGTCGTAGGTTCAAGTCCTACCCGCCGCTCTACATATAAAAGAGACCAACAGCAATTTTACAAAACATAACAATACTAAAAAGTTTTATACAAATGCTGTGCCATTCACAACGACTTCCCTGTGAATGGTTTTTCTTTTCGCTTCCCCCTTGGCGAAAAGTTCTTTTCCCACTTTTCACTCTATGGTCTCTTGTGCATAACCAAACGGCTCCCGTGTCTAACCGATGCGGGAGCCACCTCTTCTCCTAATGGATAGGATAATCAAATACGAAAGGAATGATGTTATGGGTTCTCTTGATGTAACTTTCATTGTCAGATCAACCGGCGAAAGGGTTACAAAACACTTTGACCACCCTGACCCTTGCTGGCGATTTATTTGCAGAGCGAAGCATTCCAAAAAGATTTGCCTCGTATCCTATCCGAACTTTTACTACTGATATGGCGAGAGCAAAAAGCATAGTAAACACAATGAGTTCTGATGAATTTGCTAAACTTGTCAAGGAAAGCAAAACCGTGCGAGAAATTCTTATTAAGCTAAACTTTTCCGGCACAAGCGGAAGTATGGCAAAGGTCATCAAAGATAGAATTATTCGAGAAAATCTTGATGTTTCGCATTTCAAAAGAGGCGGAACAAGGGGTGGAATGCCTCAGTATTCTCTTGAAGAAATTTTGGTTGAAAATTCACCATACACAAACATCAGTTGCTTGAAAGGCAAACTGATAAGGGCGGGATTGTTAAAATATGAGTGCAGTGAATGTGGCAATAAGGGCGAATGGAACGGAAACCCGCTTACCCTTCAGCTTGAGCACAAAAACGGCAAGCATAACGATCATAGGATTGAAAACTTAACATTTCTTTGTCCTAACTGTCATTCGCAAACAAAAACCTTTGCTGGTCGGAATGCCGACAAGACAAAGGTTTGGAGATAAACATAAAGGCACGCACAGCAATTACTGGCAGGATAGCTTAGATGGTTAGAGCATCAGACACTAATCTGAAGGTCATTGGTTCGACTCCATTTCCCGCCCAAATTTTTGTGCCTTGCTTTTTTTGCCTAAAAGACATCAACAGCAACTTTAACAAAGAAATTAAATGGGTTAATTTTTCAATGATGTCTTGTGGCTCCTACAAACCCTCTAAGACGCTAACAGCAAATCCTTAATGCTTAGACTTAAAATCTAAATTACATTAAAAGCGTCTTGGGGATTATATAAATCAAAATGAAATGAGGGTTTTATATGGAAAAACATTTTGTCAAATTCTACAGTGCAGGAACATTCGTTGCCGAGCAAACGGTCAAAGAAATTGACTCGTGGGATGTAGACAAGGCAATCGAAATGTCCAAAGAAATTACTGAAAGGTATGGCGCAAAACCTTATGGTTTCCGCTTTTTCACCAAAGGGCGTACCGAAGCAGACCTTGATAGCAAGGTTGTCGCTCAGAGTGGCACATACTTCATCAACGGCGTTGTAGAAACGCTTGAAGAAATTAAAGCCAAAGGAGACCCCAACAACCGCATTTTGATTTCCAATATGGAATGCAATGGTTGGGATAAGGTTGTAACGACCTACAATCCGTACAAGTGGACACAGCCATTTGAAGCAAATGACACCGTTGTAACGGTAGAAAGCTGAGGTGTTATATGAAAGCTGGATTTCGATCTACAATGCGTAAGGGTTTTCATATGACCTTTGCAAATGGTTTGACTGCATCTGTACAATGGGGAGCTGGCAATTATTGCGACAATCACTTGCCCGAAGATATGGATTTTTCGTTTACAAAGGACGCAAAGTCGAGCACTGCTGAGGTTGCCGTGTTTAATGACAAGGGCGATATCATTGATGCAAACCCCTTTGTTCCAGAAGAACAGAGGAGCTGCGATACGGTGGTTGGTTGGCTGA
>JAFQQD010000068.1 GCA_017411435.1 Clostridia bacterium
TTGATGAGTTAAAACAATATATTAATTACTACAACAACGAAAGAATTTCTATCAAACTAAAAGGAATGAGTCCGGTGCAATACCGAACTCATTCACAAGCAAGTTAATATTGAATTTTTGTCTAAACTTTTGGGTTCACTTCATACCTTTCTCCTTATTTTATTGCTATTATTACTCTGTCGTTATTTCCATAATCCTTATAAAGTCTGGCAACTGAAAAATCTTTACAAAGATTTTTAACACTTTCTCCCTGATTGTAACCGATTTCAAGAGCAAGCATTCCGCCTTTTTCAAGTGCGGCATATGCTTTTTTTACTATAACTTTATAAAAATCAAGACCGTCCTCGCCACCGTCAAGCGCACGGACAGGCTCAAAACGGCTTACCTCCAATGTGGGGATAACGGCACTTTCTATATAAGGGGGATTCGAAACTATAATATCGTATCCCTTTTTTATATCGTCCGTAAGGACATCAAGTCTGAAAACTTCTGTGCTTTCACAAAGACCGTTGAGGCACGAATTTTCATATGCCATCTTAAGTGCGTTTTCCGATATATCAGTAAGATCGCATTTTGCCCCTTTTATAAATTTTGCAAGGGAAATTCCAATACATCCGCTTCCTGTACATAAATCGAGAATTTTTGGCGTGGAAAAATTATTCTTCTCAATAACTTTTTCTACAAGACACTCTGTATCAGGGCGGGGGATAAGGGTATCCTCATTAAGATGAAAAGAAAGCCCCATAAATTCCTTTTTTCCAAGAATATATGCTACGGGAACGCCTTTTACTCTTTTGTCAATATAGTTTTCAAAGAGCTCAAGTTGCTCTTTTGAAGGCTCGTTAAAAATCAGCGCAGCATCTTCTTTTTCCATTGCGCTTGCAAGAAGAATACGGGCATCAAGAAGCGGTGTGTCACTTTCAGAAAGCCTCTCCGATGCTTTTTTAAGAAGTTCTCTTACCATTTGTCGTCCTCTTTATTGTCGGTTAAGACTGCCTTCATAGAAGCAATTGCAACCTCAAGCTGGCTGTCATCCGGCTCACGGGTTGTGATATTCTGAAGCCACATTCCCGGACGGCTGATAACACAAACAATTTTGCTTTTGCTTTTGCCTGCCCAACGGATAATTTCATAGCTGACACCTGCCACAACAGGGAGCAGAAGAAGACGAAGACCAAGTCTTGTCCACATATTATCCCACGATATAAACGAGAAGAGAATGATGCTGATAATCATTACAAAAACGAGAAAACTCGTTCCGCAACGGGGATGAAGTCTTGACATACCCCTTGCATTTTCAACGGTCAGGTCAAGCCCTGCTTCATAACAGAAAATAGTCTTGTGCTCAGCACCGTGATACTGAAAAACCCTTTTTATATCTTCCATTCTTGAAACTAGAATTACATATCCAAGGAATATGCCTATTCGCACAGCGCCCTCAATAATAGTTTTAATGAGATTACTTTTTACAAAACCGCTTATAAAACCTGTAATGAGGTTTGGCAGAATAAAAAAGAGGCCAACCGACAAAATCACGGATATAAAAACTGAAAAATAAATTACAATATCCTTGATTTTATTTCCAAGTTTTTCTTCAAGCCATTTGTCAAATTTAGATTCGCTTTCTCCCTCTAAATCAACGAATTCCGCGCTCCACATAAGTGCACGGACACTTGAAATCATAGAGTCGAAAAACGCGAAAACTCCCCTTATAACCGGGATTTTATTGACATGATATTTTGTAACAAGCGAACTTACCGCACGCTTATCAATTTCAATTTCACCATCGGGTTTTCTTACTGCGGTTGCAATTTCTTTCGGACCGCGCATCATTACACCCTCCATTACGGCACTGCCACCGATAGAGGTAATATGTTCTTTTTTCTCCATAAGATTCGCTCCTTTCAAAAAAAGCTCCACATAATTATAACATATGATATGCGCTTTTTCAATAGAAACACCCTCAAATTTAACAATTACATTACAAATGGACTGATGTTCTTGTAATTGAAAAAGAAAAAAGGTATAGTATAAATAGGAAAGTTTTACTTATTCTTGAAAGGTTGATGCAGGATGAAATTACCATGGGATAAAAAACATATAAGCTGGGGTATCACGGCATTTCTTACAATTTCTGCCAGCGTATTGTTTTATGTAATACTTCAAAAGTGGGAGAGCTTTTCAACGGTATTTGGCGCTCTGGTAAATAGCTTAAGCCCCATAACTTACGGCTTGATACTTGCATATCTTCTTAATCCGCTTTTGAATATAATTGAGCATTCTATGATTTTTCCCATCTGCAAAAAAGTATTCAGGAAAAACCGTAAACTGGCTCATAGTATGGCACGCGGCTTTTCAATAATTCTGTCTTGGGTAATTGCGATATTGTTTATTGTCACACTCTTTGCGCTTGTTTTACCTGAAATTTATAAGAGCATAGAGTCGCTCATTGAGCTTGTTCCCAAATTAGGTACCGCTGTTCTAGAAAGAGCGTACGAAATACTTGATGAAAACCCTGAGATAATCGATTTTCTGGAGAATTTCATTTCGGGATTCACTACAGATTTTGCTGAAATTATGGCAAGAGTCCAGGAATTGATTCCCAATCTTAACATAATGATTTCGGGCCTTACTGACAGTGTTTATGCACTCGTTACAGCATTTTTCAATATTCTTATCGGTATAATTGTGTCGGTTTATGTTCTCAAGGACAAGGAAAGATTCGTTGCTCAGTTCAAGCGTCTTTTCTACAGCATTATGCCTACTGACAAAGCAAATAATGTTATTGCATTTTTCAGACTCACTCATGATAAATTCGGCAATTTCATTGCAGGCAAAATTTTGGATTCGCTCATAATCGGCGTTATTTGTTACATTTCACTTATTATTCTCAATATGCCTTACGCTGCACTTGTAAGTGTAATCGTAGGCGTAACAAATGTCATACCTTTCTTCGGCCCGTTTATCGGCGCTGTTCCAAGTGCGATTCTTATACTCTTTGTGGATCCGGTAAAATGTTTGACATTTGTAATCTTTGTAATTGTTCTTCAGCAATTTGACGGTAATATTCTCGGCCCGAAAATTCTCGGAAGCACAACGGGACTTTCAAGCTTCTGGGTAATGTTTGCAATCCTTGTAGGAAGCGGTATGTTCGGCGTATGGGGTATGGTATGCTCAGTACCTCTCCTTGCTGTAATATTTACTCTCTCAAGTGACGGTTGTCATGTTTCTCTCAGAAAAAAGGGCATAGACTACAACACAGAAACTTTTGAACGAATTGACCACATAGATGAAACAACAAATACACCTGTATGGATGAGCAGGGATTAAGCACGCGGGGTTAACCGAAAGAGACTAATCCGAAGTTCTGTTAAGGAGGAATATGAAATGCAGGCTTTTTTCTCGAAAATCTTGACATACATCTTTGTTTTTATAATTTACATATTCATATATGTAATTATAAGAATGATATTCTCAGATATACAAATGATGTACAGAAAAAAGACAGGCGGCCTGGCCGAAGCATATCTTAAACTTATAAATCTCAGGCGCGATCTGGACTTTCCAGTTGATGAAAGCTATGAAATTGAAGATAATGAGGTAATAGGAAGGGGTAAAAACTGCAGCATAGTTGTTCCCGACCGATTCCTTTCGCTTAAACACAGCAGAATTTTCAAAAACTCGGGAAAATTCTATCTTGAAGACCTTGGCAGTACCAACGGAACATATCTTAACGGAACAGCACTTGGCGATACGGCGGTCGAGCTTCTTGACGGTGACAAAATCCGTATTGGAAGGGTAACCTTCCTCTTTGTGCTTCCCGGCGGTGCAAGTAAGGGTAAAAGTAAATAGGAGAAGTGACAGGTATGAAAAAATTTTTCCAAAACATAAGACCTCTTCTGCTTTTGCTTCTTCTCAATGCCATTGGAATGCTTCTGATGTATATAAAGGGCGTTGACACGCTTGAAGATATGGCAATTTTGTGTTCGGCAATGTGCCTTTTAAGTATTGCAATGTATGCAATAATCACATTGTTTTCGCTTGGTGATTCGTATCTCTTTATAATAATATCAATGCTTTCCACAGTGGGAATTATTATGCAGTCGCGAATTAATCAGGATGACGGCATGAGGCAGATGAAACTTTATCTTGTAGGAGTGGCATTCTTCTTTATAGCACTTTTTGTTTATAAGTGCTTCCATAAACACTTTGAGAAATTTACCTTTTTTTACTGGGGACTATCAATGGCTTTATTTGCCTTTACAGCCGTTTTCGGCACAGTAAGAAACGGCGCAAAAAACTGGATTGACTTACCGGGGCTTCCCTCAATTCAGCCAAGTGAATTTATAAGAATCCTTTTTGTTCTTTCACTGGCAGCTATTTTTACAAGGGCACGCTCGAGAAAAAAAGGAAAATACATACCCTATCTTGAAAGAAAGAAAATAAAAAGTACGCGCCTTATGTTTGCGGCAGGAATTGCTTTTTCAAACGCATTATGCCTTTTTTTACAGAGAGAATGGGGTATAGCACTTTTATTCTTTGCTATTTATATTGCTTTTCTTTACATATACGGAGAGAACAAGCTGTTTTTTGCTGCAAATATGGTTTTGGTAATTTTTGCAGCGTTTATCGGCGTTAAATTTATGAGTCATATCCAGGTGAGAATTTCTGCATGGCTTGACCCGTTTAATGATGTAGACGGGAAAGGATATCAGATAGTGCGTTCGCTATTTGCAATAGGAGAGGGTGGATTTGCTGGCACCGGAATAGGTGCGGGCAGTCCTTATCTTATTCCTGTTGTAAACAGTGACTTTATATTCTCGGCTATATGCGAGGAAATGGGAGTTCTGGGCGGTGTAGCAATACTGATGCTCTACTTCCTTTTGGTGTACCGCGGGTTCAAAATATCACTCAGCAGTACAAATGAATTTAATAAAGCAGTTGCAATGGGCCTTAGTGTAATGCTCGGAATACAGACCTTCATTATTGTAGGTGGCGTTACAAAACTTATACCGCTTACGGGTATCACGCTTCCTTTCATCAGCTTTGGCGGAAGCAGTATGATTACAACTTTCATAGTTATGGGAATGTTGCAGGCGATAAGTTCAATAAAGGGGGAAGTAACCGATGAAATTGAATAAGCGCATAATAACAGTTATGGTTACGGTGCTTGCCCTTTTCCTGGTGCTTGTTGGTTATCTTACATACTTTACGGTTTTCAGAGCGCCTGAAATAATAAAATCAAACCACAATCCCAGAATATGGGAGAGAGAAAAAAAGATTCTGCGCGGAACAATATATGACAGGGCAGGTGTAGTCCTCGCAGAAAGCAAGAAAGACGGAGACAATCAGGAAAGAGTATATCCTTACGGTTCCATTTATGCTCATACAATAGGCTATAATAACAGAAATTACGGAAAAACAAACATTGAATCCCAGTTTAATGACTATTTGATGAAGACTCCATCGGTAATAGATGTTTTAAGAAAAGATACAGCTGAGGACGAAGGGGAAGAGGATCCGCTTACAAAAGGTGCAAATCTTTCTCTTACCCTGGATCATTCTATGACGCAACTTGCCGCACAGCTTATGGGAAACGACCACGGAAGCGTTGTTGCACTTAATCCCGTGACTGGTGAGGTTTATTGTTTGTATTCATCTCCGACATTTGACCCAAATGAGGCAAAGCTTACAGAAAACTGGGATGAACTTACAGAAAGAAGCGACAGCCCCTTCTTCCCAAGGGCAACACAGGGACTTTATGCTCCGGGTTCTACTTTCAAGGTTGTAACAGCAGCAGCGGGTATAGATGAGGGGCATGAAAACTTTACTTTCAATGATAAAGGTAAGACAACCGTTGGAGGAAAACCGTTCAGAAATGCAGGAGGAAAGGCATACGGTCAAATAGATATGTCCGATGCAATACGCGTTTCCAGTAATGTTTTCTTTACCCAGTTGTCACAGGTTATAGGAAAAGATGCTCTCAGGGAAAAGGCAAAAGATTTTTGTGTTATGAAAAAAGTCCCCTTCGACATTCCTACCAATGCAGCAGATGGGGTGTTTGACGATATTGATAATGCTGAACTTGGCTCGGTGGCAATCGGGCAGGGCAAGCTCAGAGTAAGCCCGTTTAATATGGCTCTTGTAGCCAGTGCTATTGCAAATGACGGTGTTATAATGCGTCCGTATATGGTGGAAGAAGCATTCTTTGAAGACGGGGAATCAGTTTATAACGCGACTCCGGAAGCTCTTTCGCGTGCAACCAGCAGCAGAGCTGCAGCGATGATAAAAGAATATATGGTTGGATGTGTAAGAGGCGGAACAGGTACGGCTGCAAAGGTTCCGGGAATTGATGTAGCAGGAAAAACAGGTACAGCCGAAAATGAGCGCAAGGGGAAAACCCACGCGTGGTTTATAGGATTTGCTCCCGCAGACAATCCGCAACTTGCAATATGTGTAATGAAGGAATATTCAGGACACGGCGGCGGAAGCGTATGTGCTCCTATCGCGGCAAAATTGATACAAAACGCCCTTAACAGCGGACTTATAACAAGATAAAAAGAAAAGAGACTCCGGTTTTTTCTTCCGGAGCCTCTTTTTTGTCGCATAGGAAATCGCGTGTTTTGTCGCGAGCAACATTTGTCGGTTTTAAGTTTGGTTGGGACGCGAAATGGGTGAAGCGGCACGCTTCTTTTATAGCATACAGGAAATCGCGTGTTTTCATCGCGAGCAACATTTGTCGGTTTCAAGTTTGGTTGGACGCAAAATGGGTGAAGCGGCACGCTTCTTTTATAGCATACAGGAAATCGCGTGTTTTGTCGCGAGCAACATTTGTCGGTTTTAAGTTTGGTTGGACGCGAAATGGGTGAAGCGGCACGCTTCTTTTATAGCATACAGGAAATCGCGTGTTTTGTCGCGAGCAACATTTGTCGGTTTTAAGTTTGGCAGGGACGCGAAATGGGTGAAGCGGCACGCTTCTTTTGTGGATTTGTCTTACTTGACATAACACACAATATATAGTATAATAATTATTATTATATAACAGTTAAAGGGAGCAGTGTTCTAATGAATAAAGACGCTACGCTTGTTGTAATGGCGGCTGGAATGGGAAGTCGTTTCGGTGGACTTAAGCAACTTGAACCAATAGGACCCAATGGCGAAGTTATACTTGATTTTTCAGTATATGATGCAGTGAAGGCAGGTTTTAACAAGGTTGTTTTCATCATCCGTAAGGATATTGAAAAGGATTTTCGTGAGCTTGTCGGAAAAAGAGTTGAAAACAAAGTAAATGTGGAGTATGTATTTCAGAGTATAGATAAACTCCCCGAAGGTTTCAGTGTGCCCGAGGGCAGAACAAAACCATGGGGAACAGGTCACGCGGTGTACTGCTGCAAGGATGTTGTAAAGGAGCCTTTTGCCCTTATAAATGCTGATGATTACTACGGACAGAGTGCTTTTAAGGCTATCTATGACGAACTGACATCCTCCGATTCAACCTGTATGGTTGGTTATAAACTCGGAAACACTCTTACGGAAAACGGAACTGTTGCCCGTGGTGTGTGCGATGTTGAAAATGGCATTCTTAAAAGTATTACAGAGCATACTGCTCTTGATAAAAACAGTGGAATCGCACTTGATACAATTGTTTCTATGAATATGTGGGGGCTTCGTCCTGAAATATTTGACCGCGTAGAGTCGGATTTTGTAAAGTTTTTGAACAGCCTTCAGGATCCGCTCAAGAGTGAGTATTACATTCCCTTTGTTATTGACCGTGCAATCAAAGAAGACGGTGAAAAAGTAAAGGTGCTCAAAACAGAAGAAAAGTGGTACGGAGTTACATACCGCGAGGATAAGGAAGCAGTAGTGGGTGCTATCAAAAGACTTTTTGCGGAGGGAATATACGATGGAATATAATAAAGATTTCAGTATCCAGGATATACTTTCTCAGTTCAAAAAAGGAACAAATACCGAGGTTTACGGAAACGGTCATATAAATGACACATATCTTTGTGAAACCTCGCCTAAGTTTATATTACAAAGAATAAATACAAATGTTTTCAAAAACCCCGATGCTGTTATGGAAAACATTTATAATGTAACAAATCACATCAGAGATAAAATAAAGGAAGCAGGCGGCGACCCCGATCGTGAAACAATGGTAATCGTTCCCACCAGAAAGGGAGATATTTACTACAGACACGAAAACGGCGAATGCTTCAGAATGTATACATATGTGGAAAATACAATAAGCTATGATGTTGCTGAAAGACCGGAAATACTTATGTATGCTGGACATGCCTTTGGTAAGTTCCAGCGTATGCTCAGCGACTTTCCTGCTGAAAAGCTCCACGAAACAATAGCAGATTTTCACAATACTCCCGTTCGTGTAGCGCAGCTTCGTGAAGCGATGGAGAAAAACCTTTCAGGCAGACTTGCAAGCGTTTGGAATGAAGTGGAATTTGCGCTTGATTACAGTAAATACGCACCAGAAATCACAGCTGCTATGGAAAAAGGCGATGTGCCGCTTCGTGTAACACATAATGATACAAAGCTCAACAATGTCCTTTTTGATATCAAAACAGATGAGGATGTTTGCGTAATAGACCTTGATACTGTAATGCCCGGTTCAGTTCTTTACGATTTTGGCGATGCTCTCCGCTTTGGAGCATCTTCCTGCGAAGAGGATGAAACAGACACAGAAAAAATCTATTTCGACCTTGAAAAATTTGAAGCTTTCTCTAAAGGATTCTTGGGCGAACTCGGTCAGTGCCTTACAGAAAAGGAGATTGAACTTCTTCCTCTGTCAGCGCTTATTATGACTTATGAATGTGGAATCCGTTTCCTTGCAGATCACATTAACGGAGATACATATTTTAAGATTCACCGTGAAAATCATAATCTTGACCGTGCGAGAAATCAGTTTGCACTCGCTCGTGATATCGAGAAAAAACTTCCCGAAATGGCTGAAATTGTGAAAAAATATTTATAAACTAAAAGAGAATGAAATCAATTGATTTCATTCTCTTTTTTGTATGGGTACTTGCATGTTTCGCGACTAACATTTGTCAGCCTAAAATTTAGACGGAACGCGAAATGGGTGAAGCGGCACGCTTCTTATACCATAACCGAAAATGAGCGGGGTAGATTTGTTATCTCTGCAACCGACATATCTCCGCCGAATTCTCCGTCAACAGTCCATGGAATATCCTCGTTACTTTCAAATTTTATTTTTGAACCCTTAAAGAAAATAATATCATCGGTTTTTTCAAGATCCTGAGTAACCAATGCTGTTATTATATTCTGCCAACCGGCAGCAGTATGAGGCCGCTTTACCAAAAACACTTCAAAAAGTCCGTCATTAAGGGAAATTGCCGTGCCGAGGCCGTGCTTTATTCCGCCAACCTGAAGTGAGTTTGTAACCATACCCAAAACGAAATCATCCTCTATGACAACATCGTCAAAGCTGATTTTAAGATGGATTGGTTTAATAGAAGGCAACTTGCGAATTCCCTCCAGAACATACGCAAGATGCCCGAAGATATTTTTGAATTCCTGAGCAGTATTATAGGAAACTGATGTAAATGCACCGAATGCCGCTACATAGGCAAAATGTTTATCATTAAGCATGCCCGCGTCACAGAAGAAGGGATTGCCGTCAACAACCATTTTTGCAGCGCGTCTGATATCAGTAGGAAGCCCGACAGTTCCTGCAAAATCGTTTGTGCTTCCTGCAGGAAGATAGGCAAGCGGAGGACGCTTTTCCTTGTCAATTGACATCAGTGCACTTACTGCCTCATTCAGCATTCCGTCACCGCCACAAACTGATAAAATATCATACTCATGCGCATGCGATTTGACATATTCGTATCCGTCAAATTTGCATTTTGTAGGATGTACTGTAACTGAGTAATCTGCCGAAGAAAAAATATCTATAATATCAGCAAGAAATGTCTTGACCTGTGCCTTTCCGCTGACGGGGTTATATATAAACAGAAGTTTTTTTTCCATAAGAAGACTCCTTCTTCCAAGAATATACTGTCGTTTACATTATAAACCTTTTGCCCCATAAATTCAATACTGAATTTATAAATTATCATGCTCGACAAAAGATTGCATAATTAGATATTGAATTTAATCCTGGAAAGTGGCATAATAGTTATATACTATAAAAGGAGGATGTATTTATGACATACGAGCAGATTTTTTCGTTTGTAGAAAAAAACCTTAAGAAGGCAGCTGCTAAAAAGATTGAAAATGATATAGCAGTGGAATTTGACATATACGGCGAAGGGGAAGGCGCATTTTATGTGGAAGTAAAAGAAGGCGTAATTACTGCCGCTCCGTATGAATATTATGACCGTGATGCAAAGGTTTTTATAACTGCAGATGAGCTTGAGAAAATTATCAAAGGTGAGAAAAAAGCAGAAGAAAGCCTTTCAGAAGGAATTTTAATGATTGAAGGAAATGTTGATGCTGCGCGCGAGCTTATGTCTCTTATCAAAGCTCCTGTGAAGAAAACGGTGGCAGCAAAGAAGTCTCCTGAGAAGAAGTCTCCCGCGAAAAAAGAAACTGCTAAAAAAGTAGTGAAGGCAGAAAAAACCATCGTTGAAGAAACCAAGAAAAAAGGCTCGAAAGTAGCAAAAGATATTAAAAAATAATAAATAAAGGGTATCGCACTGCGATACCCTTTATTTATTATTTTGCGTCAAATTCGCAATTCTTACTCATTATCGGAAAGAAGCATATCTCCAACCTTATAAACATCGCCTGCACCCATTGTTATAACGAGGTCGCCACGCTTTGCGTGTGACTTTATAAACTCAGCCGCCTCGGGGAATGTTTTTCTGTAAACGGCATTGGGAATAGCATTTGCAAGCTGCTGTGCAGATACAAGTCCTGTGTCTTTTTCACGCGCTGCATATATATCTGTGATAATGATATTTACGCCGCTTTCAGAAAGAATTTTTACAAAATCGTCAAAGAAATTGTAAGTTCTTGTGTATGTGTGCGGCTGGAACAGACACCATATTTCATTATACTTCATATCACGCGCTGCTCCAAGTGTTGCCTTGATTTCTGTCGGATGATGAGCATAGTCGTCAACAACCATAATCCCGCCCATAATACCGCGTGTTTCAAAACGGCGATGTGTTCCGCCGAAACGGTAAAGCGATTCGCATATATGGTCTGTATCAAGACCGAGATAATCTGCTGCTGCAAAAGCAGCCAAAGCATCATAAACATTGTGAATTCCGGGTACGCTAAGACGGATTTCGCCAACGGGATTACCTTTTTTGCAAACAGTAAATGTATAGTGGTTAAATCCGTTGTGGGTCATGTTGTCGATTGTGTAATCATAATCTCCGCGGATACCGAATGTAATAATTTTGCGGTCTACACCTTCTACTGCACGCAAAACATTCTCATCCTCGGCATTAATGATAAGAGCACCGTCCTGGGGAGTGAGGAGGGCAAGAGAACGGAATGTTTCGATAATGTGGTCAAGGTCGCGGAAATAGTCAAGATGGTCTGCCTCAATATTTGTGATTACAGAAATCTTGGGGAAGAAACGAAGAAAACTCTGATGATATTCGCACGCCTCTGCAATAAAGTATTTTTTATCGCCAAGATGCACATTTCCGCGGATGATATCAAGCTCGCCGCCGACAGTAACTGTGGGGTTTTTGCCACATTCCATGAAAATATGTGTGAGCATACCTGAAGTAGTAGTTTTTCCATGAGTACCGCTGATTGCGATAGGACACTCGTACTCTTTCATAATAGCACCAAGCATCTGGGCACGGTCAACCTCTTTAATTCCCAGCTCACGCGCCTTCACACGCTCAGGATTATCTTCACCAATAGCAGCACTGTACACCACAATGTCGCAGTCTTTTATATTGTCGGCGCTGTGTCCGATATGAACTGTAATACCAAGTTCTGAGAGCCTTTCAGTAAGCACAGAACTTGAACGGTCGGAACCGGAAACTATGCAACCTTCACGAAGGAGCATCTGTGCTATTCCTGACATACTTACACCGCCGATACCTATAAGATATACGCGCAATCCTTTTTTAATGGTAATATTGCTCAAAAAAATCACTTGCCTTTATATAAAAGTTGGAAAATAACAAAAAAGTAAAACTTTTTGTTGAAATAGTATTTATTATTTGATATTATACATATTAGGGGAAAAAATCAATAGCAAAATGAAAAAAATCTTAAAAAATTCTTTTTCGGAGGGAAGAAAGTATGCAAATCACAGACATTAAAGTGAGAAAGATTTCTCAGGAAGGGAAAATGAAGGCTGTAGTCTCCGTTACCTTCGACAATGTCTTTGTAGTGCATGACATCAAAGTTATTGAAGGCAAAGAGAAACTTTTTGCGGCAATGCCCAGCAGAAAGTCAGCAGACGGTACATACAGAGATATTGTACACCCCATCACGACAGAAATGCGTGAAGAACTTCAGAATGCAATTCTTGCTAAGTATGAAGAGTTCCTTGCATCTGAAGAATCAGCAGAAGAGTAATGACATAAAAAATTGGCAGGCGATTGCTTGCCTTTTTGACTTAATCCAGGGGGCCCCTTCCCCTTGGGTTAAGCACACGGGGTTCGATTCCCGTGTGCTTTAATCAGTTGCGTCAGTATTCAACAGTATATAATATGCTATTACCACAGCATATTGGGAAGACAAATGACAAATAATTTATTTTAATTTATCATACGGAGGAATTAAGAAATGATATCACACGGAAAAAACATCAAGATTTTTGCAGCAAACTCTAATCCCAAACTTGCCGCAGAAATAGCGGAAAAGCTTAATGTAAGCTTGGGAGAGTCTAATGTTGGACTTTTCTCTGACGGTGAAATATTCGTTAATATCGGAGAAACAGTTCGAGGCAGTGATGTTTTCGTAGTTCAGTCCACAAGTGCACCTGTTAATGACAACCTTATGGAAATGCTCATTATGATTGACGCATTTAAGAGAGCATCTGCAGGTAGAATTACTGCAGTAATGCCTTACTTCGGATATGCTCGTCAGGACAGAAAAGCAAAGGCGAGAGACCCGATCAGTGCAAAACTTGTTGCTGACCTTATTGCAGAAGCAGGTGCTGATAGAGTTCTTACAATGGACCTTCACGCTGCTCAGATTCAAGGCTTTTTCAATATTCCCGTTGACCATCTTCTCGGTGTTCCGATTCTGGCTCCGTATTTTATAGAAAAGTTCAAGGACAGTATGGATGATATCGTGGTAGTATCACCCGACTTCGGTAGTGTAACCCGTGCAAGAAACTTTGCACAGAAGCTCAATGTGCCGATAGCAATCATTGATAAGCGCCGTCCCAAGCCCAATGTAAGTGAGGTTATGAACATCATCGGCGAAATCAAGGGCAAGAAGGTTATCTTAGTTGACGATATGATTGATACCGCAGGCACAATCGTTCATGCGGCTGAAGCTCTTGTAGAGCGCGGTGCAACAGAAGTTTACGCTTGCTGTACACATCCCGTTCTCAGCGGCCCTGCTATTGAGCGTCTTGAAAACAGTCCCATTAAGGAACTTGTTTGTCTTAACACAATTGAGCTTCCCAAAGAAAAAATTATGAAGAAGACAAAGATTCTCAGCGTAGCTCCTATTTTCGCAGAAGCTATTGAGCGTATTTACGAAGATGTTTCCGTAAGTCCCCTCTTTACATAATTTCTGAAAACAGAAGCAAAATATATGGAAATTACAATGCCGCCGCGGTCTCCGTGGCGGCATTGTGGGATGTAAAAAATCAAGGAGAATGGTTATGTATCTTATAGTAGGTTTGGGAAACCCCGGTCGCGAATATGAAAATACAAGACATAATGTAGGCTTTGTTGCAATAGATTATCTTGCAGAGAGAATTGGTGTAAAACTCAGCAAAATTAAATTCAAAGGTGTCTATGGAGAGGGTTTTATCGGCAGTGAAAAATGTATCTTGTTAAAACCTCAGACTTTTATGAATTTAAGTGGACAAAGTGTAAGAGAAGCGGCAGAATTCTATAAGATAGAGCCGCAGAATATAATTGTTTTGTATGACGATGTAACACTTGAAGCAGGGAAAGTGCGTATCCGTCCAAGTGGAAGTGCAGGCGGACATAATGGAATGAAAAATATTATATATCTTCTGGGGACCGATGAATTTCCGCGCATAAGATTTGGCGTAGGAGCGCCGGAACATGACCTTGTTGACCATGTTCTGGGACGCTTTAACGATGAAGACGGAAAAAGCGTTACAAAAGCAATAAAAAACATAGAGGATATACTGTCTGTCATTTTTAAGATGGGCGTTGGTGAAGCGATGAGCAGATTTAATAACAGGGTGCTGTGATTGTATGAATGTTTTTAGCAGTCTACTTGAAAGCTCCGCCCAGTTTGAGGAAATTTTAACTTGTATTGAAAAGAAAAAGTTTCCAATAATGATAAGCGGAGCTGCAGATGCTCAAAAGGCACATCTTATAAACTCTATTTGTGAAAAAACGAAAAAGCGTGCTCTGGTGATAACTCACAACGATACCAAGGCGCGCAGGCTCTGTGACGATTTATCGTTTTTCTCTGAGGGTGAATGTGTCTACATACCTCCGAAGGAGGTTCTGCTTTACAAGGTTGAGGCTTCAAACCGCGAAGCAGAAAATAAACGCGCTGCCGCACTTGGTGCGCTTGCAGGGGGAGCGAATGCCGTACTGTCGGTAGAGTCGCTTCTCCATTTTGTGCTTCCTAAAAATAAGCTTGAGGACCTCTCAATGACATTCTCATACGGTGGAGCTATAGATGCAAACTCACTTCCCGAAAAACTTACCGAAATGGGATATAACCGTACGGATACAGTAAATCTTCCGGGACAGTTCGCCATTCGTGGCGGTATTGTGGATATATATTCTCCCGATAGCTTGCTTCCAATACGAATGGAGCTTTTCGGTGACGATATCGATTCACTCCGCAGTTTTGACTGCGAAACTCAGATGAGCGTAGAAAAGCTTAAGGATGCAAAAATCATCCCCGTAAATGTTGAAAATGCGCGCGAGACAATGCTTTCGTACGCAGGAGATGATTATATTATTTTTACTGACGAGCCCGGGCGAATGAGCGAAAGCGCAAAGGCTGTAGAATGGGAAATAGAAGAAAATATAAAAACCCTTGCCGACAAAGGGATTAAAAACGATATTTACGAGTATATAAACAGATACAGCGAAATAGTGCAGGAGCTTTCAAAAAAAGAGTGTATTTCGCTTTCTGCTGTCGGGAACGCGTGTCCCGACTGGGAGATAGAATCCGACTTACAAATAACTGCAAAGGGTATGAGCAGTTACAGCGGAAATATTGAGTTTCTGCTTACCGATGTTAAGCGTTGGCAGGACGAGGGTGTGAAAACCGTAATTCTGGCAGGAAGCACCCTGAGGGCAAGAAAAATTGCCGAAATGCTTAATGAACGCGATGTAAAAGCAGTATTTGACGAGGACCCGAAAACACTTTCAAAAGAATATGTGACTGTTGTGACAGGCAGTATTACACGCGGATTTGAATATCCGCTTGAAAAATACGCAATTGTGAGTGACAGCGAAATTTTTGCAGCGGAAAAGAAAAAAAGACGCACGGCAAAAAGCGAAAACACAATGAAAATCAAAAGTGCCGACCAGCTTGAAGTTGGCGACTTTGTAGTTCACCGCGCACACGGAATAGGCAAATACCTCGGCATCGTCCGTATGAAAGTAAGCGGTGTTACTAAGGATTATATAAAAATTGAATACAGGGGAGAGGACTTCCTCTATCTCCCCGTAGGACAGCTTGACGCAGTCAGCAAATACACGGGCGGAGAAAACAAAATGGTGCGCCTCAACCGCCTTGGCTCAAATGAGTGGGCAAACGCGAAGCGTAAGGTAAAAGAAAGCGTACAGGAAATGGCAAAAAAACTTGTAGAGCTTTATGCCCAGCGCGCACAAATGCAGGGTGTTGCATTTTCTCCAGATACTCCGTGGCAACACGATTTTGAAAATGCCTTTCCATACGAAGAAACGGAAGACCAGCTTCGCAGTACCCTTGAGATGAAAAAGGATATGGAAAGCATAAAACCCATGGACAGACTCCTGTGTGGAGATGTTGGCTACGGCAAGACAGAGGTAGCGATGCGTGGTGCATTCAAAGCCGTTATGGACGGTTATCAGGTGGCATATCTTGTGCCGACAACAATCCTTGCGTCACAGCATTATCAGAACTTCGTAAAAAGAATGAGCGACTATCCGATAACGGTAAGAATGCTCAGCAGATTTCAAACTCCCACGCAGACTAAAAAAACTCTTAAAATGCTTCAGAGCGGAGAGTGTGACATAGTAGTAGGAACGCATAAACTTCTTTCAAAAAATGTCGTTTTCAAAAAACTTGGATTTTTGATTGTGGACGAAGAGCAGCGCTTCGGCGTAACACACAAGGAAAAAATCAAGGAAATGAAAAAGAATGTAGATGTTCTGACATTAAGTGCAACCCCCATTCCCAGAACTCTTCATATGGCCATGATAGGCATACGCGATATGAGTGTGCTTTCTGCACCGCCAAACGACCGCCATCCCGTGCAGACATATGTGCTTGAATATAATGAGGCAGTCGTGAAAAACGCAATAGAGCGTGAGCTTGCGCGAAACGGGCAGGTGTATTATCTTCACAACCGTGTTGAGAGTATTTATACCGTGGCAGACCGATTACAAAAACTCATTCCCGATGCGCGCGTAGGCGTTGCTCACGGTAAGATGAGCGAAACCGAACTTGATAATATAATGATGAAATTAAATGACGGGGAAATAGATGTTCTGGTGTGTACCACGATAATTGAAACGGGAATAGATATCCCGAATGTAAATACCATTATTATCGAAAATTCTGACAGGCTGGGGCTTAGTCAGCTTTATCAGCTCCGTGGCAGAGTCGGAAGAACAAATCGGCTTGCATATGCATATTTTACTTACAAGAAAGATAAAACTCTTGACGATGTTGCCGAGAAAAGGCTTCGTGCAATAAGGGAGTTTACAGAGTTTGGCTCAGGCTTCAGAATCGCTATGCGCGACCTTGAAATCCGCGGAGCAGGAAATGTACTTGGCCCCGAACAACACGGATTTATGGCAAGCGTAGGTTATGATATGTATTGCTCCATTCTACAGGAAACTGTAAACGAGGCTATGGGTAAACCCCAAAAAGAGGAAAAGGCAGAAACAGTTATCGACCTTGAGGTTAATGCATTTATTCCCGATACCTACATTCCCACATCGAACCTTCGTATAGAGGCGTATAAGCAGATTGCAGGAATACAAGATATAAATGACCGATACGCAGTAGAGGGTGGATTTGAGGACCGATACGGAGAAATTCCCGATGAAACCTATGCACTTCTCGATATACAGATGCTTCGCATAACGGCGCAGGAAATCGGCATCCGTGAAATATCACATGCAGAAGCGGGCATAATTTTCAAAATTTCCTCTCTTACCCGTGAACTTGTTGACAGAATTTCGGTTCTTGCAACTAAGAATAAAGGAAAAATCCTTTTCGGTGCAGGTGATAACCCCTATATATTATTGCGCGAAAAAGGGCTCAAGGGCGATAAATTAGTCGAAAGTGTAAATAATGTATTAAAGTGCTTGCAAAAAGAAGAAGAGTAGTATATAATAGAGTAGATTTTGAGCCTGAAAAGGCAAAAGAAAGGATTGTACAAAATGAAAAAGATATTTGCGCTTTTAATTGCGACAGTTATGTGTCTTTCGCTTTTTACCGCTTGTAAGGATAAAAAGAAGGAAGAGAAGGTTGCTGCAACCGCTCCTGAGAAGGTAAATGTAGAGTATAATAAAGATGTAGTGCTTAAGGTAGACGACATTGAAATTACACAGGCTTACTATAACTTTATTTACAGCATTACTTATGAACAGATGGCACAGTACCAGCAGAGTTTCGGCGAAGACTGGCTTAATATGGAGATAGAAGAAGGCACAGGTAAAACCGTAGCTGACTATATCGAGGAAACTACAAAGCTTCAGGTAGAACAGCTCGCTGCTTCAACTATACTTGCAGGACAGTATGGTATTAAATCAGATAAAGATGTTAAAAAAGCCGTTGAAGAGCAGAAAAAGATGGTTGTTGAAAACTATGGCGGCGAAGAAGGCTATGCAGATTTCCTTAAGAGCTCATCCACAACTGATGAGGCTATTGATCAATATCTTGAGACCTATGAGATTTTGAATCGCTTGTTTGAAAAAATCTCTCAGGAAGGCGAGAAGGGTTATGTTGCAGATGCTGAAATAGAAAAAGCATTTCTTGAAGATTATAAGGATAAACTCAGAGTTCAGCATGTGCTTATTTCAACAATGGCAGATGAGCAGACAGGTGCTCCCGGAAAATCTGATGAAGAAGCACTCAAGCTTGCAAAAGAGGTTATCGCAAAGCTTGATAAGGGCGAAGAGATGGATACTCTTATCTCCGATTACAACGAAGATCCCGGTATGAGTGCAGGTCAGTACTATACATTCGGTACAGGCGAAATGGTAGAAGAATTTGAAAAAGCGTCAAGAGAACTTAAAGTAGGCGAGTATACAAAAGAGCCTGTTAAGAGTGACTATGGTTATCATATCATAAAGAAATACGCTATTGATACAACCATTCCTGAATTTGAAGACTACAAGTTGATGAGAAAACAGGAAAAGACAACAGAAGTTATTCAGGAAGAGTCAGAAAAGCTTACTTTCAAATGGAATGACAAAATCGTAAAAGAAGCTGTCAAGAAGCTGAAAGCAGAGAAGCAAAAAGCAAAATAATTGAATAGTATTTCTTCGGGGTTAGGTGAAATTCCTTACCGGCGGTAATAACTTTATGTTTAGTCCGCGAGCCTTAAGCGAAGGCAGACACGGTGTGATTCCGTGACCGACGGTTAAAGTCCGGATGTGAGAAGAAAAATGAAAGTACTATTATGCACTAAACCCCGATATCGTTATGATATCGGGGTTTGTTTTTTAGGAGTGAATTATGTGAATAAAACAAAAAAAATGACAACTATGGCACTTCTTTGTGCACTTAGCTATATAGCTATGTTTATAAGCCGTTTCCTGCCACCTCTTTTTGTGGCATTCCCGTTCCTCAAATACGACCCTAAGGACGCCATAATCGTGATAGGAGGATTTCTTTACGGACCTCTTGCAGCATTTACAATATCACTTATTGTATCTGTTATTGAAATGGTAAGCGTCAGCGGAACGCATATAATAGGCTGCCTTATGAATATAGCATCAAGCTGTGCGTTTGCCTGCATCGCCGCGGTAATATATAAAAAGTATCGCTCATTAAAAGGAGCCAGCGCAGGACTTATACTTGGAACAATGTGCACAGTTGCAACAATGCTAGTTCTTAACTATATACTGACACCATTATATACAGGTATGCCCCGTGAGGCGGTAGCCCAGCTACTTATCCCCGCAATACTACCGTTTAATCTTATAAAATGTGTTCTTAACAGTGCCCTTGTAATGCTTATTTATAAGCCTGTGGTAAAAATATTAAGACAAAGCGGAATTTTAGAGCCATCGCAGACTAATTCAAAAGGAACAAACAAGGCTGTGGCTTTAACGGCAGTTTTGCTTATTCTCATATGTGCTCTTGCGATTTTTGTGGTTAACCGCTGATTTTTTTCTGTGCATATTTCATTTTTGTGGCGAGACCTCCGCGTATGTGACGCTCAGCCTTGTTCTTTTCAAGGACTTCTTTCACGCGTGATGCAAGGATTGGGTCTATGTCCATAAGCCTTGTTGTAACATCCTTATGGACCGCGGATTTTGAGAAACCGTATTTTTTGGCGGCAGCTCTTACAGTAGCTTCGTTTTCAATTATGTACCACGCGAGCATGCGCGAGCGCTGTTCTATATAGAATTTCAAAGGAATATCCCCCTTACACTGATATGTTCTAACATATGAGCGCAAGGGGGATATTATGTGTTAAGTTTTTTTTATTAAATTCATTTTTTCTGTAAATATGAACCTAGTTGCCGGGTTTTACAAAAACTCTGTTAAGTTTTCTTGATTATTAGTCTTCGACTTTGCCATAAAGATTAAGTCTGAAGAGTCTGCTTTCGTCTTCTGTGTTTTCACATTCGATTGTAGCGTGGCTGAGCTTTGCACCCTGGAGAATGCTCATCAGTCCTACTACGCGGCAGAAGGCAGACATAAGATTGATTCTGTCACCCTCGTCAGTTGTCAACCACACCTGACCGGTGCACTTATTAAGCTCCTGCACAAAAGCTGCTACATCAAGATCGTGAATTTCAAACTTTCTCATGAAATTACCTCCTTTTCTATTATGCTTTCATAATATTGCATCTTTTGTCATAAGTCAACAGGTGTAACACAGTTGTAATTAAAAACGGCACTCTGACCAAATCAGAGTGCCGTTTTCAAATTTATTTGTGCAAAAAACTGAATTTTTGCGGTCGGTATTGCTCTATCACAGTCTTACTTACTGTTGTTGTTTTTTGATTCTGTTTGCCTCTTTAGCACGAAGGTCTGTATCAAGAATTCTCTTTCTTATTCTGAGGAAGTTAGGTGTAACCTCCAGAAGCTCATCATCAGCGAGAAATTCAAGGCTTTCCTCAAGACTCATAATTTTAGGAGGAGTAAGGCGCAGCGCCTCATCACTGCCTGCAGCACGCATGTTGGTTGCTTGCTTGCGCTTACAGACATTAACAACGATATCTTCAAGACGGCTGCATTCGCCCACTACCATACCCTGATAGACCTTTTCGCCGGGCCCTATAAACATCTGTCCGCGGTCTTGTGAATTAAAAAGACCGTAGGCAACGGATTCACCGTTTTCATATGCTACAAGACTACCTCGCGAACGGGTGGTAAACTCTCCCGGGATGACAGGCTCATAGCGGTCAAATACGCTGTTTATAACGCCTGTACCCTTTGTTGCAGTAAGAAGCTCTCCGCGGTAGCCGATAAGCCCGCGGGAGGGAATAGAAAACTCAAGCTTTGTATAACCTGCTGCTCCGGGTGCCATGTTGGTAAGGCTACCCTTCCTTGCACCGATACCTTCCATTACAACGCCCGTATGTTCATCGGGAACATCAACAGTCAGTCTTTCGAACGGCTCGCACATAACACCGTCAATCTCTTTATTTATTGTCTTGGGCTTACTTACCTGGAATTCATAACCTTCACGGCGCATATTTTCAATAAGAACTGAAAGATGAAGCTCACCTCGTCCTGATACAATATAGCTGTCAGGAGAGTCGGTTTCACTTACACGCAGTGCAATATTACTCTCAAGCTCACGCATAAGTCTGTCACGCAGATGTCTGCTTGTAACATAGTCACCGTCCTGACCTGCAAAGGGGCTGTTGTTTACGCTGAATGTCATAGAAAGAACAGGCTCATCAACGGGAGTGAAGGGAAGAGGTTCAACAACACCAGAAGCGCATATTGTATCCCCGATATTGATTTTTTCAACACCGCTTATAGCAACAATTTCGCCTGCGCATGCCTTATCTATAACCTGCCTTTCAAGGTCTTTGTACGAGTAGAGCTTGGACACTCTTGAGTTATAGGGATTTTCACCCTCACGGCTTATTGTGATAGGCATATTCGTCTCGACAAATCCGCGGTTGATTCTGCCGACTGCAATTCTGCCTGTAAAGGTGTCGTAGTCAATATTTGATACGAGCATCTGAAAAGCTCCGTCACGGGTATCCTCTGGAGAGGGTATGTGCGAAACAATAAGGTCAAACAAAACCTTAAGGTCATCGGGATGATTATCGGGAGAAAGGCTTGCCCAACCGTCTCTGCCCGAAACATAAACAACGGGGGAGTCAAGCTGGTCGTCAGTTGCGTCAAGGTCTATAAAGAGCTCTAAAAGCTCGTCAGTAACCTCGTAGGGACGCGCATTGGGGCGGTCAGCCTTGTTCACAACCATAATGATTGACAAATTAAGCTCAAGTGCCTTTTTAAGAACGAATCTTGTCTGAGGCATGCAACCCTCAAAAGCGTCAACGAGCAAAAGTACACCGTCAGCCATTTTAAGACCGCGCTCAACTTCGCCACCGAAATCGGCATGGCCCGGTGTGTCAATGATGTTAATTTTAACATCGTTGTACATAAGACTTGTGTTTTTTGCCAGAATTGTGATTCCGCGCTCTTTTTCGATATCGTTTGAATCCATTACGCGCTCTTCAAGGTGTGCATTTTCGCGGAAAACACCGCTTTGGCGAAGCATTGCATCGACAAGTGTTGTCTTACCGTGGTCAACATGCGCGATAATGGCAATATTTCTTATATTCTTAGGCTCTATCATTTATATTCTTCCTTTCGGGGATTACTTTCTTTTAGTGTCTTTTTCAATTACGAATGTGCTCCATGTATCGGCATACTGAAGTAACAAAAGAAGAGGAGTTTCCTTTGTGGCAACGGATTTGTTGTCATCCACATATTGTCCGTCATGGTACATAACAGCCTGCACTTCCTCTTCAGAGAGCGAAATATGAGGAATAGCAAGATACAAGCTGCGCACGGGTACGCTTAAATATATAAGACTTTCATTCATTCTAAAGGGAATGGATGCAGGAAAGCCATACTGTTTCTGCTTGGGAGTAGGCTCGTTTTCAAGATACTGGGGGTTGCCTGGCATACCTGCCTTGCCAAGGTCATGAATAAGGGCAGTTATAATACAGCTCTCATCATCAATCTGAGGGGCAACCGCGTTTTTTATACGGAGCATAGTCTCTGCCACATTTACGCTGTGTTCTAAAAGTCCCTCTCTTCTGCAAAGGTGAAAACGGGTGCTTGCAGGCGCAGTAAGATACGCAGTTTCATTTTCCATAAAATTTATAAGATTTGTAAATTCGTCTTTTCTTTTTACGATTCGTGATTTAAGTGCTTCATAGCGCTCTTTAACAGTCATAAGTATAACTCCTTAAAAAACATTTCAGCTTATTATATACCAAAAGATACTTTTTTTCAATAAATATTTTATATAAATAACTTTACTTTGAAATAATTAAATAATATAATGAATACAGTATTGGTGGTGACAAGAATGAGTAATATAGAATTTGCCATTTTGGATTTTATTCAAAATTACATACGAAATCCCCTCTTTGATAAAGCAATGGTATTTATAACAACACTTGGAAATTCCGGAATGATATGGATTGTCATAGCACTTCTTATGCTTTGCAGTAAAAAATACCGTACTACGGGACTGATGCTTTCAGTAGGTCTTATTGGAAGTTTCTTTTTCGGTAATCTTATATTAAAACCGCTTTTCCACAGGACAAGACCGTTTGATATAGCAGACGGGATAAACCTTCTTATTTCTGCACCGCGCGATTATTCGTTCCCGTCAGGGCACACGCTTGCATCGGTAATCAGTGCGACAGTCCTCTTAATCCGCGAAAGGAAAATCGGCTTTTTTGCGCTTGCTCTTGCTATTTTAATCGCTTTTTCCAGATTATACCTTTATGTACATTTTCCGACAGATATACTGGGAGGAGTTATTGTTGGTATTATTATAGGCGTTTTGAGTGTAAAAACAGTTAAAAAAATAATGCGGATATAAAATGAAAAAACCTTTATACTAACTATAAAGGAGGATGAGAGTATGCGAGGAACAGTAAATTTTGCCAAAGGTTTTATTGCAGGCTCAATCGTTGGAGGCGCAGTTTGTATGCTTATGGACCCTCCAAGCAGTGCAAAAATCAAAAAAGCATATAAAAAAACTAATCGCGCTATGAAAACTGTAGGATGCGCAATAGAAGACTTAGTAATGAACAGATGAAAACAGGGTGGCGAGAGCCACCCTGTTTTTGCTTTACAATAATCTGTATACACCGACAACCTTGCCGAGAATTGAAACACTGTCAACAATAATAGGCTCCATATAATCGTTTTCAGGCTGAAGGCGGAAATGATTATTTTCCTTGTAGAAGGTTTTTACAGTTGCACTGTCTTCAACAAGAGCGACCACCATTTCTCCGTTGCGTGCCGTTTCGCACTTTTCAACAATTACATAGTCTCCGTCAAAAATTCCTGCGTTAATCATACTTTCACCGCGGACACGGAGCATATAAACATCATTCTTCTTTGCAAAGTCCATGGGAAGGGGGAAAGTGCGTTCTAAATTTTCCTCCGCAAGAATCGGAAGACCGGCACTTACCCTGCCAATTACAGGAACCTCAAGATATTCCTTTTCCATAGAAGAAATATTTGTAGGAACATTTGAAAGGCGCAATCCGCGGGAACTGCCGCTTTCTTTTATGATATGCCCGTCCCTTTCAAGCCTTTTCAGATATCCGTGTACTGTTGAGGGGGAATTAAGCCCGACAGCCTCACAGATTTCACGAACTGTAGGCGGATATCCTTTTTCAGACACCTGTTTTTTTATAAAGTTAAGTATTTGCTGTTGCTTATCTATATTAGCTGCCATTAAGACCCCTCCTTATGTTTATAAAGGTATTATAACACACAAAAAACAAAAAAGCAAACATTTGTTCGCAAAATAATAAAAAATTTACAAAAGGCAATTTCGCTTGACTTATTTTGTAGAACTTGCTATTATATTATTAGATAGTTGTGCAAAGGAAGTGTTAGAATGATAGGCGAAAACGAAAAAAGCACAGAAGTAGCTGAAGATGAAAAAACAGCTACCGTAGATAAAGCAGAAGAAATTACTGAAGATAAGGCTGAAACTGCTGAAAATGAAAAAGAAGAAAAATCGACTCAGGAAGAATTTATTTCTGAGTTTGCTCCGGAGCCTATAAAAATTCCTAATTATAACAAGGAAAAAGAAATGCTTAAAAGGGCGAAGGTAAAGGAAAAGGGTAAAAAACTTAAAAGTAAAAAGAGCAGAAGAAGACGCAAGATTATAGAGAAAACAGTAGCGGTTGCCAGAAACATACTTTTGTTTGTTGTTCTTTTCGTGGTAATAACAGCGACTGTATCAACTCTTTTTGTTAAGATGAATACTTCAGAGTATTCTGTAAGAAAGGCGATTCGTTCCGCAGAACCAGAAACATTTATTGTAGGTGAAGTTAAAAATCCTGCTAAAATAAATCTCAGACCCAGTGCGAAAAAGGCAAGCGTTGCAGATGTTCTGCGTGATAACTCTATGTTGCCTGTGACATATGCAGATATACAGGGCGCAGTTATGAGATCTACATATCCCGATTTTGTAGCAGGTATTGCACATGAAATGATAAATTATTATATGTTTGGAGAAACATATAACGGTGTAACTGTAAAAGAAATCTCAGGTGCAATTCTTGAAAATGCGTCACACATAAAGGTTGTTACCAATATGGAGCTCGGCGAGAGTGCTTGCCGTGAAATTTCTGAATATGTGGCAAAATCTGAAGAATTCAAGAGCTTAAGCCCCGAAAATATTCAAAAACAGAAGGTTTCTGGAAATACTCATATAACTACAGCAGTATTCTCAACAGCATCACTTATTTGTTATGTGATTGCGCTTTTACTTTTCATGATTCTTGCAATAATATTCTGCAAGGGCTATGCTTACAAGCTCATAGGTTGGGCGGCAATTGCATCAGGTGCCATTACCTCAATCGTAGGATTTTTAATTAAACCCGGTTTTGAACCCAGAGGTGAATTTGTAAAATCCGTATTTAATGCTATTGTGAAAAGCTTCCATCAGAGCGTACTTGTTTTCGGTGGTGTAACAGTTCTTGTCGGTATTCTTGTAATACTGATAGGAAGTGCAATTGAGGAAGAGGATGATGATGAATACGAGGACGAATATATTGACGAAATCGAGCAGGTGCTGACGGAAGAGTAAAATTAAAAGGCAAGCCAATGGCTTGCCTTTTTGATAACGGGGAATGATAAAATTTGATTATACCTATTTTTGTTCCGCATGAGGGTTGTCCCAACGACTGCGCATTTTGTAATCAGCGCACGATAAGCGGAAAAAACTCGGCTCCTAGTATTATAGAGGCGAGGAATGTAATAGAAGCGCACCTTGAAAGCGCAGATAAAAAAGCAAAACAGATTGCATTTTTCGGGGGAAGTTTTACGGGAATTGATGTGAAAAAGCAAAACGAGTATCTTTCTCTTGCACTCGAATATATAAAAAAAGGTGTTGTGGAAAGCATCCGTCTTTCTACAAGACCTGATTATATAGACCGTGAAACCGTAAAAAGACTTTTGTCATATGGAGTAAGAAATATAGAACTCGGGGCACAGTCAATGGATGATACAGTCCTTTTACGCAGTAACAGGGGTCATAGCAGCGCAGATGTGGAAAAAGCAGCCCAAATCATAACTGAAAGCAGTGCTGTACTGGGGCTTCAGATGATGACGGGCCTGCCTTTTGACAACGATGAAAAATGTCTTTATACTGCAAGACGGTTTTACGAGCTTGGTGCAAAGGAAACAAGAATTTACCCGACAGTTGTGCTTGGCGGAACTCTCCTTGCCAAAATGTATGAGGACGGGGAATATAAGCCGCAGACAGTTGAAGATGCGGTAAGTATTTCCGCAAAGCTCTACCGCTATTTCAAGGAAAAAGACATTGAAATTCTTCGCATAGGACTTCCTGACGGGGATGACCTCAAAAAAAATTATATCGCAGGGGCATATCATCCGTCACTCGGAGAAATGGTAATAAGCCGCGATGTACGAAACCGGCTTAAAAAAGAAATTAAGGCAAGTACAGATGTTTATGTAAATCCGCGTTTCATTTCAAAATTTAACGGAAACAAAAGATGTAATATAGACTATTTCAAAGAAAAAGGAATAACGCTTAATGTTATTTTGGATGAAAGTATAGAAGAGTATGAAATCCGCAGAAGTTAGGCTGAACCGACCCCCAAAAGTTAGACCTAAAATCTAACGATTGGGAGGTCGGTTTTTTCATGGCAAAATATAGTTATGAATTTAAAATCAAAATTGTTCGAGCATACTTAAACGGCGAAGGAGGGTATATCTATCTTTCGAAA
>JAFQQD010000069.1 GCA_017411435.1 Clostridia bacterium
CCGCCAGCGTTTGTCCTGAGCCAGGATCAAACTCTCTAAAAATGGTATATACAGAAGCAAACGCTTCAATATATCGATTTCTGAGTTTTTGGCTCATTACTTGTTGTCGTACAATTACTGTACTGTCTGGCTTGTATTCGCCTAAAGTTTCTCAAATGAATAAAATTCTTTTGAGCCCTTACGCTATTTAATTTTCAAGGTTCAATTGCCTGCCCCTCTCGAGGCGAGCTTGTTTATTATACATCGCCAAAGCGTCTTTGTCAACACTTTTTTCAAACTTTTTTCAGTTTTTTTGACGAATGGTTTTTTCGCCCAAAAAACGCGGTAACGGAGCGCAAAAATTAGTGCGTTTTACATAATAAAACGCACTAATTTACTCCTTTAGCCCCATAATGAACAAATACCCGAGCGCAGCGAGAAGTATATAGTCATCGCATCCCTCGAAAACAAGTACAAGGATAATCCCTGCAAGGATATAGTCATCCGTCTCAAACCGCGAGAGGATTTTGGCGATATCAAATCCGCCTCTGCTTTGCGGTGGCAGGGAAATCACACCCTTTTGCGGACGGATGCTTTTCGATGTTGTAGGCAGTTGTGTTACCTTCATAGCGCACCCTCCTTAAAAAAGATTCAAGTCCTTGCCGAGTTTACCCATTGATGCAAGGCGCAATATTGTAACGGCACTGTCCATATAAGGTGCACGCTTTTCGCTGAGAAACGGCTTAAGCGCAAGAAGAAGCCGTGTTCTGTCATCACCGCCCGATTTTGAGAGTGCCGAGAGCATATTATTAGGAAGTTTTACTTCGCCGCCCTCTTTTTCCTCGTTATTGTTTTCCGAAAGGGACGACAATACCCCCTGAACCTTGTTCATAATATCGGGGTCGGAGAGTGCTTTTGAGATTTCCTGTTCCAGATCCATACCGTCACCCCTTTAATAAATCGGAAAGAGTTTTTGCGATGTCGGGATTGCTCCCTATTTCTTTTGCGATTTTTTCCTGAGTGGATTTGTCTATTCCTGCCTCGCCTTTTTTTATTTTTTCGACAAATTCGCGTCCCTCCTGGGTTTTTGCGAATTCCTGAGCTTTCTTAATTGCTGCGGAGAGCTCCTTCTTATCCATACCTTTTAATTTTTCGAATATATCCATTTCCATCACGCCTTTCTATTTCCAATATATGATTCCTTGACACGATGTGTTCTTTCCTATAAAATATAAAGGAAGAGGGGGCGTGACCGTTATGCGTGCAATCGTACTTTCCGACAGTCACGGCGACACTGCCTCGCTTGAGAGGGCAATCGCATCTGTCGGCGAAAAGAATATTGATATGATAATACACCTTGGCGACATTGCGCGCGATGTGGATTACCTTGAGATGATGTACTATCCGATAAAGGTTGTGTCTGTCGTGGGAAATAATGACTTTCTGCGCAGTGGCGACCACGAGAGGGTTATAACTTTTGACAATCACAAAATCTTTATCTGCCACGGGCACACGCTGGGGGTAAGTTACGGGACGGAGAAGCTCGAAACGATGGCCCGCGCGAAAGAGTGCGAGGCGGCACTTTTCGGGCATACGCACAGTTCATCACTTAAAAAGTGCGATGACGGACTTATCGTACTGAATCCAGGAAGTGTTTCCCGTCCGAGGGGAACAAAGCCCTCGTTTGCAGTGCTTGAAACGGATGGCGGAAAGCTAAAGGCGGCAATTGTGGATTGGGTGTTGTGAGGAGTTCGAAGTTCGAAATGTTGGTTGATTTTCGCGACTGTGAAAATCCTTGATAAAAAAGTTTTGCATCAGCATTATAGAGGCGGTTCACGAACCTCCCGCGGAGAAGATTCTTCAGTCGTCTTACTCCTTCAGAATGACAAATAGTGTCATTCTGAGCGAAGCGATGAATCTCGCATTTCGAACTTATATTATATGGAGGTTTATTATGAAAGAAATATACAGAGGCCGCGCCGTTGCGGTCAAAGACGACAGGCAAACTATAAAAGCACTTTTTAAGGCTATTATTTTTTGTGTGGTGGTTTTTGCAGTGGCGAAATACCTGCCGTTTTCGTGGGCGTTTGAAATAGGTGCTATCGTGTTGAGCGCGATTTACATCAACCGCGTATTAAAGCAAGGCACATTTACCGCGACATATATATTATATGAAGATTCACTTGCCGTGCTGACGCGCTACGGCTTTATCGAAAAGGAAACCGCGCGTTATATTTTAAGCGAAAGCACATTCACGGAAAATTCAGTCACAACAGGCGGAAGGACATACCCCTTTTATCCCGATGATGAATTGAAAAAAATACTTCTCGATTAGGAAAAGCCCTCATACATTAGTATGGGGGCGATTTTTTTGGATTATCTTTTTATTTTACTTGGAATTACACTGTGCGCGCTGTTTTTTCTTAATATGAAAAGCGCCGCAAACATCCTTTGCAGAATTGTCGGCGGCTTTTTGTTCCTTATTATATACAACACCATTGCCCCGATGCTGTCATTTCCGGCTGTGGGTATTAATCTTGTTACCGCATCACTGTGCGGAATACTTGAAATCCCCGGGGCGATTCTTTTGATTGCGCTTACCTTTCTTTTTTAACGGTTTCTTTTATGTGGCGGAGAGTTTCTTCTTCGCCTTTTTCACTGAGCATTAAAAGCCAGTCTTCAATAAGGTCACTCGTTTCCTCGTGGATAAAGCGGCGGCCCTTAGCATTCATAAAATACTCGTAGGGGTGCGACTCTTTATAGTTTTTGCCCTGATAAATCTTGCTTGCGGCAACGCGGTCGCAAAACATTTCAGCGACATAGCGAATGGGCATTTTCACAGGCATAACCTTGCGTTCGATAGGGTTGTAATCCGTCCAGTACTCAAAATGGTGCTTGTTTCTGCCCTTGTGATGAAGCCACGCGGTACTGTATCCGTGAGCATTTCGCTCTGCCTCGTTGGGACTGCGGGTGCCGGAGTAGTATTTTACGCCCTGAATAAATTCTGCGGGCGAATATTTCGAAAGGTCGTGGCGCACTCCCTGCCAGAAAATCCCTGCATAAAAGCAGTGACGCATAACTGCGTGGCGGTGGCGCGTTACAGTATTAAAATGACCGATTGCATTTTTGAAATAGTTTATTTTCACGAAAAAACCTTCTTTCAGGGATTATTATATCACACTTTTAGGCGAGTGTAAACAAAGAAAAACACACCGCGCGGTGTGTTTTTCTTTGGCGCACCCGATGCGATTCGAACGCACGGCCTTCAGAGTCGGAGTCTGACGCTCTATCCAACTGAGCTACGGGCACATATACAGAATTCTGCATACGGTGTATCCGCATGCAGAATTCGTCTTTACTTATGCAGTTATCCAGACTCTTGTATACAAGGGAATGTTTTTTGTCATCCATGTAATATCGTCAGGATGCATTCTTACACAACCTGCCGAAACCTGCTGTCCAAGACGCGCATCGTAGGGAGTTCCGTTATATTTTATGAGATATGAGTGGAACGCGTATCCACCGCGGAAGCGCATTACGGGACCGCAGTAATACTTGGCATACTGCCACACGCTCTGATACTGATAATATTCAAACATACCTTCGATTGTGGGAGTTGAGGGTTTACCTATTGAGCAGGGGAAAGTATGGGTAAGTGCCCACTTGTCTCCATTTTTCACGAATATATTTACTTCAAAATCCTTTTTAGAAACCCATATCATATAGTCTGTCTTGCTTGTAACACTCTTTGAGTTTACAAACTCCTCTTTCTTACCGGCTTCTGAATAAGCTGAATTTGAAAGCTCGATTTCTATCTGATATTCGCTTTTCTTTACGACTTTGTAATCGCACTGGAAGTACTGTGCCACTTTTGAAAGAGGAACGAAAGGCATTGTGTCTATTTCAAAAGTTGCTTTTTCAAGATTTACGCCCTCTGCACCGAAAAGAGCATAGATGTCGTTAATGTAAAATCTTGCCTCGTGAGATTTATCTGTGTAGAGTTTTACATAGGGCTTTTCTTCGTTATACTTTTTGGCACTGATTCCGATTTTCTCCAAGAGGTCGTATGTTACATAAACCTCGTCCCCTTCAACGCAGTGATAGAAAAGAGTCTTGTCGGTTGAGGGGATTTTTATAGTAGCCTCTTTATTCCAGTAGCAGTCAAGATTCATATAGAAACTTGTGTAATTCACAAGCAAGCCGTTTTCGTCAGGCATGGAATATGTTTCAAGGATATGCTCCGCGCCCTGCACATCGCCGTGGATTGCGCCTTTTGCACCGCTTGCCACTACGAACTTAAACTTTTTACCTGCGCTGTATGCAGGAACTTCAAATTCAATTTCAAATCCAACATGTCCGCGCTTTAATTTATGCTTTTTCGTATCAAGAAGCGTTTCTCCGCTCTCATCATAAAGCTCGAAAACAACTTCATTTTCGGTAATTGTCGGAATTTTTTCCGCCCCGAAATAAACCTTTACACTTGTAAGGTCTTCCTCGGCAAATACGCTGATTGACAAAAGCGTAATCATCACAAACGCCATTGTCAGTACAATTCTTCTGAAAGTTTTCATTTCAACACCGCCATACTATTCTTTGTATTTGTACCTATTATACATTTACAAAAAGATTAAGTCAACAACATAATTTGAAAATTATGGAAGTGCGATAAAATATATCAAAAAAAGCCTTTTTTTCCGAAGTTAAAATTTGCTTTTTTTCTATTTTTGTGATATAATGACTGTATCTATGTAAAACGGAGGAAACCCGCATGAATGAAGAAAAATTCTCTCTCTCGACAGAGGGCATAACCGAAACACTTGAAAAGAACTATATGCCCTATGCGATGAGTGTAATTATATCCCGTGCAATCCCCGAAATTGACGGATTCAAGCCGTCTCACAGGAAGCTTCTGTACACAATGTACAAGATGGGACTTCTGGGCGGAAACAGGACAAAGAGCGCCAATGTTGTCGGCCAGACAATGAAATTAAATCCCCACGGCGATGCCGCAATCTATGAAACGATGGTGCGACTTACCGAGGGGCATATGGCACTTTTGCACCCTCTTGTTGATTCAAAGGGTAACTTCGGCCGTCATTACAGCAGCAATATGGCGTATGCTGCATCGCGTTATACTGAGGTAAAGCTGCTTCCCGTCTGCAACGAAATTTTCGGCGACATTGACAAGGACACCGTTGAATTCGTGGATAACTATGACGGCACACTGAAGGAGCCTTCTCTTCTTCCGACTGCGTTTCCCAATATCCTTGTAAACCCCAATCAGGGTATTGCCGTTGGTATGGCGAGTAATATTGCATCCTTTAATCTGCGCGAAATCTGTAACGCTACGATTGCGCTTATGAAGGACAAGAATGTCTCTCTTTCTGAATTTATAGAGGGACCTGACTTTTCAACGGGCGGATACCTCATTAAAAATGACGAGGTTCTGGAAAAGATTTTCTCGTCAGGTACGGGCAGTGTAAAGGTGCGCGCAAAGTACACCTATGACAAAAAGCAAAACATCATAGAAATTCTTGAAATTCCTTACAGCACCACTGTTGAGGCGATTATAGATAAAATTACAGAGCTTATAAAAAGCGGAAAGCTGCGCGACCTTAACGATGTGCGTGACGAAACAGACAAGACAGGTCTTAAGATAACGCTTGAATTAAAGCGCGGTGTAGACGCAGAGAAGCTTATGGCGCGTCTTTATAAACAGACACCGCTTGAGGATAGCTTCAGCTGTAACTTCAACATCTTGATTGATGGCGAGCCGATGGTTCTCGGCGTGCGTGATATCTTAAAAGAGTGGATTAAATTCAGAACGGAATGTATCCGCAGAATGCTTAATTTTGAGATTGCGAAAAAGAGCGACAGGCTCCACCTTTTGCAGGGTCTTGAAAAAATCCTGCTTGATATTGACAAAGCGATTTACATTGTCCGCAACACACCTGAGGATGCAATGGTTGTCCCCAACCTTATGGCAGGCTTTAATATTGACAAAATTCAGGCGGAATTCGTTGCGGAAATCAAGCTTCGTAATCTTAATAAGGAGTATATCTTAAAGCGTACAAGCGAAATTGAAAAGCTTCTGGAGGAAATTGCCGACCTTAAGAAAACGGTTGAAAGCGATGCCAGAATCCGCAAGCTTATTGCAAAACAGCTTGAAGAAATTGCGAAAAAATACGGTGCTGACCGAAAAACCGTAGTTATCGATGCCGAGGATGAGGCCCCCGAAAGTCCCGAAACCTTTATCGAAGACTATAATGTACGCGTATTTATGTCGCGCGAAAATTACTTCAAGAAGATAACTCTTGTTTCTCTCCGTGCGGCAAGCGAGCAGAAGTTCAAGGAGGGCGACAGTCTTCTTTGCGAGGCGGAGGCATCAAACAAAATGGAGATTCTCTTCTTCTCGGACAAGCAGAATGTATATAAGATGAAGCTTTACGACATTCCTGATACAAAGGCAAGTGCGCTTGGCGAGTATCTCCCGAACCTTATCGGGATGGAGCCTGACGAAAAGATAATTTACTGCACGCCTGCATACGATTTTGGCGGATTTATGCTGTTCGCATTTGAAAGCGGTAAGGTTGCCAAGGTCGATATGAAGGGCTACGAAACAAAGACCAACCGTAAGAAGCTGACAAATGCTTACGGTAAGGGCAAAATTATCGGTATGCTTTACTGCAAGGAAGAATGTCAGGTAGCGCTTTTCAGCAATATTGATAAATGCGTGGTATTCAATACCAAGGACATTATGACCAAAACAAGCCGTACTTCTCAGGGCGTTCAGGTAATGACGATGAGAAGAAAGTCGCTCCTGACTGATATCTGTTTCCCCGAGGCAAGACTTTCAACAACTGCAGGGTATGAGGCAAGAACTATTCCGTCATCGGGATATTATTTAAGAGATGGCGATGGAGGAACGGTACAAACTTCTCTCTTTGACGAATAATGCGGATGTGGATGACAGAATGCAGTTGATGAAAGCACGGGGACGGGGTGTTTTTTGTGCAGGGACGGGGACATTTTTGTAATCCGAAGGTGCACAAAAACGGACCTGTCCCTAAACCCGTAACAAAAACGACCCGTCCCCAAACGGGAAGCAACGGCTCGCACGCAGTAGTTAAACCGCACTTTCGGGGACGGCGGGAATTTTTGTAATCCGCAGGTGCAACAAAAATTGCCCCGTCCCCAAACAAGAGGAGCAAACAAATGATTTATTTCGATAACTCCGCAACTACCCCTCCCGCAGCGGAGGTCGTTGACACAATAACTGAATATATGAAGCACAGCTTCGGCAATCCGTCAAGCCGTCACGCACTGGGGCTTGAATCCGAAAAGATTGTGACTGACGCTCGCAGAAAGGTTGCAGCGGCACTCTCTGTCACAGCTGATGAAATCTATTTCACATCGGGCGGTACGCAGGCGGATAACATCGCGCTCCTCGGTGCGGCAAATATCAAAAAAGGCAAGCGCATCATCACAACGGCAGTTGAACATCCTGCCGTAGCGGAAACCGTAAACCACCTTGAAAAACAGGGGTTTGAGGTTGTGCGTATAAAGCCGCAGACTGACGGTACGGTAAAGCTGACCGATATACTGGATGCTATTACGCCCGACACAGTTCTTGTCAGCGTGATGCATGTCAATAACGAAACGGGCGCTGTAATGCCGATTGAAAAAATCGGTGGCGTACTTAAAAGAATTGCTCCGCGTGCGCTTTTCCATGTTGATGCCGTGCAGTCCTTTGGGCATATCGCGGTAAAGCCGTCTGCGTGGGGAATTGACCTTGTGAGTATAAGCAGTCACAAAATCCACGGACCCAAAGGCATCGGTGCGCTCTATATAAAAAAAGGTACGACCTTAAAGCCGTCCGTTTTCGGTGGCGGTCAGGAAAAAAATATTGTAAGCGGTACCGAAAATGTCGGCGCAATCGCAGGCTTTGGCAAAGCGTGTGAGCTTATAAATCTGCCGGATGGTGAAAAAGTGCTTGAGATTAAAAATTATCTTAAAGAAAACCTTCTCAGGATAGACGGCAGTGTTCATAACGGAGGCAGTGCAAACGAAAGCCCGTATATATTAAACATTTCGTTTGGCAAAATCCGTTCTGAAATTATGCTCAACGCCCTTTCAAACGAGGGGATTTATGTTTCAAGCGGCTCTGCCTGTGCCCGCGGAGCGCACACAAGCGGAGTTTTACTCGAAATGGGCGCTCCACTCCCCGACAGTGCAATCCGCTTCAGCCTTTCAAGGTACAACACCATGGAAGAGGCAAAGATTGTAGCAGAAAAAGTCGTGGAAATCTCGGAAAATTTGCAAATTTAGGTGAAAATCATATGAAAGAAATCATTCTTGTAAAATACGGAGAAATCATCCTCAAGGGGCTTAACAGAAGCAAGTTTGAGGATATGCTCGTCCGCAATATCAAAAAGGTTGTCGGAAGAGAGAATATCGCATCAATCAGAAAGGCTCAGGCGGTAATCTATATTGAGCCTGCCCAAAACACAGACGCAGATTCCCTTATTGAAAAGATGCGCAAGGTTTTCGGTATCATCTTCATCGCCAAGGCAGGCGTTTTCCAAAAGGATATGGATGTAATTATGTCCGAGGGTGCCGATTATGTTATCGATGCACTTTACGGCGCACAAACATTCAAAGTAGAGGCAAAGAGAAGCGATAAAAAGTTCCCCCTCAAGTCGCCTGAAATCAGTCGCGAAATGGGCGGTGCAATTTTGTCGCGTCTTCATAAATTAAAGGTTGATGTGCAGAATCCCGAGGTTACCGTGCGCGTTGAAATCCGCGAGAACGAGGCGTATGTTTATACAACCGGTGCGCGTTGCGAAGGCCCCGGCGGTATGCCGACAGGCTCAAGCGGAAAGGCGACAATTCTCCTTTCGGGCGGTATCGACAGTCCCGTTGCGGCGTGGATGATTGCAAAGCGCGGTGTTGAGCTTGATGCGGTGCATTTCTTCTCGCCTCCGTACACAAGTGAGCGTGCAAAGGAAAAGGTAATCGAGCTTGCACGAATTGTCGCAGGCTACACGGGCAGATTCAATCTTTACATTGTTCCTTTTACCGAGCAGCAGCTCGCAATCCGCGACAACTGCCCCGAAGACCACCTGACACTCATTATGCGCAGAATGATGATGATGACCGCTGAGAGAATCGCGCTCAAAAACAACTCCCTCGCACTTATCACAGGCGAAAGTCTCGGTCAGGTTGCAAGTCAGACCATCCATGCGCTCGGCGTTACAAACGAAGTTATGACGACAATCCCCGTTTTCCGTCCGCTTATCGGCATGGATAAGGACGAAATCGTAACTATTGCAAGAAAAATCGGTACTTTTGAGACATCAATTCTTCCTTATGAGGATTGTTGCACGGTATTTACACCTAAGCACCCGACAACGAAGCCCACTCTTCCGAAGATTATGGAAAGCCAGAGCAAAATTGATATGGAATACTGGGTTAACAAGGCGGTAGAAGAAACCGATTGGGTACTCATAGAACCGCAGAACTGAATGAGAGCACTTATGGGGACGGGGTGTTTTTTGTAATCCGTAGGCGTAACAAAAACGACCTGTCCCCAAACAAGAAGCGGCGGCTCGCACACAGTTGTTAAAACGCACTTATGGGGGACGGGGTGATTTCTGTTAGCCAACGGCGTAACAGAAATCGACCTGTCCCCAAACGACATGCTCGCACACAGTAGTTACCGAGCAAGAAGGAACTTTTATTATGTACGAAAAAGTTATCACACAACTAATTGAAAATAATATCACTATTTCGACTGCCGAAAGCTGTACGGGTGGCTCGCTCGGAAAGATTATCACATCGTTTTCGGGTGTCAGCGCCATTTACGGCTACGGCTTTATTACCTATGCCAACGAGGCAAAGGAAAATATCCTTGGCGTGTCGCACGAAACACTTGAAAAGTACGGCGCAGTATCGAGCGAATGTGCGCGCGAGATGGCACAAGGCGCACGAAAAGTTGCAAAAAGCGATATCGCAGTAAGTGTTACGGGCATCGCAGGACCGACAGGCGGAACAAAGGAAAAACCCGTGGGGCTTGTGTATATTGCGCTTGCCCATAAAGACGGAGTTGCGGTAAGAAAGTTAAACCTTTCGGGAAACCGTGATGAAATCCGTGCAACCACTTGTAGAGAAGTGTTTAAGTTAATTTCCGAGCACATATAGGGGACGGGGACATTTTTGTAATCCGAAGGTGCACAAAAAATGGACCTGTCCCCAAACAAAAAGTTAACAACAAATGGGGCGATGAGTAACAAAAAAACATACTTTTCCGTTTGGGGACGGGTCGTTTTTGTTACGCCTTCTCGTTTGGGGACGGGTCGTTTTTGTTACGCCTTCGGCTTACAAAAAACACCCCGTCCCCCATACTGCTTTCAGTAACAAAATTAGTAAAACAACAAATATTTTTTTACTCCACCTATTGACAAATTAAAAAATCCGTTCTATAATGAGAACAGATGTTCGCATAGGAGTTGATATATATGTCTAATGAAAAAAAGGAAGCACTCGCTCTTGCGATGGCGCAGATTGAAAAGCAGTTCGGTAAGGGCTCTGTAATGCGCCTTGGCGAAAGTGCTCACTATAATGTAGATTCCATTCCCACAGGTGCGCTCAGTCTTGATATCGCGCTTGGTATCGGCGGTGTGCCCAAGGGCAGAATCATCGAAATCTACGGACCTGAATCAAGCGGTAAGACAACTATCGCCCTTCATATTATTGCTGAGGCGCAGAAGCGCGGCGGCGAAGCGGCGTTTATCGATGCCGAGCACGCGCTTGACCCTACATATGCCGAGGCACTTGGCGTTGATGTTGACTCACTCGTTGTGTCACAGCCTGACACAGGCGAGCAGGCGCTTGAAATTACAGAATCGCTCGTCCGCAGCGGTGCTATTGATGTAATCGTTGTCGATTCCGTTGCAGCACTCGTTCCCAAGGCGGAAATTGACGGCGAAATGGGCGACAGCCATGTCGGTGTTCAGGCAAGGCTTATGAGCCAGGCTCTGCGTAAGCTTGCAGGTGTTGTTAATAAGAGCAATACTATCTGTATTTTCATTAATCAGCTTCGTGAGAAAATCGGCGTTATGTACGGAAACCCCGAAACAACGGCAGGCGGCCGCGCGCTTAAGTTCTATTCATCAGTGCGTATGGATGTGCGCAGAATCGAAACGCTTAAAAACGGCAGCGAATTTATCGGTAACCGCACACGCGTAAAGATTGTGAAAAACAAGGTTGCTCCTCCCTTCCGTGAGGCTGAATTTGATATGATGTACGGAAAAGGTATTTCAAGAGAGGGTAACATCCTCGATGTTGCAGTAAATCTTGAAATCATCAAAAAAGGCGGCTCGTGGTTCAGCTATAATGAGGAAAGACTCGGTCAGGGACGCGAAAATGTAAAACAGTATATGATTGAAAACCCCGAATTTACAGATATGATTGAAAATCAGATTCGTGAAAAACTCGGTATGCCCTTACTTGAAAAAAATTAAATTTCCCTGATTTTATGAACCTTCTGTTAACTTCTATTGACAAATATGCCCAATAGTGATAATCTATATTAGCACTCTAAAGTTTGGAGTGCTAATATTCGTTTGAAAGGAAGTTTTATCATGGCAAAAAAGCAGTTTAAGGCAGAATCAAAAAAATTGCTCGATATGATGATTAACTCAATCTATACGCACAAGGAAATTTTCCTGCGTGAAATTATATCAAACTCATCTGACGCGCTTGATAAATTGTGCTATAAATCAATTACCGAGGGTGCAAAGGGCATCAGCCGTGAGGACCTTTTTATAAAGGTGACTGTTGACAAAAACATGCGCACCATCAAGGTCAGCGATAACGGTATCGGTATGACGGCAGAGGAACTCGAAAAAAACCTCGGCACAATCGCAAAAAGCGGCTCGCTTGATTTTAAGACCGAAAACGAGAAACAGGATGACATTGACATCATCGGTCAGTTCGGTGTCGGTTTTTACAGCGCATTTATGGTGGCTGAAAAGGTTGTCGTAATTACAAAGGCGTTTGGCAGCGACAAGGCATATTCCTGGGAGTCAAACGGTGCTGACGGTTACACAATTACCGAAGCTGAAAAGGAAAACTGCGGTACTGACATCTATATAAAGCTCAAGGAAGACACCGAGGACGAGCGTTACAGCGACTACCTTGAAGTCTATATGCTCCGCTCTCTTATCAAAAAATATTCCGATTACATCCGCTACCCTATAAAGATGGATATTGAAAAATCGCGTAAAATCGAAAAACCCGATTCGGAAAAGCCCGAATTCGAAAAATATATTGAAGAGGAAACCATAAACAGTATGGTCCCCCTCTGGCAGAGGAGCAAGGACGAAGCGAGCGAGGAGGACTTGAACCGCTTCTATAAAGAAAAGTTTTTTGACGCACAGGACCCTGCACTTACCATCCGCGCGGATGTTGAAGGCGCATTTTCCTACAAGGCGCTCCTTTTCATCCCGTCAAGCACTCCGATGGGATATTACACCAAGGAATACCGTAAGGGACTTGAGCTCTATTCATCGGGCGTTATGATTATGGACAGTTGTGAGGATTTAATCCCCGAGCATTTCCGCTTTGTAAAGGGTGTTGTCGATTCGCAGGATTTGTCGCTTAATATTTCGCGCGAAATGCTTCAGCACGACAGACAGCTTCTTGCAATCAGAAACAACATTGAAAAGAAAATCAAGCAGGAGCTTAAAAAACTGCTTAATAATGACCCCGAAAATTATGAAAAGTTCTGGCAGAGCTTCGGTCTTCAGCTCAAATACGGCATCGTGGCGGACTACGGCGCACACCGCGAGCTCTTAAAGGACCTTATTCTCTACTACTCATCGGGCGAAAAGAAACTTGTAACGCTCGAAAGGTATGTTGAAACAATGCCCGAAAGCCAGAAATACATCTACTACGCGTGTGGCGAAACGGTAAACAAGATTGATAACCTCCCCCAGACTGAGCAGATAAAGGACAAGGGCTACTCCATCCTTTATATGACTGACGAGGTTGACGAGTTTGTTGTAAATATGCTCGGTGAAACCCATGGCAAGCAGTTTAAGAGCATAAACGATAAGGACCTCGGCATCGAGACAGACGAGGAAAAGGGCGATATCGAGATGAAGCAGGAGGAAAATCAGGTTATGCTTGATTATCTTCGCGACAGCCTTGACGGAAAAGTTATCTCTGTGCGCCTTTCAAACAAATTAAAGTCGCATCCCGTGTGCCTTACGACCGATGGCGAAGTGTCGCTTGAAATGGAAAAATACTTTGCAACAATCCCCGGTGACCACCCCGACATCAAGGCACAGAGAGTGCTTGAGATAAACCCCTCACACAAGGCGTTCTATATGCTTTGCGATATGTGGCAGCTTGACAAGGACAGATGCGCAAAGCTCGGCAAACTTCTTTATAATCAGGCACTTTTAATTGCAGATATTTCGATAGAAAACCCTGCGGAGTTTACTGATTTATTCTGGGATTTAATTTAAGCACAAAACTGAATGAGAGCGCTTATGGGGGACGGGGTAGCGAAGCGGCGGCGAGGGAGTGAATGCCAGTCCGGTGAACTGGCAGAGCCGAGCCGTGACCGAACCGCAGTGAGAAGCTTTTGTAATCCGAAGGTGCACAAAAAATGGACCTGTCCCCAAGCAAGAAGCTGCACTACTTTCTCCCATCCTCCTCACAGCTGCAACAAAAAAGGAATTCACAATTTTTGTGAATTCCTTTTTATTACTTTTCTTGTTTGGGGACGGGTCATTTTTGTTACGCCTACGGCTTACAAAAGCCACCCTCGTCCCCCATAAGCGCTCTCAACAACGAAGCGAAGGTTCTATACCTTATCCTCTCACACCGAAACCGCTTACATTTCCACCCTCAATGGCGGTAAAAAGGCGCGTCTTGAACCCCGGATTCTCCTTTTCAAGCGATTTTATAAGATTTTTTACATATTCTCTCTTTGTGCGCTTGTCCTCGGGACACTTATTGTGCACAACGGGAAGCTCCATTCTTTTTGCAAACCCCACAATATAGTTTTCGGGCGCATAAACCATCGGGCGGATAAGCGTAATATCCTTTCTGTCAAGGTATGTCACGGGCGAAAAGCAATTTATTCTACCCTCATATATTAAGGAAAGCATAAATGTGTCGAGCGCATCATCGTTGTGATGCCCCAGTGCCACCTTGTGACTTCCAATCTCAAGCGCTGCATCGTGAAGTGCGCCGCGCCTCATCTTTGCACATAGCGAGCATGGATTACTTTCTTTTCTTATATCAAAAAGAATCTCGGCAATATCGGTCTTTTTTAGAACATAAGGAACATCAAGCTCTTCACACAACTTCGCAACGGGCGAAAAATCCATCCCAAAGCCCATATCGAGAGTAACTGCGCTGAGCGTAAACTTCTTGGGGTAAAAATCGCGCAATTTACTAAGCCCGCAAAGGAGCGCCAAGCTGTCCTTACCACCTGACACACCCACGGTTATATGGTCGCCTTCATTTATCATTTTGTATTCGTCTACGCCGCGGCGCAGATAGCTGAGTAATTTTTGCATAAAATTCTTTCCTTCATTCTTTGTTTCTTCAATTATACAACAAAACTTTACCAAGTTCAACATGCTAATTTCTAATTTGCCACGCGAGATTAAAAGAGTTTACAAGAGAAAACAAGCGAAAACAAGAGCATTTAGTTTATAAATTAAATTATTTCAAAAAAAGTGTTGACATTCCTTTCAATCTGTATTACAATTACTCTTGCTGAAAAAAGAAACTATTATTTTTAGGAGGAAAACCACATGAAGACCACTATGGAAAAAGCAGGTCAGGTTCAGAGAAAATGGTACATTATCGATGCAACCGGTAAGAGTGTTGGTCGTGTTGCTGCACAGGCTGCAAGCATCCTTCGCGGTAAG
>JAFQQD010000008.1 GCA_017411435.1 Clostridia bacterium
ATACATCTTTTGCAAGAGAGGATCCTCACAAGGTGCGTTGTCATATCATCAGCTGACATTTTGCGTATTCTTTCTAACTCTGTCATTCTTATCACTCCTAAATCTATTCCAACGACCTTGTGGACCTCTTTGTGTTTAGCCTTTCTTCCTGAAGCTGCCGGCTTTGGTACAAGTCGCAAAGTGCGATTTGTAGCCAACACCGTCAGCCTCGTTCGGATTGGTAACTATATCACAAGTAATAACAATGCCGTTTGGTGTAACAATTTTATCTTTTCCGTTTTTATGTTCTTTGTAATAAACCGGGGAAGCATCACAGGGCATTGATTTACCGCTTTGCATCCCAATCCATACTATTGAGGCACCGCAGCCCTTACAAATACCGTTCTTCATCAGCTTTCCTCCGTTATAAACAGTTCGTGCGTTCCGTCGCGGAGAGCCTTTTCTTCATCCGACAACTCATAGCCGAGAGAACAAAGGAAATCGTAAATCATATCAAGTCGTTTGTTGCTTGCGTGCTTTGCGTTCCAATATTCATAATATCTGCTTTGGTCGGAGTCCTCACTTATCGCGTAAGCGAGTTTTAATAACATTAGTGCAGGTTTTTCCTTTGTCGTTGTTTCTATCAATCCGTGGATGTAAATATCTAATTTTTCATCATCCCAATCCTCGTACTCCTCGGAATCGGTATCTACACCAATCATTTCCAATACATAATCGTCTTCAATGCTGACATAAAATTCCTTTGTCATTTTCATTATGAAGATAATAATGTCGGTTAAATGTTTTTGTGCGTGCGAATTTGACATACAATTTATGGCTTCTTTTCTAAGCTCGAAGGCTCTCACGCTGCACTCTTTCAGCCCGTCTTTTCGTCTTTCTCTGTCAGCATCCTTTTCGGCTTTGATGCGTTCTGCTTCTTCATCAACGGGGATTTCCTCTTTTTTCTTATAGAGCGTAATATATCTGTCGTTCTTTTTATAGAAATATTGAACGGTATCGGTGTCATCAGGAACAACTACCTCTTTTTTGTTCCAGTTTCCGTAATCTGTTACCCAAGAACAACCGGCGCTATCTTTTGTTTCTGTGGCAAATTTTGAAAGATTGCTCTCGACTTCGTCAAGATACTCCTGAAGCTCTTCCTCGGTGATTGCTTTCTGCAACTCGTTGTTAAAGTTCGCAGTCCCCGCAAAGTCAAGCACTCTGTTTTTGCGCTCAATATCCTTGATTTTGTCAAGCTCCATATATTCAAAGAGTGATACATTCCTCGACTCCGATTTTTTGAATTTCTCCTCGTCAAGTTCAAGCAGTTTTATTCTTCTGCGGACGGTTGTCGGAGAGAAGCCTGATTTTTCAGCCACCGTCTCAACGGTATTACCAAAGTCAAGCATCAGCTGAAAACCTTTCGCCTGCTCATATACGGTCAGGTCGCTACGCTGCATATTCTCAAGCATCATTGTCGTAACCTGTTCTTCAGGTGTCATATCGGCAATGATACACGGTAGTGTTGTCAGCCCTGCCATCCTGGAGGCTTCTGTTCTTCTGTGGCCAATAATAACGGTGTAGCCGTCCTCATACCACTTTGCATTTATCTTTTCCCTTAATTCCTCGGATGGATTTTCGTTATACAATTTATTGTATTTCGACCATTCCTCCTGTGTCTGTGCGTGACCTCTCACAACGGTCAAGTTCTGCAACACACCCTTTGCCTTAATACTGTCAGCCAGCTCTGTCAGGTCGCCGAGGTCTTTTCTTGGATTGTCGGGATGGGGAAAGAGTTCATCAACAGAGATAAACACAAGATTTCCCGACTTTTCTTCTACATTTTTCTTTGCCATAATTTGCTCCTTTCGTTTGCAACTGTACCCGTTGCCGGTTATTTTTTATTTACCATAGCCCAATGTCTTTGAGCTTTCTTTTTTCGTGCGGCTCTGCATTGAGGGCAGAAACGGTTTTGTGTCCTTTCCAAAAAGTCAATTCCGCACCTTGCGCAATATTGTACTTTTATGCGTACAAACTCGGAACACTCGTCGCAATTCTCGCATCCGGCCTTGCATCCTTTGTAATCATCCCAGTTCATACACATTTCTCGTTGCCAATATGTACCGTAGCCGAGTTCATTCATTCTGTACCTCAGTACGCTTATAAGTGATGATATTGCCTTGTTGCAACTCGCTCTGTGCTGCGACAAGGTCTTTGCCTGTTTGACTGTTGGCTCTGGCGCTCCGTCGCCCCATTTGCCGCCATTTATCATTTTACGGATTTTGTCGGCACTTTCGGTGAGGTAAACAGTATATACTTTTCCTCTTACCGCTTTTTCGGATTTGCCGATTGCTCTGGCAATAGCATTATAGCTGTCTCCGTTGCAGATACCATTTGCAACAATCTCATACATTTCATCAGTCCATAGAGCTTTGTCGCCGTGATTGTCAGCCTTTACAGGTCTGTCTTTTATGTTCAGGTCTGCACATCTTCTTTGTATTGCTCCTGCTGACCTTTTCAACATATCGGAGAGTTCGGCATATCCGTACTTTTGCTGTTTCAATAAAAATTTCAGCCTCGCATCCTCTGCGGGAGACCAAGCATCTTTGCGTTGTAGAGCAAAAGCCTCAAAGTCCTTTTTCCTCTGTTCAGCTACCCACGCAGGCTCTTCTCCTAAGATAAGCGGTTCCATTCTGGAAAAATCTATATAGCTTCGGTTTTTTTCAGCCCATTCCCAAAACTCGTCTATATAAACGACGCGAAAACTGTTTTTATTTACTCTTTTTGTGTGTACCGGCAACCCTCTTTTTTCCGCCCAACTTGTCATATGATAAGTATAAGATTGACTAAGCCCGGTAACTGCTTTTATCAACTGATTAAGAGATATATAATCGCCACTTTCAAGCACAGAGCCGAGGCGTTTTCTGTGAGCTTTTATCTTAATCGCATCTATACTCCTGTTAAGGTTTTGAGCAATGGTAGGAATTGAAACGACTCCCCAATGTTCTTCAAGATATTCGTAATCTTCTTTCGTCCACGGTCTACTCAAATTCTCACTCCTTTACTCAAAATAGCCGGAGCTGACCGTTCTTCTCAACAGGGAATTCAATCTGCTCCTCCTGGGGCGGTTCCTCGACCGCCTTTGTTTCTGTTACGGGTTTTGTGTTTCGGAAAATCAAGTCCATTTGAGCGGCTACTCTTCGCCAATGCCACATATCGCGGAAATAAAACGGTGTGTACCAAATTGTAGAGGGATTGTTGCTCGGCAACAGTCCGTGTTTGTCATAACTTGTAGATGGGTTTGTAATGCTATTATCTATAACCACATAGCCGGCACAGCCCATAAGACTAAGCTGCAGGTAGCACATACATCCGACCGTGTAATCAATATCCTGCGCTACAAACAGTACGGAGGTTTGATAATTTACACCTTGGTCTCTGCACTCATTGGCAAAGGCTACAAGTGTCGCGCCTGCACCGCAGGCCGGGTCATTAACTCCTATCCATCCGCGCTTTGAAATTTCATCAGGAATGTTCGGCGCCGTTATCTTTGCCATAGCTTTACATACACAGTACGGAGTGAAGAATTGTCCTGCGTGGTCGTTGCCGAGCTCAAGAGCCATATATAACTCTCCGAGAAAGTCCTGGTCTGTACTTTCTTCCATACCCTCAACAACTACACCGAGCATTTGACCAAATACTTCTTTTTCCGAATCATTGTACTGCTTCGAAATCCTTTTATAAGTTTCTGCACGTTCCGGGGCATTGACTTGGTCGACCGCATTTGATATTTCAATAGCGGCCATAAGTACGAAATCCGACCATACGCTGTGTCTGTTCCGCGAATAACAAAGTTTATCAAACAAATCTACAAATCTTTTTTGGTACGAATTAGTAACCGCTCTCTTGGCTTTTTTCATTATTCCTCAACAGCCTCCTTGTTTTCAGGCTGAGGAGGGACATTTACCGCGATTGCCTTTTTGCCTGCCTCGTAACCGCGTTTCCACACTCTTGTCAAATATTCCGAGAGCTGAATTCTGTCCATTCTCTTTATAGCCTTATAATCGTCTCTTTTTATGCCGATAGATTTCATATCCGGTTTACTCATTGTCAGCACCGTCCTCGCTATCGTCAGGCTCGTCATACGGAAGTACCTCACGGGATTCTCCGTCATTATAAGGACCAACAACACCCATAATTTCAAGAGCTTCCATAATCTGCTCTGCCTTTTCCTCGTCAACATTCAGCCTGCGCATCAGGAGAGAGGTAGAGGCTTTATTCTCCATACGGACAATCTGCTTTGCCTCTGTTATGTAGTCGTCGGGAATATCGTCAACAAATTCCTCAATCGGTTCTGCACCCTCCGGGAGAGCTATGTCCGTGTCATCCGCATCTGATTCGTCAATCTCAGGCATTGCTCCCGGTGCAAGCAGTTCGCGCTCGATAATATCGCGGAAGAAATGTTGCATCCAACAGCTGTGCATATTCTTGAAAAGGTTTTTGATTTTGTTAAACAGAGTTTCACTGATGACAAACTCCTTTGATGTTTTGTAGGTGATATCTCCGTCCTTGAATTCAAACATCAAGAATGCATCCGGGGAGATTTCCTTGTCGTTCATATCAGGCAGCAAAGTCAACTGCGCATCATCCGGGTCTGTCGGTTTAATGGTAAGTGTTACGGGGTATGTGTTCTTGGTAAATTTGAATATGAGATTGTGTTCATCACACAGTCCCTGCATTTTCTTTTTGTACGCTTCGTATTTTGATATTTCGCTCATAATTAAGCTCCTTTCACTTATTCAAGTATCATCAGCACGGCATTCCACGCTGATTTAATTTTATATTGTTGTACATCTGTTTCTTTGAGATATTTTCTGCCGTATATCTCTTTCATTCTTTGCCATACATCCCAAGGGATGCGGTA
>JAFQQD010000070.1 GCA_017411435.1 Clostridia bacterium
ACAACGAGAAAAGAATCAAAGAAAAACTTGGGTGGATGAGTCCGGTACAGTATCGACTCAACGCCTTGGCTGCATAAAAATAGCGTAGCAGTCATTTAAACTACTACGCTATAAAAAGTCTAACTTTTTGGGGTCACATTAGGCTTCTGCGGATTTTAATTTACGGTAATATTCTGACAGGCGTACCAACAACTGTAATATCGAAAAGCGCCTCAATATCCTCGTTATACATTCTTATACATCCGTTTGATGCGGCTGTTCCTATAGATGCAGGATTATTCGTCCCGTGAATACCGTAACCCTTGGCAGAAAGACCGAGCCATCTTGTACCATAAGGACCACCCGGGTCAATTTCTTTATTTACGACCTCAAATATACCTGTTGGTGTTGGTGTCTCAGGCTTTCCGGTTGCTACAATGTATTCGCGGAAGATATTGCCATTTTTGTAAACGGTAAGTCTTTTTGCCCTTACATTAATGATAATTTCGATAGGAGATGGTGCAAGCGGTATACAAATTATCTGTCCCGGCGCAAGATTGCGCGGATTAATGTCAGGGTTGATTCTTAAAATCTCATCTACGCTTACACCGAAAGAAGACGCAATTGCGAAAATGGTATCGCTGCGGCGCACAACATAGAAATTTCGTGTGGGGCAGATGGGAGGCTCCTGGAATCTCTCAGAAATGCAGATTCGTTGTCCCACCTGAAGATTATACGGGTCAACATCGGGATTTGCCGCAAGGAGCGACTCCACACTTGTGCCGAAACGCAGGGCAATTGATAAAATCGTGTCACCCTCGTTTATGTTATACGGCAAAGTACCAAGCGGACAGGTAACAGGTTGATTTGTAGCGGAAATTATGCATATGCGTCTTCCCACGGGAAGAGTTTCTGCGTCAAGAGACGGGTTAAGACGCAGTATATTTTCGGGAGTGGTATCAAATTCATTTGCAATGGAAAAAAGGGTATCGCCCTCTCTTATTACATAAAACTGTCCGCATCCCATCATATAATTTCCACCCCCGTACCGACACTTATAAGGTTAAAGACCTTATCCATATTGTCATCCGAAAGGATTATATCTTTTTCAGACCGTTTTGCAGACTGTGATGAAATTGCGATATCAGGAACAAGCAGATTAAGACGCTTTTTACCGCCGAATGATGTATCAATCTGCTTTTGAACAACCTGAGATGAGAAATCGCGTAATGTATTTATGCACGGAAAGGAAATTTCCTCGCCGCTTTTGTAGCGAAGAATCAGGTTGTTTTTGCTTATCCTTACACACAGCCTTGGAGGAGAAAGCGGTATGCAGAGAATCATTCCATCGTAAAGATTATCTGCATCAATTCCTATATTTGAATAGACAATCTGCGCGCTGCTTACACCGAAATAATCTGCAATGGACTCTATGCTGTCGCTTTTTTGAACGACATAGTAATTACTGGTCCTGCAAGTGGGAAAATACTGCAAAGGCTCAGGAATGCAAAGCGTATCACCGATATTAAGTACATTTACATCTTTGATTGAATTAATCTTTGCAAGTCTTTCAACACTTGTTTCAAACCTTTTTGCGAGAAGATAGAGGGTGTCTCCTGCTCTTACCGTATACGGGAAGCTTCCTGGAGGGCAATTCCACTCTATGTTACAGCTCATAAAAAATCACCTCACGACCATTATATGCGTGGGGTGATTTTTTTGTAGCCAGAGCTATCAATAAAATGTAGCAAGTTCCTGCTCAGGTGCAGATGTGATTGCAGTTTCCTCGATATGGATTACAGGGCCCTTTCCTTTATAGAATTTGCAGTATTCAACCTTGATTGTCCCCGTAACCATAATCCAGTCACGGCTTTTTATGTTATGCTTTTTCTCTGTAATGCATACGATGGGGCTGTACTCAACATCGTCTATACAACAAGTCATAACATGTCTGCCTGCAACAAATGTGTTGTCTGGCATTCTGCTGTCGTAGGCACAGATTGCACGGAATTTTACTTTCTTGCCCTCATACTTTGCGGTTTCTTCGATTAAATCTCTGTACCATAGCGCGTAATCGCGGTCCTCAATTTTAATAAGAGGCGCATCAATATCAAAGGGGAGAGGGTCTACTATATCGTCATACTCCACAGTCCCGTCTGTGTATTCATATGCGATGTCACATCTCCTTGAAATACCGCGTACAATTTTGTGTAGTTCCATTTTGTCAATATTTTTATTCATTCTGTTAAACACGACAAGTTCACTTATTTTAAGCTTGTCAACAGTCTGATTACGCATATTGGCATTATAACTTACAAAAGTTGTTGTATCGGCGAATGTCATACACTGCACAACTGTAAAACCTTTGGGAAGATTCATAAGGAGTGAATCGATTTTCCACATTCCGTTGTACTCTACTATAACGCGCTCGCAACAGGTTTCCTTCTGCCACTGGGAAAAGAGTTTAGGGGAGAGGTCATGCTCATCTTCAATAAACTTGACTGTTACATTGCTTCCTGAAAAGACAGAGGGTTCGTATTCTTCAACACCTTCTTCGCATACAACAAGAAGGGTCTTTTCTCCGCTGTTGAAACGCTCATCGCAGAGTGTATCCTGAATGAATTTTGTTTTTCCCGATTCAAGAAATCCAAGGAATAAATAAAGCGGAATTTCTTTCATTTCAAATCCTCCTTATCTGAAAAGAACATCAAGCTTTTCTTCGTTAATTTTTGAACCTATTACACAAATTTTGCCGATTGTACTGCTTGTGCCTGTGCGCACATCAGCCTCGCCCGGAACATAGTCAAAATGTATCCAACCGTCATTACCCTTTACAACGCCCTTTGCACGAAGAATTACGCCAAAACTTACGCTTTCAAGCTGGGCGAGAATAGAAGAAATCTCCTCCTTTGTATAAGTGCGGACAGTTTCCTTGCCCCAGCTTGAAAAAACATCGTCTGCGTGGTGGTGTCCGTGGCTATGGTCGTGACAACCGCAGCTGCAACCCTCGCTGTGCTCGTGATGATGTTCGTGTTCGTGATGATGATCGTGATGATGTTCACCACAGTCACAATGTTCGCCATGTTCATGGTGGTGCTCGCCACAGTCACAATGTTCATCGTGGTGGTGTCCGTGCTCATGGCAATGACACTCCTCATCGTGCTCATGGTGATGGTGGTGCTCATGATGCTCGTGTTCGAGCTTTTCCATTTCTTCTTTGAGTGTATTTTTGTTTTCCATTACCTCAAGAATTTTGGCACCGTCTATTTCATCCCAGTCAGTGGTAATAATCTGCGCATCCTTGTTATGCTCACGGATAAGCTCAACGCACAAAGAGAGCTTGTCCTCGGAAATAGAAGCTGTGTGGCTCAAAATTACCGAAGATGCATTTTCAATCTGGTCGTTATAAAACTCGCCGAAGTTTTTCATATACATCTTGCATTTTTTTGCATCCGCCACAACACAATAGCTGTTGAGGACAACATTTTCGTCTGTCACGCTTTTAACCGCGCGGATAACATCAGATAGCTTTCCCACGCCTGATGGCTCAATAAGAATTCTGTCGGGAGCAAAATCCTGAAGCACCTTACGAAGTGACTTTTCAAAATCACCCACAAGAGAGCAACAAATACAACCTGAATTCATTTCATTTACTTCGATGCCGGCATCCTCCATAAAGGAGCCGTCAACACCGATTTCACCGAATTCGTTCTCGATAAGAACGAGTTTTTCGCCACGGTATGCCTCACTTATCAGCTTTTTAATAAGCGTGGTTTTACCTGCACCCAAAAAGCCTGAGAAAATATCTATTTTTGTCATAAGAACACTTCCTTTTATAAACTTATATAATTATAAAACTTTTTTCGTTTTTAGTCAACAGATTAGATAAAAATTGACATATTAAGCAGTGCTATGATAAAATACAGATGGTGATATTATGCGATTACAAAAATTCATCGCCGAGTGCGGAATTGCATCAAGGCGAAATGCTGAAAAAATGATAGAGAGCGGAAGGGTCCGTGTCAACGGAGAATTGGTTGATTATATGGGGTGTATTATTGACCCCGAGTGCGATACCGTGGAGGTTGACGGACGCGTTATAAAGACAGAGAGTAAAAAGTATTACATCATGCTCCATAAACCTAAAAATCATGTCACGACTGTTTCAGATGATTTGGGGCGTCCTACTGTAATGCACCTTGTACAGGATATAAATGCGCGAATCTACCCTGTCGGCAGACTTGATTTTGATACAAGCGGACTTCTTATCATGACGAATGACGGAAATTTTGCAAATATTCTTACACATCCAAAGCATGTTGTAAATAAGACCTATATTGCAAGGGTAGACAGACCTCTTTCGGAAGACGAAATTGAAAAACTTCAGAAAGGTATTGACCTTGACGGTGTAAAAACTGCCCCTGCGAAGGTGGAGAATATAAAGCGCCCGCAAAAGGGGTATGAGGTTAAAATAACTATCCACGAGGGCAGAAACAGACAAGTCAGAAGAATGCTTGACGCAGTCGGTGCTAATGTGATGAGCCTTAAGAGAATTTCCGTAGGCTCTCTCACTCTCGGAAATTTACCTGAAGGAAAATGGAGACGCCTTTCCGATGCGGAAATCAACAAATTAAGAGGTAAGAGCAAATGATCAGAGTGACAGTAATTGAAGATAAAAGAATCATTGAATCTGTATTTTCTCCTGCAGACGATATGCTTATGGCATGGGCGCAGGAAAACGAAAAAAATGCAGGTTACTGCATTTTCAAAAATTCGGGCGAAATCGTAGAGGTCAGGGACAACGATAATGTGTTTGAACTTTTAGTCCGTGCAACGCTCAACTATCTCGACTTAAATGGTGTGTCAACAGGATTTTCACACAACGAGGAACTTTTTGCAGACCTTAAAAAACTCGGATTTGCGCAAAAAGAAACTTCTTGCGAGGTTGATATAAAAACCTTTTTCAAACCGTGTTGCAATCACTGAAAAAACAAGGGTGTAAATTGGCTTTAACAAGGCTGATTTATATCCTATTTTTTTTATAAAATCAGTTGAAATAATGTTTCTTAAATGATATAATATTATTAAATAATTATGTCAAATTTTACAAAGGAGTAGATGCTCTATGAAAATACTTATAGTTGACGATGAAAAACTGCTTGTAAAAGGTATCAAATTCAACCTTGAACAGGACGGCTACGAAACAGAAACCGCATATGACGGCGAGGAAGCGTTAAAGCTCGCGCGTGATAAGAGTATATCTCTTATAATTCTTGACCTTATGCTTCCAAGCATTGACGGACTTACAGTTTGTCAGAAGATAAGGGAATTTTCTTCAGTGCCGATTATTATGCTTACTGCAAAGACAGAGGATATGGATAAAATCCTCGGCCTTGAATACGGTGCAGACGACTATCTTACAAAGCCCTTTAATATTCTTGAACTTAAAGCGAGAATCAAGGCAATACTCCGCAGAGTCACAAGCAGCAGCGTTGCAGCAGCAAAACCCAGCGTAAGCGCAGGCGGAATAGAGCTTGACTATAATCTCCGCAGGGTGAAAATCGGAAATAAGGTTATAGAGCTTACTGCAAAGGAGTTTGATTTGTGTGACCTTTTTGTGTCAAATCCCGGCAAGGTTTACTCAAGAGAAAATCTCCTTGATATTGTATGGGGCTATGATTACCCCGGTGATATAAGAACCGTTGATGTACATGTAAGGCGCCTGCGTGAAAAGATTGAAGAAGACGCAGCGGCTCCCACATATATTCTTACAAAGTGGGGGGTAGGTTACTATTTTAAGGAAAATTAAAGAGGGGATGCAAAGCATCCGCTGGAAACTGGTTCTGACATATTTTATCATAATAGCGCTGACGCTTGGACTTATCGGTATATATGTTACCAATTCCATGCAGCAATACACCCTCAATCAGAAGAAAATAAGTACTCTCTCTCAGGCAAATGTTATTGCAGGATATATTTCGCAGTACCAGGACCTCAGCAATGACGGTATCAATTACCTTCTTGCACAGCAGCAGCTGCCAAGCGACTGCCGTGTTCTTATGCTTGATATGGATGCGTGTGTTACTTACGACTCAAACAACGGAGTTATGCAGGGCAAGTACATGCAAAATGCGTCAATACTCGATGCCATCGCCGGTAATAACAATGTTGAGAGAATTAAGGATGCTGACGGTGAACTTATAATATGTGCTGCAGTTCCAACTGTTACAAATAAAAAAGTTACCGGTGTAATATATTATCAGGCATCTGCGGCAGATGCATCTGACTTTATGAATCAGATTTTTGTCACGATGATGATGCTTGCAATACTTGTAAGTATTCTTATCGGTGTTGTAAGTTTTGTTATGTCGGGAATTATAACAGAGCCTATTCGTAACCTTACAGAAAAACTTTCAAAGGCCGCTGATGAGGAAGGCGACTATATCATTGAAAAAACAACAGGCGGTGAAGTTGGTAAGCTTATTGATTCGTTCAATAAGATGACTCAGCACATAAGAAAACAGGAAGAAAAAAGGCAGGAATTCGTCTCAAATGCATCACACGAACTTAAAACACCGCTAAGCTCGATAAAGCTTATTTCAGATTCGCTTCTTAATTCGCCTGATGCTCCGAAAGAAATGGTTGACGAATTTTTGACTGATATGAATGTGCAGGTTGAAAGACTTGCACGAATAGTTGATAAACTTTTGACGCTTACCCGTATGGACAGCGCGTCAAGTGTTTCAAGAATGGAGTTTGCAGTAGCAGATGTTACCGAGCTTTGTTCAAATATTGTAAAAGCTCTTCGTCCTCTTGCCGAGCAGAAGAATATTGAGCTTGAGTACAATTCCGAACTTACTATGTATTCAACTATTGAACGCGACAGAATGTGGGAAGCAATCTACAATGTTCTGGATAACAGCATAAAATACACCCGTGAAAACGGAAAAGTAACAATGAATCTCACGAAAGATGAGAACAATATAATAATAGAGATTAAAGATACGGGAATAGGAATTGCATCTGATGAACTCTATAAAATATTTGACAGATTTTACCGCGTTGACAAAGCGCGTGCAAGAGAAACGGGCGGAACGGGACTTGGACTTTCCATTGCCCTTACCGCAGTAGAACTTCACGGCGGTAATATCAAGGTCGAAAGTGAAGAGGGAGTAGGAAGCATATTCCAGATAATAATACCCATTACATTTAAGTAAGTCGGATTGACTTAAGGAGGGCTTTGATATGAAAAAAGCTATATCTTTATTACTTGCAATATTTGTTATCTGTACAGCCTTTGCCGGATGTACAGATGGAAAAACACAGCTTAAGATTTATTTCAAGGACTCGCTTACAAATGAGCTTTGCGAAGAAACAAGGAGTGTTGATGTAGGAAAAAATCCAAATGAGCTGGACCTTGCCATTGCTTCAGTTGAGCAGATAATCGCAGGACCGCAGAACGAGAAGAATGTTCCCGTAATAAGTCCTGATGCTAAGCTCTTGTCACTTACCATAAGTGAGGGCGTGGCAACTGTGAATATGTCGAAGCACTTCCTGGAAAAAAGCGGAGTTGATGCACTTGTCCAGAGATTTGCGTTTGTTAACACTCTTTGCAGTATAGACGGAATTGACGGAATAGTAATTCAGGTGGAGGGAAATCCCCTTCTGAGTGAAAGCACGGGCAAGGAATTAGGAGTTTTAAGCATCTCCGACATAGCACTCAACAAAGAAGATAAAACAACAATCAGTCTTTATTTCCCAAATAACACAGGCGAGAAGCTTGTTCTTGATAGGCGTACAGTTGATGCTCAGCAGACACTTTCACTTGAAAAAACGATTGTAAGCGAACTTATAAAAGGACCGTCAGGAAAATCGCTCAGCCCCTCTATTCCGGATGGTACAAAGCTTATAGGTATCGAAACAAAAGATAATGTATGCTATGTTAATTTCTCAAGTGAATTCTGTACCAAGGCATCTTCGGGAACAACCGCGACAACATTTACTCTTTATTCTGTTGTAAATTCACTTTGTATGCTTGATAATGTTTCAAGCGTGCAGATTCTCATAAATGGAGAAACCGGCGTGGAATTCGGCAATTATGTGCTTGATATTCCTTATGAATTTAACGCAGATCTGGTTGGATAATTATACATTAGGAGTGAAAAAAATGAAACTTTCACAGGTAAAGGAAATCTTAAATGCCGAAGTTGTAGTAGGGGAGGAGTATCTTGACCGTGAGGTTAAGTCTGCCTTCGGAAGTGACCTTATGAGTGATGTGCTTGCATTTGTAAAGGATGATGCACTCCTTCTTACAGGTCTTGTAAATGCACAGGTAGTAAGAACTGCCGAAATGATGGATATGAAAGCCATCGTTTTCGTGCGCGGAAAAAAACCTACCGAGGAAATTTATGATCTCGCAAAAGAATATTCCATGGTTATTATGACAACTGACTATACTCTCTATCCGTCCTGCGGAAAGCTCTATATGGCAGGACTCGTTCCCAACGAAGAAAGGGTGGACTAAAAAATGGCAAACTCCAGCGTGAAGCTTCACTACGAAGTTGCCGACAATGATTTTACTGTAGCAGGAGAGGCAAGCGGTGCAGTGAAGAAAGTTTTAAGACAGCTCGGTTTCCCATCAGATGTGATAAGGCGTGTTGCAGTTTCGATGTATGAGTGTGAAATCAATATGGTAATCCACGCAAACGGCGGACATATTGATGTGGAGATAACTCCCGACAAAATCCGCATGGTTCACACAGACAAGGGTCCCGGAATTAAAGACATTGGCCAGGCGATGCAAAAAGGATTCTCTACAGCAAATGAAGAAGTACGACAGCTTGGATTCGGTGCAGGAATGGGACTTCCCAATATGCAGCGCTATACTGATGAAATGAAAATCACTACCGAAATAGGCAAAGGTACGGTTGTAGATATGACCGTGTATGTAAACAAATTTTAATAAAAGGAGGTTTTATTATGGCTTCCGAAAAAAGAGAACTACTCTATCACAGCGTATGTCTTGAAGAGGGCGACTGCAAGGGTTGTACTACCTGTATGAGATACTGTCCTACCCAGGCAATACGCGTGCAGAACGGAAAAGCAAAAATAATCCGTGAAAAGTGTATAGACTGCGGAGAATGTGTGCGAAGATGCCCCTATCACGCGAAAAGAGTGGTCAGCGACAACTTCTATACGCTTAAATCATTTAAGCATAACATAGCACTCGTTGCACCGGCATTCTGCGGACAGTTTTCAAAAGTGACAAATATAGATTTGATTTTAACAGGACTTAAGAAAATCGGCTTTGACGATGTTTTCGAGGTGGCGCGGGGTGCTGAGGTTATTACTGCAAAAACGAAAGAAATTCTTGCAGAAAAAAACCACGAGGGACCATATATTTCTTCTGCCTGCCCTGCAGTAGTGAGGCTCATCGCAGTAAAATTCCCCTCGCTTTCGGATATGGTAATACCTCTTACTTCGCCAATGGAGGCAGCAGCGCAGATGGCGCGCCGTGAAGCAATGGAAAAGACAGGCCTTGAAGATGACGAAATAGGTGTATTCTTTATTTCTCCCTGCCCTGCAAAGGTAACTGCGGTTAAACAACCGCTTGCACTTGATAAATCGAGTGTCAGCGGTGTTATTCCCGTAAAAGATGTATATATGAAGCTTGTGCATGCGCTTAAAAGCGTTGACAAGATTGAAAAGCTTTCTGTTTCGGGAAAGGACGGCATCCGCTGGGCAAGAAGCGGAGGCGAAACAGAAGCTCTTGGTATTAAAAATTATATAGCAGTTGACGGAATACATAATGTTATAAAGATGCTGGAAGAGCTTGAGGACGAGAAACTTAATAATATCGAATTTATTGAGGCTCTTGCCTGCACAAGCGGTTGTACGGGCGGGCCACTTAATGTGGAAAATGAATTCGTTGCAAATTCAAGAATACGAAATCTTACAGAGCATCTTGAAAAGGGCGAAGCAAAAGGCGAAAACCTCAGTCTTATGTGGGATAAAAAGGTGGAGTATGAGCCTTTTTCTCCGCTCGATACTGATATAAACAAGGCTCTCACCAAAATGCAGCAGCTTGAGGAAATCTATGCAAGACTACCACAGCTTGACTGTGGCAGTTGCGGAAGTCCCAGTTGCCGTGATTTTGCCGAAGATATTGTCCGCGGCAAAGCACAGGAGAGGGATTGCATTTTCCGTTTGCGTGAAAAGATAGAAGTTCTCGCAAAGGAAATTGAAGAGCTGGGCAAGATGATTAAAGAATAAAATGAAAGGGAGCAACTGCTCCCTTTTCAAAACGGAGGATAATGTTATGACAGTAAAGGATATAGCACAAAGACTCTCGCTTACTGAAGCTTTCAGTGGGGAAAATGTAGACCGCGAGGTTACGGGTTGCTATATAGGTGACCTTTTAAGTCTCGTTATGAGTAAAGCACAGCAGGGTGATGCCTGGATTACTGTTCAGGGAAACATCAATGTTCCTGCGGTAAGTACTCTTACCGATTGTGCCATGGTTATCATCGCTGAAAATATGAAACTTGATGAAGCGGCGCTCGCTCGTGCAAAAATGGAGGAAATCCCTGTGTATTACAGTGAAAAAAGTGCGTTCGAGATAGCCTGCGGAATTAAAGAATGCCTATGAGATGTTATTACGATTTTCACATTCACTCTTGCCTTTCTCCCTGCGGAGATATGGATATGACGCCCCACAGTATCGCGGGAATGAGCTTTATAAATGGGCTTAACGCAATAGCCGTTGCCGACCATAATACTGCACGCAATGTCCGTGCAGTAAGCGAAGCAGCGCAGGAATTCGGAATCTGCACAGTTCCTGCCATTGAGGCGGAAAGTGCAGAAAACATACATCTTTTATGCCTTTTTCCGAATATTGAATCGGCAGAGGATATGGGTGCTCTTCTCGAATCGCATCTGCCTCCGATTAAAAACAGAGTTGATATTTTCGGTGAACAGTGCATTATGAATGCGCGTGACGAAAAAACAGGAGAGATAGAACTCCTCCTTATAAATGCGACTGATTTAACTATTGAAGAAATCAAGAAAGAAACCGAAAACCGCGGTGGAATATGCATCGCCGCGCACATTGACCGCGACAAAAACGGCATTGTTTCAATCTTAGGCGCAGTACCCGAAAGTCTTAATTTTACCACTCTTGAAACTGCCGATAAAATCGCAGAAGGCAAAATGGATAAAAGGTATAAATACATAACAAACAGTGACGCGCATTACCTTACGGATATCTCGGAAAAAGAGAACTTTCTGGAGATAGAGGAAATTAGTGTGGAAAATATAATAAATTTATTAAAATAAAATACAATTTTTTGTCTTTTTATATAGACAAATGATATTTCTTTTGTTATAATAGGATAGATGCCGTGTGGATTTCGTGTATACGGTATCGATAATAAAAGAGCGATTTAATTTATATTTATCATAGGAGGTTTAGTCATGGCAAAAGAAGCAGTTATCCCCTTTAAGGGAACAGCGCAGCAGGAAGAACAGCTTAAGAGTGTAATTGCACAGCACAAGGGTCAGGAAGGTGCACTTATCCCCGTTCTTCACCAGGCACAGGAAATTTACGGTTATCTTCCGATTGAAGTTCAGACTATGATCGCAGATGGACTTGAGGTTCCGCTTGCAGAAGTATACGGAGTTGTAACTTTCTATACGCAGTTCTCTCTTAATCCCAAGGGCGAATATAAGATTGGCGTATGTCTCGGTACCGCTTGTTATGTTAAGGGCAGCGGAGACATTCTTGAAAAAATCAAGGAAATTCTCAATCTTGAAGTAGATGGTTGTACACCTGACGGTAAGTTCTCTCTTGAAGCTACCCGTTGTATCGGTGCCTGTGGTCTTGCACCCGTATTCACTATCAATGAAGATGTTTACGGTCGTATCACAGCGGACGATGTCCCCGGTATTCTTGCAAAATATCAGGGATAATGCAGGAAATCAGCTTAAACATCCTTGATATTGCCCAGAACTCAATCAGGGCGAATGCAACGCTAATTGAAATAACAGTTGAAGAAAACCCTGAAAGTGACCTTTTCGCGTTTACCATCAAGGACAACGGATGCGGTATGGATGAGGAAATGGTAAAAAGGGTTTCCGACCCGTTTGTGACGACAAGAACCACCCGCAAGGTTGGGCTTGGTATATCTCTCCTTAAGGTTGCTGCGCAGCAGACAGGTGGAGATATCACTATTAGTAGTACGCTCGGTGTTGGTACAACCATTCGTGCCGATTTTTCATATAACCATATTGACCGTCAGCCGCTTGGAGATATTTCTGCGGTAATGGTATCACTTATCAGTATGAATCCCGATATTGATTTCGTATATACACACAAGTACTGCAAAGAGGAATTTCAGCTTGATACAAGGGAACTTCGTGCTATCTTGGGTGAAGAAGTGAAACTTTCCGAAATCAGTGTAGCATCGTGGATTGGAGAATTTATAAACAGTAATTTAGCAATTTACGGAGGTGCGAAATAATATGAAAAGCATAGCAGAACTTGAAGCTATAAAGAAAAAGGTATTAGACAGCGTTAATCTCAGAAAAGAAAGAGAAGAAGGCGTAAGAGTTGTTGTTGGTATGGCTACATGCGGTATCGCAGCAGGTGCACGCCCCGTTATGACTGCTTTCCTTGAAGAAGCAAATAAGCGTAATCTTTCAAATGTTGTTATCGAGCAGACAGGTTGCATCGGTATGTGTGCACTTGAGCCTATTGTTGAGGTTTATGTACCCGGCAAGGAAAAGGTTACTTATGTTAAGATGACAGCAGAAAAGGTTGCTAAAATAGTGTCCGACCATATCGTTAACGGTGCTCCCGTTATCGAATATACAGTCGGCGCTCAGAAATAAGAGGGGAGTGTAGAAAATGAGTTTGTATAGAGCACATGTGCTCATCTGCGGTGGTACAGGCTGTACTTCTTCAGGTGGCGCTAAACTTATAGACGAATTCGAGGCACAGCTTAAAGATGCAGGTCTTGAAAACGAAGTTAAAGTTGTAAAGACAGGCTGCTTCGGTCTTTGTGCACTCGGTCCTGTTGTAGTAGTTTATCCCGAGGGTGCTTTCTACAGCAGAGTTCAGAAGGAAGATGTTAAGGAAATCGTTACAGAACATCTTCTTAAAGGCAGAATTGTAAAGAGACTTGTTTATGATGAAACTTTGGAAGAAGGAAAAGATACAATTAAGTCTCTTAACGAAGTTGACTTCTACAAGAAGCAGATGCGTATAGCACTTCGCAACTGTGGTGTTATCAATCCTGAAAATGTTGAAGAATATATCGCATTTGACGGTTACAAGGCACTTGCAACTGCAATCACAGAAATGACTCCTCAGGAAGTTATTGAAACAATCAAGGCATCAGGACTTCGTGGCCGTGGCGGCGGCGGTTTCCCCACAGGTCTTAAGTGGGAATTCGCTTCAAAGAGCGTAAACGAGCAGAAATATGTTTGTTGTAACGCTGACGAAGGCGACCCCGGTGCATTCATGGACAGAAGTATTCTTGAGGGTGACCCCCACAGCGTACTTGAGGCTATGGCTATCGCAGGTTATGCAATCGGTGCAAATCAGGGTTACATCTACATCCGTGCAGAATACCCCATTGCCGTTCAGCGTCTTCAGATTGCTATCGACCAGGCTAAGGAATACGGTCTTCTTGGCGAAAATATCTTCGGAACAGACTTTAGTTTCGATATCGGTCTTCGTCTTGGTGCAGGTGCATTCGTATGCGGTGAGGAAACTGCTCTTATGACATCTATCGAAGGACATCGTGGCGAACCCCGTCCCCGTCCTCCGTTCCCTGCAGTTAAGGGTCTCTGGGGCAAGCCCACTATCCTTAACAATGTAGAAACTTATGCAAACATCCCCGTTATCATCAATAACGGTGCTGAATGGTTCACAAAGATTGGTACTGAAAAGAGTAAGGGTACTAAGGTATTCGCTCTCGGCGGTAAGATCAATAACACAGGTCTTGTTGAAATCCCCATGGGTACAACACTGCGCGAAATCGTTGAAGAAATCGGTGGCGGCGTTCCGAACGGTAAAGCATTCAAGGCTGCACAGACAGGTGGTCCTTCAGGCGGATGTATTCCTGCATCACTTATGGATACACCTATTGACTATGACTCACTTATTTCTATCGGTTCAATGATGGGTAGTGGCGGTCTTATCGTAATGGACGAAGACAACTGTATGGTTGATATCGCTAAGTTCTTCCTTGAATTCACAGTTGACGAATCCTGCGGTAAGTGTACACCCTGCCGTATCGGTACAAAGAGACTTCTTGAAATCCTTGAAAAGATTACAAAGGGTAACGGTACTCTTGAAGACCTTGACCGTCTTGAACTTCTTTGCAACAGCATCAAGAGTGCGTCACTTTGCGGTCTTGGTCAGACAGCACCTAACCCCGTTCTTTCAACACTTCGTTACTTCCGTGACGAATATGTAGCACATGTTGTTGACAAGAAGTGTCCTGCAGGTGTATGTAAGGATCTTACAAGCTACTTTATAGTAGAAGATAAGTGTAAGGGCTGCTCCGCTTGTGCAAGAAAGTGTCCTGTTGGCGCTATCTCAGGCGAAATTAAGAGCCCCTTCACAATTGACCAGAGTAAGTGTATTAAGTGCGGTGCTTGCGTGGCAACATGTAAGTTTAACGCTATCATTAAGAAGTAAGAGAGGGGTGCAGACAAATGGAAATGGTTAATTTGAAAATCAACGGTCAGGAAATCAGCGTTCCTGCCGGCAGTACAGTATTGGAGGCTGCACGCACAGCAGGTATTGATATTCCTACACTTTGCTACCTCAAGGATGTAAGCCAGACAGGTTCTTGCAGAATGTGTCTTGTTGAAATCAAGGGCGGCAGAGCTCTTCAGGCAGCTTGTGTATATCCCGTAGCAGAAGGTCTTGAGGTTTATACAAATACTCCTGCAGTAAGAAATGCCAGAAAGGTTACACTTGAACTTATTCTTTCCAACCACGACAGAAAGTGTCTTACTTGTGAAAGAAACCGTAATTGTGAACTTCAGACACTTGCTGACGAACTTGGAGTAACTGAAATTCATTACGAAGGCGTAAGAAATGAATACGATGTTGACGAAATTTCTCCCTCTATCGTAAGAGATAACAACAAGTGTATCCTTTGCAGAAGATGTGTGAATATGTGTAAGAACATTCAGACAGTCGGTGCAATCGATACAATGGAAAGAGGCTTTAAGACAAAGGTAGCATGCGCATTTGACAAGAGCCTTGGCGAAGTAAGCTGCGTAAACTGCGGTCAGTGTATTGCAGTTTGCCCCGTAGGCGCACTTCGTGAGAAAGATGCAACAGATGATGTTTGGGCAGCACTCGCTAATCCCGATAAGCATGTTGTTGTTCAGACTGCTCCCGCAGTAAGAGCGGCTCTCGGCGAAGAATTCGGTATGGAAATGGGAACACCCTGTACAGGTAAAATGGCGGCTGCACTTCGTAGACTCGGTTTTGACAAGGTGTTTGATACAGACTTCGCTGCAGACCTTACAATTATGGAAGAGGGTACAGAGCTTATTCAGAGAATCCAGAATGGTGGCAAGCTTCCCATGATTACATCATGCTCACCCGGTTGGATCAAGTTCTGTGAACATAACTTCCCCGAAATGCTCGACAACCTTTCTTCTTGTAAGTCTCCTCATGAGATGTACGGCGCAGTTATCAAGTCATACTACGCTGAAAAGGCTGGCATCAATCCGAAGGATATTTATGTAGTATCAATCATGCCCTGTACTGCAAAGAAGTACGAAGCACAGAGAGAAGAGCTTTCTGTAAACGGTCTTCAGGATGTGGATGTAGTTCTTACAACACGCGAACTTGCTAAGATGATTAAACAGGCAGGTATCCGTTTCAACCTTCTTCCTGATGAGAAGTTTGACGATCCCTTCGGCGAAGATGCAACAGGTGCAGGCGTAATCTTCGGTGCAACAGGCGGTGTTATGGAAGCAGCAATCAGAACAGTTGCAGACATCCTCGATGGCACAAGCCACAGCGAAGTTGAATACGAAGCAGTTCGTGGCGTTGAAGGTATCAAGATTGCATCAGTACAGGCAGGTGGCAAGACTATCCGTGCAGCAGTTGCACACGGTCTTGGTAATGCACGCGAACTCCTTAATAAAGTTAAGAGTGGCGAAGTTGAAGTTGACTTCATTGAAATTATGGGATGTCCCGGCGGTTGTGTAAATGGTGGCGGTCAGCCTATCGTTTCTGCAAAAGACAGAATGGATAAGGATATCCGTACTGAAAGAGCGAAGGCTCTTTATACAGAGGATAAGAACCTTCCACTTCGCAAGAGTCACGATAACCCCTATATCAAGAAGATATATGAGGAATATCTCGGCGAACCCGGAAGCCACAAGGCTCACAGTCTTCTTCATACACACTATATCGCTCGCGATAAACACTAAAATTAAAAGCGCTGGACTTTCGTCCAGCGCTTTTTTGTTAAATGTTGAATATTGTTATTATTTGTGATAAAATAAAACATATTCTTACAGACAGAGGTTAAGTGATTATGAGAAAACTTGAAATAGGTGCTGTTTATAAACATTTCAAGGGGAATTTGTATCGGGTAGAGGATGTTGCAAAACATTCCGAAACAGGGAAAACATATGTAGTTTACAGGCAGATGTACGGTGAAAAGTCACTCTGGATAAGACCTCTTGATATGTTCCTCGAAGAGGTAGACCACGAAAAATATCCCGAAGCGGAGCAGAAATACAGATTTGAAAAACAGTAAGTTTTTGTTCCTGACTTGACACGAGTAACAAAGAGAGTATTTCAGGTGTTTTCAAAGCAGATTCAAGGATATAAAATTAATAAGTATATTAAGAAAGGAGTAAGTGAATATGAAATTAACATTTATAGGAGCAGCTCATGAGGTTACAGGCTCTTGTACCTTGCTTGAAGCTTGCGGTAAACACATACTTATTGACTGCGGTATGGAACAAGGCGGTGATACATATGAAAACTGCGAATTGCCTGTTGCTCCGTCAGAGATTGATGCGATTTGTCTTACTCATGCACATATAGACCATTCAGGAATGATTCCAGCGATGGTTGCAAAAGGATATGCAGGTCCTGTGTACTGCACAGAAGCAACACACAGACTTTGTAATATAATGCTGCAGGATTCTGCTCACATTCAGGAACAGGAAGCGGAATGGCAGAATAGAAAAGCAGAGCGTTCAGGCTATCAGCAGTATGTGCCTGTGTATACTGTTGCAGATGCGTTGGAGTCCCTGAAATTATTTGAAGGACACGGATACAACAAACCAATAGAAATATTTGAAGGTGTAACGATAAATTTCTGTGAT
>JAFQQD010000009.1 GCA_017411435.1 Clostridia bacterium
CAGCAGACTTAAGCATGGAAAGAGAATATGTAAAAATTCTCCAACGATACCTGAAGAAGCATTACAAAATGCGATACTCAAATCCCTCAATACTATGCTGAAATCTAAAAGCACATTAAACGAAATGCTTAAAGGTAGCCTAGCTGCGATTCTCGGAGCAAACAGAGGTGAAATGAGAATTGGTAGCATAACCAATGAAATCGCAATGCTTAATAACCAGATATATGACATGGTACGAGAGGAAATAGAGAAAAGAACCGAAGGCGATGTCATAGAGAAGAAATGTGCGGAATTACATGATAAAATCAAGAGCTTGAAAGAAGAAATTGAAAGTATTCGGACAGAAAAACAAATGGCAGATGCAGGATCAGGAAAATTAAGAGAAATATATGCTGCATTAGACTCTATAAACACGGAATTCACCGAATACGATGATACAGTCGTGAGAAGACTTGTGAGCAAGGTAAGAATAATATCACAAAATAAAGTGATAGTGACCTTATGCGGCAGCCTTGACATAGAACAACAAATATAAATAGGTAAGTGATGAAATGATACAATACGAGATTATTGTAATATATGATAAAGAATATGGAGAGGTAATCATATTTGAAAGTAATAAATATATGAATGACTCAAATGACATTGTATCTGAAGCGATTTTACTTGAATTGTTGGAAGAAAAATACCGAAACAAAGTCCGCTGGGCATTTAGCAAATCAGATTATAAATACTAACAGTATGAGGTGAAAAAATGAAGAATAGAGTAGTAATGATGTACATGAGAGTTGGTACTGCAGAGCAGTTAGAACCGGATTCGCAAAAGAAAAACTCTTCACTTATGAATATTGAGATAAAAACAAAGAAAAAGAAGAAAAGAAAGAATAATTAAGTAATGAAAGCGACCGCACAGGTCGCTTTTGTCTTTGAAAGGAGAACATTATGAGTATTAATAAGATTATGGAATCAACTTCAATTAAAGAATTAGTGTGTGCCATAGAGGAATTTCATGATAAAAATTTAATTCATCCAGATTCTGTGGAATGTTTAGAATTGCAACAGGCAGTAAGTGAGTCTGACAAAGATATCTTCTGTATTTTATATTCGTATATTTGGGCTTGTGAAGAAGGGTATGAAATTGTTGAAGCTTTAAGGGAATTTTACCTGAATTGTGGCGCATTTGATGAAGCTGACAATGAATCAACAACTCAAATTACAAACGAAGAATTTGAAACAGTTTTGCAGGAATGTGAGGAAAAATGTGGAACTAAAAGTTGCATCGAATATAAACACAAATTACAAACTGCGGAAATGGATGGGGTAAAAGATTCAATGTACGGAATAGTTAGTTTTCGTCCTGGAACAGTTAATATATTACTTCCTCGAATACATAATTCAGAGGATAAAATGCAATACATATCTAAAATTATTGGAGATGCATTGTTGGAGGTTATACAGAAGAAAATTAAAATTCAAACGATAAAGAAATTGATGAATAAATTAATTCCGGAAACAAGAAAGAGTAAAAAGGATACAGAAGATTTATTTGTTGATTACTTTTATGAGGTTATAAAATATAAAGAAAGAAAACCCGGAATATATACTAAGTTTGATTCACATATGCATCAGGTAATCATCTTGGAATTTTACAAGCAAATAATTAAATGCTATAATAGATATATCGCAGAAGACTTTACTGATATTGATGGAGAGCCTGAAATTGAATGCTTAAAAGGTCTAAATTTTGAAAATAGAATGTGTGAAGGTTGTGCGCATTACTATGATTGTTATGATGAAGAAGATCTTGTAGAACTTGAAAGGAATTTTTCGAAATCACTTGCTGAAATGGCAGGATATGAAAATGAAGATGCTTTTTGGGATAGCATGATATAAACTCTTGTAAAATCAATACAAATAGTGTATAATAGTAGAGGAGTGTGAGAAAATGGATAAATGCAGAGTTATTATTTATGATTGTTATGTTCCTTTGGATGAACAGACAACAGCTAAACATTTTGAAAAAATTGAATCCATGGAAAAAGAGATTCAGAACTATCCAGAATATGAAATAGTAGGAAAGTTTTTTGATGAATGTTCCGCAACAACACCTTTGTTCGAAAGACCAGAGTTCCAGAAGGTTATGGAAAAAGTTAATACTCTTGCAGTTGATATGATAGCAACGGTATCTATGAAGTATTTTAGTAGAAACGTTGAAGACGTAATGTCCGCTATTCGAACATTTCAGGAAAAAGGTGTTAGTCTGAATTGTAATGCAGAACACTTTGACTCCTTCCATATAGAAATAGTTGAAAATTTAGAATTTATAAAACAACTCGATCTTGGTTTTGATGATATGGATGATATTGAAGAAACTGATTCCGGAATGATTATGCAGTAGGTTTGTCTTTTTTGGAAAAAACGGAAAATAGAGTGCATGGTTCGAATATCTCTATGGTTCGGCTTTCCCAAATAAGAACGGTTATTTTGATACAATAGCCGTTCTTTTCTTTTTGCCTTGAAAACCTTGATTTTACGAGGGTTTCAGCATTTATGGTTTTTTCAAGATATCTATAAAGGATGCCGCAAGGATGATTTTTAATTCCTTACGGCTTTTTACTTTTTCTGCTAAAGTAATCGTTCATTTTTAACAAAATGGTTTTCAATATATACTTATTGTATGTAGACTCATAGTATTCATTTTGCTAATATATAAACAAATGGAGGAGTGTAATTATGGATATCGTAAAAGTATTTGGAGCAAATTTAAAAAAGTATCGTACTGCTTTAGGATTTTCGCAAGAAGCTTTTGCCGAAAAGTGTGGAATGCATCGCACATATATTAGTGCTATTGAATGTTATCGTAGAAGCATTTCGTTAGAAAACATTCAACGCATTGCAGATGCACTTGAAATTGAAACCTATAAATTATTTTTGGAGGAATAAGTATGGAACATAGAGATAGAGCTACTGGTTGGCAACACGCAAAACTATCAGGACACAAAAACGAAGATTTAGTTAAAGGCTTATTGGATTCTGATAGAGAATTTCAACAACACTTTTTAAAAAGAATTGACCGACCTAGTGCCACTATAAATGAAACAAGTATTGGCGGCTTGCATGAAACCAATGTGCCTAGTGTAAATGGAAGAAAAACTAAATCTAAAACCGATTTAAAAGTTTATCTCAACACCAACGAGATTGTAAATGTATCCATAAAGAAAAGTCTTGGTGGTCAGGTTTATTTTGTAAGAGCAGGTTTGTTTATTGATACTTTCGAAAAACAATTTGATGTTAAAATTCCTTCAGATGTACAAAGAGCTATTAACTTGTTTTGGGCGGCAGCAGATGATGCTGTTGATATCATAAAAGAATTTGGAGATAGAAGTAATAGTAAAAACTTTGATTTACAGATGAGCCATAAAAGTCTGAATGCCACTACTCTCAAAGCTTATGACGAGCATCTTTACAAAGTATTATTAGATTGGTTCACTGATAATGCTTACGAACTTGCAAAACTTTCATTTTCTATGGGAGCCGTGTGTGACAGAAGAGAATGGTCTGATTTTGTATGGTATATAAATCTTCTAGGCGAGAATGATACAGATGATATTTTCTACATTGAGGATGTGTGTAATGCAGCACAAAATGTTGCACACGAAGAAACTTATTACGGAACTTCCTACGGAGGAACAACTATCCAATTACCGTTCGGTTTTGTTCAATGGCATCAAGGTCAATTACAGTTCCATCACAATTATGATAAATTAATAAATATACTCAAATAAGATTGGAGAATAATATGCCATTTGACAGTAGAGGCTATAGACGCCAATTAGGTTTTACCAATCAAGCAACCTTAAAAAAGCATTTTAAAGCCACGGATATTATATCTATAAACTGGAACAAAATTGAACAATGTAATCAACGGTTAAAAGATATATTTAGGCAGATAAATTATACCGTTCATCCAAGTGTTCACTGGATAAATATGAATGAACTTGATTGCGAAATTGATAATGCTTATACCATTATGCGTGAGAACGATATTTTACCACGCTTAAACAACTATGGTAGATATCCCGAGGACATATATTACAATTGGATGCGCGGCTATATTGTGTGTAAATATTTTGCCCCGGCACTAGCTAGAATTTTTGATGTACCAGAAGAATTAATAAGAACGGTCGGACACGATAGCCTTGCAGAGATTGAAACTTTTTCTCAATCTCCAGTTGCGGATTTAGAAATTGAAATAGGTAATACAATTATACGCCTTGAAATACAATCTGGTTATACCGGTGTAAACGATATAAAAGCCCAAAAAGTAAGAGAAGCTCAACGAGCTTTCAGATATGAACAAATACTTTCATATGTTGTTCATTTTGATTTGTTCAATGGGACTATGGCCATAGTTGATATAACTAGTATTGATGAGGATAGTATACATTGGGTTACAAGAACTCAAATGGAAGGTCAACGCGTATTCTCTATTCCTGATGAAGCTTTTCGTTGGTTTTTCCCAGACGAACCACCTCACTACTTAGACATACTGTTTTAAGAGAAAAAGAAGCCGCTTTAATTAGCGACTTCTTTCTCTTTTAGTGTTTCCAACACCTGTTTAGCTATTGCCATTGAAAGTAGCGGTGGCACTGCGTTTCCAATTTCTAATCTTTTCATTCCATCCGAACCATAAAATTTATAATCATCAGGAAAACTTTGTAATCTTGCGCCTTCTCGAATCGACATGGCTCTTGAATCTCTTGGATGAATACACCGAGACGATGACGGACAAGCAAAATTTCTTGTTATTGTTGTCGACGGTTTGTTCCACCATAATTTTGCATAGGTATTTCCATATCCACTCTTCGGTCTAATATCTTCAGGCAAATCATCTTTCGATTGTCCATCTTTTAATGCTTCCATTATTCTAAGAAGATGTGCTCCATTTTTTGGCGCGCTATGTTCTTCAACAATATCTGTAGAGTTTTTCCTAACAAACTTAAGAAAATCATTTATTGCAGCACTTGCATAATTGGTTTTCTTTTCGCCGCTTTTTAATACCGGCAAATCACCAATAGCATCTTTTAGAGTAACATATGGTTTTAGTCCTTTCCCATGGGTCGGTTTAGGATAAACAAAGTTGTTCTCTCCTTTAAACCCAACAAGAATTACCCTTTCTCTATGCTGAGGTACACCATAATTTACAGCATCTAGAACCTTGTATAGCAATTTATATCCAAGTTCTTCAAATTCTGCCTGAATTTGTTTGAAAAGATTCCCTTTATCCATACTAAGGATTCCAACAACATTCTCAAAAACAAATGCTTTTGGCTGTAAAATTTTTAAAACTCTCTTGTATTGCATAAATAAATTTGCGCGGTCGTCCAGTTGTCTTTTCCCAAGCGTAGAATAAGACTGACAAGGTGGTCCACCTATGACAATATCAACTTTTTTCCCACCTAAAGCTTGTTTCAACAAGTCCTCCGTCAACAAATTAATATCACAATTAATCATTTCAACATCGGGGTGATTTAAAGTATATGCCACAGAAATATCTTTTTCAATTTCGTTTGCTGCAATAATATTAAATTGGGGAAGTTTAGAAAATCCATAACTTAGTCCACCGACGCCGGCAAACAGGTCAATAATATTATATTTTTTCATGTTCCCCTCCAAATTCAAACCAAAGATTACAAGCCCTTCTCAATTGCGATTTTATAAACATAGATTTTTCAGAAAACTCTTTATTGGAATTCAGCTTTTCAAGTGTTGAAACTCCAAATTCATTAATATTTAACATTTTGCATATACGCTTGCATCTAGAAACAACATCTTTCGCAGCGCGTTGGCTTAACTTTTTCTCATCTATAAGCCAATTCAAAAAAATATCGTAATTCATATGTACCTCCGAGATTATTATAATAAAATTGTAGCACAAAATTACGTCAACGTCAATATAAAAATGAAACGGTGGTCACTTTTTAAAAATGGTGGTCAAAAATGACTACAGCAAACGGGTGATACATTTTGTATCAAAATATGCATTATTACCCAAAAAAGCGCACGGGGAATCGAACCCTTAATCGCTAAAAACCAAATAAAAAATAATTGAAATCCCATCCAAATTATGCTAAAATACTTCCCGAAGGAGTTGTACATATGAACGAACTTAAACCGATGCTGTTTTCAACGATGAAAACATACACCAAAGAAAAACTCATAAAAGACATTATTGCAGGTATAATTGTTGCAATAATTGCGCTTCCTCTCTCAATTGCACTTGCTCTTGCATCGGGTGTTGGTCCTGAAGAAGGTCTTTACACCGCAATCGTTGCAGGCTTTATCATATCATTCCTCGGCGGTAGTAATGTGCAGATTGCAGGACCAACCGCTGCATTCGCTACAATCGTTGCAGGAATCGTTGCGCGAAACGGCATGGAGGGGCTTGTGCTTGCTACACTTATGGCAGGTATTCTTCTCATCCTGATGGGTGTATTCAAACTCGGCTCTCTCATAAAATACATACCCTATACAATTACAACAGGCTTTACAGCGGGTATTGCCGTAACTATCATTATCGGTCAGCTTAAAGACTTTTTCGGCGTAGTATACGCAGGCGGAGAAAAACCGATAGAAACAATGGAAAAACTTGAGGTTTTCTTCAAGTACTTTTCTACTGTTAATGTAGAGGCGGTTATAGTTGGTGTTGTGTCTCTTGCGATACTTATTGTATGGCCTTATATAAACAAAAAGATACCGGGCTCTCTCATTGCAGTTGTGGCGGGTATTCTTATGGCAATGAAAATGGATGTGTTCACAATCGGAGACCTCTATTCCGTGAGCAGCTCTCTCCCGAAATTCTCACTTCCTTCTTTTGACCTTTCGCTTGTAAAAACACTTCTTCCTGATGCCTTTACAATAGCAATTCTTGCAGCAATCGAATCACTACTTTCGTGCGTAGTTGCAGACGGTATGACAAACAGTAAGCATCGCTCAAATGCTGAACTTGTGGCTCAGGGCGTAGGTAATATGGGCAGCGCACTTTTTGGTGGTATTCCTGCAACGGGTGCTATTGCAAGAACTGCAGCAAATATCAAAAACGGAGGAACATCTCCGATTTCAGGTATGGTGCACGCAATTGTACTTCTTTTAATCCTTGTAGTTCTTATGCCTTATGCAGCACTTATACCGATGCCTACAATTGCGGCAATTCTCTTTGTTGTTGCGTATAATATGTGTCAGTGGAGACCTTTTGTACATCTTATAAAAACTGCTCCTAAGAGTGATATTGCAGTACTTGTAATCACATTTGTGCTTACAGTTGTGTTCGACCTTGTAATTGCTATCGAAGTTGGATTCGTGCTTGCGTGCTTGCTCTTTATGAAGCGTATGAGTGACGAAACAGGTGTAGTCGGATGGAAATATGCTGAGGAAGAAACAGACGACAGTGAAAAGCTTATTTCCCTTCCCAAGGAAGTTCGTGTGTATGAAATCACAGGACCTCTTTTCTTTGGTGCGGCAGACCGAATTGCAAAAATCACTGCGATGGAGCATACCAAATGTATCATTCTTCGTATGCGCAGCGTTCCTGCAATTGATGTTACTGCAATGAATGCTCTTTCTGAGCTTTTCGAAAAACTTGGTAAAAACGAGGTCAGACTTATTCTTTCACATGTTAACGACCAGCCAATGCGTGTTATGGAAAAGGCAGGTTTTGTAGATAAGGTAGGTCGCGAAAACTTCTGTGACCATATTGAAAGTGCAATCTCACTTGCAAAGAGAGTGCAGTAAAGGATATTGAATTTTACAAAGGAGGTGGCGAAATGTCATTGAAAAATATTAATTACAAAGCACTTGTGGTCTTTATGGCTCATCCCAGGTGTAAGAAAAGAGCCTACGGACAAGGTACTACTTCGCCGCCAGAATTTTCTCTTTTTTAACCAAAAACACAAAACAAAAAGATAATTAATAGAGGAGAAAATTATATGTGGTTTATATTTGCTGTACTCACAGCTGTTTTATGGGGAACTGCTGAACTTTTTTATAAGAAAGGTGCTCAGCCTCAGGAAAAGTTCTCTCATCTTAAAATATGTGTTTGCGTAGGTATCGTAATGGGCATACACGCAGTCTTCACACTTCTTACACAGGATATTAATTACAATCCCATTAATCTTATCAGATATCTTCCCGTATCAATGCTTTATATCGTATCTATGGCTTTTTCATATTTCGGTATGCGATTTCTGGAAGAATCTATATCTGACCCCATCGAAAATACATCAGGTGCAATGTGCGCACTGCTTTGTGTTATTTTCTTAAAGGAAACACTTTCGCTGCCAGCGGTAATTGCTGTAATCCTTATGCTGATAGGTGTTCTCGGTGTTGGCTTTCTTGAAAACAGGGGAGATACAGTAAGAAAAAGAATACTTGGCAAAAAAATGGCAATTATTGCCTTCTGTATGCCATTCGTGTATGCAATACTCGATGCAGTAGGCACTTTTGCAGATGCGTTTTACCTTGACGATATAAAAACCACACCGCTTATCGGTGTGACAGAAGAAACACTCGAAGCCGTTGCAAACACAAGCTACGAATTGACCTTTGCATTAATTGCACTTATCTTATTTGTATTTATGAAGATAAAGAAGGTTGAGTTCGGTTCAATTCCCAAGCAAAAAGACAAGTTCCTCGCTGCAATATTTGAAACTGCAGGGCAGTTTACATATGTATATGCACTGAGCGGAAACGGTGCAGTTGCAGCGCCCATACTTTCATCAGGATGTATCGTGGCACTTCTTCTTTCCAGGATTTTCCTGAAAGAGAAACTCACGCCGATGAAATACATGTTTATCTCCATCGTAATTCTTGGCGTGCTTATGCTGGCGGTAGTAGAGGGACCGTAATATAAATATATCCAAATAAAGAAAAAAATCCTTGACATAACACTTGATTTATGGTATCATAGCACAGTAACCGCGTAGAAAAGGCCTTAAAGTGTTTTTACACGCCTTAATAGCGAGTCTGTTTATACGGGAGGTGCAACAAATGTACGCAGTAATCAAAACTGGTGGCAAGCAGTATCAGGTAAAGGTTGGCGATGTTGTTTTCGTTGAGAAAATCGAAGGCGAAGCAGGCGCAGAAATCAAATTTGATCAGGTTCTTGCAGTTGGTGACGAAGGTAAGTTTACAGCAGGTGCTCCTATTGTTGAGGGCGCTACTGTATCTGCTAAGATTCTCAGCCAGACAAAGGGTAAGAAGATTATCGTTTTCAAGATGAAGCCTAAAAAAGGTTACAGAAACAAAACTGGTCATCGTCAGCCCTATACAAAGGTTGAAATCACAGCAATCAATGCGTAATTATGATTAAGTTTACTACGGTAGCAGATACCGACAGAAAAATCACGCAGTTTACAGTGGACGGGCATAGCGGTTATGCCGAAAGTGGCGCAGATATTGTCTGTGCATCCGTTTCTTCAGCTGTGTGGCTTACAATTAACGGCATTGAAAAGCAAAACCTCGCAAAACTTCGATATGAGGAGCGTGACGGTTTTGTAACTTGCACAATATCCGAAAAATCGGGTAGCGGTGCAGACATACTGCTCGATTCACTCTGTATGTTTATTACGGAACTTGAATCACAGTATAAAGACTATTTGAAATTTACAGAGATTTAATCTCTATGCTATTGGAAGGAGTGAAATTATAATGTTCGCATTGAATATTCAGTTGTTCGCTCATAAGAAGGGTGTAGGTTCTACAAAGAACGGTCGTGACAGTGAGTCAAAGCGTCTTGGCGCTAAGCGTGCTGACGGTCAGGCAGTACTTGCAGGTAACATCCTCGTTCGTCAGAGAGGAACTAAAATTCATCCCGGTATCAATGTAGGTATTGGTAGCGATGATACCTTATATGCTCTTGTTGACGGAAAAGTTAAGTTCGAGCGTAAGGGCAAGGATAAGAAGCAGGTAAGTGTATATCCTGCGTAAATCAAAAGATAAAGGCTCGGATTAAGTTCCGGGCCTTTTATTATTTCTGAGGAGGTGCCTTTTTGTGTTTGTAGACAAGGCGAATATAACTGTGAAGGCAGGAAACGGCGGTAACGGCCTTGTTTCTTTTCACAGGGAAAAATATGTGCCTGACGGCGGCCCCGATGGCGGTGACGGCGGCAAGGGCGGAAATATTGTTTTCAAGGCAGATAAAACTCTCTCTACCTTAATAGATTTTGCACACAAAAAGGTTTTCACCGCGCGTAACGGAGAAGATGGGAAAGCGCGCCGTTCTTCAGGCAGGAAAGGGGAAGACCTTTACATCTATGTTCCTGTCGGAACGGTAATCCGTGAAGCAAAGACTAGCCGTGTCATGAAAGATATGTCCTGCGATGGAGAGGAATTTATCGCGGCACAAGGCGGTAACGGCGGTTGGGGTAATGTGCATTTCGCATCAGCAACCCGTCAGACTCCTAAATTCGCAAAGGATGGTCTTAAGGGGCAGGAGAGAGAACTTACACTTGAGCTCAAGCTTCTTGCGGATGTAGGTCTCGCAGGTTTCCCCAATGTCGGAAAATCCACACTCCTCTCTGCAGTAAGTGCAGCGCGTCCAAAGATTGCAAACTACCACTTTACAACACTTGAACCTAATCTTGGTGTTGTGAAAATGGGCGAGGGAAAGAGCTTTGTAATGGCGGACATTCCCGGGCTTATAGAGGGCGCACACGAGGGAATTGGTCTTGGTCACGAGTTTTTGCGTCATATTGAGCGTACCCGTCTCATAGTTCACATAGTGGATGTTTCGGGAATTGAAGGCAGAAACCCCATCGAGGATTTTGAAAAAATCAATGAAGAACTTTCACTTTACAGCGAGTCTTTAGGAAGTCGTCCGCAGATTGTTGCGGCAAATAAAATTGACATTATCACAGACTCCGAAGCGTATGAAGATTTCAAAAAATATATCGCAGATAAAGGAATAAAGCTCTTTGAAATCAGTGCAGCAACACACAGCGGAACGAAGGAACTTATAAATTATGTTTCAATGGTTCTCGATACGCTTGAGCCTGTTCAGATATATGAGGCGGACTTTGTCGAAGAAGACTTCGAGGAGGAGCCTTTCCAGGTGCGCAAGGAAGACGACACATATGTTGTCGAAGGTCCTTATGTTGAAAAACTTCTGCGCCACTGTAACTTTGAAGATGCTGAAAGCATGCAGTATTTCCAGCTTGCATTAAGGCGCAAAGGCATTATTGAAGCACTTGAAAATGCAGGATGCAGCGAGGGAGACCCCGTACGCATGTACGAACTTGAATTTGATTATACGGAATAAGGAAGAGAAAATATGATTTCTACAAAACAGCGCGCATATCTGCGTGGACTTGCAAATAAAGAAAAAGCCATTTTCCAGATTGGTAAAGGTGGTATAACAGACGAAATTCTCACAGAGCTTGATATTGTTCTGGAGAAACGCGAACTAATCAAAGTAACCGTGCTTGAAACTTCTTTTATAACTACACGCGGTGCCTGTGAAGCAGTTTGTGAGGAAATCGGTGCCGAGCCCGTTCAGTGTATCGGCAACAAGTTTGTCATTTACCGTATGGCAAGAGCAAAGGATAACAGAAAAATAGAGCTTCCTAAGTGAGATGAAATAAAATGAGAATCGGATTATTCGGCGGTGCGTTCAACCCCGTTCATAACGGCCATATGGCAGTGGCTAAAGCTGCAATCAAATCGGCAAATCTAGACCTTTTGATTTTTATTCCCACAGGAAATGCGCCACACAAAAAAGAAACAGATATTCCGCGCAAAGACCGTTATAATATGCTTATGGCGGCAACTTGCGATGAGAAAAAAATGATTGTAAGTGACTACGAGATAAAGCGTGATGATGTAAATTACAGCGCAGATACAGTTGAGTATTTTAAGTCTGTGTATCCTGATGATGAGCTGTTTTTCCTTGTAGGCGACGATTCATATAATAACCTTGATTCATGGCATCAGCCACACAGAATTCTTAAAAATGCAACACTGCTTGTTTTCCCGCGCGAAGGTGCAAAAGTTACCCCTCCTGCAAAAGAAGTTCCTATGGAAAGGGTAGAGGTATCTTCGAGCAATATTCGTGAAAAAATAAAGTTAGGAAAAGATTGCAGAAACTTATTGCCAAAAGATGTTTTTGATTATATAATAAGAAGGAATTTATACACGGATTGAAGGGTTCTCTTTGACGGAAAAAGAAATGCTCGAAAAACTTAAGAAAACTCAGAAAGAAAGGCGCTTTAAGCATACACTGGGAGTAATCTCAGAAGCGGAGCGTCTTGCGCCATTGTTTGGAGTTGATACAGAAAAAGCGCGAATTGCTGCACTACTGCACGATTGCGCAAAAAATCTCGATGAAAAAAGCGGAGAAGAATTCAATCAGATTTGCGTAAAATACGGTGTGAAATTGGACGAGCTTGCAAAAAGCGAGCACGCACTCGTGCACGCATACCTGGGTGCTGCAGTTGCGTGGAAAGACTACGGAATAAATGACCACGAAATACTTGAGGCAATATATTACCACACCACAGCGCGTGCTAATATGACACCTCTTGAAAAGCTTATATACATTGCGGATATGACAGAGCCGAACCGTACACTCGAACAGTCAAAGGAAATCCGCAGACTTGTGGAAATTGATATTAACGAAGCGCTTATTTATGCAATAGGCTGCTCGATAAAGCATGTTATTAAAAAGGGTACATTGATTCATCCCGATTCGATTCATGCTCTTAACTATCTCATTGAAGAGAGGAGAGATTGCAGGTGACAGAACTTGAAAAAGTACATGCTCTGGCAAAAATAATTGACAGTAAAAAAGGTCGCAACATAATTGCACTTGATCTTGGCGGTGCGACAATAATTGCAGATTACTTTGTAATATGCACTGCAGGTTCTCCTGCACAGATGCATGCACTGTACGAGGCAGCGTGCGAAGAAATGGCAAAGATTGATTGCCCTCCCGTAAAGTGTGAGGGTATGAAAAATCCCGACTGGGCACTCGTTGATTTTGGCGGAGTGATGCTTCACATATTCAGCACGCAGATGCGTGACTTTTACGGACTTGACAATCTATGGGCGGAAGCCACCAAATTAGAAATCGAAACAATAGATGAAGTTTGATACTTTCAGAAAGGACTTGAAATATCATGGAATATAATTTCAGACAGATTGAAGAAAAATGGCAGAAATACTGGGAAGACAATAATTCTTTCAAGGCAGAAAACAATTCAGAAAAACCTAAATTTTATGCGCTTGTAGAATTCCCTTATCCCTCAGGCAGCGGTATGCATGTTGGTCATATCAAGGCATACAGCGGTCTTGAAGTGGTTTCAAGAAAGAGAAGACTTGAAGGATACAATGTTCTTTTCCCGATTGGCTTTGACGCGTACGGTCTTCCTACTGAGAACACCGCAATCAAGACAGGTGTGCATCCCAGAAAAGTTACAGATAACAACATCGTAAAATTCACAAGTCAGCTTAAAAGAGTAGGCTTTTCTTTTGACTGGTCAAGAGTTGTTGACACAACAGACGAAAACTACTATAAGTGGACACAGTGGATTTTCCTTAAAATGTTTGAAAAAGGTCTTGTTTTCCGTGATAAAACACTTGTAAACTACTGCCCCAGCTGTAAAGTTGTCCTTTCCAACGAAGATTCTCAGGGCGGTAAGTGTGATATCTGTCACAGCGACATCGTACAGAAGACCAAGGAAGTTTGGTATCTTCGTATCACAGAATATGCCGACAAACTCCTCGAAGGTCTTGAGGAAGTTGATTACCTTCCCAATGTCATCCTTCAGCAGAAGAACTGGATAGGTAAATCTGAGGGTGCTTTCGTAGACTTCTCAATTAAAGAGAATGATGAAAAGCTCCGCGTATATACGACTCGTCCCGATACACTCTACGGTGTAACATTCATGGTTATAGCCCCCGAGCATCCCATAATTGAAAAGTATAAGGATTCTATCGCAAACTTTACTGAACTTGAGGACTACAAGAAAGAATGTGCAAAGAAGAGCGAGTTTGAAAGAACTCAGCTTGTTAAGGATAAAACAGGCGTAAAAATTGACGGACTTACCGCAATCAACCCCATCACAGAAAAGGAAATCCCGATTTATATTTCCGACTATGTAATGATGGGCTACGGCACAGGTGCAATTATGGCTGTACCTGCACACGATACTCGTGACTACGACTTTGCAAAGAAGTTCGGTATTGATATTATTGAAGTAATTAAGGGTGGAGACATCGAAAAGGAAGCCTACACAGGCGATGGCGAGATGGTTAACTCGGGCGCGCTTAACGGAATAAAGACAAAGCAGGAAGCAATCGCGAAGATGCTTGAAATCCTCGCTGAAAAAGGCTGCGGAGAAAAAGGTGTTCAGTACAAAATGAAGGACTGGGCATTCAACCGTCAGAGATACTGGGGCGAGCCTATTCCGATTGTTCATTGTGAAAAGTGCGGTATCGTACCCGTTCCTTATGAGGAACTTCCGCTCAGACTTCCTCCTGTTGACAATTTCGAGCCCGGCTCAGATGGCGAAAGTCCTCTTGCAAAGATTGAATCCTTCGTAAACTGCACTTGTCCCCGCTGCGGCGAAAAAGCAAGAAGAGAAACCGATACCATGCCCCAGTGGGCAGGTTCATCATGGTACTTCCTCCGCTATTGCGACCCCAATAATACCGAAGAATTTGCTTCAAAAGAAGCTCTTTCATACTGGATGAATGTTGACTGGTACAATGGCGGTATGGAGCATGTAACACGCCATATGATTTACTCTCGCTTCTGGCACAAGTTCCTTTATGACTTAGGACTTGTTCCTACAAGTGAGCCTTATGCAAAGAGAACTGCGCAGGGCCTTATCTTAGGACCTGACGGCGATAAAATGAGTAAGAGTAAGGGTAATGTAGTTGACCCCAACGATGTTGTTGACCTTTACGGTGCTGATGTTCTCCGTTCATATGTACTCTTTATGGGTGACTACGAGCAGGCGGCTCCCTGGAACGAAAGCAGTATGAAAGGCTGCAAGAGATTCCTTGACCGTGTATGGGAACTCCACACAAAGCTTACTGACGGCGATACTTATTCCGAAGCTCTTACAAGCAGCATGCATAAGACTATCAAAAAAGTTACAAATGACATCGAAAGCATGAAGTTCAATACTGCAATTGCCGCGCTTATGACTCTTGTAAACAAGATTTACGAAGTGGGCAGTGTGAATAAGGCTGAGTATAAGACACTTCTTACACTTCTTTATCCCTTTGCTCCTCATATGACGGAAGAGCTTTACCACGAACTCTTCGGCGGAATTCTTTCCGAAGGTAAATGGGTAGAATATGAAGAGGCTCTTTGCATTGATTCTACTGTTGAAATCGTTGTTCAGCTTAACGGCAGAGTAAAAGCGAAGATGATGGTAGATGCTAATATAAACCGTGAGGATATGGAAAAAGTAGCTCTTGAAAATGAAGAAGTTAAGGAACTTATTGGTACGCAGACAATCGTAAAAGTGATTGCAGTACCCGGAAAACTTGTAAATATCGTTGTTAAATGAGGGTTTGATGTAATGAATTATAAAAGCACACGAAATAATAACATAAGTGTAAAAAGCTGTGAAGCGATTGCGAAAGGTCTCTCTCACGAAGGTGGACTTTTCATTCCCGAGAGTATTCCTACAGTTTCGCTTAAAAATATTGAATATATGGCAGATATGTCATATACCGAGCGTGCAAAGGAAATTCTTGGCAGATTTCTCACAGACTTTACTGAAGAAGAGCTTGACAACTGCATAAATTCTGCATATACCAAGGAAAAATTCGGAACAAATGCCATAGCACCCGTTTATAAGCTCAATTCTGAGCAGTATATTCTTGAACTCTGGCACGGTCCTACCTGTGCATTTAAGGATATGGCACTCCAGATTCTTCCGCATTTGCTCACAACATCCGTTAAAAAACTCGGCATTGACAGAGAAATGCTGATACTTGTTGCTACAAGCGGTGATACAGGTAAAGCGGCTCTTGAAGGGTTTAAGAATGTTACAGGAACAAAAATCGTTGTATTCTATCCCGATGACGGTGTAAGCCAGATTCAGCGTCTTCAGATGTGCACGCAGGAAGGTAACAATGTGTTCGTAAGTGCAGTTAACGGTAACTTTGATGACGCTCAAAACGGCGTTAAGGAAATCTTTACAGATAATGAATATGAAAAGGAACTTGATAAAATCAAGGTTTCACTTTCATCTGCAAACTCAATCAACTGGGGACGCCTTGTTCCGCAGATTGTTTACTATTTCTCGGCATACTGCGATATGGTAAAGGGAGATGAAATCAAAGTAGGGGATGAGGTTAATATCTGTGTTCCCACAGGAAATTTCGGCAATATTCTTGCCGCTTATTATGCAAAGCGAATGGGACTTCCTGTAAAGAAACTTATCTGCGCATCGAATAAGAATAATGTTCTTACCGATTTCATCAGAACAGGTGTGTATGACAGAAACCGCAGTTTCTATACAACGACATCTCCGTCAATGGATATTCTTATTTCGTCAAACCTTGAAAGGCTTCTTTACATGGTATCAGACGGTGACAGTGAAGCAGTAAAGGGCTATATGACAAGCCTTAAGGAAAACGGTACCTACACAGTAAGCGATGAAATAAAGGCTAAAATAGAAGAAATATTCTACGGCGGTTGGGCTGACGAAGATGCATCTTCCGAAACAATTTTCCAGACAAATGATAAATTCGGATATGTTATCGATACACATACTTCCGTTGCGGTAAGCGTACACAATGAATATGTAAAAGAAACAGGCGATACGACAAAGACAATTATTGCTTCTACTGCAAGCCCGTTCAAGTTCAACGGTGCAGTGCTTTCCGCACTTGACAGCGAGACTCAGATAGCGGACCTTGACGAATTCAGATTGCTTGAGAAACTTGCTGACGATTATGAGCTTCGTATTCCTTCTTCACTTTCAGCACTTGAAGAAAAGGAAGTTCGCTTTGAAATGGTTTGTGACAAAAATCAGATGAAAGCAGTCATAAACGAATTTATAAAAAATTAAAAAAGGCTGCTGCGTTAATAATTGTTGCAACATCATTAACTTAAATAGTTACACAGTGCGGGCTGTTCCCTTGTAATGATGTTATTTAACGCAGTAGCCTTTTTCGTAAAGTGAAACCAGAAAAGCCCTCGCTTTCTCGATTTCATCTTCAAATGCTGTTAGTTACAGCACTCTCTTTTGGAAAAGGTATCGCAACCTGTTTCCGAAACCCTGTTTGCATCCTGACCTACAACCATGATGTGTTCTGCCATACATTCGTTGTTTGTGTTATGATGCACGCAATTTTCAACGACGCATTTTACGCCGCTTATGGGTCTTTGTGAGTTTTGACAAGACATCTTCTATCACTCCTCTTAAATTCGTAAGCCAATGCTTACAGGGGTATTTTGCGTAATAAAAATAATTATATTCGGAGAAAATTATGGCAATTTTTGCGCTTAGTGATCTGCATCTGCCGCTTGGAATAGATAAACCAATGGATATTTTCGGCTACAGATGGGACAATTATGTTGAGAAAATTGAATATGAGTGGAAAAAACTTGTCAGCGAGGATGATTTTGTTATCATCAATGGCGATTTCAGTTGGGCGACATATCTTTCAGAGGCGCTCAATGACTTTAAGTTTATCCAGGCACTTCCAGGAAAGAAACTTCTTTCTAAAGGTAATCACGACTACTGGTGGGAAACACTTACGAAAATGAACGAATTTTTAGAAGCTAACGACATTGATAGCGTGACTTTTTTGCAGAATAATGCTGTTCTTTGTGACGGTGTTGCTGTTTGCGGAGCAAAGGGGTGGATTTCCCCAAACGATAACGCTTTTAAGAAAGAGGACGAGAAAATCTATCGCCGTGAGCTTATTCGCCTTGAAACATCCATTAAAGAGGCAGAAAAACTTTCAGATACTATCATCGCAGCACTTCATTTTCCGCCTGACAGCAAGTATATGGAGGTTATAAACAGTTATAATGTTCACACTTGTGTTTTCGGGCATCTGCACGGAAAAAGGGCAGAGGATTATACTGTTTCATCCCCGAAATGTGCTCTTGTTTCGGCAGATTTTCTGAAATTCACGCCAAAGCGCATAATTTAATGGGAAATATTGAAAAAACACTTGCAAAAATAAGGAAAATATGATATAAATATGTTTTGATGCAGGTCTTGTGATTATAAGGTCTTCAAGGCCTTGAACAATAGGAGGAAACTAGTATGAAGGTATTAAAAGTAGAGCAGCGCGAAGACAAGAGAATGTATCTTGAAATCGAGATTGACAGCGCTCAGTTCGAGGAAGCAATGGAAAGAAGCTACAAGAAGAATGTTAAGCAGATTAACATCCCCGGCTTCAGAAAGGGTAAGGCTCCCAGAAAAATTATTGAAAAATACTACACTGAGGCAATTTTTTATGATGATGCAATTAACTTTGCAGTGCCCGGTGCATATGATAAAGCAGTAGAAGAAAGTGGCATTGACCCTGTAGAAATGCCCGAAATAGACATCGTTAAACTCGAAAAGGGCGAGAATTTTGTATTCAGCGCACTTGTTACAGTTCGTCCTGAAGTTACTCTTGGCGAATATAAGGGTTTAACTGCCCAAAAAGATGTCAATACTGTAACAGACGATGAGGTAGAGGCAGAAATCAAGAAGCTTCAGGAAAATGCTGCAAGCATCGAAACAGTAACAGAAGGCGAAATCGCTATGGGCGATAAGGTTGACCTCGACTTCGAAGGATTTGTTGATGAAGTAGCATTTGAGGGCGGTAAGGGCGAACATTACGCACTCGTTCTTGGTTCAAACAGTTTCATCCCCGGTTTTGAAGAGCAGATTGCAGGTAAGAAAATCGGTGAAGATTTTGATGTTGATGTAACATTCCCCGAAGACTATCACGCAGAAGAGCTTAAGGGAAAGAAAGCAATCTTCAAGTGTAAAGTCCATTCAGTAGAGAAGAAGAACCTTCCCGTGCTTGATGACGAATTCGCAAAGGATGTTTCTGAGTTCGATACACTTGATGAACTCAAAGCAGATTGCAAGAAGAAACTTGAAGAAAAGAAAGAAGCAGAAGCACAGCGCAAATTCGAAGACGCTGTTGTAGATATCGCGGTTGAAAACGCAACTGTTGATATTCCTGCTTGTATGGTAGAAAGCCAGATTGAAAATCAAATAAAGGATATTTCCTACAGACTTCAGAGTCAGGGAATGCCTCTTGAACAGTACCTTATGTATACAGGTATGACAATGGAAGCACTTCGTGAGCAGCTCCGTGAGACTGCTGAAAAGACAGTTAAGGCACAGCTCGTGCTTGCTGAAATTGCAAAGGCTGAAAGCGTTGAAGCTTCTGATGAAGATGTTGAAGCTGAATTCAAGAAGATGGCTGATATGTACGGTATGGAAGTAGAAAAGGTTAAGGAGCTTATGGGTGCAAACACAGAGGCACTTAAGGCTGACCTTAAGACTCAGAAGACTGTTTCTCTTATCGTAGATGCTGCAAAGGCAGGAAAGGCTAAGAAGGCTCCTGCGAAGAAGGCTGCCCCCAAGAAGGAAGAAACAGAAGAGAAGAAGCCCGCAGCAAAGAAGACCACTACAGCTAAGAAGACAACTACTACAAAGAAAGCAGAAACAGAGGAAAAGAAGCCTGCAGCAAAGAAGACCACTACGGCTAAGAAAACAACTACTACTGCAGCAAAGAAAACTACAACTGCGAAAAAGACAACTACAACAAAGAAGACAACCAAGAAAGACTCAGAGTAAAAATGATAAGCACACGGGGGAAACCTCGTGTGCTTAATAAAACCAAAAGAGAATAATCCGAATCTGCCTCTAAAAAGCAGCGTTTGGATTACTCGATTTTAGTTAAGGAGGAATAAATATGAGTTTAGTTCCATATGTAATTGAACAGACAGGTCACGGAGAAAGATCTTACGATATTTTCTCACGGCTTCTCAAAGACAGAATTATATTTTTCGGAGATGAAGTAAACGACCAGACTGCAAGCATTATCGTTGCGCAGATGCTCTTCCTTGAAAGTGAAGACCCTGACAAGGATATTATGCTTTACATCAACAGCCCCGGCGGCAGCATTACTGCAGGTATGGCGATTTATGACACGATGAATTATATTAAGTGTGATGTATCCACAATCTGTGTTGGTATGGCAGCAAGTATGGGTGCATTCCTTCTTTCCGCAGGTGCGAAGGGTAAGCGCCTTGCACTTCCTAACAGTGAAATCATGATTCATCAGCCCTTAGGCGGAATGCAGGGTCAGGCAACTGATATAAAGATTCACGCTGACAGAATTATTCGCATGAAGGATAAACTCAACATTATTCTCAGCGAAAATACAGGCCGTCCAATTGAAGAAATCGTGCGCGATACTGAGCGTGATAATTTCATGTCTGCCCAGGAAGCGCTTGACTACGGTTTGATTGACAAAATCATTACTGCAAGATAACTTTGCAAAAAAGGCTACGCCTACGCGTAGCCTTAATCTTCATTAGGAAGGGTTGATATATATTGCAGAAAAATGACGGAAAAGATATAAAATGTTCATTCTGCGGAAAATCGCAGGATGAGGTAAATAAACTTATCTCCGGCCCCGGTGTATATATCTGTGACGAATGTATCGAGGTGTGCTTTGAAATACTTGACAGTGAGTTTTCTCTTTATGAGGATAAGGACCCGATTGCGTCAGATATCAGCATAGAAGATACTCCTGCACCAAAGGAAATAAAAGAAATCCTTGATGACTATGTAATCGGACAGGAAAAGGCGAAGAAAAGTCTTGCCGTTGCAGTTTACAATCATTATAAGCGCATTAATTCAAAAGTTGATACCGAGGGTGTTGAACTCCAGAAGAGTAATATTCTTATGATTGGCCCTACCGGAAGCGGAAAGACGCTTCTTGCACAGACTCTGGCAAAGGTTCTCAAGGTTCCGTTTGCTATTGCCGATGCAACAAGCCTTACCGAAGCAGGATATGTCGGGGAGGATGTTGAAAATATCCTGCTTAAACTTATTCAGGCAGCGGACTACGATATAAAGAAAGCAGAACGCGGAATAATCTATATCGATGAAATCGACAAAATTACGAAAAAGAGCGAGAATGTGTCAATTACCCGTGATGTAAGCGGTGAGGGTGTTCAGCAGGCGCTTCTTAAAATTCTTGAGGGGACAGTAGCATCCGTTCCTCCGCAGGGTGGCAGAAAGCATCCACATCAGGAACTTTTGCAGATTGATACTACAAATATTCTATTCATCTGCGGAGGTGCGTTTTCAGGACTTGACAAAATAATTGAAAAGCGTGTTGGTAAACAAGGCGTAGGCTTTGGCGCTGAAGTAAAAAGCAAGTCAAAAAGAGATGTTGGCGAAAGCTTCAAATTTGTTCAGCCTCAGGACCTTTTGAAATTCGGTCTTATCCCTGAATTCGTAGGTCGTGTACCTGTTGTGGTAACACTTGACCAGCTTGATGAAGAGGCTCTTAAAATGATACTGACAGAGCCGAAAAATGCGCTCATAAAGCAGTATGTAAAACTTTTTGAAATGGATGGTGTAGAACTTCAGATTGAGGATGATGCTGTAGAATACATTGCGAAAAAGGCGATAGAGCGTGATACTGGCGCCCGAGGGCTCCGCGCTATTGTTGAGGAGGTACTCTCCGAGGCGATGTACGAAATTCCGTCTGACAAAGACATCAAAAAAGCAATTTTTAACAAAGCTGTTTTTGAAGGAAATGCGAAGCCTCAGCTTATAAAAAAGAATCATGTATTGGATGAAGAAATAGCATAAAAAAGAAGCGTGCCGCTTCATCCATTTCGCATTGCAGCTAAATTTCAAACTGTGAAATGTTGCTTGCGAAAAACATGCAAATTCCTATACGGTAAAAAAGCGTTATACCTTACACCAGGTATAACGCTTTTAGTTTTCAGCCTTCTATAAAATTAATGTTTTGAATACCGTCAAAGTCTTTTGAAATCTCAATAATTTTTTTCTTCACTCTCTCAAATTCATCGCCGGAAAGGGGAGTAGGCTGATAATTGTTGCCTTTTTCAGCTGACGAAACAGAGCATGGAATAACGGAAACATTTTCCTTTTCAATCAGCTTCCCATCCTTAAAAGAGAAGACCTGATTAAAAATCATAGTATCTTTGTCGCTGGGGTTTTTATTGCCACCGAAAGCAAAGTTTCCAAGACTGTAAAGTATGTATTTGCCCTTATACTTTTCAATACCCTGAAGAACATGCGGATGGTGCCCTATAACAAGGTCTGCACCATTATCAATTGCGGTATAGGCAAGTTTTTGCTGACCTTCATTAATAGTAGTTGAGCGCTCAACACCCCAATGGAAAACGGCAATGATAATATCGGGGCTTTGTTCTTTCAATAAATTCATATTATCAAGAAAGGCGCTATTTTCAATCGACCTCATCGTGCTTGTTCCGATAAATCCGATTCTGAGCCCGTTTTTTTCTGCAACAGCAATTTCTTTTCCGGTAAAATACAAAATGCCGTTTTCTGTCAGAATATCCTTTGTGTCTTTAAGTGCTGTAAATCCGTAATCTAACGAATGATTGTTTGAAAGATTTGCAAGCTCTATGGAACCTTCTTTCAAAAATTGAATATACTCAGGATTACTGCGGAAGGCAAATTCTTTTTCAGCTCGCACGCCATTTTTTGAAATAGAGCCTTCATAGTTTATTACGGTAAAATCGTCATTCTCAAAGTACTTTTTTACATTCTTAAAGCAGTATGAATAATCATATTCAATTTTCCTAATAACATCTTCAAAACTGCCTGCGCCTGCAGTTTTTATATCGGTGCCAAAGAAACAGTCGCCAACCGCAGTTATAGATATGGTAACGATATCATCTTCAACAGTTGTCAACATCGGTGCAGGAGCGACAGAATCAAGATTTACTCTGAATTGTATGTGGTCAAGAACCGAGACAGATATTATCGCAAACAGCAGGAAAGAACACACAAAAATTAAAAATTTCTTCATGGCAAAAATTCCTTTGTCATAATATAACTTAATTATAATGCATACATAGAAAATTGTCAAATCAGGGTAAAAAAAGCATCCGCAGTTAAAATTGCAGATGCAATAAACAGTATATTGCAAAATAAAAAAGAAGCGTGCCGCTTCACCGATTTCGCGCCCCAACCAAACTTAAAGTCAACAAATGTTGCTCGCGACAAAAACATGCAAATTCCTATACGATAAAAAAGGATATGCATTATATGCATATCCTTTAATAATCAAATAATTAAATACTTAAGCCTTGGCAGCCTTAAGAGCCTTAGCATCAATGATAAGATTGATGAGACCAATAAGTGCAACCACTCCGTAAACAACTGCGAAGATTGCAAGTATCTTAGCAGATGCTAAAAGGAATAAGGGGAGGGTAACAAGGTTTATAAGGCTTAATAAACCAAGTGCAAGTGCAAAGATTGAAGGAGCGAGAGGTGCCCTCTTCTTTTTAAGTGTAAGCCAAAGTGTAACAACTATACCTGCAATAGCACCGAAGAACAAAATTGCGGGTAAAAGAACAACTTTGTTTATGTATGCATAATAATCATCGTTTATGAATTCATATGCAGAGATGCCAGGAGTAACATATTTGTTGTAACGCTTTACAAGCATATGATCGGGTCCTAATTTTGCCATAAGTGTATCGTTGCTTTTCTTGTCAAATAAATCTGTGTTGTATTCAGTAATTTTAACAATAGCACCACCGTATGTTGTGTAAGGATCACTTGCTTTTCCGAGAGCTTTTTCGAAAGATTGATCGTTTCCAGCCTGCTTTTCGGGAAGAACCTTGGCCTCTATCAATGCGGGTTCAATTTCTTCAAGCTTGCTTTTAGTTAATTTTAAGCTTGTAACCTCTTCGGAATATCTCAAGGCAGGATTTTCAACAATTTTTGTGAATTCATAGCTCGCTTCAGAATTGGGGAACCAAATATAGGAAGCAAGTGACATTTTCATATTAGCGACGCGTTTTTCGCCTGTTGCAAGATTTTCTGTTATGCCCTGGAAATTCCAGCAAGTAACAAACTGAGTTAACAAGGTCGCCAAAATAGCGATAAGACATATAATGCTAACCTTTTTCATGTTTCTTTCGCGAGTCTTTTTTTTCATAAGTCTTACTCCTTTTATTAAATATAACTGCTATTCCTTATTATAACCTTAAAACTAGTTATTGTCAAGAACTAAATTTCGTTTTGGATACCTGAAAATAACGCTCTCTTATCAAAAAGAGAGCGTTATTTTAGTTTGATTTTATGCTTCAATCAGAATATATTTTTCCCAATATCCGTCTGAGCTTTCATAGTATGTTTTATTACCGTTTTCATCGTAGGTGTATTTTGTCCAGTAACCATCGGAATCCTCAAAATAAACCTCGTTTCCATTTGCATCGTAAGTGTGTTTAGACCAGTTGCCGTCAGAGTCTTCCCAGGAAATCTCATTACCGTTCTCATCATAGGTGTATTTACACCAGTAACCATCGGAATTTTCGGAATAAACTTCGTTACCGTTCTCGTCATATGAGGATTTAGACCAGTAACCGTCTGAGGTCTCCCAGTAAATTTCATTACCGTTTTCATCGTAAGTGGATTTGGACCAGTCACCGTAAGAGGTAGAATAGTAAATCATATTACCGTTTTCGTCATAAGTATAATTTGCCCAATCGCCGTCAGAATACTCAAAATAAACTTCGTTACCGTTTTCATCGTAAGTGGATTTAGACCAGTAACCGTCCGAGTCTTCCCAGTAAGTCTGATTGCCATTTTCGTCATAGGTTGTTTTGGACCAATCACCGTCAGAATACTCGGAATAAACTTCGTTACCGTTTTCATCATAAGTGTACTTTGTCCAATTAACACTATGACACTCCCAGTAGGTTTCATTTCCGTTTGCATCATAAACTGATTTTTGCCAACTGCCGACATTGTTTTCCCAGTAGGTCTGATTACCGTTTTCATCGTAGATGTGTTTTTCCCACTCACCGTCAGAATCTTCCCAGTAAATTTCATAACCGTTAGAATCGTATTCAGATTTAGACCAGTAACCGTCCGAGTCTTCCCAATATGTAGTATTTCCATTTTCGTCAAATGTGGATTTTACCCAATAACCTTCAGTATTTGTCCAGTAGACCTCGTTACCGTTTTCATCGAAGGTAGATTTTACCCAATAGCCTTCCGAGTCTTCAAGGTAAATCATATTACCGTTTTCATCGTAGGTATATTTTTCCCACAATCTGTCTGAAGTTTCGCAATAAATTTCGTTTCCGTTTTCATCGAAGGTGGATTTGAACCAATTCTCTTCAGAGTTTTCCCAATAGATTAAATTACCGTTAGTGTCATAGATTGATTTCCACCAATACCCACTGGAGTCTTCATAAGATGTCTGATTACCGTCAGAGTTATAGGAGTATTTTTCCCAGTATTCATCAGAATCTTCGTAATAAATCTCGTTGCCGCTGGAGTCATACTCGCGTTTTGCCCAATCACCGTCCGAGTCTGCCCAGTAGATTTCCTTGCCTTCAGAGTTGAAATCTGATTTAAGCCAATATCCTTCAGAGGTTTCCCAATAGACCTCATTTCCGTTTGCATCAAAAGTGGATTTGGACCAGTAACCGTCCGAGTCTTCCTGGTAAATCATATTTCCGCTTACATCGTAAGTGGATTTTTCCCAATATCCATCAGAGTCTTCGTAATAGGTTCTGTTTCCGTCCTTGTCGTAGGTGTATTTTTCCCATCCGTCATATGTGGAATCTGACATTACACAATTAGCGTTTTCGTCATATGTGTATTTGTATCCGTCACTGTCTTCGGATACAACAGAGACAAGTTTTTTAATCTTCACTGTGCGTGTGCTGTCAATCCACTCAACTTTAAGATTGAATGCTTCTGAAATAGCTCTTACAGGAACGAGAGTCCTGCTGTCAACAATGCACGCAGGGGAATCGAGCGTAACTGCTTCGCCATTAACATACATAGTGGGGGAGTCAATAGTAAGCGTGATGGTCTTGTCTCCCTTTGTTGATGTAACTGTGCGTGTAGCATCATCCCATGAAACACTTGCGCCGAGAGCTTCGAAAATAGCACGCAGCGGTACCATGGTTCTGTCATTTATAATCTGCGGATCGACATCAAATTCAATTTTTTCCCCGCCAAGAGTTACCGTTATACTGCTGCTTGCCATAACACTCGGCACAGCAGAAAGCATAAGTAACATTGTTAAAAGGAGTGATAAAGTTTTTCTGATGTTTTTCATAGTGTCAACCCTTTCTCTGTAGTATATTTTAATTATATAGCCTGCGAAAAAATTTGTCAATTATATGAAAGTAAAAAAAGTATTCATCGCGAGGGATGAATACCTTTTTTAGTCTGTTATTTCAATAACTCATCGTAGGTAGTATCTAAAACTTCCTTTATAGCTTTTAACTGTGTTGCGTATATGTGCTGAATACCGCGCTCTATTTTAACGAGAGATTCTCTTGTGATATCTACTCCCATGAGCTGCATTTTTCTGACAATTTCAGTTTGCTTAATTTTCTTTTGTTTTCTGATGGCTTTAATGTTGTTTCCGATTAAAATGGCATCCTGTTTGATTTTCTGTTCTTGCATAATAAACATACCCCCGAAAAAGAACTTAGAATGTCTTTGTGATGAGTGCGACTATATGATATGTTGTCTTGTCATGAAAGAGTACGATGAGTGTGATGTCTGTAAAGATATAACATGTCCGCGAAAACGAAAAAAATAATACAGGCAGTAGGGAAATCCTTATTGCCTGTATTATTTATTAGAGCTAAAATTACTTACTTGCTTCTTCAATAGCAACTGCACAAGCAACGCTCATACCAACCATGGGGTTGTTACCTGCGCCGATCAAGCCCATCATTTCAACATGAGCGGGAACTGAAGAAGAACCTGCAAACTGAGCGTCAGAATGCATTCTGCCCATTGTATCGGTCATACCGTAGGAAGCAGGACCTGCTGCCATGTTATCGGGATGAAGTGTACGGCCTGTACCGCCACCTGATGCAACGGAGAAATACTTCTTGCCAAGTTCGATACATTCCTTCTTGTATGTACCTGCAACGGGATGCTGGAATCTTGTGGGGTTAGTTGAGTTACCTGTGATAGATACATCAACCTTTTCCTGATGCATGATTGCAACACCTTCACGAACATCGTCTGCGCCGTAGCAACGAACCTTTGCACGGGGACCGTTTGAATAAGCCTTTTCGCTAACGATTTCGAGCTTGCCTGTCATATAGTCAAACTTTGTTTCAACGAATGTGAAACCGTTGATTCTTGAGATAATCTGTGCAGCGTCCTTACCAAGACCGTTAAGAATAACCTGAAGAGGTTCTTTTCTTACCTTGTTAGCACTGTTTGCGATACCGATAGCACCTTCTGCTGCTGCGAATGATTCGTGACCTGCAAGGAAAGCAAAGCACTTTGTTTCTTCGCGGAGAAGCATTGCTGCGAGGTTACCGTGGCCAAGACCAACCTTACGGTCGTCTGCAACAGAGCCGGGGATACAGAATGCCTGAAGACCTTCACCGATTGCTTCAGCAGCGTCTGCAGCCTTTGTGCAGCCCTTCTTAATAGCGATTGCTGTACCTGTGATGTATGCCCAACAAGCGTTTTCAAAACAGATGGGCTGAATACCCTTGATAAGATTATAAACATCGATACCCTTATCGTCACAAATCTTCTTTGCTTCTTCGAGAGAGGCGATGCCGTACTTATTAAGAGCTGCGTTTACCTGATTAATTCTTCTTTCGTAGCTTTCAAATAATGCCATTATAATTTCCCCCTCTCTTATTCTTCACGCGGATCGATAACTTTAACCGCGTCATCAAATCTGCCGTACTGACCTGTAGCTTTCTGGAGAGCTTCATTAGCGTCAGCACCCTTACGGATAGCTTCCATCATCTTGCCGAGGTGTACGAACTTGTAACCGATAACCTGATTGTCAGCATCAAGAGCCATCTTTGTTATGTAACCTTCTGCAAGTTCAAGGTAACGGGGACCCTTAGCCTTTGTGCTGAAGAGTGTACCAACCTGACTGCGAAGACCCTTACCAAGGTCTTCAAGGCCTGCACCTACGGGGAGGCCGCCTTCAGAGAAAGCTGTCTGTGTTCTACCGTAAACTATCTGGAGGAAAAGCTCTCTCATAGCTGTGTTGATAGCGTCACAAACAAGGTCTGTGTTAAGTGCTTCAAGAAGTGTCTTTCCGGGAAGAATTTCAGAAGCCATAGCAGCTGAATGTGTCATACCGGAGCAACCGAGTGTTTCTACGAGAGCTTCTTCGATAATACCGTTTTTAACATTGAGGGTAAGCTTACAAGCACCCTGCTGAGGTGCGCACCAGCCAACACCGTGTGTAAGACCGCTGATGTCAGTAATCTGAGTTGAATGTGTCCATGTGCCTTCCTGGGGGATGGGTGCACACTTGTGTCCAACGCCCTTAGCAACAACGCACATGTTTTCTACTTCATGTGAATAGTTCATAATAAAATCTCCTTTCGATTTCAGTCCATATTATTCTATCATTATTTTAATATCGAATCAAGTAAAATTTTGCATTTTCAGACAAAAAATACCGCCGTTTTTTAGTAAACGGCGGTAAAGGGTTTATTTCCTCATAGAAATTGCATTTGCAATAAGCTCAACAGTTCCGTCAATACCCAGAATACTGCTGTCAATGCAAAGGTTATATGTCGCAGCATTACCCCAGGTTCTGTCGGTGTAGTAGGTGTAATATTTTGCACGCTTTTTGTCGATTTTTGCAATGTGTGAACGGATTTCATTGTCGCTCTTGCCCTCAAGAATGGGACGCTTTCTCTCAATCTTATCCTTCATAGGTGCAGTTATGAATACTTTGAATACATCGGGGTCTTCATCAAGAATAAAATCTGCACATCTGCCGACAATAATAGAGCTTCCTTCTTTTGCTATATCACGGATAACATCTGCCTGTGCAATGTAAATTCTGTCAGACATAGGCATCTGGTATATATCAAAAATATTTGAAGAAGAGAAAACAGGGAAGGAGTGCTGTTCATCGTGCTTTTCAATGATGCTTTCTTCAATGTTTGTTTTTTCGGCTGTATGCAATATAAGTTTCTTATCGTAAAAAGGAATACCGAGCTTCTCGGAAAGTTTAAGTCCTATTTCACGACCGCCACTACCAAACTCACGACCGATAGTAATAACAACTTTTCTCATAAATTAAACCTCCATATCCATTTTCTTAACCAGATTATACCATAAATAATAGAAAAAAACAAGTATTTTCAAATTTGTTTATTTTTTCAATAATTTTTATTGAAATGGAAATAAAAATATGCTATTATGATTAGTGGTCAATAATATTTCTATCAGTCCGCGATAGATAACAGCATACATTTTGCGGACAGAAAGGCTATGACAGTAGTATGGCAAACACAGAAAGAAAAGTCGGCACAGTATCTCGCGGTATCCGTTGCCCTATTATTCGTGAAGGGGACGACCTTGCCGCTATCGTAACACAAAGCGTTCTTGAAGCAGCCGAGAGTGAGGGGTTTTCTCTCCGCGAACGCGATGTTATTTCTATAACAGAATCAATCGTTGCCCGTGCGCAGGGTAACTATGCTTCAATTGACGATATTGCCCAGGATGTTAAAACTAAACTTGGTGGAGAAACAGTTGGTGTAATTTTCCCCATACTTTCCAGAAACCGTTTTGCAATCTGCCTTAAGGGCATTGCAAAGGGATGCAAGAAAGTAGTTCTTATGCTCAGCTATCCTTCTGACGAGGTTGGTAACGAACTTGTTTCACTCGACAAGATTGATGAGGCAGGAATTAATCCCTATTCAGATGTGCTTTCACTTGAAGAATACAGAAAATATTTTGGCGAAAATAAGCACGAATTTACAGGTATCGACTATGTTGATTATTACGCAAATGTTGTTCGTGAATGTGGTGCAGAGGTTGAGATTGTATTTGCAAATCAGGCAAAAACTATCCTTAACTATACAGACTGCGTAATTAACTGTGACATACATTCCAGAAAGAGAACAAAGAGAATATTAAATGCCGCAGGTGCAAAAATTGTATGCGGACTTGATGAGCTTATGAATGCCCCTGTAAATGGCAGCGGTTATAACGAAAAGTATGGTCTTCTCGGTTCAAACAAATCTACTGAGGACAAGATTAAACTTTTCCCGAAAGAGTGTAAAGAACTTGTACTTGACATTCAGGAAAGAGTGTTCAAGGCAACAGGCAAGCATGTTGAAGTAATGGTTTACGGCGACGGCGCATTCAAGGATCCTCAAGGTAAAATCTGGGAGCTTGCAGACCCCGTTGTTTCACCTGCATTTACTGATGGCCTTATCGGCACTCCCAATGAACTTAAACTTAAGTATCTTGCAGATAACGATTTTGCGAATCTTTCAGGCGAAGAACTTAAAAAGGCTATCTCGGACAGTATTCGTTCCAAAGACGAAAACCTTGTTGGTAACATGGCTTCGCAGGGAACAACCCCCAGACAGCTTACTGACCTTATTGGTTCTCTTTGCGACCTTACAAGCGGAAGCGGAGACAAGGGAACTCCCGTTGTTCTTGTTCAGGGTTACTTCGATAACTATACAAACTAAGGTGTTTTAACCGCCGGGAAAACCCCGGCGGTTTTTATTTGACAAATAAGGCACATAATAGTAATATTAAAATAAGGAGAGGATAGTATGGCTGTAAAACTTAATCCCGATAAAGAAATTGTCAAAACAATAAAGGAAGGCCTTGAAAAAACAGGCGGATACTGTCCCTGCAGAATTCAGAGGACTCCCGAAAATAAGTGTATATGTGAGGAATTCAAAGCGCAGATAGCAGACCCCGATTTTGAAGGCTTCTGCCATTGTATGCTTTACTATAAAGAAAAGGAGAAACAGGCATGAGTGAAATTAAAATCACAAAAGAAAATTTTGAAGCAGAAGTATTAAAAAGTGATGTTCCCGTAGTTGTAGATTTCTGGGCATCATGGTGCGGACCGTGTAAAATGCTTGCCCCGGAGATTGAGGCACTCGCCGAAGAGGGGATAGCCAAGGTCGGAAAGATAAATGTTGACGAAGAGGGAGAGCTTGCAATAAAATTTGGTATTATGAGTATTCCCACAGTCATCCTTTTCAGAGACGGACAGATTGATAAAAAAACAGTCGGCTATATGACAAAAGACCAGCTTAAAGCAGAGCTTGGGCTGTAAAAGGGGAATTACAATGAAAAAATATATTGCACTTATTTTATCTGTTGTTATAGTTGCTGCAGCGATTCCCGTAGGAGCATATCGAGTAGGAGATGTAGTTGGATACGCGCTTACAACGGATATTGCTGCTACTATCAACGGTTATGATATTCCATCATACAATGTGGATGGATACACATATATTGTTGTTGAAGATCTGAGGTATTACGGATTTGCTGTGAATTATGATAATGCAACAAGATCGCTTGCAGTATCTCGTAATTATGCACAAAATTGGGTATCGAAGTCATACTCCAAGCCTGCCGTTCTTCCGCACCTTATTGGAAAAAGAGCCTATTCGCTGTTGTACACTGATATAAAAACATATCTTGACGGATATTATGTTCATAGCTATAACATTAACGGACAGACAATAATTCGCTTTGATTCTCTTGCTGCATACGGTACAGTGGCTTACGATAACGGAAAAAGGGAGATATCACTGAATATTTTAGGGATTAATTATAATCCCAATCCTATAAACAGAAATAGTGTTTCGATGATAGGAGATATGTCTGCCGATGAGTATCGTGAGCTGAATCTTTTCCTCAGCAATTTCAGTGAGGCATATTATGATCCTGACGATTCTTATTATACTGATCCGGATGAGCAGAAAATTATGTTCGCATATTTGCATTCAATTATAAATTACAATAGTGTCAAAAACAAACTGTATGATTCCTACTATTATGGAATTCCTGCATCGGAGGTTGATAGAATTCTTAATAGGTTTTTTGGGAAAACAGTGCCACATAAAACACCCTCAAACAGCAAGGTCTGGAAGTACAGAGACGGAATTTTCCTCATTCCTGCAGCTGATGGTGAATCATATGGAGCTTTTTCACTGGCGACAGGGATGTACCCCAACGGAAATGGAACTTACAGGATAACCTTTAATGTTTACTATGATGAAAGTGTATTGGGTGGCAATATAATAACTGATAAGAGTATATACTCTCTCTCACCGGAAACTGTATATAGTCGTTGCAGCTATGAGGGAAATGGAACGGCTATTGTAAGACCTAAGGTTTATAACGGTGAAAACACCTACGAAATTGTTGAATACAAGGTAAACTAACTTTGTTAATACATTAAAAAACAGTTATATGAATGAATGTGAGTTTTTTGATATAAAACATAAGAAAATGTTACCTTAAAAGACCAGCTTAAAGCAGAGCTTGGATTATAGTAAATAGGTAGTGAAAGAGCGTGAAAAAATTTTTTTCACGCTCTTTTTTTGCGGAAAACCGCTATATATCGGTAAAATAATACTGATTTGTTGAATATTGACAAACAAAACCCTATATTGACAATTTCTTTTGTGTATGTTAACATATAATTGTATAAATTCGACAGGAGGACATATATAATGTTAAAAGGAATCCCCAAAATTATTTCACCCGAACTTCTTAAGGTTATGATGGAAATGGGACACGGCGATGAGCTCGTTATCGGAGACGGAAATTTCCCCGGTCAGAGCGTGAATCCAAACTGTATCCGTTGTGACGGACACAATGTTCCCGAACTCCTTGAAGCAATACTCAAGCTCTATCCGCTTGACACATATCAGCTTCCCGTGTATATCATGGCAAAAACACCCGGTGACACAGTTGAAACACCCATCTGGGACGAATATGCTAAGATTATCAAACCTTATACAGATAAGCAAATCGAACAAATCGAACGCTTCGAATTCTATGAAAGAGCTAAAAAGGCATACGCCGTTGTTATGACAGGCGAAAGCGCACTTTATGCAAATATTATTTTGAAAAAGGGCGTTGTAGTTGAATAAAATCCCCGAACAATAAAGGAAGGAGAGATAGTATGAATCAGGTAATTCTTGAGATGAAAAACATCGACAAAAGATTTTCCGGCGTTCATGCGTTAAAATCCGCGAATATCGAACTGCGTGAGGGTGAAGTACATGCCCTTATGGGAGAAAATGGCGCAGGTAAATCTACGCTGATGAAAGTTTTGTGCGGAATTCATAAGCGTGACGGCGGAGATGTTACGCTTTTCGGCAAACCTGTTGATTTTTCGAATATCAAAGAATCTCAGGAAGCCGGTATAAGCATAATTCATCAGGAACTCAATATGATGAATCATCTTACAGTTGCACAGAACATATACATTGGAAGAGAACCGATGAAAAACGGCATTTATATAGATGACAAAAAAATGGAAGAGGATGCAAAAGAGCTCTTTGATAAAATTGGCGTAAAAATTGACCCGTCTGTTATTCTCGGCACTCTTACAGTCGGAAAACAGCAGATGGTTGAAATTGCAAAGGCAATTTCCCATGATTCAAAGGTTCTTATCCTTGATGAGCCTACTGCGGCACTTACTCAGCCTGAGGTTGAAGAACTCTTCAAAATGATGAAAGATCTTCGTGAAAAAGGGATAGGTATGATTTACATATCGCACCGTATGGATGAAATAAACCGTATTTCAGACCGTATCACAGTAATGCGTGATGGTGAGTATGTAGGAACACTTATTACAAAGGATACTACCAAGGATGAAATCGTTAAGATGATGGTAGGCCGCGTTATCTACGGTGACAAGAAGGAAGAAAGTAATGTCCCCCAGGATGCTCCGGTTATTCTTGAGGTTAAAAACTTAAGCCGCGGAAAAGAAGTGAAAAATGTTAATTTCAAGCTCCGCAAGGGTGAAATCCTCGGCTTCTCCGGCCTTATGGGCAGCGGCAGAACAGAGGTTGCCCGTGCAATATACGGTGCAGATCCTTTTGATAGCGGTGAAATTTTCATAAACGGAAAAAAGGTTAATATAAAAACACCTGAAGAAGCAGTTAAAAACGGCATATGCTATCTTTCAGAAGATAGAAAGAGATACGGCCTTCTGCTTGATAAATCAGTTTCCGAAAATTCCGTATTGAGTAATCTTGATGATTATATAAGCTTCGGCTGGATAAATGACGGTAAGATTGAAGAGGAAGCCACTCGCGAAAATGAGAAACTCAAAACAAAGACACCTTCTATGAAACAGAAACTCCGTAACCTTTCAGGCGGAAATCAGCAGAAGGTTATTGTTGCAAGATGGCTTCTCAAAAACTCCGACATATTCATCTTTGATGAACCGACCCGTGGTATCGATGTCGGTGCGAAGAGTGAAATGTACACTCTTATGGAAGAACTTGCAGCCCAGGGGAAATCTATAATTATGATTTCATCTGAGCTTTCTGAAATTCAGAGGCTGAGTGACCGAGTTGTCGTAATGTGTGAGGGACGGATAACGGGTGAGCTTGATATAAAAGACGCAACTCAGGAAAAAATTATGGCATATGCTACTATGAGGGAGGAAGATTGACATGGAAAATAAGAAAAGTTTTGGAAAGAAATTTTCAGATTTCATGGCGAAGGGTAAACAGAACTTTATCATAATTTTTGCATTGATTGTTCTTGTTTTAATATTTACAGCATTAAATCCTAATTTCTTGAACAAGTTCAATGTCGTAAGTATGGCACAGTCACTGGCGCCCTACGCTATAATGGCTCTTGGTGTAACTTTTGTTATCGCGACAGGCGGTATTGACCTTTCTATAGGTACAACCTGTATCGCTTCTGCGGTAATTGCAGGTAAGCTTTATATGGATGGCGTGGTTCCGCTTGGAGCAACAATCCCGATTATGATAGCAATTGGTGGCGTTATCGGTCTTATAAACGGACTTCTGGTTGCAAAACTTAAAATACCTGCATTTATTGCAACACTCGGCACTATGATGTTTGGCCGTGGATTAAGCGCAATCATCGTTTCAATTCCCAACATCTTCTTCCCGAGCGGCACATGGTATAACAAGGTATTCTCAAATTATAACGGCATTCCTGTTGGGCTCTTATGGGTGCTCCTTTTTGCCCTTATCTGTATGTATCTTATGTACAAGTGTAAGATAGGCCGTTATATCCTTTCAATCGGTAGCAATGAAGAGGCAACAAGACTTTCAGGTATCAATACCGATAAGTACAAGATAATAGCTTACACAATCGCAGGTATCTCAACAGGTATCGCGGCAATATTCTGGTCAGCTTCATTCCCGACAGTTGCTGCAGCAACAGGTAACGGTTATGAGCTTGATGCTATCGCAGGTGTATATATCGGCGGTACAAGCGCAGCAGGCGGTGTAGCATCTATCGCAGGTTCTGTAATAGGCAATCTTATGCTTGTTGTAATAAGAAGCGGTCTTAATATGGTTCTTGCTAAGTTCAATCTTAATGTTAACTCTACATATGCTACATATGTTCTCACAGGTATCATAGTAGTAGTTGCAGTTTTGATGGATGTAATAAAAAACAAGAACGCTGCAAAGATTAAGGTTGAAAAACAGCCGAAGAAAAAGAAGACATCCCCTCAGCAGGAAAAATAAAAGTTTATATACGGCACAAAGCCGTAAATATATAAAAAATGGAGGAAAGATTTATGAAAAAAGTTTTAGCACTCGTTTTGGTAGCACTCCTTGCAGTAGCTACTCTTGCAGGCTGCGGTGGCGCTTCAGACGGAAAGACAATCGCAGTTGTTGCCAAGGGAGAATCACATGCATTCTGGCAGTCAGTTAAAGCTGGTGCAGAAGCAGCAGGCGAAAAGTATGGTTACAGCATCACATTCAGAGGCCCCGCTAGTGAGTCTGCAAAAGACCTTCCTTCACAGATGGAAATGGTACAGACAGCACTTTCTAACAATGCATCTGCAATCGTATTGGCTACAATTGGTGAAGGCTTTGTAGATATGCTTTCACAGGCAAAGGATTCAGAAATTCCCGTTGTTCAGTTCGACAGCGGTATCTGGGCAAAGGATGTTGAAGCTCTTGATAATGCCGACAAGAACCCCATCGTTGCTTCAGTTGCTACAAGTAACTACAAGGCAGCAGGTCTTGCAGCTGAAAAGTTCTTCGAAGCGATTAAGGAAGAAATCGCAGCAGCAGATAAGTATGTTGTAGGCGTTATCCAGCATGATGAAACACAGACAGGTATCGACAGAGCTAACGGCTTCATTGACAAGTTTAATGAACTCGTTGAAGCTGATGCAGCTACAAAGGGTAAGGTTACAATCGAACATGAAGTAAAACCCGGTGATGCTGACAACGCATACAAGGCAGCTCTTGAAGCTCTTGCTGAAAAGAAAGTAAACGCTATCTTCATGTCAAACGAAGGTGTTGTTAAGCAGGTTTACGATGCGATCGGTGCAGCAGGTGCAAAGTATGACAACATTAAGTTCGTTGGTTACGACGCAGGAACAAAGCAGATTGAATGGATGAAGGCTACAAAGGGTCCCAAGCTTGTTGGTGCAGTTGCCCAGGATTCATTCCAGATTGGTTATCAGTCAGTAGAACAGGCTGTATTCGCTCTTGAAGGTAAGACCATCACAGCTAATGTTGAAATCGGTGGCGCATGGTGGAATGCAGAAAATGTTGACGAAATGATTGAAAAGAACCTCGTTTACGAAGGTTAATAGTAAATGAAAAGACGGTCGCTTTTGCGACCGTCTTTTTTGCCGTTTAGGAAATTGCGTGTTTTTATCGCGAGAAACATTTGCTAAACTTAAGTTTGAGTGGGAGGCGAAATGGGTGAAGCGGCACGCTTCTTTTTTGGTGCGGATAACAGGACGCATATTGCTTTGCAATCTGCACTGCTTGACGACCGCAAACTCTGTTTGCAGTACCCCTCTGCGCACCACGGCTTCGCTAAAAACGATTATCAATCATTTTCTTGACGCTCTCCCGCTTGCGGTGCCCGAAGACTCAATGCTATCGCATTTCGCTTTTCGACCGCGGCACAACCCTGCGCCCTCGTTTCATCTGTCACTGACAGCACTCGGGCTCGGTTCCTTCTTAAGGTTCAAGTCTCGTTATCCTTTATAAAAAAAAGAGAAGATACCCATAAATGGATACCTTCTCATTTTTGGTGCGGATACCAGACACAAAGTCTTATAAACGCCTATATAAAGCCATTTATAATTTTTGATGTTGCCTAAATGTTGCCAATGAGGTAATGACGAGGTATATTCAAGCGTATATTTCTTGTGTTTGTTTCGTTTCTTGCAGCCCTATTGTAAGACCTTCACTCTCTAAAATTGCATCTACTCTTGAGATGTGGTCCTGCAGATAATCTTGTGTTGCGTAAAAATAAGTGTTC
>JAFQQD010000071.1 GCA_017411435.1 Clostridia bacterium
AGATTGCAAGAACTGTTGACGGCACACAAAGAAGAAGTTACGACGATAAGAATAAGAATATTCCATCAGACCTTCAATACTTCCTGCAGTCACAGATTAAAAAGATACCGTGGGCATCGCAGAATCTTGAGCCTTATGTGGGTCGGTTTGGGGACGGGGCATTTTTTGTACAGTGACTCGAAAACAAAAGAGCAGTTCAATCGAACTGCTCTTTTGTTTATTCTATAAGATTATTTTGTTTTAATAATAACTGTCTGGGTTTCTCCGTCCCAGTCAACTGTGCAGCCGAACGCTTCCGCAACTGCTCTTGCAGGAATCATTGTGCGGCTGTTTATAATCTGAGCCGGAACATCAAGAGCTTTCTTTTCAGCATTGATACCGATAAATTTCTCGCCGATTACGAATGAAACTGTCTTTCCATCCTTAACGCCTGATGCGGTGGATGTTGCTCCATCCCAGCCTACCTCTGCGCCAAGCTTTTCGAAAATAGCACGCATCGGTACGAGTGTTCTGCCCTCGATGATAACAGGGGGCTGGTCGCAAACGAGCTTTTCGCCATCGATAAGAATTGTTATTTCATCTGTTGCAGGAGTTTCGGGCTGAACGGGAGTTTCAGGCTCAACAGGTGTTTCAACCTCTACGGGCATTTCAGTCTTTGCAGGCTTGGGGTCGCGCTTTACTGTATCAAGACGCTTGCCGATTGCTGCGAAGTTGGAGAAAGTCTTTTCGCGTCTTTCTTCTCCCGCTGTTATTGCAAACGGAGCCGCAGGAAGTCCCTCGGAGTTTACAAGGTTAACATCGGGATATGTATTGGTTACTGCATCTTCAACAGATGTGTAGGGATACATATGCGCCTCTGTTGCGTATGAAACGAAGTTAATATCCTTAAGCCCTTCAGCAGTAAGGCGGATTGTGTTTTCGTTAATAATTTCAGCCTTTGCCTCGCGGAGATTGTTTTCGGTCTTACCTACAAAGAAGCATCTGGGAGCCTGACCGTCAGTAGTCTTAAGTCCGCCGTAAGCGTAGCTGAATTCGATTTCAACTGCCTCGCCGTCCTTACGAGAAATCTTGTAGTGAGGGCTCTGCCAGTTCTGTACCTTTCCATATACGCTACCAAGAACTGCCTTACCAAGACGGATACCTGTCTGTCTCTTATCCTTCGGATGAAGCGGGTCGGAGTCAGTTGCCTGGGGAGGAAGGTCCATTGTTACGATGAACGCAGTGTTGGGGGTATTATAGTATGTTTCAATCTGACCAAGACGGGCAATACTCCAGTCTTCCATTATGTAAGAATTTGTCCAGCTTGCAAAATATTTCATGGGAGAGGGGTAACCTGTAATGAATACAAAGGGAAGGTCGTCGTCTCCTCTGTCAAGACGCCATGACTTGATAAGCTGATTAAAATCGCTTGCAAAATTTTCGTTTTCTCTGTCAGCGCTGAACTGATTCCACATAACACCGCGAACATTATAGTCAACAATTGCGGCGTATTTTGCGTTGTAGCCCTTTTTGCCTACGCCCCCCTTTGATGTGGGACCTGAGAAGTAGCTCATACCCTTACCGTCTACCGCAAAGCAGATACCGCCAACGGGAACATCAAGCTCGTCGTAAACAACCTTAAGTGCAAGGTAGCCGATTGCTGAATATTCAAGAACTGTTTCCTTGTCTGCAACAACCCACTTTCCCTCAACATTTTCAGCTCGTTCTGTCATAGGCTCGTCCTTGGTGTTGATGAAAAGACGGATGTCGTTGATTTTGCTTTCAGGAAGCATTTCCTGTGTGGAAAGAGATGCCTTTCTCATACGGAGGGCCATATTACTTTGTCCGCCCTGAAGCCAAACCTCGCCAACCATTACATCTGTAACGGTTTTTGATGCGGATTCTGTTGAAAATTCGAGATTATAAGGTCCTCCGGGAGGAATTGCACCAAATGTTATTTTGAATTTACCGTCATTGCCTGCAGTTCCTTTTGCTGTGAGGAGTGTTTTACCGCTTGCAGTAAGCTTAACGGTAACGGTTTCTCCTGCGCCTGCAGTACCCCAGAGAGTGCCTGCTTCGCCCTGCTGAATAAGCATATGGTCGCTGATGATGTCGGGCAGTGTTATTTCTGCCGCGTAGGAAACTACGGAAAGCATAAATATTCCGACAAGTACGATTGCAATAAAAATTGCTGATTTCAAAAACTTTTTCATTTTATCACTCCTCTGCGATAAATTTTACCATAATTATCGTTTTAAAGCAAGTGGTTTAGAGGATTTTTTTAATTTTCCCGGAGCATATTTTCAATAAATATCCCATAACCTCTTGTCGGGTCATTCACAAGCACATGTGTAACCGCACCGATGATTTTGCCATTCTGGATAATCGGGCTACCGCTCATTCCCTGAACGATTCCGCCTGTTTTTTCAAGAAGAACAGGATCGGTTATTCGTATAGCAAGTCCCTTTGTGGTGCTTCCGTAAGGCATCAGGCGGAGTATAGAAATCTTATATTCCCTGACCTCTCCGTCAACCGTGGAGAGAATAGTTGCATCGCCACATTCAGCCTGACTCATCACGCCTATTGGATACTCCTTGTAACAAGGCGCACTCGCAGGGAATATATCCCCGAAAATCCCTGCTTCGCAGTTTTTGCTGACGGTGCCGATTAATTCGTCAGCACCCTGAAAACTTCCGCTTATCTGACCGGGACTTCCGCGTTTCCCTTTCTTGATTGAAAGGACGCGGCTGTTTTCAATAGTGCCGTGAGAAACATCAAACATCACTCCGGTATCATTATCGCTTATGCCGTGGCCTAATGCGCCATAGGTAAGAGTGTCGGGTGAAAGATATGTCACAGTTCCCACTCCTGCACTGCTGTCGCGCACCCACAGTCCGAGGCGCAATGTGTTGCTTTCATCATCTACAACAGGCGAGATATTGACGCTTTTTATAGAATTATTGCGTCTTACCGTAAGTGTGGAGGTTTTTTCCAGAAGAGCAGGCACATCCTCGCTTCCGTTTGGCGCAGTGCCGTTAATGTCAAGAATTACATCGCCAGGCAAAATGCCTGCAGACTGGGCAGGAGAAACTTCTTTCCCTCCTGAAAGCACAGGTGCAAGATTTGTCACAATAAGCCCTTTGTTATGAATCCTGATTCCTACAAGACTACCCGATGCACAAAGACTTTTCGGCTGTGTCACTTTAAGGCGGATTGTCCTTATCGGGATACTTCCAACCTTTAATTTGGCAGTGTAGGTTCCCGTTTTTATGGGGGTGACCTTATCGCCTTGGGAAGAAGCGAACACATCATCGGGAACACCTGAAATGCGGGCTCCGACACCGAGCGCTGAATAATGAGCCTCGTTCTGATACATAGTTATATCAGAAGGGAAAGAGAGCAGTATATCGGTATAAATAATACTTCCCGAAATAAAAATTGAAAAAAGACAACATAAAATTTTTCTGGAAATTTTCATAGCACACACTCCTGCATTTATGTTGCCTTTCACACTTTGTAATTATGTAAGGAAATTAATTCTTATACTCATTAAGGCTACGGAAGACATAGCCTTCATTTTGAGCATAGTCAATAACTCTTCCAAGTGATTCGGCATTGCCTTTTGAAACTGCATGGAGAAGAAGCACACAACCTTTGTGAAGACCGCCTGTTATGCTTGTAAAAGCCTCTTCTTCCGAAACATCATCGTTCCAGTCGACATATGCCTGAGACCAGAAAACATTGGTATAACCCAGATCTCGTGTCAGTGCGAGTATGCGCTCACTGTATTCGCCCCTCGGCGCTCTTAAAAAAGTCGTATGTACACCGCACGCGCCGTAAACAAGACGGTCAAGCTCGAAAAGCTCTTCCTTTAATTTTTCACTTGAAATTTCTGGCAGGGAAGGATGATTAAGCGAATGATTGCCAATAATATGACCTTCTTCTGCCATCCTTTTTATAAGGTCGGGATTTTCCCTGACATACTGCCCCGTCACAAAAAAAGCCGCCTTTACACCCTTTTCACGCAGAGTGTCTAAAATAAGGGAAGTGTAGCCTTTTTCATAACCCTCGTCAAATGTAAGGTAAATGTTTTTGCTTTTAGTATCCTCTTTGTAAATGCATCCGTATTCGTTCATAAGGCGAACCTGGTCAGCGCTGAATTCAGGACCGCTTTCCGTCCTGCGAAATCCCCAGCCCTGCTTTTTATTTGAAAGGCTTTCGTACAAATTCACGCTGTTTCCCGTAGTGACCGAAGACGCGCATCCCGACAAAAATAAAATCAAACATAAAAATAAAGAAAGTTTTTTCATATATTTCACCCAAACAAAAAAAATAACACTGTGAAGATTCACAGTGTTATTTTATTCACATATTCATTTTATATGTCTTATTTCTTTTCAGTATTCTTCCACCAAGCCCAGAAGGGAGCAGCGATGAAAAGTGAAGAGTAAGTACCTGCTACGATACCTACGATAATGGGAAGAGCAAATTCCTTTATTGAGTCAACGCCCATCACATAAAGAACACCGATTGTAAGAAGTGTTGTGATAGATGAGTTTATAGCTCTGTAATAAGAATTTGTGATAGCATCGTCAGCAATATCATTATTTGTAGTGTTCTTCTTCGCAAAACGAAGGTTTTCACGAACACGGTCAAATACAATGATTGTTGCATTGATTGAATAACCTACAATTGTAAGGATAGCAGCAATAAAGCTCGTGCTTACAGTGAACTGGAATATTGAATAGAAACCAAGCATAATGATAACATCGTGCGCAAGAGCGAGCACAGCGCTTGTACCTGAACGGAAGTCGAAACGCCATGTGATGTAAAGAAGCATAAGAACAATTGCAAGGGCAATAGCCTTAAGAGAATCTGTGATAAGTCTTCCGCTTACACTACCTGAAACCTTATCGTTTGCAAGAACCTGCTTCTGCTCGAGCTTGAATTCCTTTTTAACAGCTTCGATAAGCTTATCGCTTTCTTCGTTAGTAAGCTCAACAGTTTTGATTGAAACGCCTGTATCACCGGTCTTCTGAACTGTGATATCATTTTTCTTAACTGTAGTTTTTACAATATCACGGATTGTGTTTTCAACATCAGCTGAATACTTTGTTTTTCCAAGGTCAAACTGTATTGTTGTACCGCCTGTAAAGTCGATACCGAAGTTAAGACCGCGGAAGCAAAGAGAAGCGATGCTGATAACAATAAGAACTATTGAAATAGTGAAAAAGATTTTACTTTTTGATGTGGGTGACTTAATCATTCTGCATCCCTCCTTTTAGATAAACCGTAGAGAGCAGGATTTTTAATGCCGAATCCTACAATCTGCTTGAGTAAGAACTTTGTAAGAGTAACTGCTGTAAGCATACTTACAACGATACCGATGAAAAGAGTTATTGCAAAGCCCTTAACTGTACCTGTACCGAAGAGGTAAAGCACAACGGATGCGATGATAGTTGTAATGTTAGAGTCGATAATTGCAACAAGTGCACGCTTGAAACCGCCGTTTACTGAAGCGCCAACGCTCTTACCTGAACGAAGTTCATCCTTGATTCTTTCGAATATAACAACATTTGCGTCAACTGCCATACCGATAGAAAGGATAACACCGGCGATACCCGGAAGTGTAAGTGTAACAATTCTCCATGAGGGAACGAAGAAGCCTGCCATGATAAGAGTTACAAGTGAAACATATGCAACAAGTGATACACTTGCAACAAGACCGGGAAGACGGTATATGATAATCATAAACAGCATTACAAGAAGAATACCGATAAGCGCTGCCTTAAGAGATGTTGCAAGAGCTGTTGAACCGAGTGTAGGTCCAACGCTTCTGAGCTCAGCATCCTTAAGTGCAAAGGGAAGCTGACCTGAGTTAATAAGTGTTGCAACTGCCTCTGCGCTTTCGCTGTCGTAATCACCTGTGATAACACAACTGTTGGAGTTGATAACTTCCTGAACGGTGGGAGCCATCTGAACTGCGCCGTCAAGAGCAATAGCGATGATGTTCTTTCCTTCGCCTGCAGCAACTGCAGCCTTTGTAGCCTCAGCAAATGTCTTCTGACCCTTCTTTGTGAAAGAAAGCTGTACATAGTGAACATTTCCGCCTGATTCTGTTACAGGACCGTAGAGTGCAGTAGCACCCTTTATATTTTCCTTTGAACCGTCCATAATAGCCTTGCCGTCAGCATCAAGGAATTCAAGTTTTGCAGTAGCGCCGATCATCTTAACTGCTTCCTGAGGGTCATCAATCTCGGGAATTTCAACGCGGATGCCTGTCTTACCCTGACGGGAGATAGTAGCTTCTGCGAAATTCTTAGCATCAAGACGAGCGCGGATGATAGCCTCAGCAGAGTCCATATCCTTGCTTGAAACCTTTGAAAGGTCTTTTACATCGGGTTCAAATACGATGATAGAACCGCCTACAAGATCAAGTCCCTGTCTTATACCTAACTCTTTGTCAAAGGTACTGGGAACTCGGAAATTGCCGATTTTAACATCAAATGCCGCAACATAAGCACATGCAACAATGATTGCCACAACCAGCAAGAATGAAATAACATTTTTTGCTTTCATTATTGTTCCTCCTTTGTTATTATAAATAACAGTACTATTATAGTAAAAAAAGCTTCGTTAGTCAATAGAAATTCACAATTATTTACTGTTAAGGATTAATGGTATAATACTTCTCAACCTTAAGAGTGAAGGGGAGAGAACCCGAATTTATAAGTGTTGCAAGCAATCGCGCACTTTCTTTGTCATAGTTACCGGTAATAATACAGGTGTCAGAATCTATTGCCTCGGTAACAGTAGGACTTGCCTGAATAACTTCGTCAAGCGCAATGGAAATTATATTTTTCCCCTCTTTTGCGACTAAGGCTATCTGGGTTGCTTTGTAAAACTCCTCCTGACCCTTTTTGGTAAATGACATCTGAACATAGTGTGTTTTTTTGCCTGTCTCATTTACAGGGCCGTAGAGTGCAGTAGCACCCTTTATGTTTTCTCTTGAACCGTCCATAATTGCGTAGCCGTCAGCATCAAAGAATTCAAGCTTTGCGGTAGTGCAGAGCGTGCTTGCAATATTTATCGGGTCGTCACAATCGGGGATTTCAATACGAAAACCCGTATTACCCTCACGGGAAACAGTCGCCTCGGCAAAGCCTTCTGTATCAAGTCTTGTGCGGATTACGGCTTCTGCCGTATCCATATCTTCTTCTTTGATTGCAGCGGCGTCATCAACATCGGGCTTGAGTATAATGATACTGCCGACAGAAGACTCTTCTTTTTTGGGCTGCTTTTTATCCTTGTCAGAAAAATCTGACTCTTGTGAGTCATAATTGTTGTTTGTGCTTTTGAAATTATTTGATTTAGTGATAAATATGGCAACATACACACATGCGAGAACGGCTGCCATAACAAGTAAAAGTGCAACAACTTTTCTGGATTTCATGTATTTTCCTCCTTTGTTTTGCTATTAAAATGACAACTTTATTATATTACTAAAAGTGTTTTTCGTCAATGGAGACAAGCGATTATTTACTGTTTATTCCCAGTATTCCGCCAATACCTCCGCACAATACGGATAATCCGAAAACCTTTGTAAGTCTGAGCGTGAAAATATTGCTGTTAAATATTAAAAAGCCCAGTAAAACAAGAATTCCTATGTAAAAAAATGAGGCTAAAGCGCCCGTAATAAAGCCGCGGCGTGAAGATGCTCTTGCACATAGGAAGGAAGCGATGAATCCCGACAACAGATAAGCATAGTCTGAAAAAAGATTCAAAACCCACTTGCTTGGCGGAAAGAATGAGAAAATGATGCTGCTGACGGAAAGTATTAAAAGTGTGATAAGAAACGCCAGCAAGAAAGAAACAATGTATTTTTTTACATTAAAATTTGAAATAAAGTTCATAAAAAAACACCTCCGAAATAAGATATTCGGGGGTGCTTTTAATTATTCGTGGATTGTAAGAACTCGGCTTATTGCGTTCTTCTGGAATTTGATAGTTGATTTCTCTGCGCCTACGCCTGTTTCAATAACAACTTCGTCTTCCTTAATCTTTACGACCTTTCCGATGATTCCGCCGATTGTAACAATCTTGTCGCCCATCTGAAGGCCGTCAAGCATAGTTTGCATTGCCTGTCTCTGCTTCTTCTGGGGACGGAGAATTCCGAAATAGAGAATAAGAATAAAAGGAGCAAAAGTGATTACAAGAGATAAAATTGCTTCCATAAAAAACTTCCTTTCTGTTTTGCTTTATAATAATAAAATTATTCCTGAGTTAAAATATATCCGGCAATATTTCTGCCGTTTTTGCGGTTCTTGGTAAGTTCGCCACCACCCTTGGGATTTACTGCGGCGATATAAAGCCCTGTTACATCCTTAGCAAAGCCCAGCCTTTCCATAAACCTGGATTTGTCGAGAGAAACTGCATAGACCCTGCCGTCATCATCCTTTAGTGTATCAACAGGGAGCTTTGACAAATCTACATATTCGGAAGCCGTAACAAATACTGACTTATCTTCGTATTTAGTAAAAGCTGTTTTTTCAGAAATGAAAATGTCCTGAGTGTCCTTGCCTACAATTTTCTCAAAAACTTCATGAAGGTCGCTTTCAAGGTCTACCGGATATGCGCTGATGGCGGAAAACTTCTCTCCGTCACCGTTAGCGTCATGCAAAAGAAGCTCAATCGTTTTTTTGTTGTCGTTAAATGTCTGCACATTGATGTAATTTTTTCCGATATAGCATATTGAAATGTCAGGTTCTTTTTTCTGAGTCATATTTGAGAAGATGAAGCCTACACAAATTGCTATAAGCACCAAAAACAAAATATGCCATTTGTAATACTGCCAGAGTCTTCGCCAGAAATGCTGTTTTCTCATTGTTTGTTCTCCATGTGTATAGAATAATAAAGTATCCAGTCCAATACTAGTATTATACACCAATAATTTCCTTTTTACAAGTGTAAAATGTAAAATTTCAAATTCGTTCATAATTAAAATCAAGGGAGGTAATAAAGTGGCGGAGTCTCGTCAGAAATACGGGCTTATAACAGCAATTTCAATGGTTGTCGGAGCAGTTATAGGCAGCGGAGTTTTCTTCAAGACAGAGAATATAAATCTTATCACAGGCGGAAGTGTGCTATTTTCCGTAATTGCGTGGGGCATCGGTGCACTTGTTATGATTATGTGTCTTCTGGCTTTTGCGTCAATCACAGGGAAAAAAGGTGCAGAAGGCGGACTTTACTCCATGGCAAAGGTGCTTTCCGGTGAGAAATATGCATACACAGTCGGCTTTTTTATGGCCGTGGTTTATTATCCGTCACTTATAAGTGTTTTGTCTTATCTCAGCGCAAAATATACTTTGTTGACTGTCGGTGGAGAAGAGAATGTTTTTTTATGTGTATCTCTTTCGTGTGCTTTCCTTGTGGCTTCTTTTTTGCAAAATGCCTTATCTCCGCGATTTTCGGGGAAGGTGCAGGTTGTCACAACGGCGCTGAAGCTTGTTCCGCTTATATTTATGATTGCACTTGGGATACCAAAGGGTATGCTTCATGAAAACATTACCGCAGGAGGCAGTGTGCCGTTTAAGACGGCGTTTTTCCCTTCGGTAACGGCGACACTTTTCGCATATGAAGGCTGGATAAGTGCGACAAGTATTGGAAAAAACCTTAAAAACAGCCGTAGAAATCTGCCGCTCGCACTTTTGATAGGCGGTACCCTGATTTCCGCAGTTTATGTTTTATACTATCTTGGAATTATGGGCGCAGTAAAAAGTGAAACCCTCATCAATTACGGTAAAGACGGAATAAATATAGCTTTTTCAAATATTCTGGGAAGATGGGGGAATCTTCTTACCGCATTTGTTGCAATCTCCTGTTATGGCGCGCTCAATGCCCTTGTAATGGGATGTGGTCACGCGACAGAAGAAATTTTTGAAAAAAAGCCGACACACGCGTATTCTATAGGCTTTATAATAAGTCTTTTGTGGCTTGTATATCTTATTGGTCATCAGGAAAATGTTTTGGCAAGATTCCGGTTTGACAGCACAGAGCTTCCCGTTGTGACTATATATGCGCTTTATATTCCGATTTTCCTCGGCTTTGCAAAAAGTGAAAAGAACCTTAAGACAACGATTTTGTGTGCAGGAGGAATATGCGCATCACTCTTTGCCGTATTGTGCGGAATACTGGCACATACAGAAGAAATTGTAAATTATGTAACGATGCTTTCTTCAATAATGATTTTCGGCAGCCTTTTTTACAAAAGCAAGCAAAACCCCTGAAAATACGATTTTCAGGGGTTCTCTTATGCATATGAAAGTTGTTTCTGCCTTTTAACAGTCAGTCAGGAATATCCGCTGCCTGGAAAAAATATCTATTTTTATATTTTGCTTGCAATTGACCGACTTTTTCAATGTCTGCTTTATTTCATTTCGCGTCTTCCTTCGATAGCGCGTGAAAGCGTCACTTCATCGGCATATTCAATATTTCCGTCCACGGGGATACCGTGAGCAATTCTTGTAACTGTTATTCCCATCGGTTTAAGAAGCCTTGCTATGTAAGTTGCAGTAGCTTCGCCTTCAATTGTGGGGTTGGTTGCCATAATAACCTCAGTAACCTCACTCGTAAGACGGGGAAGAAGCTCCTTTATCTTGATGTCATCGGGGCCGATATTATCCATCGGGGAAATCGCTCCGTGAAGGACATGATAAAGACCGTTATACTCCCTTGTTTTTTCAAGAGCCGTTACATCCTTGGGACTTTCCATTACGCAGATAACATTTCTGTCACGCCTCTGAGAAGAGCAAATATCGCACAAATCCTTGTCCGTAAGATTCTGACATTCACGGCATAAATGGACACTGCTTTTTGCCTTGTTAATCGCGTCTATAAAACGCTGCGCCTTTTCCTGAGACATATTCATCATATGAAAAGCAAGCCTTACCGCGCTCTTATGCCCGATGCCGGGAAGCTTATTAAATTCGTCTATAAGTTCCTGTAATGAAACGGGATACATCTACCTCAGCTCCTGATAACAAAACTTTTGCTTCGAAATTAAAATAAACCGGGAATACTCATTCCGCCTGTAAGCCCTTTAAGATTGTTTGCCTGCGCCTCATCAGTTTTGCGAAGAACTTCGTTAACAGCAGAAACTATCATATCTTCAAGCATTTCCACATCATCGGGGTCAAGAGCATCGGGAGAAATCTTTATTTCAAGGATTTCCTTGCTGCCGCTTGCCTTTACACTTACTGCACCGCCGCCGACGCTTGCTTCAAATTCCTGAGCGTTAAGCGCCTCCTGTGCTTTAAGCATTTCTTCCTGCATTTTCTGGGCCTGCTTAATCATATTATTCATATTACCCATGCCGCCCATACCCATATTTCTGGGGAAACCGCCTTTTGCCATATCAAAACATCCTTTCTTAAGACAATACTTATTCAATATTAGTTATAGGGAGATTCATTATATCATCCAACGGGTCGTGTTCTTTTTTCTGCATGGTGAAGGCGAAATCGCTCTCAAGCCTTGCAATTGTATTTGCATCAAGACCTGTATGCGCCTTTACCGCATCGTTAATCTGGTCAATTCCGTCCTGTACCATATCGCAAAATGCCCTGCCACCGTCATCGGGGAAGGTAAGCGCGAGTTTTCCTTTCTCCTCACGAAGAGTTGCATTTCCAAGTGCCGTAAAAAGAAGTATGCTTCCCGAAAGGTCGTTTAATACCTCGGGCCACGCACTTTTAATCTTTGAGAGAAACTCGCTTGGGAGAATTTCCTTTTTGGGAGCAGGCTTTACAGCCTCTTCCTTTTTCTTTTCCTCAGTCTTTTTCTTCGGTGCAGTATTTACAGGAGAGGAAACATTTACAGCTCCGCTTTCTATTTTCCTTTCAAGCTCAGCAATTCTTGATAAAAGTGCGTCAACACTTATATCATTGTTTTTGGTGCAAAGCTTTATAAGTGCACTTTCAAAAACGGTTCTGGGACTTGTCATATACCTTGCAACGGAAATCGCCTCGGAAAGGACTTTTATCGCGTAAAGAAGTCTTTCGGTTGAAAAGCCCTTTGCAATAGCCGTAAGCCTTTCGTACTCATCCTCATCAAAATCACTTTTGCTTGTTCCTGAAACAGATATGATAAGCATATCACGCATTGCGCGGATAAGCGTTTCCATAAAGGGCGAGAGGTTTTTACCGCGTGAGCATACATTATCTATACATTCGATAACCCCGGTAACACTGTAAGAAGAAATATGTGAGCAAAGCTCAATTGCCGTATCGTTTTCCGCTCTGCCAAGGAAATCAGACACAAATTCCGTGTCAATCTCCCTGCCCGATGCGATACACGGCTCAAGAGCACTGAGCGCATCTCTGAGCGACCCGTCAGCGTGCGAGGCAATCATACGCAGAGCCTTTTCCTCTGCCATAATGCCTTCTGCGTTACAGATGTATTCAAGTCTGTTGTAAATATCCTCAGGCGTAATTCTCTTAAAGTCAAAACACTGACATCTTGAAGAAATTGTGCCTAAAACCTTATTCGCCTCAGTTGTAGCGAGGACGAATTTAACATGTGCAGGAGGTTCCTCAAGCAATTTCAAAAGTGCATTGAATGCATCACGGCTGAGCGCGTGCACTTCGTCAATGATGTAAACCTTGTATTTTGTAATTGCGGCAGTATAGCTTGCTTCTTCGCGAAGAGTTCGTATGTTGTCGACACCGCTGTTGCTTGCCGCATCAATTTCGATTATATCCATAATACTGCCATTTTCAATGCCTTGACAGGTAGCACATTTATTGCAGGGGTTACCGTCAATGGGGCTTTCACAGTTTATGGCTTTGCTGAGTATTCTTGCAGTAGAGGTTTTACCCGTTCCGCGCGTTCCGCAGAAAAGGAAAGCATGGCCACATACATTATTCTTTATTTCATTTTTAATGGTCTGGGTAACATGCTGCTGCCCGACAACATCATCAAAAGTTTTCGGACGCCATTTTCTGTAAAGAGTCTGATGCTCCATGCCAATACCTCCCTTATGTAAATTAAGGGATAAAACCAAGCCGTTTTTATCCCTCGAAATCTATAAAATTCGTCAAAAACGGGGGCGTGTACCTCGTTTTTGACTCCTTGAAAGGGCTGGCACGGTGAGTGCCGCGCGAGCGAAAGCCCTTCACTCGAAGCGAATGCTTTTAGGGGGACGGGGACATTATTGTAAGCCGCAGGCGTAACAAAAATTGACCTGTCCCCAAACTTAAAACTTTTGCTTCGAAAGGATGGCGTTGCCATCCGGATATTTGCCGTACACCCCGAAATCGACATTCTCTTATATGCGGAAATCATCCAGTTAGCTCGGATCAGGCACCCTCACGGCACATGACGGAAACCGCTTATTGCTGCTCGGTTCCCCGCCTGACAAGGTTCACGGGCCGCCATTGCGCGAGACCCAATCGTCAACACCACTTAAATGCTCCAGCCAGACAAAAAAATGCCTCAATCGGGGACATAACCTCCGCTATAGCGGGTTGCGGATACAGGGCACCGCTACCTCCCCGGCCGGTACAGCCCCATTAGTATAACATAAAGGACGAAATTTATCAATAGTTTTTAGATAAAAAACTTTACTAACTCACTTTTTTGTGGTACAATATCATAAATAAAAGTGTAAGTTACTACCAATCAACATATTAAGGAGTGTTACCATGAGCGCAGAGCAGACAATTTTTACCTATAAGGGGAAACCCATGGTTCGCCGCGGAGATGTAATCTACTACGGCGATTTGAAGGAAAAATATATCATTATCTTCACAATCAAGTCAAAGAAAAAGGTAGGCGACCTTGAAGTTGCTGACAGCATAACAATCGATTTGTGCACAAATCGTGGCGTTGGCAAGGAGAAGGTTATAAAGAAGGCAAACCGCGAAAGCCTTTTTGAAGCAATTGACATTGCTGAATTCTGGCTTGAGGATGCGATAGAAAACGGCTAAAAGATAATGTGCCAAAATCGAGGTCACGCCCCGATTTTGGCTATTTTAGCATTAAGGGGAGGACCCTTCTAATAATCCCCTTTTGTAAAAGGAAGTGTTTTCAGATGTTAAAAGAACAAAACTACACAATGCTTGCCGATTTTTACGAGTTTACAATGGCAAACGGATACTTTATGAATGACTACTCGGAAAAAATCTGCTATTTCGACCTTTATTTCCGGTCTGTTCCCGATGACGGGGGATTTGCCATTATGGCAGGCACCGAGCAGGTAGTGGAATATCTCAATAATCTTAAATTTGATGATGACGATATTGAGTATTTCAGGAGCAAAAACCTTTTTGATGAAAAGTTTTTGGAATACCTCAGAAACTTCAAATTCCAATGTGATGTCTGGGCAATGCCCGAGGGCACACCGGTGTTCCCGAACGAGCCTCTTGTAATCGTTCGCGGCCCTGCTATTCAGGCGCAGCTCGTTGAAACAATGCTGCTTCTTCTCGTAAACCATCAGACGCTTATCGCGACCAAGACCAACAGGATTGTCCGTGCTGCAGACGGACGGGCAGTTATGGAATTCGGCTCACGCCGCGCCCACGGTGCAAGCAGTGCAATCCTCGGTGCAAGGGCGGCATATATCGCAGGCTGCGTAGGTACTGCTAATACTTTAAGCGACGAGCTTTATGGAATTCCTGCACTTGGTACAATGGCACACAGCTGGGTGCAGATGTTCCCCACAGAATATGACGCATTCCGCGCATATGCCGAGGTTTATCCGTCAAGCTGTACGCTGCTTATCGACACATACAATGTTCTTAAAAGCGGACTACCCAACGCTATCCGTGTTTTCAAGGAGGTTGTTGTCCCCAAGGGCTTCAGACCCAAGGGCGTTCGTATTGACAGCGGTGACATCACATATCTCACTAAGAAAATCCGCAAGGAGCTTGACCGCGAAGGGTTTGAGGACTGTGCAATCGTAGTGTCAAACTCTCTTGACGAATATATCATCCGCGATACCCTTTCACATGGAGCGCAGATAGATTCTTTCGGTGTAGGCGAGAGGCTTATTACCGCAAGAAGCTGGCCTGTTTTCGGCGGTGTGTATAAACTTGTGGGCGTTGAGGAGGGCGGAAAAGTCGTTCCCAAAATCAAGATAAGCGAAAATGCCGCGAAAATCACGACTCCCGATTTTAAGCAGGTTTACAGACTTTACGACAACGAAACGGGCAAGGCTATTGCCGATGTAATGACTCTTCACGATGAAGAAATTGACGATACAAAACCCTGCGAAATCTTCCACCCCATTCACACATGGAAGAAAAAGACTGTAACTAACTTTACCGCAAGAAAACTTCTTGTGAAGATTTTTGAAAACGGAAAACAGATTGCACGGCTTCCTGAACTTTCCGAGATTCGTCAGTACTGCAAAGAGCAGGTTGATACAATATGGGACGAAGTAAAGCGCTTTGAAAATCCGCATACTTATTATGTGGATTTGTCGCCTGAATTGTGGAAAGTAAAACACGAGCTGTTAGAAAAGTACTCCAACTAAAATTAACGGAGGACAAGCATGTACGAACTTACCGACCCGAAAATAATTAAATATCTGTGCCAGAAGTACGGCTTCACATTTTCCAAAAGCATGGGACAGAACTTTATTACAGACCCGTCTGTGCCGCTTGCTATGGCGCAGGATGCTACCGAAACTGCGCAGGGTGTTATTGAAATCGGCCCCGGTTTCGGTACGCTTACCGCACCTCTTGCAACGATGGCAGAAAAAGTTATCTCAATCGAACTCGATAAACGGCTACAGAAAGTTCTTTCCGAAACACTTGCAGGCTTTTCAAATGTGTCTTTTATATGGGAAGACTGCCTTAAAGTAAACCTTAGTGAACTTATTGAAAAAGAGTTTCCGGGTATGGATGTAAGCGTAGCGGCAAATCTTCCGTATTATATAACGACTCCTATCATAATGAACCTTCTTGAAAGCAGACTTCCTTTCAAAAAAGTGGTTGTTATGATTCAGAAGGAAGTTGCAGAGCGTCTATGTGCAAAACCGGGAAGTAAAGATTACGGTGCGATAAGTATTGCAACCCAGTATTTTTCAAGACCGCAAATCATAAAGCATGTTCCTGCAGGAGCATTTATCCCTGCACCTAAGGTTGACAGTAGCGTTGTGAGTATGGAAATACTTCCCAGACCGTCTGTTGCACCCCGTGACGAAAAACTTTTCTTCAAACTTATAAAGGCGGCGTTTTCACAACGCAGAAAGACGCTTGTAAATGCACTTTCAAGCAGCGGAGCATTCGGCTCGAAGGAAGAAATACAAAAGGCGATAGAGAAGCTTTGCTTTCCTCCGTCAATACGCGGAGAGGCACTTTCAATCGAGGAATTCTGTGCATTAAGTGATTATTTTACAAAGTGATGATTAGCGAGTAACCTTTATTTTGGTTGCTCGCTAAATTTTTTTGCTAAAATACAAAAAAACAGTAGACAAATATCGATTTATACTATATAATGTTAAGCAGGGAAATTTGAGTTTTTGAAAGGAGAAATATAATATGACAGAGAACAAAAAGGTACTTACCTGGCTTGAAGAAATGAAAGCTCTTTGCAAGCCCGAAAAGGTAGTTTGGATTGATGGCAGTGAGGAGCAGCTTGAAGCTCTTCGCGCAGAAGCAGTAGCAACAGGAGAAATGATTAAACTCAATCAGGAAAAGCTTCCCGGTTGTTACTATCACAGAACAGCAGAAAACGATGTAGCCCGTGTTGAAGACAGAACATTCATCTGTACTGAAACAAAGGAAGAGGCAGGTCCCATCAACAACTGGATGGCTCCTTCCGAAATGTATGCTAAGCTTAACGCCCTTTATGACGGAAGTATGGCAGGCAGAACAATGTATGTTATTCCTTACTCAATGGGTCCTGTGGGTTCACCTTTCTCAAAAATTGGTATCGAGCTTACAGACAGCATCTATGTTGTTCTCAACATGGATATTATGACAAGAGTGGGCAAGGCAGTTATCGATGCTCTTGGAAAAGACGGTGATTTCGTTAAGTGTCTTCACGCTAAGAAAGATGTAAATCCTGATGAAAGATATATTGTTCACTTCCCTCAGGACAACACAATTATGTCGGTTAACTCCGCTTACGGCGGTAATGTGCTTCTCGGCAAGAAGTGTTTTGCACTCAGAATTGCTTCTTATCAGGGTATGAAGGAAGGCTGGATGGCAGAGCATATGCTCATCCTCGGTCTTGAAAATCCCCAGGGTGAAGTTAAGTACATCTGTGCTGCATTCCCCTCAGCTTGCGGTAAGACAAACCTCGCTATGCTTATTCCTCCGGAATTTCTTAAAGAAAAAGGATACAAGGTTTGGACAGTTGGTGACGATATCGCTTGGCTCCGTGTCGGCGAAGACGGCCGTCTTTACGCAATCAATCCTGAGGCAGGTTTCTTCGGCGTTGCTCCCGGTACAAGCGAAAAGACAAACTTCAACGCACTTGCTGCTACAAAGAAGAACACAATCTTCACAAATGTTGCTATCAACGAAGACGATATGACAGTTTGGTGGGAAGGCCTTGACAAGAATCCTCCTGAAAACGCAATCGAGTGGAAGGGTGCAAAGGTTAACGGTAAGGAATATATCGCAGAAGGTAACAAACTCGCTCATCCTAACTCAAGATTTACTGCTCCCGCAGTAAACTGCCCCTGCATTTCCAAGGAATTTGAGAATCCTCAGGGTGTGCCGATTAGCGCAATCGTATTCGGCGGCCGCAGAGCTAAGACTGCTCCGCTTGTATATCAGGCTCGCGATTGGAATCACGGTGTGTTCGTAGGTGCTACAATGGCATCTGAAACAACTGCTGCAGCTGCAGGCGCAGTAGGTGTTGTAAGACGCGACCCCATGGCTATGCGTCCCTTTGTAGGCTACAATATGGCTGATTACTTCCAGCACTGGATTGATATGGGTAAGAAGATTTCCAATCCCCCCCAGATTTTCAATGTAAACTGGTTCCGTCTTGATGACGAAGGACATTTCATGTGGCCCGGCTTCGGCGACAATATGCGTGTCCTTAACTGGATTATCGACCGTTGCGATGGCAAGGTTGATGCAAACGAAACAGCAATCGGTTTTGTTCCTAACAAGGAAGACCTTCAGCTTGAAGGTCTTGATATCGATGATGCTACTCTTACCGAGCTTCTTTCAATCGATAAGGAAGTCTGGAAGGAAGAAGTAAAGGATCAGAGAGAATTCTTCGCACAGTTCGGTGATAAGCTTCCCAAGGAAATCAAGGACGAAGTAGACAATCTCGAAAAGAAACTTTCTTAAAACCAAAATTTAAGAGTCCGCATTAGCGGACTCTTTTTTGTTGCACAGTTTGGGGGTGATTTCCCGGTAGCGGGGAAAATGTCCGAAGGACAAAAGGGGCACGCCTCGGGTAACACAGTTTGGGGACGGGGCACTTTTTGTGCAGCAATCAAGCAAATATAGAGCAGGGGGGAATTTACACCTGCTTTTTTGTTTGCAAACCTGTGTAACAAAAAGTGCCCCGTCCCCAAACTGTGTAGCAGGATTTTGTTTGGCGACAGGAGAGCCTGTCGATTATATTATAGGTGTTATAATCAAACTTGTTAAGGGGATATAATCCCCAGAATTTATAAAAACTGTGTGGATATGCGAAGGCAGGAAAGTTTAGATGCAGAATGTGCAAACTGAGGTCCGCAGGACGCCCCGACGCTGTACTAAGTACTGCGAGGCGAAGTTTGCGCATAGTTCGTTGTAAATTGAAAAAAGAAACCCGTATTTTTGCACGGGTTTCTACAAGAAAAGGAAAGTTAAGTTTATTGGAAAACTGAAATAATATACTTTTACAACGAACGCTCTGCGCTAAAATCTTCTGCCTTCTACTTATGATAGGTTTCGTTGGCATTAATCTTAAATGCTCTGTATATCTGTTCCTCAAGCATCAGCCTTGCAATTCGGTGAGGGAAGGTCATCGCGCTCATAGAAAGCCTGAGGTCTGCTCTTTTTTTAACCTCATCCGAAAGTCCAAGAGAGCCTCCAATTATAAAATCAATCGTAGAGCTGCGCATCTGAAAATCTGCTATCTTTTCGGCAAGCTCTTCGCTTGATAACATCTTTCCCTCGATACACATCGCAACAACAATATCGCCTTTGCCGATTTTTCTCATTATCTGTTCGCCCTCTTTTTGAAGTACGGCGTTACACTCTGCGACCGAAGGGTTGTCAGGTATACTTTTATCATCAAGGCATATAACATTGAAATTGCAAAAACGGCTGAGTCGTTTCTCGAATTCAGCCGTTGCTTTTATAAAATAATTTTCTTTAATTTTCCCTACGCAAATAATGTTAACAGTCATATCAGTAAATAAGCTCCTCACTCACGCAGTATCTTTCAGCAACAAAAAGAGAAATTTCATCGCCTACACTAAATCCTGCCGATTCGATGCTGCATTTAACCGCCTCATATGCTCTGCGAGGCGTATTGTTATCCGTGCTTAAATGCCCCAGCATAATCTGACGGAGATTTCCCTCCCGCACAAGCTTTGCACAAAGGGCACCGCACAATCTGTTTGAAAGGTGTCCGTGGTCAGAAAGTATTCTTTCTTTCAGATGCTGAGGATAAGGCCCTGCCATAAGCATCTTTTCATCATGATTTGCTTCTATCATCGCAATAGTGCAGGGGAGCAGCAGTTCAAATATATGCTTTGACACCGTACCCAAATCGGTAGCAAGAGCACCGTACTTATCGCCCTTTGAAAAAACAAGACCTATGCTTTCAGCCGCATCGTGAGATGTTGAAAACGGATGAAATTTCGTCCCCTTAATCTCAAATGGTACTTCCGCCGCAATATAGCGGATAAGAGCCGGGTCAATCTTGCCAAGTGAATTTATCATTGACTTCCAGGTTCCAAGCGTTGCATACACGGGTATTTTGTAGCGTCTGCACATAACGCCGACTCCGCTGATGTGGTCAATATGCTCATGCGTTACAATAATTGCATCAATATTTTCAGGCGAAATACCTGCGTGGGCGAGTTCATTTTCTGCCGCCTTTCCTGTGATGCCGCAATCAACGAGTATCGCGCAATTTTCACTTCTTAAAAGTACGGCATTACCGCTACTTCCCGAAGAAAGTGGACAAATGGAAATATTCATCTTTTAATCCGCCTCAAAAATACGCTCTATCTTAACACCTATTGAACGCAGCCTGCGTTCAATATCGGAATATCCGCGGTCGATATAATGTGGAGAAGCAATTTCTGTCACACCGTCTGCCGCCGCACCGGCAATTATAAGTGCCGCGCCTGCACGAAGGTCTGTTGCAGTGACTTCAGCACCGTGGAGTTTTGCGCCTGTTATCTTGGCGCGTCTGCCTTCAACCTTTATATCTGCACCCATAGCGAGCAGCTGGTCAATATACTGGAATCTGTTATCCCATACATTTTCCTGAACAGAGCTGTTTCCGTCAACTGTAGAAAGAAGCGCAACCATCTGCGGCTGCAGGTCTGTCGGGAAACCGGGGTAGGGCATGGTTTTTACCGATACACCGTGAAGCTCCCCATCACGCTCAATCCTTATAGAGTCATCATATTCAGTCACGCCAATGCCCATTTCCTCAAGCTTGGAAGTCAGGCAGTTCATATGTATTGGGATAATATTTCTTACAAGTACATTGCCGCCTGTTGCTGCTGCGAGCAGCATAAATGTACCTGCTTCAATCTGGTCGGGGATGATGCTGTAACTGCCGCCACGCATCTGCTCTACGCCTGTTATACGGATAACATCTGTACCTGCACCGCGGACATTAGCGCCCATCGCATTAAGGAAGTTTGCAACATCAACGATGTGAGGCTCCTTAGCCGCATTTTCGATAACAGTTCTGCCCTTGGCAAGCACAGCGGCAAGCATAATATTTATCGTAGCGCCCACACTTACGGTATCAAGATAGATAGTGTTGCCGGCAAGCTCCTGTGCATCAGCAAAAACGATTCCGTCTTCAATGCTGACCTTTGCACCGAGTGCACGAAAACCTTTCTCATGAAGGTCTATCGGACGGGTACCGAAATTACAACCACCGGGGAGAGAAACCTCCGCCTTTTTCATTCTGCCGATAAGCGCACCAAGAAGATAATAACTCGCACGCATACGGCTGGCAAGGTCGCAAGGAGCAATGTGGGTTTTAAGATTAGAGGAATTAACCTCAATTGTAGTGTCGTTTACATATGTAACACTTGCACCAAGCTGAACAAGCATATCTATAATCAATCTGACATCTTTGATATCGGGAACATTTTCAATTCGGCACACCCCATCAACGAGAAGAGCCGCAGGAATAATTGCAACTGCCGCGTTTTTCGCACCGCAAACTGCAATTTCACCGAAAAGCTGATTTCCGCCTGTTATTTTCAGTTTTTCCAAAAATCACACCTCTTTTGCAAAAATCTGTAAAAGACCACATTAAATTATACAACATATATGAATAAAAAGCAATGATTTTCTGAAAATAAACGGCATATTTGCAAATGAAAAGAGCACTCAAATCGAGTGCTCCTACTATTTGGAATTGACTTTTTTGTATTTAAGCGGTGATGTCCCCTTAAGCCTTTTGAAAATCTTGCTGTAATAAGATGCGCTTGAAAAACCGACCTTCTGGGAAATTTCCTCCATGGATAAATCAGTCTTTATTAAGTATTCGATTGATTTTTCAACGCGTTTCTGGTTTATGTACTCACTTATTGTACAGTTGAAATAGGAATGGAATTTGTTATAAAGTACAGTCTTTGAAACATTTACCTGCCTTGAAATCGACTTTATTGTGAGCTTCTTTTCAAGATTTTCCTCTATAAAGTTTATGGCTCCCTGAACACTCTTTTCGATATTGGGCTTAAGCATATTTTCAAGCAGGATATATTTAACCAGCATATCAGCAATGTTTGAGACGCTCTGTATTTTGTCAGAATCGTAAAATGGAATTTTGTTATAGTGATACTGCATCATCTGAGTGTCGAGGCCAAGGCTGTGAATATATTTTTCAAGCTTTGTGAAACTGCTGTCTGCTCTCATCTGCCCGAAAATGATATACCCGATTATTTCATTATCGTAAATAATAGGGGAAACCATATCTAAAAGACCTGCATGGCATATGTGCATCTGCGTCTCTTTTGTGCTTTTGCACTTTTCAAGAAGCGCCAGCTCAGACTTTTTGCAGGCATTTTCCCCTTTTGGGTTTTCCCTGATGCACCTGCAGTATTTGTTGAATTCATACTTTGTATTACTGACCTTTGTAAAGTCGCTTTTCAAAAGGTCGATTGTAATACCCGTTGCGTTGTAAAAATCAAAAAGCGCACGGTTTGTTTTGTCGACATCATAGCTAAAAACCATTTCAATCACCAATAATAAGTATATCAAACGAGAAGTTTTTGTCAATAAATTTGCAAAAAAAGGAATATAGTTACAAAAATAAGGAAATACTTCTCTTTTTTTGATTGCACTATATATTACAGTTATGCTATAATATAGAAAAACAAGTTTCAAAAAATCCATATGGTTTCAAAAATTCCATTTACTTACAAAAGACTCTTATTTATAATAGAGGCAGGATTATAAAAAGGGGGAATTTTTATGAAAAACAAAAAAATCACGGCATTGCTTCTGGCAATGGTAATGGTAATCAGTTGTGCATTTACAGGATTTGCATTTACTGATGTTGCAGAAGACGATAAGTATACAGCGGCTATCCGCGAACTTGCCGAAATGGGCATTGTAAAAGGTTACAATGAAGCAACATTCGGTGCAAACGATGTTTGTACAAGAGAACAGTTTATAACTTTCCTTTACAGAGCGTCAGGTTCACCTGCAGTTACTGAAAAGGCTGCATTTACAGATGTTGACAATAATGCTTACTATGCAGATGCTATCGCGTGGGGTAATGCAAACGGCATTATAAAAGGCTTTGAAGACGGTACAATCGGTATCGGCAAGGCTGTTGACCGTGAACACGCGGCATATTTCCTTTTCAACTGGGGAGTAATGCAGAATAAAGCCGACCTTAAAAACGGCGTAGTTCTTAATGAATATACTGATGCAGCTGAAATCGGTCTTTACGCACGCCATGCATTTGCCTGGGCTATGAGAAAAAGACTTTTTGAAGCACAGGACAACAAACTTCTTCCAAAGGAAAATGTTACACGCGGTTGGGTTGCATACGCAGTAAGAACTGTTCTTACCACTCATGTTTGCAACTGGCAGGACTGGAAGGATAACGGAAATGGTACTTGCACACGCACCTGTGCAATCGACAACGGTCACACAGAAGAAGGTCCTCATAACTATAACGACGGCGAACTTACAAAGAAAGTAACCGCTACAGAAGACGGCGAAATTACATACACCTGTAAAAACTGTCTTAATAAAAAGGTTGAAAAAGCACCCGCAGGAACTGAAATCGTAACTCGTGCTGACCTTGAAACAGCTATTGCTAACGGTGCGTGGGCTTACTATGTGAAGAATCCTTATATGCAGTACGATTCTTCAAGTGTTACATATCTTCATAGATATGCCGGCGGCACATCAAGAGCTTCAGCTGAAATGCCTCCCGAATTCGCAACAGAAGATATGAACTTCTATTCAGTATGTTCTGACTACGCATATCAGACATATTTTGAAACACTCAATACCAGACTTATGGGTGAGAGAAATGCTGCCTTCGGACTTTCTTGTCAGGAACTTCACTTCAGCGGTGAAAATCAGCTTGAAAGAAAATTCTCTCTCGTATCAGTTAACGAACCCTGGACTGAAAACGATGTTGACTGCGTAGTTGCAAAGTGGATTGACTATGACTATTATCTTGAAAAGAGCAAGATTTCCAAGGTTTCTCAGTTTGTAGCATTCAATTACTTTGATTCAACACATTTTACCGACTACACAGATGGCCTTTACTTCAAGGAAGACGGCTTTGACGGAGAACTTCATTACTCCTACTACGATGCAGAAGGCAACAGACTCGACCCCGAAAAGGTAGAGGATGACTACTTCTACGCATTCACAGATAATTATAAGGAAAATCTCCGCCCCGGCGACCTTCAGATTTCAAACTCACATACAACAGTTTATGTAGGCTCAAACCTTACACTTCACTGCTCATACCCCACAGGTGGCGGTAAAATCGGTGCTGACGGCGACAAGGCTGAACCCGATGGCGCAATCTTTGCTGATTTTAATTGTCTCAGAGATAAGTTTGGTGCAAGCAGAAAGCAGGCTCTTATAGTTATGCGTCCTCTTAATCTTATCGTAGCGCCCGGCTATGATGAAGACTGGGGCAACGATATTGCAATGGATATTGAAATTCCCGAGGATACAAAAACTCGTGAACAGTATCCTGCGATGTCTATCGAAAGAACAGTTGATATTACACACTACGGCACAGCAGTAGCCGGCGAAAACCTTACATATGCAGTAAAGATTTTCAACAAGACAAATAACGAAAACTACATTAAGTGGGGCGCAGACTTCGACCACGGCAAGAAGGAACCCGTAACATACAAGGGTCTTGTTGTAACTGAAACAGTTCCCGAAGGAACCCAGCTTGTAGCAGAATCTGTTACAGCAGGTGGCGTAGTTGAAGGTAACAAGATTACCTGGAACCTTTCTGACATCGCTCCCGGTGAAATGGCTGAAGTTTCATACAGCGTTAAGGTAACTGCACCTGTTGGAACTGTTATAGAAAACGGCGGCGGTTTTGTAGGAAACATTCCTTCAAATGTGATCAAAAACACAGTTGGCGGAAAGAAACTGGCTGATAATGAGAAAACCTCACTTTCTTCTATCGCAGCAGGTGGTGTTGAAGGTCTTAAGGAACTGGGCACAGACACAGACTTTGCTGAAGCAATCTATAACAAGATGGGAAAGGAAATTTCACTTCCCTCAACACTTGACCTTGCAATGAACCTCTTTACACCTGAGACATTCATTCCCGGTGAAGGTTATACTTTAGAGGGCGGTATCTACGCCGGGTTGTATAAAGAATATACAACCTATACAAGAAGATATGAAACAAGTGAAGAATATAGGCCCTATCTCGGAATGCTTGTTGACCGTCTTTACGGCGGACGCAGCTTCTATGCAGGTCACGACAAGAAGTGGGAATATGCTACAAAGACAGTTCTCGATTTCAGACCCGAACATCTTGAAGAGGGCGATATCGTAATTTACTTCAAGGCTAAGGGTCAGACAATGGAAGATATGTCAGGCGAACTTGAAAAAATCAGCATTATGGTTTATGATGGAGAAAACCTTCTCGTTTCAAATAAGGCTGAGGAAACAACATACGAAATCATCGGGAAGGATGAAACATACAAGCGTCTTACACAACTTATTTCATGGGATGACGCACAGCTCTTCTTCGTGCTCCGTCCCTCACAACTTGACAAATAATAAAAAAGGAGATAAAGACTATGGATTTTTTAACAACAGTAAAAGGAAGTCTTCTTGACGGCTTCTATCCCAAGGGTTGGGACATGGAAAAAATTGACGCATGCTGCGAAAAAGGTGTAGCACGCGAAGATTTCTGGCACAAGGACTTTAGTCCCGTTGAATGTGAAAACATCTACGAGTTTGACACACTTATGGGCCACGAAATCGCACTTGCAATCAAGAATGCCCGTGAAAACGGCGAAAAGCTTGCAATGATTCTTCCCGTAGGTCCTATGGGTATGTATAAGTGGGCAGTTTACTTCCTTACAGAATGGAATGTGAAGTGCGACCATGTTTACACCTTCAATATGGACGAATGGTCAGATTCTGAAGGTAACACACTTTCAAACGACAACCCTGCATCATTCGAGTACAGCATGAAGGAAGCTTTCTTCGACAAACTCGGAGAAAACACAATTCCTGCTTCTCAGCGTAACTTTGCTACAAAGGAAAATCTTCCCACATACCCCGAAAAGATTGCTGCTCTCAAGGCTGAAGGTGCAAAACTCATCGTTATTTTCGGTATCGGAAGAATGTGCCATATTGCATTCTGGGAACCCCAGTTTGCTGACGAGTTCTCATCAGTTGAAGAATGGAAAAAGCAGAATTACCGCATTGCGGCAAAGCTTCATCCGCTTACAATTGAGCAGAACGCTATCACAAGCTTCAAGAGCCGTACAACTCTTGTACCTTGCCGTGCTAACACAATCGGACCCGGCCTCTTCCTTCAGGCAGACTACATCATCGGTGGTTGTGACGGTGCTCTCGGTCGCGGAATGGGTTGGCAGGGAATGAGCTTCCTTACAACTCTTCACTACGGTCCCGATATGAATATTACATCAACATTCATGCCTACATTCCCCGGTAAACTCTTCTATCTTAAAGAGCTTGCAGGTCCGCTTACAGCAGAATGTAACTAAAAGAAAACAAAAGGCATTTGGTTCCCCCAAGTGCCTTTTTGTTTTAATTTGGACTAAGTGGCACGCTTACATCAGCGGTGCAAAAAGCCTTAAAACGGCATTCAGGATTTTTCTAAGGGGATGCATTTTATTACAATGTTCAATTGTGATTCTTTCACATTTTGAAAGAGTATTTATAAAATCCTCTTTAACATCGGTGCAAATCTTACTGCCTAAAAACCATGCTGCACACTCAAAATGAAGATATAAACTTCTGTAATCAAGATTTATGCTTCCCACAACCGAAATCTCATCATCGCTTACAAATGTCTTGCCGTGGATAAAGCCGGGAGCATATTCATAAAGCTCGATTCCGGCATCGGTAAGCTCTTTATAATAACTGTATGCAACTGCGCGCGCATACCAGTGGTCTGCAATTCTCGGGCATATTATTTTAACATCAACACCGCTGTATGCCGCATTTTTAAGTGCAACCGTCATTTCGTGGTCGAGTATCAGATAAGGCGTTGAGATATAGATATAATCTTTAGCTTTGTTTATTATATCAAGGTATATAAATTCTCCGACCTGATACTTATCCTGCGGTATGTCTCCGAATGGCATCACAAAACCGTTGCCAGCGGATATTTCCGCGTCTGTAAAATGAGGCTCAAAATCCTTTATATCCTCTTTTGTCCAGGAGTTGTGCCACCACAGATGAAGGAACATCCTTGCAAAGCTGAATGCAGCTTCGCCCTTTACTAAAACCGCCATATCCTTCCAATGACCATGGGGATAATCCACATTTATATATTCATCAGAAAGATTTATACCACCCGTATAGGCAACCTTTCCGTCAATAACGAGGATTTTCCTGTGGTCGCGGTTATTCTGAAGCGCTGAAAGAAAGGGCGTAAACGGGGAGAAAACACGGCATTTTATACCGTAGCCTTCAAGGACCTTCGGGTATTTAAGGGGCAGCGGAGCAAGACTTCCCATACCGTCATACATAACGCGGACATCTACACCTTCTGCCGCTTTTTTCTTGAGAACTTCCAGTATTGAATCCCAGAAAACACCCTCTTTAATAATGAAAAATTCGAGGAAAATATATCTTTCTGCCTTTTCAAGCTCTTTAAGAATACTTTTGTGCATATCTTCGCCAAGCGGAAAATACTCCGCCTCGCCCGTGCGGTAGGCATTCATTCGTGACACATTATTGACATATCTGACAGTAGTTTTCCTTTGTGGAAAAGTCTCCTCTATTTCCGACAGGACATCTTCGCTTTGTGGATATTTTTCGTTTATCTCTTTTTCCGAATTTGCAAGCTTTTTGAAATAATACTTAGTATGCATCTGACCCGTTATAAAAAGATAAAAAAGCCCCCCGAAAAGCGGGAAAATCAGTATCGGGATAACCCACGCCAGCTTATATGACGGGTTTGAGTGACGGTTTATAATTATGATAACTGTCACAGCGCTGATTACTTTCAGGAAAATGTCGAAATATACAAAGTATTCACTTATGCGCAAGAGTGATGCAAGTACTACGAGTAACTGTAATATCAGAAGAAAGCTTACAATAGCAACCTGACTGAACATCAGTTTGAGTAACTTTCGCATAAAATACGCCTCCATGAAAATGTGTAAAATTCGCCTGTGTTATAAACACAGGCGAATCTTTTCTATTTAATCTGTTAAGACTACAGTTCTTGTTTTTTCATCCCAACCAACCTGCACATTTACCGCTTCTGCAATAACGCGGGCTGATACAAGATTTGAGCCGTTTATATTTATTGGCGGAGCAACTGTGGGGGAAATTACCCCGTTCACGCTTATCTGACCGTCAGGGGTAATTACAACTGTGCGGTCTGCCTTTATACAGGTAACATTCCCTGTGGCGCTGTCCCACGAAACTGAAAATCCCATCAGCTCCATAAGAGTGCGAAGAGGAAGATATGTCCTTTCATAATATATGATGGGCACAGCGTTATCGAAATATACTTTTTTTCCGTTGTAGCTTACATATACTTCTGTGCTGAAAGGCATTTCCATATATTCAGCGTATTTTTGTGAATATGAGTCCAAACTTCCGTGAAGGGTCAGATTGATGCATCCTGCAAACGCATATTCGTCAACCCATTCCACACTCGGAGGGATGTTTATAAGTCTTACAGATGAACAACCGCCAAACGCCATTGAATCGATGTAAAGAACACTTGAAGGAAGATGTGCACTCAGAAGATTGTCATTTGCCATAAATGCACCACTTCCGATGGCTGTTATTCCATCAGGGATTTCAACATGCCTGTCTGTTCCTTTATAGGAAATAAGAATTCCGTTTACAACCACAAAATCAGATGCCTGATTATACATCCAGATAGTATCATCGAAAGCACCTGCACCGATATGAGAAACAGTGGAGGGAATATTTATTTTTTCAAGACTGTAGCAATGAACGAATGCATTATCGTCTATTTTTTCTACAGTATCGGGGAGTATAACCTCCTTAACAGTTGAATTGTACGCAAATGCATTTGAATCAATTTCCTTAACCCCGTTTGGAACGGAAACAACTTCGGCACTACCGTTATATTTAAGGAGAATAGTTCCTCCGAATGTTACAAATTCCTGTGAAGAATTGCTAAGCATCGCCGTGTTGTAGAAAGCGTCACTTGCAATAGCTTCGTTTTCAAGAAAACCCTTGAAAATAACATTTGTGAGATTCTGGCAGTTTGCAAATGCCCTTGAGCCGATATATGACACGCTGGAGCCTATCTCAACACTCTTAAGATTAGGGCAGGAAGCGAAAGCCTCTGCAGAGATAAGATTAATCCCCTCGGGAATGGAAACAGTGCTCAGCGTAGACGATTCTGCAAACGCCCGACTGCCGATAGAAAGAACCTTGTAACCGCCAAGCGAGGTGGGGATTACAATATCTTTAGGCTCGCCTGCAAAACCTGTAATAGTTCCCGACGCCTTATCAAGGAAATAGTAAACATTTCCCACTTTATAAACGGGAATTCTCGGTGCGGCAAACACACTTGCCTGCGAAATTATAAGAACAAGAATAAGCGTAATTATTATCTTTGCTTTCTTCATTTTATCACCTCTTTTGAAGTTTCAAAAAGAGATTATACAGTAAAACAGGCGTTTTGTCAAATCAGGGGCACTTTTCATACAATATATGGAAGGAGTGATTATATGCCCAGAATTTATTTAAGCCCCTCTACTCAGGAGGGAAATATGTATGTTACAGGCGGCAGTGAAGAGTATTATATGAACCTTATTGCCGATGCAATGGAGCCGTATCTGGTGTCAAGCGGAATCCAGTATACACGCAATTCTCCAGATATGACTGCCTCAGATGCCATAAGAGAGTCAAATCGCGGAAACTACGATTTGCATGTTGCTCTTCATTCAAATGCTGCTCCTGAGGGACAGTACGGCACCTACACGGGGATAGATGTTTATTATTCCCCCATAAGCACGCGCGGGCGCCGTGCGGCACAGATTTTTGTGCGTAATCTTAAAACCATATACCCCAATCCGTCAAAGGTACGGGTGCTTACAACAACCACAATCGGTGAAGTTACTCAGACAAGAGCGCCTGCAGTTTTCCTGGAGCTTGGCTATCACGATAATGTGTCCGATGCCAATTGGGTAACTGGAAATATAGAAAGAATTGCGGCAAACCTGGTGCTTTCGCTCACCGAATATTTCGGAATTCCTTTTATAGAGCCAATGGGGATAAGACGCGGTGTGGTAAGAGTTTCAAGCGGCACACTTAATCTTCGCGAAAAACCGTCACGCACATCACGCATTATAGCATCAATTCCAAACGGAGCACCCCTTACAGTAGTAGGACAGTGGCAGGGATGGTATGTCGTAAATTACCGCGGACTTGTAGGATATGTTGATTCGAGATATGTGAATATACCTTAACGACCGACGCTGAAGGCGGTTCGAGGCGTCTTCAGTGTCGGTTGTTAAGGCTATAGTCTGAATTCGCTTGCAAAAATAACTCCTGTGATGTATAATTGAAGTGAACAGGAGCTGATTATATGACAATGACTTTAATTATGATGTTAGGCAGTGCGACAATTCTCATTTACGCATTGCTGGTAAGCATAAACGGATTCATTCCAAAAAGAGGAAGATGCATAGATGTTGACGGCGATGAAATAATTGCCACCATTACAAATACAAACAAAAAAGCCGATAAACCCTCCACAATAAAAGCAATTGACGAAAGCGGCAGAAAATATGCCGCAAAGCTTCGTCCGACTGAGGCGAAATTGTGGATAAAGGGCGATAAAATAAAAATAACTCTTACAAAAGATAAAAAGAATTACCGTATTCATTTTCACGAGTATTTCAGGGAAAATGAGGAGCGCATCCGTGAGGAAGCTCTTTCTCGACTTGAAAAAACCGTAAAATTTTATTTCATCGCCGCAAAAATGACAAACTATAAAAAAGAAAGCCTTGAAGCACTTCGTGCATCCAAGGCTGACGCGCATACTATTTTCGCTTTTACGACTTATATGAGCTCTATCGACAAATATTTTATAATTGCAGTCGTATCGGCAATTTTGTTTGTCCTTTTCTTTATGGAAGAAAAGCTGCAGATGTTTGAACTTCTGATTCCTCTTATAATAGTAATCGTGATGTTCCTCTCAGTAAGCGCTACTGCAAAACTTTGCACAAAAATATACGAAAAGGCTACGAAACAGGGGTAAAATCAAATTCCTTACCGCCATCAATACCGCGAACAAGGTTATACACATCGGTAGCGCGACATTCAAGGTTAAATACAGGGTCGTCTTTAAGCACAGCACCCCTTGCAGCCACAGGCAGTGAGGCGGTGCTTTTCATTTTGCGCAGAATTTCGCTTCCTTTCTTATTAAACGCAAGAGGACGGATATATGTGGGTGAAGGAAGCGTTTTGAAGTTGTTCCCGATAATCATGCTGCATAAAACACGGCGTATACGACTTTGGGTATAGCGCTTACACGAAGCATTTTCAAGAATATCAGAAAATGTATTGTATAAAGATGCGCTCTTAAGGCGCGAAGCAATCTCATCATTACAGTCAGGGAGAGAGCAGAGCTCCTCCTTTGAAATTGCCTTAAGACGCGATGAAACGATAATGTCAAAATCTTTCATAAAAACAGGGGAAGAGAAAGAGGAAAGCATAAAATCATTTGCATTTTTGCCGTTTTCGATGAGCTTTCTTATGGCCGATGCAGACGGAATTTTGCCGATCACATCTGTGTCATTATATCCTGCACCTACTCTTTTAATTGTGTGTGGTGTAATTTTACTTTGCAGCTTTTTTAATGCGCGCACATATTCAACTGCAAGGATGTTGTTGGGCATATCAAGAATATTTCCCTCGGGCAGAACGCTTTCAAGCGCTTCCTGACGCGCCCTGGGGAAGCTGAGCCCATCTGCAAGCTTTTCGGCAAGGACCTTTGAAAAATCTTCGCTTTCGCTGTTCAATGCATCTGCGCAGAGCGAAATTTTTTCAATATCACCGCACTCGCTGCCAAAATAGAGGCTGTCTACACATCCGCACGCGGAAAGTATATTGACACTGCCCCGTGCAAACCCTTCAGCGGAGGCAAGAGAGTACACCGCAGGCAGCTCAAGCACAAGGTCAACACCGCACCCTGTCGCCGCTTTTGCGCGCTCGCCTTTTTCAAAGATTGCACATTCGCCTCTCTGCACGAAATTGCCGCTCATAACGGCAATAACGGCATCATTTTCCCGCTTCATTTCATCGATAAGGATTTTATGACCTGCGTGTATGGGGTTAAATTCTGCAATAACAGCGCTTATTTTCATAAAAATCCCTCCTTTTGGCAAAAAAATGTTGAAAATTGGATATTTCTATTATATACTATATTAATGGAAAAATAAAGATTTTGGAGGAATAAAAATGAGTAAATTTTTAGATTCTATTAAAGAAAGGGCAAGAAGCGACAAGAAAACTATCGTTCTTCCCGAATCAATGGACAGACGCACATGGGAAGCGGCTGAAGCAATTCTTAAAGAAGATATCGCAAATCTTATCATTATTGGTACTCCTGAAGAAGTAAACGAAAATTCAAAGGGACTTGATGTTTCAAAGGCTACAATCATCGACCCCTTCAAATATGAAAAAACAGAAGAATACCTTAACCTCTTCGTTGAACTTAGAAAGAGCAAGGGTGTTACATACGAGCAGGCAAAGGAAATCGTTCTCGGCGACTATATGTACTATGCATGTCTTATGGTTAAGGCAGGCGATGCAGACGGTGTTGTATCAGGTGCTTGTCACTCAACTGCAAACACACTTCGTCCCTCTCTTCAGATTATCAAGACAAAGCCCGGCGTAAAGCTCGTATCAGCTTTCTTCCTTATGGTTGTTCCGGATTGTGAATACGGTGCAAACGGCACATTCGTATTTGCTGACAGCGGTCTTGTGCAGAACCCCGACAGCGAAGAGCTTGCTGCAATCGCAGCATCTTCAGCAGAGAGCTTTGAGCTTCTCGTTCAGAAAAACGCATATGTTGCAATGCTTTCTCACTCTACAAAGGGTAGTGCTGCACATGCAGATGTTGACAAGGTAGTAGAAGCTACACGCATCTGTAAGGAAAACAATCCCCAGCTTAATGTTGACGGTGAGCTTCAGCTCGATGCTGCAATCGTTCCCTCAGTTGGTCAGTCCAAGGCTCCCGGCTCAACAGTTGCAGGCAGAGCAAATGTACTTGTTTATCCCGACCTTGATGCAGGTAACATCGGTTACAAGCTTGTTCAGCGTCTTGCAAAGGCTGAAGCATACGGCCCCGTTACTCAGGGTATTGCAATGCCCATCAATGACCTTTCTCGCGGATGTAGTGCAGAAGACATCGTTGGCGTTGTAGCAATCACTTGCGTACAGGCTCAGGCACAGAAATAATTGAAGCTAATTTATTCTGAAAGGAAGTTTTTTATAATGAAAATTCTTGTTATTAACGCAGGTAGTTCGTCTCTTAAGTATCAGCTTATTGATATGGAAGAAAAGAAGGTTCTTGCAAAAGGCCTTTGCGAGAGAATCACTCTTGAAGGAAGCAAACTTAACCACACTCCTGCAGGTGGCGAAAAGGTTGTTATTGAAAGTCCCATGCCCACTCATGCAGAGGCAATCAAGCTCGTTATCGATGCGCTCGTTGACAAGAACCACGGCGTTATCGGTTCCATGAGCGAAATCGGCGCAGTTGGTCACCGTGTAGTACACGGCGGCGAAAGCTTCAGCGGAAGTGTTGTTATCGATGACGAGGTTAAAAAGGCACTTCAGGATTGTGTTGAACTTGCTCCTCTTCATAACCCCGCAAACATTATCGGTATCGAGGCTTGCGAAAAGGTTATGCCCAATGTTCCCCAGGTAGGTGTATTTGATACAGCATTCCATCAGACAATGCCCGAGGAAGCATACCTTTACGGTATTCCTTATGAATATTATGAGAAATACAAAATCCGCCGTTACGGCTTCCACGGCACAAGCCATAACTATGTATCAGGCAAGGCTGCAGAGCTTCTCGGTAAGGATATCAAGGATATTAACATCGTAACATGCCATCTTGGCAACGGTTCATCAGTTGCAGCGGTTAAGGGCGGCAAGGTTATCGATACAACAATGGGTCTTACACCTCTTGCAGGTATCCTTATGGGTACAAGAAGCGGTGACATCGACCCTGCAATTGTTACATTCCTTATGGAAAAGGAAAACCTCGGTATCAAGGAAATCAACAACCTTCTTAATAAGGAAAGCGGTGTTCTGGGCGTAAGCGGTGTTTCAAGTGACTTCCGTGACCTTAGTGCAGCAGCAGAAGAAGGTAACAAGCGCGCAGAAGCAGCACTTAAGATGTTTTCTTACGGTATCAAGAAATATATCGGCAGCTACGCAGCAGCAATGGGCGGTGTAGATGCAATCGTATTTACAGCAGGTGTTGGCGAAAATGACTGTGATACCCGTAAAAATATCGTTGAAGGACTTGAGTTCCTCGGTGTTAAAATTGACGCAGAGAAGAATAAGCTTCGCGGTCAGGCAATCGATGTTTCAGCAGAGGGTGCTACTGTAAGAACTCTTGTAATCCCCACTGACGAGGAAATGATGATTGCTATCGAAACCGAAAGATTGGCAAAATAATTGTTGACAAGACAAAAAATCGATAGTATAATGATTAGGCGCCTTTATTAGAAGCATTTGAGAGTAGGTGTTTTTATATGAAGATAAATATTGCATCTGTACTCAGGAATGACGGTGCTTCAAAAGCGTTTTCCGGTGAGTTACCGCTTGAATCGTTTGATTATATTGGCAGCACACTTTCGTTTGAAAAACCTCTCAAAATAGAAGGACAGGTTAAAAATATCGGCGGCGCAATCGAAATATCCGCGCTCATCACGGGGGAGTATAAGACAGACTGTTCCCGTTGCGGAAAGGAAGTTTGCGAAAAACTCACTGCGGAGCTTTTTGAAAGTTTAGATAGCGAGTTTTCCGAAATTGACGAAGAGTGTATAACTGTATCGGGTAATGTCATTGACATTTCCGGCAGTATAGAGGCGTCTGTATTTGGCAGTATTCCTATGCAGTTTCTGTGCAGGGATGACTGTAAGGGACTTTGCCCCGTTTGTGGCATAGACCTTAATGAAAATGAATGCAATTGCGAAGTTGAGGTCTATGACCCGAGATTCGCCATCTTTAGAAATCTAAGTAAAGAGGTGTAGAAAATGGCAGTTCCAAAGAGAAGAACTTCTAAGGCAAGAAGAGATAAAAGAAGAGCTAATTGGAAACTTGAAGTACCCGGTATGATCAAGTGCTCAAACTGCGGTGAGCTTATTAAGGCACACATCGTTTGCAAGCACTGTGGTTATTACAAGGGCGTTCAGGTTGTTAAGAAAGCTGAAAACTAATCACAAAAGAACAATTTACCGCCTCAATTTCGAGGCGGTAAATTAATTTGCCTTAAAAAAATGCCCCCATAGTTAAATGGATATAACGAGTCCCTCCTAAGGACTAGTTGCGTGTTCGATTCACACTGGGGGTGCCAAAAATCGGCAAGATTCGTCAGAGTCTTGCCGATTTTATTTATTATCTATTCCTTTTCGCTATTACCTGAAAAAACTTGTCGATTTTTTGTGAAATATTATATCCATTATTCCTACAATATAATCAATCGAGGTTTTATTATAAATCAGGGGCATAAGGATATTTTCTTTATTTTATTGAAAAAATTAATGATGTACACATAAACTTACCGTTTGTAAACAGAAAAAAATGATGCATATTTACAAAAAAACAAAAAATAATTTTGAATTATTATGAAGCTATTTACATTTTTTTCGCATTTTGTATAATATAACCGAGGTGATATGATGGATATTATCGATTATAAAATACTAGAAAGTCTGAAGGAAAACTCCAGAGAGAATGCTACTACTATTGGTGCGAAGATTAATCTTTCTACATCTGCAGTAATTGAGAGAATTAAAAAGCTGGAAAGTTGCGGTTTAATTGAAAAATATACTACTCTTATCAATCAAAGTATGCTCGGACGCGAAACTATTGCGTTTATCAATGTGAGCCTGGAGCATCCGAAGTATAATGAAGAGTTTATAAGCAAGGTAAAGGAAAATGCTTCAATTACAGAGTGCCATTATATCGCCGGTAATTTTGATTTTATTCTGAAAGTGGTTACTAAAAACGGAAAGACACTTGAGGCAATTTTGAATTACATTAAATCAATTAAAGGAATATCGCTGACGCGCACATCAGTGGTGCTTTCTACAAATAAGTGCGAAGTCAGTATTTTACCTGAGGTTGAATGAGGGGCCCTATAATGATGGAATGGATTTTATGGATTAACGGAAAAATTAATGATATTGTATGGGGCCCGATTATGTTAAGCCTGCTGATTTGTACAGGCTTGTTCCTTTCGGTAAAAACGGGCTTTTTGCAGTTTGGAAAATTTGGTTATATGATGAAAAACACTCTTTTGAGTATTTTCTCTTCAAATCAACGGCAAAAGGATGAAGCAGGTGTCAGCCCGTTTCAGGCAGTAGCAACAGCAATGGCGGGAACCATTGGTACAGGCAGTATTGCAGGATTGGCAACTGCCATTGTTTCAGGTGGTCCGGGTGCAGTATTCTGGATGTGGATCAGCGCTTTGTTAGGCATGGTGACGAAATATTCCGAAATTGTGCTGTCACTGAGTTACAGAGAAAAGAATAAAAAAGGTGAGTGGGTCGGAGGCCCAATGTATTACATAAAAAACGGTCTTAATGCAAAATGGCTTGCGGGACTCTTTGCAATTTTTGCAATGATAGCATGTTTGGGTACAGGAAATGCAACACAGTCAAATTCTATCTCAGTTGCATTGGAAAGTACAGTGGGTATCCGCCCGTGGATTACAGGTGTTGTCTTAACCGTTCTTGCAGCTGCTGTTATTTTGGGCGGTATGCGCAGAATTGCATCGGTAAATGAAAAACTGGTACCTTTTATGGCAGTTTTCTATGTAGCAGCTTCTGTAATAGCTCTTATTGTGAATGCAGATAAGATTCCCGGGGCATTTGCCTTGATTTTCAGAGAAGCATTTAATTTCAAAGCAGCGGCAGGCGGTGTGACCGGTTATGGAATTATGCTTGCAATGCACTACGGATTCTCGCGAGGTGTTTTTTCAAATGAGGCAGGCCTTGGCAGTGCGCCTATTGCACATGCTGCTTCCAGCACCAAAGACCCGGTTCAGCAGGGCTTGTGGGGAATGTTTGAGGTGTTTTTCACAACAATCATAATTTGCACATTTTCAGCTCTGATTATTTTAACAACGGGAATTTGGGAACAAGGAACATTGTCCGGCTCAGCGCTGAGCATTGCTTCGTTTAATCACATTTTGCCTGGCGTGGGCGGCTTTGTTATTACTATGGCGACCATATTTTTTGCGTTGTCTACCATCCTTGGTTGGGCATATTACGGGGAAGTCTGCATAGGTTTCCTGACACGCAATTCAAAAGCAGCCGTTCTTATTTACCGCTGTGTCTATGTTTTGTTTGTGTTTATCGGTGCCGTAGGCAGTCTGGATCTGATCTGGAGCATTTCTGAGACCATGAATGGACTGATGGCAATCCCTAACCTCATTGGTATTATCGGATTGAGTAAAGTTATAACAAAAGCTACAAAAGAGCATTTTAACAGACAATAAAAATGTTGCACAGTTTGGGGTTGATTTCCCCGACAGCGGGGAAAATGTCCGAAGGACAAAAGGGGCACGCCTCGGGTAGAGGGGGGCACTTTTTGTTTAATGATTTTACAACAAAACAGCGGACTGAAAATTCAGTCCGCTTTTACTTTCTCAAATAGTATCGTTCTGTCTACAATATAGTCAATCGATGTTTTATATAAATCTGCAAGCTTTATCAGTATAGAAACGGGAATTTCCCGCAACCCTCTTTCACATCTTGCATAAACCTGACGATTACACATCAGATAGTCAGCAACCTATTGTATTCTTCTGCGTACTTGCTGTTTATTCAGGCATATATGAACCATATGTTGAAACATAAATCATATTATATACAGGATCCCAGTTAACCTCAAAATTAAATGCCTGTGCAAGGTCACGAAGCTTGAAATAGTTGTTTCCGTCTATGTTATATGCTGCCAGATTAACCTTTACACCGTCAATGTATATTTCAGATGTTGTAGGAATTGCCACCTTTGCCTGTCTTACTTTCTTTTCTCCATTAAGAATAGCATCCCAGTAAGATTGAGGCCAGTCGCTCAACTCGACATCCCAGCCGCCGCACTCACCGCCTACGGCTGTATATTTCTTGTTGGATATAAGATTTATTGCATTCTTTTCGCTATCCCAGGTTACATCAAACGGACGGAGCGCATCCTCGTATGTAAATGCAAATGCAAGGTCGCGGAGCTTGAAATAGTTGTTGCCGTTGATGTTGTATGCATCAAGCAACCATGAACCTTTTTCCACCACCAGTTCAGAATCTGTCGGGAATGCGATTACCGAGCCTTCCGTAACAGAAATTTCGGGTATGTCAGAAACTGATTCATCGTCAGCATAAACAGGAATATAATCAAGCGGATTATCCGTAACTACCTGCTCGCTCACAATTCCTGCGATTTCAGCATCATCAGCAGGTACAACTCTTATAAATCCATCCAGATTGCTGTTACGATAAATTTCATAAACGCCCTCCTGATTTAATGTATATGTTGTTCCGGGCATTATACCGTGAGAAGGTTCTTCGGCAAAACCATCAGGATAGATACCGCCAACATACTCCGTTCCATCTGCAGTTATTTTGTGATACCCTATTGAAAGGCTATTTAACGGCTGCAAAACCGTTATAGTGGTTCCGACAGGACATTTCGTTTCTTTGATATAGCCATATAACTTTCCTGACATTGCCTTTCTTGTGTTCGATATAGTGTAATAAACTGTACCATCCACTTCAACAGGCTCGTTATAGGCTTCAAAATAATAGGTGTTAATTTCCGATTTTGCCGGATGATAGCCCACCATCTTTGCGAATGCACTTGTTGATGCCAAAAGCATCGCTGCGCACATAATAAGTGATACTGCTTTTTTCAAATTTTGTTCCTCCATTTCAAATTTTATAGTTCACAATAAGGAAACGCACCTGAAAAATGCAAACTCCTATTGTAGTCACACAATTCTCGACAAATCAGGATGCTCTCCTATATGCTAAGCGGAATTTGCATTTTGCCTATTCAAACTCAGCATACGGAAAAAGGGTATATATCCCTATAAAAGCAGAGAGTTATCTCCTAAAATTGTTGATTGAATTATGAGGCGCTTATATTCTATCACGATTTTACAGGAATAACAATACATTTTATAAAGTTTCAGCAAAATGACAATAAATATTTGTTATACAGTTTGGTACAGTTTGGGGACTACAGTTTGGGGACGGGGTACTTTTTGTTTAATAATTTTACGAAAACAGCGGACTGAATTTCAGTCCGCTGTTGCTTTCCTAAATATTATCTGTTCTACCTGCGATATAGTCAATCGATGTTTTATATAAATCTGCAAGTTTTATCAGCATAGAGACGGGAATTTCCCGCAATCCTCTTTCATATCTTGCATAAACTTGTCGGTTGCACATCAGATAATCAGCGACTTGTTGCTGAGTAAAATCGTGGTCGTTTCGCAAGTCATATAATCTTTTGAAATACATTAAAACCACCTCTTGATTTTAATGTTACCATATGGTATTATAATATTATGAAAATGGTACCAAACGGCAACTTCTCAAAAGGAGGAAAGTTATGAATATAAAAATGGAATTATTAAGAAGCGGAATTGCAGATTTTATAACAAGTAATTTAGAAAGTTCTGAAGTCGATGTAAATAAAATTACCTATACTGTTGCGATAAATATGTTAGCCGAAATCCAGCAGGTAATAAGGAATGAAAATCATTCTGATTTTGATGCTATCGAGAAAATAGTTTGTATATTTGAAAAATACAATATTGATTTTGGCTTTCGTCACGACTTTTAACAAAAAACCACCTGCCTCGCAGGTGCTTTTTTATGCACTTTTTTCGCAAAAAAAAGATATTATATCTTGAAAAGTGCCCCAAGTTGTTGTATAATAACAAAAATACAATAAATTTTTATTATGGGGGAGATATTACCATGGCATATTATTTTAACGAACCTTCACGCACATTCAGCGAATACTTACTCGTTCCGGGCTACACAGGACCCGACTGTATTCCTTCGAATGTCAGCCTTAAAACACCTCTTGTAAAATTCAAGAAGGGCGAAACACCCAAGTACAGCCTTAATATTCCTATGGTATCTGCTATCATGCAGTCTGTATCGAACGATACTATGGCTATTGCGCTCGCAAAGGAAGGCGGTATCTCCTTTATTTACGGTTCTCAGTCTATTGAGGATGAGGCAGCTATGGTTTCCCGTGTAAAGGGCTACAAGGCAGGCTTTGTTGTATCTGACAGCAATCTTAAGCCTGACGATACATTGGCTGATGTTCTGGCTCTTTTCGAGGCTACAGGTCACAACACAATGGCTGTTACAGAAGACGGAACTGCAACAGGTGTCCTTCTCGGAGTTGTTACAAGCCGCGACTATCGTGTAAGCAGAATGACAACAGATATTAAGGTTCGAGATTTTATGACTCCCTTTGAAAAGCTTGTGTGTGCTCCCGAGAATACTACTCTCAAGGAAGCAAACGACATCATCTGGGAAAATAAACTTAACTCTCTTCCTATTATTAATTCTAAAAACGAACTTAAGTACTTTGTATTCAGAAAGGATTACTCAACTCACAAGAGCAATCCTAACGAAGTTCTCGATGATAAAAAGCGTTACCTTGTAGGCGCAGGTATCAATACTCTCGACTATGAAAAGCGTGTTCCCGCACTTGTTGAGGCAGGTGCAGATGTTCTTTGTATCGACTCATCAGAAGGATATACTGCTTGGCAGGCAAAGACAATCTCTTTCATCCGTGAAAAATACGGTGACGATGTAAAGGTTGGCGCAGGTAATGTTGTTGACCGTGAAGGCTTTATGTTCCTTGCAGAAGCAGGTGCTGACTTTATCAAGGTTGGTATCGGTGGTGGCTCAATCTGTATTACCCGTGAAACAAAGGGTATCGGCCGCGGACAGGCTACAGCAGTTATTGAAGTTGCAGCAGCTCGTGACGAATACTTTGAAAAGACAGGTATCTATATCCCGATTTGCTCGGACGGTGGTATCGTTCACGACTATCATATGACACTCGCACTTGCGATGGGTGCTGATTTCCTTATGCTCGGCAGATACTTTGCACGCTTTGACGAAAGCCCCACTCCCAAGCTTAACATCAACGGAACATATGTTAAGGAATACTGGGGAGAAGGCAGTAACCGTGCCCGCAACTGGCAGCGTTACGACCTCGGCGGAAAAACAAAGCTTTCTTTTGAAGAAGGCGTTGACTCATATGTTGTATATGCAGGTTCTCTTCAGGACAATGTTGCAAAGAGCCTTTATAAAGTGGCATCTACAATGTGTAACTGCGGAGTACTCACAATCCCCGAACTTCAGAAAAATGCCAAGATTACACTTGTTTCAGCAACAAGTATTGTTGAAGGCGGTTACCACGATGTAACACTTAAATCAAGCGTTGGAAAGGATTGATTTTGATGTATAAATCAGACATTGAAATCGCACAGTCAGTAGAAATGAAACCAATCTCCGAGATTGCAAAAACCGCAGGCGTTGACGAAAAATATCTTGAATACTACGGAAAATATAAGGCAAAAATTGACCTTTCAATCTTAAAGGATAAAGATTATAAGGATGGAAAACTTATCCTTGTAACTGCAATTAACCCCACCCCTGCGGGTGAGGGTAAGACAACCACAACAATCGGTCTTGCTGACGGTATGCGTAAAATCGGCAAGAATGTGCTCGTGGCACTTCGTGAGCCGTCACTCGGTCCGGTTTTCGGTGTTAAAGGCGGAGCGGCAGGCGGTGGCTATGCACAGGTTGTTCCCATGGAGGATATTAACCTCCACTTCACAGGTGACTTCCACGCAATCGGGGCGGCAAACAACCTCCTTGCGGCTATGCTCGATAACCATATCTATCAGGGAAATACCCTTAACATTGACCCCAGAAGAATCGTCTGGAAAAGATGCGTTGATATGAACGACCGTCAGCTTCGTTTTGTAACGGACGGCCTCGGCGGAAGAGTAAACGGTGTTCCTCGTGAGGATGGCTATGATATCACAGTTGCATCTGAAATTATGGCAATACTCTGCCTTGCAAATTCTATCACAGACCTTAAGGAAAGACTTGGCAGAATTATCGTAGGCTACACCTATGACGAAAAACCCGTTACGGCGGCAGACCTCAAGGCACATGGAGCTATGACTGCACTTCTCAAGGATGCGATTAAGCCTAACCTTGTGCAGACTCTTGAAGGAACACCTGCATTTGTGCACGGTGGCCCGTTTGCAAATATTGCTCACGGATGTAACAGTGTAACTGCAACCAAACTTGCGATGAAGCTCGGCGATTACGCAATTACAGAAGCAGGATTTGGCGCAGACCTCGGTGCTGAAAAGTTCCTTGATATCAAGTGCCGTATGGCAGGACTTCGACCCTCGGCAGTAGTTATCGTTGCTACTATCCGTGCTCTGAAAATGCATGGCGGTATGGCAAAGACTGAACTGGGCGAAGAAAATACCCAAGCACTTCTACGCGGTATTCCCAATCTTCTGCGCCATGTTTCAAATATCAAGGATGTTTACAAGCTTCCCTCTGTGGTAGCTATCAATAAATTCCCCACCGATACAGACCGTGAAGTACAGGTAATTATTGACGAGTGTAAAAAACTCGGCGTAAATGTTGTTCTTTCGGATGTATGGGCAAAGGGTGGCGAAGGCGGAATTGAGCTTGCAAAAGAAGTTGTTCGTCTTTGTGAAGAGAAAAATGACTTCACATTCTGCTATGAAGATAATCTTTCAATTGAGGGAAAGATTGAAGCAATTGTAAAGAAAATCTACGGTGGCAGCGGTGTAATATTTGAAAAGAATGCGCAGAAACAGCTCAAAACATTAACCGACCTTGGTTTTTCAGATATGCCTGTATGTATGGCGAAAACGCAGTACAGCTTTTCCGATGACATGACAAAAATCGGTGCGCCCGAGAACTTTACTGTTACAATCCGTAACATTAAGGTAAGCGCAGGTGCTGGCTTTATCGTAGCTCTCACAGGCGAAATTATGACAATGCCCGGACTTCCAAAAGTTCCCGCGGCAGAAAAAATTGATGTCGATGCAGACGGAAAAATAACAGGACTTTTCTAAAAAAGAAGCGTGCCGCTTCACCCATTTCGCGTTCTGACTAAACTAAAAATCAACAAATGTTGCTCGCGATAAAAACACGCAATTTCCTATGCGGTAAAAAATTAAGGCTATGTGAATCTGACTGTGGCCAGATTCACATAGCCTTTTTATCTTAAAACAGCTAATTCTCGACAAAATATTGAAAACAGGAAAAGTTTGTGATATACTAAACTCATATCAATTGAACGCGTATTTATACATGCAAAAGAAAAGTGGTGCAGTTATGAACCTGTTGGAAGAAAAACAGCTTGAAAAAGAAGAAAATGAGCAAATACTCAGGCAAAAGTCCCGTGAAAGATTACTGGAGGTTGCCAGAAAGAAAAGAAAGAAAAAACGCATGAGAAAAATTATTCTCACGACATCACTTCTTATCGCGGCAGCAGCTACGGTGACTCTTTGCTTTGTTTTTGCTGAAACTATACTTCAGGATATGACAGATGTGGAAGTTGATTATTCTGCAAATAACACCCCTGTCAATGAAAAGGCTCCGAAAGAAGATGTACCTGAATTTGTATCTTCCGGATATGACCATATTGAGTATAGCGATGCAAGTAAAAACAGCAGATATGATTCATACAAAATGCAAAACCCTGAGCTTAGTGATGAGGAAATCGTGTGGAGAGTAAACGCTAACCTTGATAAGCCCATGTATGAATTTGACATACCTGTATCAGGGTACGATGACCCGTATATTATAGTAAATAAGTATTATACAGTTCCGGAGGGTTACCGTCCGCCGGACCTTGAAGATTTTGGCGGAGGACAGCTTCTGCGCGAGGAAACAGGAAACGCATATGTGAAAATGCGTGAAGATGCGCAGAAGGAAGGGCTTAATATCCGTCTGGTATCAGGCTACAGAACGGTTGAATATCAGGAAGGCTTGTATAACAGATATCTTGGAAGCGACACACAGGAAAATGTTGACCGTTACAGTGCGCGTCCCGGACACAGTGAACATCATACAGGCATGGCTATGGATATCTTCGGCTCGCAGGACGGATTGCGGAATTTTGAGAATACTCCCGAATATCCGTGGGTAAGAGATAACTGCCACAAATACGGCTTCATTATCAGATATCTCAAGGAAACAGAATCCATAACAGGATATGAGGCAGAGCCGTGGCATCTTCGATATGTAGGTGTGGAAGTAGCAACCGATATGAAGGAGAAAAACATAAAAAGCTTTGAAGAGTATCATGCTAAATATATAGGATAAAGGGAGAATATAAAATGAGAGAAGATTCGGGTAATAGAACAGTTATGGTAGCAATCATTACCATTCTCAGCGTTTTCCTTATCGCAATTATAGGCTTTATTGCTTATTTCGCAATAAGTGGTAATTCAGAAAATAAAGCAAATAAAAAAACCAATCCGCCGGTAATAAATATTACATCCTGTCCGCAACAGGTAACTTCTGATGACCCAAATGTAACAGTAGAAGGGATATTACTCAGTGATGCACCTTTCTGTAACCTTTCGATAAACGGAGAGGTTGTCGCAACTACAACTTCGCAGGAAGTACAGAAAAAGTGGAGCAAAACATATACACTTTCTCCCGGGGAAACAAAACAGTTAACCATAGAAGCGAAGGATTCAAATGATGTTGTGACAGAAGAGCAAAGAAGTGTTTACTGTCAGCAGCTTAATAAAAAGAAGAAGCTTGCACCTATAACTCCTGGATGTACTCTTGTAAAAAAGAAGTCGGGCGGACTTAATATCAGGGCATATGCAGGAACAAGCTATATGGTAGTTGATTTTATAGACAGAAATGATTATACTTCTGAAATGACATTTACAGGACACTATGAGGTTGATTATCAGGGATATACTTGGTATGAAATAATTTCCCCCAGAGGCAAGCATGGGTATGTAAGAAGTGACCTCGTAAAATCAAATACATATGTTGATTAATAATTAAAAGAGGAGAGAGTTGCGTGATTTGTAAAAATTGCGGTAGAGAAATAAATGAAAGCGTTACTTATTGTCCCGGATGCGGAATATATCTTGATCAGCAGGGAAACGCTCCGCACCCGACACCCAGCGCAGACCCCTATTTTGGAGGTATGCCGGAAAGATACGAAACACCGGAAAGACTTGAAATCCCCCGGGATAAGGCAAGCTCAGGCTTTGGAATCAAAGTGGCATTGATAGCAGTAATTGCGACTGTTCTGATAGTAATGGCGTGTTTGATTTTTGCTTTTATGCCTTCTATGGGAGGCGGAGGAGAGCTTAGCCTTAATTTGGATAACTACCCCTCGTCTACGAAAGCTACATATTATGAACTCACCGGAGACGCAAGTTCTCCAAAATATAACGCAACAATCACTATAAACGGTGAATTTGTCGCCAATATCAGCGGAAATGCTTCAGAGCAGAAGTGGTCAAAGGAAGTTTCTTTGAAGAGGGGCGATAATACATTTTTGGTAACTATCGTAAATTCTGAGGGTGAGTCGATTACAGAAACTGTTGAGATACTATGTAATCAGAGCGTAACCTATGAAAAAGGAACAATCCTGGTTAAAAAGAATTCTTCCGGCGTATATATAAGACCTACTCCGCAAATCAGTGATAAGTTTGTTCTTCTTATAAACCAGAACGATTACAAATCTCAGTTTGTGTGCACTGGAGAAGAAACTACAGATTCAGAGGGATATTTATGGTGCAAGGTGCAAACTCCTGCCAATGGATTGGGCTGGGTGCGCACTGACCTTATGAGAGTGCTTGAATAAGAATATAAAAAAGAAGAGTGCTGCTTCACCCATTTCGCGTTCCAGCAAAACTTAAAGTCCATAAATGCTGCTCGCGATAAAAATACGCAATTTCCTATACGGTAAAAAAACGGCTATGAATTCATAGCCGTTTTTTTAATTTACAATATCACTTTTCTTAAATATTTTTACAAGCATAATTCCAAGGATAATCCCCACAATACCCTGAATGGCATTAAGAGGAATATTTACTGCCGATGCAATAAATCCGTACATAAATCCCTCAAATATGTAGTAACCTCCGACCATTACAATTTCGGCAAGGATGCCGCTTGTAATTCTTGAAACAAAAGGTTTTTTCTTAAACAATTTCAGTCCGTAACAACATATAAGTGCCATAAAACCCTTTATTAGAAAGGTTACAGGTGCGTATATTACATAACCCGAAAAAATATCGGCAAGCAAACTTCCCACACCTGCAGTAAGAAACGCATACATGGGGGAGAGTATCCAACCCGAAAGAAGCACCACGCAGTCACCCAGGTTAATGTATCCCTTAAAAGTCTGGATTTTTATTATCATAGTCGCAACGCATATAAGTGCAGCAAGAAGCGAAGACAGTACAATTTTTTGAGTTTTGTTTTTCATAAATATCAACCTCCTTACGACATTTTATACCTAGGAAGATAATTCTTCAAGAGTTTTTCATAAAAAAACTTTACAAATTGAAAGAACAGTAGTATTATAATTGCGTATTGTATCTCCCCAAGGAGAATAATAACAAGGAGGAATTTAATATGGAAAGAAAGAAAATGTCAACGAGGACCATGGTAACAGGTGCATTGTTGACGGCGCTGGTAGTTGTTTTGCAATTTGTCAGCATGTCAATCAGGACGGGAACTTTTTCAATCACATTGTCGCTGGTACCGATTGTAATTGGTGCTGTAATTTGCGGAAAAGGCATGGGGGCTTGGCTTGGATTTACCTTTGGAGTTACAGTCCTTGCAACAGGTGACGCTGCTCCGTTTATGGCAGTAAATGTTTTTGGAACGATTCTTACGGTGCTTCTTAAAGGAACGGCATGTGGGTTTGTTTCCGGACTTGTTTATGAAGTTATTAAAAAAATCTTTTGCAAAAACAAGAGCACTTCTTATGTAGGTGCCATTATTTCTGCAATAGCATGTCCTGTTACCAATACAGGGGTTTTCCTTTTGGGGTGTCTTGCGTTTTTTATGGAGACACTGGCTCAGTGGGGAGCAGGTCTTGGATTTGGCTCTAATGTTGGAAAGTATATGATTGTCGGACTTGTAGGTACAAACTTCCTTATTGAAATGGCAGTTATTATAGTATTTGCTCCCGCGATTGTCCGCATTATTAAGGTGGCTTTTAAGAAATGATTTTAGTTATAGATATCGGTAATACAAATATCGTTGCAGGTTGTGTAGAGGGAAAGGAAATCCTTTTCCGCGAGCGCCTTTCAACTGCGCACAGGGCAACAATGCTTGAATACAGCGTTCTTTTCAAAACTGCATTTGAAATGAACGGCATTGACTATAAAAAAATTGACGGCGCCATAATTTCATCTGTTGTTCCGTCAGTTACAAATGTTGTTAAAGAAGCAATTTTTAAGCTTTGCTCAGTTCATCCGATGATTGTCGGCCCCGGTGTGAAGACGGGTATCAGTATAGTGATTGATAACCCTGCTCAGCTCGGAAGTGACCTTGTCGTTGACGCCGTTGCAAGTGTGGAGGAATACAGTGTTCCGCAGATTGTAATCGATATGGGAACGGCAACAACAATTTCCGCAATTGACTCGAAAAAACAGTTCCTCGGCGGCGCAATTCTTCCCGGTGTTGCAGTATCTCACGATGCACTTATCGGCAGAACATCACAGCTTCCCAAGGTTGCTTTTGAAAAACCGAAAAAGATTATCGGCAGTAACACCATTGATTCCATCAAAAGCGGTATTATGTACGGAAACGCAGGTGCGATAGAGGGGATAGTGGACCGCTTCGAAGAAGAACTCGGCGAAAAATGCACAGTCATCGCAACGGGAGGTCTGGCAAAAGCGATTGTTCCCCTTTGTAAACGAGATATAATAGTTGATGAGGATTTGCTTCTTAAGGGGTTAATGCTTATATACGAAAAGAATAAATAAATGCAAAATGCAAAATTAAAACGGAATTCACAATTGTGAATTCCGTTTTTGCTAAGGGCGAAGAGGAAATGGTGCAGAATGTGTAAACTGAATCCGTAGGTGTATAAAGATACTCCGCGGATGAAGTTAAAGAAGGGTATGCACAATGTGCATACCCTGGTTTTAAGCAATCAAAAAAACTTATGCCAATTTAGCAATAGCCTTAGCGAGCTGGCTCTTCTTGCGGCTAACAGTATTCTTGTGGTAAACACCCTTAGCTGCTGCCTGGTCAAGCTTCTTTACGCAAACTGTGTAAAGTTCGTTTGCTGCGTCCTTCTTGCCTTCGCTAACTGCTGCTTCAAACTTCTTAAGCTCTGTCTTGATAGCGGATTTAACCATACGATTTTCAAGAGTCTTCTTTTCGATAACGAGAACTCTTTTCTTAGCTGATTTAATGTTAGGCATTATATTTTCACCTCCAAAACATCATGAAACAAATGGATTATAGCATATATTATTTCAAAATGCAAGTTTTTTTTAACAAAATAATTATTTTTTTCTATTTGTATGCCAAACTGTATTTTTCCGCGAAACCTTTTGTGGTAGCTGTGTTCAAATCTTTTCTTATTATAATGGCATCGGTATGGGGGAATTCTTCACACAATGAAAGAGCATCCTCGCCCAGAATATATATCGATGTTGAAAGTGCATCCGCCACCATGGATGACGGCGAAACCACCGTAACAGAGAGAATATCGCCATCTGACGGGTAGCCCGTTCTGGGGTCTATTATATGGTGGTATCTTTCGCCCTCGTAATCAAAGTATCTCTGATACGCACCGCTTGTAACAGCACTTTTGTCCTTTAGATGAATTACGGCAAAAACCTCATCAGGTTTTTTGGGGTTTCTTATCCCTACGCTGTGCTCTCCTACAAGCGCCACATTTCCGCCCAGGTCTATTATGACATCGTCTGCACCTTTTTCTTTGAAATAGTCAACCAATCTGTCGGCAATATATCCTTTGGCAACGGCACCCATATCAAGACTTGCCTTGCCAAGTGAAAACGGAGCCGAAGAGATATTTTCATAACCGACATTTTCCTTTGCCTTTTCTATCTCTTCGGATGATGGGGGAGCAGTTCTTTTATTAACATCCCACAAATCTACAAGCGGTGCAACTGTTACATCAAAAGCACCGTCTGTTTTTTTAGACATATCAAGCGAAAATTCAAGGACTTCCTTGATTTCTTTTGACGGTAAAACAGAAACCTTGTTATTTATTTTATAAAGCTCGCTTTCCTTATTTGTCCTGCTGAAAACTTTTTCATAACCCTGACACATACGAAAAGCCTCGGAGATTTCTTCATTATATTTTTCGTCTGCGGTAATATTCAGAACCGTATCAAAAGCAAAGCTCTGTCTTGTGACCTTTGTTTCTGTGCAGGATGAAAAAAGTGTTACAAGTGCAAGTAACATAAAAAGCGGTAAAAATTTTTTCATTTTATCACACTCTCATATACGGAAAGGATTTTTTTTCGAAGCTCTTCCTCATTTGCGTTGTTTTCAATTATAACTGCATCTTTTGAATAATCTTTCTGGCTTCTCATTCTCCTGAGTGCAGTTTCTTTGTCGATTCCGTCACGCGCCATAATTCTTTTGAGGCGCACATCCTCGTCAGAGACGGTTACAAGCATAATATCACACTTTGTGTCAGCACCGCTTGACTCGAGCTCGCTACCGTCAATAAGACAGATGTCACTTCCCGAATTTTCGCAAAGTGCAAAGCATCGCTTAAGGATTGCACCGTGAACAATGCCGTTAAGCACGCGGAGTTTTTCACTATCGGCAAAAACAATTTCACCAAGCTCCTTACGGGCAATATTTCCGTCTTTATCAAGAATTGCATCCGAAAATGCATCAACAAGCGCCACTTTAACATCATTGTCAAAAAGAACCTCGTGAGCAACCTTGTCACAGTCGACACAGAAAACGCCAAGCTCTTCAAATATTTTCGCGACACTTGATTTGCCGCTGCCTGTCCTGCCTGTAAGACCAATCAGCTTTTTCATAAAAACACATCTCCGTTATTTCGTTTCGAACCAACTACGCCCGACCTTTACATCTGCACGCAGAGGTACGGAAAGTTTTACTGCATTTTCCATTTCTTTTCTTAATATTGCAGCCACTTTCCGAGCATCCTTTTCGGGCACCTCGCAAATCAGTTCATCATGCACCTGAAGAATGAGCCGCGCCTCGGGACATTCTTCCGCAAGTGCTTTTTGAACCTTTACCATGGCAATTTTAATAATATCCGCTGCCGTACCCTGAATGGGGGCATTCATGGCAACTCTCTCGCCGAATGAACGGAGGTTGAAATTACTGGCCGCAAGCTCGGGAATGTACCTTCTTCTGCCGAAAACAGTTGTGACAAACCCTGATTTCTTAGCCTCAGCAATAGTTTTTTCCATATATCCTTTTACACCGCTGTAATGCGCAAAATAGCTTTCAATATATTCCTTTGCCTCCTTGCGCGTTATTTTAAGCTCGCCTGCAAGCGAGAATTCGCTCTGCCCGTAAATTATACCGAAATTAACAGTCTTGGCACGCGAACGCATATCATCTGTTACAAGGAAATCAGGCACCTTGAACACCTGAGTAGCAGTTATCGTATGAATGTCCGCATCGGTGTTGAACGCCTGTTGCATAATCTTATCCTCTGCCATATGCGCAAGAACACGCAGTTCAATCTGCGAATAATCGGCACCGACTAAAAGATGCCCCTCTTTTGCAACGAACATTTTTCTTATTTCGCGACCTATCTCCGTACGCACGGGAATGTTTTGCAGATTCGGTTCGGTTGAGCTGATTCTGCCCGTTGCGGTAACTGTCTGATTGAGTGTGCTGCGGATTCTGCCCTCATCGTCAAGCAGGGGCAAAAATGCATCTGCATAGGTGGACTTCAGCTTTGCAAGATGGCGGTATTCGATAATTGAATCAATTATTTCGTGCTTGCCGCGCAGCTTTTCAAGTACGGATGAATCGGTGGAATATCCCGTCTTCGTTTTTTTCACTACGGGAAGTCCCATATCTTCAAAGAGAAGTTTTCCGAGCTGTTTGGGAGAATTTATATTTATCTCTCCGCCTGCCATAAAGTATATCATGCTCTCAAGCGCAGCAATCCTCTCGCCAAGCATCTTGCCGAATTTTGCAAGCTCATCACGGTCAATCTTAAATCCTGAAACTTCCATATTATAAAGAACATCGGAAAGCGGAAGTTCAATCTCATTAAGAAGTGAAAGCTGCCCTCTTTCTTCTAATATTGCCGTCTGCTTTTGGCAAAGAGACTTCATTGACACAACTGACGGAGAAAGGGAATATGAAACCAGAATCTCGTCAATGTTGTAGTCGCTTCTTGACGGGTCAATTATATATGCCGCAATCTCGCTGTCGTAAAAATCCCCTGCAAGGGAAATTCCCATATCAGAAAGCGTGTGACGCTCTTTTTTGTATCCGTGGGTGTATTTCTTTATGCTTGCATCTTCAAAAATTTCACGCAGCGCATAGGCATCTGCAATAAATTCCTTTCCGCACGATGCAAAATGCACACCGTCTTCTTTTAATATAAAGGAAAATTCTTTTTCGCTTTTTACATTTTTAATAGCATCTTCGGTTGCGGTTAAAACTTCAATCTCTTCAAAAGCTTCTTTGGGGGCTGTGCAAAGCCTCTGCGAAATCTTCCTAAGCTCAAGCTCTTCTAATTTATTAAAGAGTATATCGTTATTTGCTTCCTTGTATAAAGCGTCATCAATGGCAAATTCAATAGGAACATTTTTTTCGATAGTGCAGAGCTTATGACAAAGGTAAGCATCCTCTTTCCCTGCAAGAAGTTTTTCACGAGCTGCCTTTTTAATATGCTCGCTTTCAATGTCTTCGTAAATTTTGTCAAGTGAATGAAATCTTGCCAGAAGGTCAAACGCCGTCTTTTCGCCAATGCCTTTTACCCCGGGAATGTTGTCGGATGAGTCGCCCATCAGAGCTTTCACACTGATAAATTCTTCAGGAGTAACTCCGTACTTTTGGAATACGCCGTTCTCGTCAAGTTCTTCGGTAGTGGTTTGTCCCATGCGGGTTGTGGTCAGGAGCACACTTGTATTTTTGCTTGCAAGCTGTAAATCGTCCTTGTCACCTGTTACAATATAGCATCGGGTATTATTTTCATCACAAATCCTGCTGACAGTACCGATAATATCGTCAGCCTCATAACCCTCAAGCGAAAGCTGGAGGATATTCATTGCGGAAAGCACCTCTTTTAAGTGCGGCATCTGCTCAGCAAGGTCATCGGGCATACCTTTACGCTGTGCCTTGTATTGTTCGTACATCTTATGGCGGAAGGTAGGAGCCTTAAGGTCAAATGCCACGCAGATATGACTCGGATTGTACTCTTCAATATATTTAAGCATAATATTCATAAATCCGTAAATCGCGTTGGTGGGAATTCCCGTCTTTGTAGAAAGCGGTCTAACCCCGTAATACGCGCGGTTTACTATGCTGTTGCCGTCTATTATAATAAGATTTTTCATGCTAATTCCTCCGCATAAAACTTCATTTTATATTATACAATATTTACCCGAAAAAATCAAGCAAACTCCCCGATAACAATGAGCAAAAGAAAGAAATTTGAAAAAAATAAAAAAAATACTTGCTTTTTTGGATTTTATCTGTTAGAATAACCTATGCACGAAAAAAAGTATGTAATTGTAAGAAATCTCTAAGGAGGGAAATAGATATGGCTAAATGTGATGTATGCGGTAAGGGTGTTACTTTTGGTATTAAGGTAAGCCACTCTCACAGAAGATCAAACCGTGCTTGGAAGCCCAACATCAAAACTGTAAAGGCTGTTGTTAACGGTTCTCCCAAGACAATCCATGTTTGCTCTCGTTGCTTGAGAAGCGGAAAAGTTGTAAGAGCTATCTGATTTCTCTCGTATAAAATTGCAAATACAAAAATCCACTTGCATTCGCAAGTGGATTTTTTGTTGTTTGAATTCTCGTTGATTGTTGATCAAACCTTGAAGTTAACTGATGTATCGCCTTGTTGATCTGTGCCAAATTCATAATCCTTGCCGGGAAGAATTGCGTTAAGAATAATACCAACAAGTGCTGCTACTGCAAGACCTGAAAGGCTGATAGTAATTGAGCCAACGGGAATGTTGATTGCGCCTGCTGCAGAATACTTAATGCCAATAGAAAGAACAAGGATGAGTGCTGCAATGATAACATTTCTTGAGTTTGTGAAGTCAACCTTGTTTTCGACAACATTTCTTACACCAACTGCAGAAATCATACCGTAAAGAACGAGTGAAACACCGCCTACTACGGGAGCGGGCATTGAGTTGATAAGTGCTGCAAACTTGGGAGAGAAGGAGAAGAGAATTGCAAAGTACGCTGCAAGGCGGATAACCTTGGGGTCATAAACCTTTGTAAGTGCAAGTACGCCTGTGTTCTCGCCGTATGTTGTGTTTGCAGGAGCACCGAAAAGTGCTGCAAGTGATGTTGCAAGACCGTCACCAAGAAGTGTTCTGTGAAGGCCGGGTTCTTCAATATAGTTCTTTTCAACAGTAGAACTGATTGCGCAAACATCGCCGATATGCTCGATGATTGTAGCAATAGCAATAGGAACAATTGCCACAATTGATGTAATCACAACGGAAACATCAGCACCCTTGATAAGAGAGAATGCGGTATTTTCCCATACAACAGGAAGACCAATCCAAGCTGCTTCCTTAACTGCTGTGAAATCAACCTGCTTTGTAACTGCTGCTACTGCGTATGAAACAACAACGCCTAAAAGAATGGGAACAATCTTAACCATACCCTTGCCCCAGATGTTGCAGATGATAATTGTAAGAATAGCAACGATAGCAAGCCACCAGTTACCCATGCAGTTGTCAATAGCTGACTGTGAGAGAATAAGACCGATTGCAATGATGATAGGACCTGTTACAATCGGGGGGAAGAAACGCATAACCTTCTTAGCACCGAATACCTTAAAGAGAATTGAAAGTATTACATAAAGAAGACCTGCACATGCAACGCCTACGCCTGCATAAGCAGAGAAGTTTTCAAGGCCTGCATTCTTACAAATTTCTGCAATTGCGAAATAGCCGCCGAGGAATGCAAATGATGAACCTAAGAATGCGGGAACTTTACCCTTTGTAAGAAGGTGGAACAAGAGGGTTCCAAGACCTGCAAAAAGAAGAGTTGCAGAAACGCTGAGACCTGTCAGAAGGGGTACAAGAACTGTTGCACCGAACATAGCAAACATATGCTGAAGTCCGAGAACAACCATTCTGCCGCCACCTAATTGACGAGCGTCATAAATAGGACCTTCGATTTTTGTCTTTGCCAAAACTATCACTCCTAATATTAAATTTTGTCACAAGCACCACCGCTTGTGCTTTATTATTTACATACTACCATATATTTGGTAATTTGTAAAGAAAAATGTCGCAATATATATTAGGAAAAAACAATTTTTCGAAAAATGAAAAAATACTTGACAAAATCCTCTCTTCATTATATAATTACAAGGCATTTTTATGTAAAATGCTATCCTTGCTCCGAAAAAGTCCGGGGCCAAAGTCCAAAAGGAGGTGTAGAAAATGGCTGAAATTATCAACAAGTATGAAACCATTTTTGTTCTTGATGCTGCGCTTGAGGAGGAGAAGATTACTGCTCTTTCTGAAAAGTTCCAGAAGCTTATCGCTGATAATGCAACTGTTGAAAGCGTAGATGTATGGGGTAAGAGAAAGCTTGCTTATCCTATCGATTTCAAGACAGAAGGTTACTATGTTCTTGTGAACTTCGCATCAAATCCTGAATTCCCCAAGGAACTTGAGAGAATTTACGGTATTACAGACGGTGTTATGCGTACTATCACAATCCGTAAGGAGGCGTAAAGAAATGCTTAACAAAGTTATTTTGATGGGCAGATTTACTCGCGACCCCGAACTTCGCAGCACACCGCAGGGAATCAGCACTTGCAGTTTCTCTATCGCGGTAGACCGCAACTTCGTTCGTCAGGGCGAAGAGCGTAAGGCAGATTTCATCAACTGCGTTGCATGGAGACAGACTGCGGAGTTTATTTCTAAATACTTCAGAAAAGGCAGCATGGTTGCCCTTGAAGGAAGTATTCAGACTCGTACCTGGGACGATCAGGACGGAAAGAAGCGTTATGCAACAGATGTTGTTGTAAGTCAGGTTTACTTTGCTGAAAGTAAGCGTGATTCACAGCCTGCAGGAGAAGAATCATTCTCACAGGTGTCTGACTTTGGTACGCTTCCCGAACCTATTTCTCCTATGGGTACAGATGATGATTTACCATTCTAAGATTAGGAGGTTTTAGCCATGATGGAAAAAGAAAAGACAGAAAGACCTTTCAGAGCAAGAAAAGCAAAGAAAAAGGTTTGCCAGTTCTGTGTTGATAAGGTTACTGATATCGACTATAAAGATGTAGCAAAGCTTCGCCGTTATGTTTCAGAGAGAGCAAAGATTCTTCCCAGAAGAATTACAGGCACATGTGCAAAGCATCAGCGTCAGCTGACAATCGCTATCAAGCGTGCTCGTCACATTGCACTTCTTCCTTTCTCTGCTGAATAAGTAGCCGAGCAAGTATAAAAAAAGCCCTTTTGGAATAGAAATATTCCGAAAGGGTGTTTTTTTATGAAAAAATATTTGTTGCTTATTATTGTCTCGCTTGCAGTTGTTTTGCTTATCCGCAGTTATACTCCTGAAAACACCTCTGCATTTTCGCAGATAGTCAGGGAAATGGGCTATGACGATGTATCAGAAAAGCCCTACGAGGTTGTGGAATTTACTATCCCCGAAACTTTTAATGCGGTCTATGAGCGCTACAACAATCTCTTAAAAGAAAGTGGATACGACCTCTCGCCGTACAAAGGGAAAAAGTGCAAACGCTACACTTATCTCATCCCCTCAGAAAATGCGCGTGCAAATATAATCGTATACGATGGAAAAATAATCGGCGGAGATATCTCAGGTATAACGATAGATGGAATTATGCTTCCTATAAAAAGCAAAGGGTAGATTTTTGCCGAAATTTGTGATATAATAAAAACACATAAGAAAAACAGGAAGTGATTGAACCGACCCCCAAAAGTTAGACCTAAAATCTAACGATTGGGAGGTCGGTTTTTTCATGGCAAAATATAGTTATGAATTTAAAATCAAAATTGTTCGAGCATACTTAAACGGCGAAGGAGGGTATATCTATCTTTCGAAA
>JAFQQD010000072.1 GCA_017411435.1 Clostridia bacterium
TACTATTCAGATTTTGGATAAATCCTACACCGACGCAGCTTCCTTTATCGCATCCCTCACCGACAACGACATCCTCTACTACGAACTCGCAGAGCCGATTGTCACAGAGATTGATGAAAACTTCAACCTTGACTACGAAGTATGGAATGCGGGTACAGAGCAGATGATTGCCGATACACCATCAACACCTGTCAAGGCTTCCATCGCTTACGGATTCAATGCCGTGGGGAAGATAAAGCAGCTTGAGGAAATCATAGCGCAACTGCAAACCGCAATCGCTAACCTTTCAAATTCATAAACACTATGCTCGACAAAATCAAATCAATAGCGAAGTGGGTGGGGACTGACGGTCTCCTCCACTTCCTCGTATGCTACTCAATGATGCTTGCTCTAACGCCTATCATCGGAATATGGATTACACTTGGAGCAACCGTACTCGCATCCGTCCTCAAGGAAGCATGGGACTACCTTATCCAAAAGGACAACGACAAGAAGGCTGTACTACACGACATCATCTGCGATGCTTGCGGAATAATACTCGCGGTTGTCACTATGTTGGTGTGGTGGGCGTGTAATGGGTAATCTGAAAAAGCAAAGAACACGAAATGAACTGGACACAAATAATAATCACACTCATCACTTCCGGTGCTTTTCTCGGATTGTTTACGATCCGTGAAAGAAAGACAGAAATGATGCTCAACAATTCCGCAAAGCTGAATGACGGATGGATGCAACTGGCCAACGAGAGGCAGGAAATGCTTAAAGAGAAAGACAAGAAACTTGATGAGAAAGATGAGAAGATTGATGAGCAGTATCGCATCAGTTCAAGTCTAAGGCATAAGTTAGATGATGCTAACACAAGAGCAGCAGTGGCTGAACTGATGATATGCGACAAGGTTGGCTGTGGGGACAGGAATCCTCCCTTGGGAACGCATATGCACACACAGCAGTGCCAGGGATGTCAGCAAAGTGAAATTCATAATGAAGAAGAATAATGACAAAAGCAATCTACGAAACGAGGGATAGGCAGCTTATCCCTCTTGATGATATCCAGCACATCAATGCAAGGTACAACGAAGCTGTCAAGGATGGCTACCAGACATTGACAATCCTATATAAGGATGGAATGAAGGTGACTATCCCTGCGAGTGAGTATGATAGATTAAAAGCGGCATGGGAGGTTCGTAGAAATGGAAGATAAACTCATACTGATAGACAACGGACACGGCAACAACACCCCTGGAAAGCGCAGTCCGGACGGCAAACTGATTGAGGCAACCTACACAAGGGATATTGCATCAAGGGTGGTGAATGCCCTGCGGAGACTGGGATACAATGCAGAGCTTCTTACCCCTGAGTTATACGATGTGCGGCTCTTGGAGAGGGTGCATCGTGTCAATGTGAAGTGCCAGTCAATAGGTAAGGACAATGTACTTTGCGTATCCATCCACTGCAATGCTGCAGGCAACGGCAAGGAGTGGCTCAAGGCTACCGGCTGGGAGATATGGACAAGCCCCGGGAAGACCAAGAGCGATGATCTCGCAGACAGCTTCGTGGCAATGGCGAAGCGTCACTTCGATGGTCAGACCATAAGGGAATGGAAGAAAGTGGACGGAGAGAGGGACAAGGAAGCGAAGTTCACAATCCTTACCGACACCCTTTGTCCGGCAGTGCTAACCGAAAACTTCTTCATGGACAACCGGAAAGATGTGAAGTATCTTCTTTCCGATGAGGGAAGGAGCGCAGTCGTACGATGTCATGTAGATGCGATTGTGTCGTACATAAGTGGTCTAATTTGACCACTTTGAAAACATATAGTATACCATATAGTATATGAAGAAATACCTACTTTATATCGTTATCTTTCTCATCGGTGTGCTTGCAGGGGTGCGGGCGCCTCGGCAATGCCATTTTCGTGATGAGGTGGAAATGGTCAGAGATACTACTTTTGTCACAGATACCCACATCATTGAGAAGCCGGTCGTAAAAGAGAAACACATCAAGGAGACATTGTTTGTCGAAGTACACGACACTACAAGAATCCACGACACATTGTATCTTGCGCTGCCAAGCGAAACCAAGGTCTATACTGGAGAGCAATACTACGCAGAGGTTAGCGGCTACAAGTCAAGCCTTGACCGCATAGAGGTCTATCCGAAGACCGCTATCATCACGGAAACGAAGACCATTGCGAGTGACCCGAAGAAACACTCGATAAGCATCGGAGCGGAACTGAACTACTCTAACGCCCTATCTTTCCCGGTCCAGTTAGAGTATGCGTATAAGGCAAGGCCTTGGTTAGAAGTCTATGGATATACGGAATACGAACTATTGCGGAAGCAATTCGGGATAGGCGCAGGAACCAAAATGTCATTAGGATTCTAACCGAGCAATAGCAGAGCAATAACTTTTTAGCCACGGCATCAGTCGTGGCTTTTGTTTTGCTATGCAACCTTGCATAAAACGAACTAACAATGAATAAATTAGAGTATTTCGGCAAGGTTATCAAAGTTGTAACCGAACTGATAGATGTAGAGGATAAAGATGTGATAGGCAGATGCCGAAACATTGAGGCTGTCGATGCAAGATGGGTCGCTATCAGGCTCATGCATGATAGGGGCTATACATCAAGGCAGATTGCCCCATTATTCAACAGGTCCAAAAGAGCAATAGACCATGCCCTGCAATACTTTAGAAGCAGGTCGGAGGACCCTTTCAGCGCAATAGGAAACAACTACGAAATAGCAAGGCAACATCTGCGAAATATCGAAGATATAACAACCTGAATCCCATGCTAATATGTTGAATCTTTGCATTGCGGTTAATATTGACCGTAACTGTAAAATTCAACATTATGGAACCTATTTTAAAGGAAAAGGAAGTCATCTATGATGAAGGTTATGGACATCGCGGTGGCAATGTAAGGGGTCGCGCGGATGCGGGCCTTGCACTCGGTATCGTGGGTACTGTCCTCGGTGGTGCCGCTCTACTCGGCAGAGGTGGCCTCGGTGCTATTCTCGGAGGGATACCTTCTGTAACCAACAACTACTCTGGTGGTGGATGCGTTGCTCCTACCGCTTACGATGTAGCATCTAAGGAGTGTGCGGACATCCTCGCAGTGACCAAGGGCTACTATGACCTTGCAATCTCAGGTCTCAAGAGCGCAGCCGCTACCCGTGAGGTAGATGTTGCTGAGAAGTTCGGTCTCTACAAGGACAACAGAGACAACATCGACTCTGTGAACAACCGTATCAATGCGGAACTCTTCTCACTCTACAAGTACACCCGTGACAAGGACGATGAGACAAAGGACAAGATCTCCGCTCTTGAATCACAGGTGGCTGTTAACACTGCGGTTCGCCCTTATCAGGACAAACTTATCATGTGTGAGATTGGCGAGAAGTTCTCTTGGCTGAAGAACTACATTGATGCAAGACTCTGCAAGGTACCAACAGGAGTTGTGGTTCTCCCTACCGACAATCCTGTGACTGGTATCGCAAGTTATTGTTGTGGCAATCGTGTAGCAGCTGACGCAGCAACCCCTGGAGCATAAATTTCAAATGAAGGCGTTATGAGTAATGGAAATACCAATATCTTTTTCGGTGGTAGTAATGACCCGCTTCTTGGGTCTGTACCAAGCATTGACTCCAGAATGCAGGAGCTTGAACAGGCAATGCGATATCTGGAACAGCAGAAGCAGAACCTTGTACAAATGCAGGGCACAGTTCCGCAGATACAGCAGAGGCAGTCGAACACCCCTATATGGGATGAACTCGATTCGCTCACAGCTCAAATGACGGAGAAGGAATTTGCAGTCATGGCTTCAAGCGATGAGTTCCAGGAAAGCGCAAAGGCTATCAACGAACTTGTGCAGGCTACCCAGTTGGCTCAGCTCCGTCCGATAATCGAAGGGTCACAGCAGGGCAAGGATGCTCTTGAAAGACATCTTACCCTTGTCAAGAGACTGAAGAAGTTGGCAGAGGCAGAGGTCAACAAGGAGCTTGAGGACTTCAAGGAGTATACTGAGAAGTATTCCGATATGCCTTATGCGGAGTATCAGAAGATGAAACGAACCAAGAAAGGAGGAAAGAAATGAGAACAAGTGACATAAATGCCTTTAAAGGCGAAGTGAAGAATGCCGTTCATGACTGGCTTGGTCACAAGGTTGACCAGATGTTTCCCAACAAGCCACAGATAAGGGTTGTTGCGAAGAACGCCATCAACAATGGAATGAACCGCATTGACGATAAGATTAACGGGTATGTCGACACTCTCTTTCTCTTTTTCGGAGACGAGTCCGGCACGATTGACTCCACGACCCTCGTGGACGGAGTGGCAGGGCTTCTCGATGAGATGGATTCTTCTGAATTTCCTATCGGGCCTTTCAAGGCAGTTGTCGGCAAAGGAGAGGTGGCGGTGCATTTCCCTCATAACGCCTTCATTGGAATGTTTGCAGGAGACCTCGGAGGGATTAAGTTCACTTCGAGCGACATCAAGGATTTGAAGAACTATTTTAATGCGTAAGACTATGGATCAGGAAATGATGCAAATCAGACATGAGCTCAAGGAGCTGTCTGAAAAGGTCAATCATATCGTGCAGAAGATGGATGGCAGCATGGCTCAGCGCATGTACGGCATGCGTAGCAATCAGGGTGGCTATTCCGGCAACAACGGAGGCTACAATGGCGGTCAAGGCGGCAACATGGGTCAGAGAGAGCACTGGCCTATGAACCCAATGCAACAGGGATTCCCACAGCAGGGGATGTATCCGCAGCAGTTCCCACCGCAGTATCCACAGCAGGATATGATGCAACAGATGAACCCACTGTGGTTCTTGTAAGTGCAACCGAAGGGGTGGCTTCGGCCACTCCTTTTTAATATAGAATGCAATGGAAGATTTTATTCAGACTCCGGCAAAGGAGATGTACCTTGCAGAGAACGGGTGGCATTTCAACAAGGCGGCTTGCGAGTATGCTCTCAAGTATCTGAAAGACAAGAACGGAAAGCCTATCAAGCCTTATACCAAGGAAGAGGTTGATGCGATGCTGTCAAAGCATGGCGTAACCTTGGAGAAGAACAAGGGATGGGATTATGTGTACTGCGCGAACATGGCAAAGAGTGACATGGATACAAGTCCGTTCTCAGATGAGAAGGCTCATGCCATGTATGTCAAGATTCTGATTGACGATCCCGATGCAGGTGATGGAGAGGTTATGGCTTGTTGGTATGTGAAGATGCTCCGCAGGAGGAATCCTATAGATTGGGGGATGTTCCTATGATAACGCATGTGTTCCATATCCATCAGCACGACTGGCTTGTCAAGGCATACATCAACTCTGATGATTCTGATGCCGACCTCATTCTTGGAGAGTTGTTGTCGGTAGGTGCGGATATGGACACTATGCGTGATGCTTTCCGTAACCTTCGGGAGTGGAAGGTAAACACAGGGCTGACCTATACAAGCCGCTGGCATAGGACTACTATAATGGTGGTGAGCAAGACTACCTCTGCAAAGGAGTTCTTCAATACTCTTGTGCATGAGATAAGCCATGCAAAGACCCACATCTGCGAGTATCTTGGGATAGACTTGACATCTGAAGAAGCATCCTATTTCAGCGGAGGTCTTGCGAGGGACTTGTTCCCTCATGTGAAGCATCTTCTCTGCGAGGATTGCCGGAATAAAATTACGGGGTGTCATTGTGAGCATTAGAATACTCATGTGATACAAAACAACAAACCCTGCCACGATTCACATCGGAGCAGGGTGCTTTTCATTGTACCTCCTTTTCTTGAATTTTGTTAAACAATCTTTCTGCCATTTCCACCCCCTCGCTGACCGGGTCAGTTGTATGCCCTATCAGTTTTGTCGCAAACACAAGTGCGGAAAGTCTAATGAAATCAATGTCTGTCATGTGTAATTTTGTTGAAACGCCTTTACAATGACTAAGGCACATATTGTGCCAAAAGGGAAAACGAATGCGAACTGCTATTGCTCATCTATTTCCTCAAAGAGTTTTCCTTGTGCGTTAATGGAATCTATCCTTTCATTAACAAACTGTAATGTCTTTCCATACTTAAATCCGTAGGAAGTAAGATTGGGTGTGGTACTTAATTTCATTAAGTCGGCCCAGAGCAAAGGGTGCGCTTTCTTGAATCTCGCAAAGGTGTTATATTTGATATTGGGGCAAAACCAACACCCCCCCGAGTACCCGTTTGATATATAGGAGAAAGCAAACCATATTCAAGGCATTTCTCTTTGGCCATAGCCTCAGTGTATTTATATTTCACAAGCAAAGACACCTTATGAATATGTTTTCCCGTCACATTCAATCTTGGTATTCTCTTTGGCTCATCAAGTGCTATGCCGACATACTGAACGATGTCATAATCCTTTTTGAATTGCCCATAATACTTATGAATGGGATTGAGTTTGCACTCCCTATTGATTGTGCATTTACCTCCCAAAGGGAATCCGTAAATCTTGCCTTTATGCCGCCCCCCCTGACGGCATTGACGAAAAAAGACACATAGTCCTTCTTCGCCTTGACAACATCCACCTTGACTCCCATAGACTCCAACTTAGGGATAGCGGTAGAGTAAATCCACTCAATATGCTCTGGAATTTCTCCGCTTATCCCCCTTTCGTGGTCGAACATCACCTCTGCGAACACCACCCTATCCAACGGCTCGTTGTTTTCAAGGGCAAGCAGGATCGTGGCAATAGAGTCCTTTCCGAACGAACAGGATGCTATATGCAACTGCGGTTTTTTATCTTTTCCCATATTGTGTTCTCCAACTTACTTGCAACATCCTCTCTTATTGTCTCCAAGAGACTATAGGATAAGTTTGACGCTACTGCCTTGGCGATATATCCCTTATCCTTAATTCCTATAAGATATTCAGACAAATCTCTCTCAATCCGGCAATGTAAGACCTTGCCATCAGGAAGATGAATCTGCATCATAACATCTAAAACAAGTGGATGTTTCGGAAATTCATTTTCTATTAATGTTGCCATATAATGGCCGGGGCCAATACTCTGCTCTATCATAAATTCTGCCTCCTTGCATATTCCGCTATTAACAATCCATCCCTATCAGGATGTTTGAAATCCGCAAACCTCGGAAACAGCCTATTGCCGATGTCCAAGGATGCCTTCTTCAGTTCCTCTCCGGCAACTCCCTTTGGGAGCATTAACTTCTGCCAATCCTTTGAATCCACATAGATGATCCTGCATCCCAAAGACTCCACAAGGACAAGTTGCGCTTCAAAGCATCGCAGGGCAACCGTAGTAGCCTTAAATCGTGTAGGATTGACGAGTGGTCTCTCCATGACTGCGACAATCTCATTATCGCAGAACTGCGAGATAAGTTCTGAAAACCGCTTCCAATCAAGGCGAGTGATGCTCTGCTTTGCCTTGGTGTAGTTCTGCTCCTTCTTGACAGGAGTATGCACGAAAATGGGGGATATTGAATCCCCCACTATGCCAATGGTGCCGCTTGTACCATTGTCTATTCCGATGTAAATCTTATTCATTTCTTCTCCCTCCTAAATCCAAAGGCAATCTTGGGAGAAACCCCAAGATGCCAAAGCCAACAACCAATTGCTTCATAGAGGGAAGCACAAGCATCATAAGTGTTGTACTTCCTCTCCACGACAATCCACTTTGCACCGGGATGATATTCTTTCTCCCAGGTTGCTTTCTTGATGTACGGTACCTTCATCATTTATCTCTTATAATTCCGTCTCCGTTGCCATCAATAGTTCCCGCTTCTTTTCGTGCTGCGAGTTTATCAAGGTTCATTTGGGCTACATCCTCAAGAAACCATCCCATAACCGAGCAAAGTCCCGATAATTGCCATAAAATGTCTCCTGCTTCTTTCTTAAGTTCTTCTAAACTTTCTTCCATCCCAAAGAATTGCCACAATTCGTTTGCGGTTGTTTCGTTAGCAATGTCGTATGCGTCGACTATATTAGGTTCAAGACCTATTGAACAATGCCCTTTTCTTATTCCTTTTGCAACCTTGCTTGCAAATTCACCTACTTCCCCTACAAGATTAAGAAGCATGTAAGAAAAGTTTTCCGACGACGGCATACAAGTGGTCATCGCTTTTTCTTGATACTGATTTAAATCCATTATAAATTTACTTTAAATTGTTGTCGTGTTATTGCATATACAAAATTCTGTAGCTGATGCAGGTAGTATATCTGCGTACTATGAGCGGTTGCCGTAAGCCGTCCTTCGCTTTGATACTCTATAGACACAAAACCCCTACACGGCTTAACCTTTACTGCTCCTTTTCTACAAAACCCGTCTTTAAAACCGAACCCGCATTGAATGAGGAGAGATTCCGTCAATGGAATACCCTGCAAGTCCTCTGGCTTACTCTCCCACAAATCCCCTTCATTACCTTCAAAGTTCAGATACACATAATCTTCTCCAATGGTCTGAACATACATTGGAAACTGAGTGTGTTCTCCATCATATACCCAGTTGCCTATACATAAGTCTTGTAATTGTATCATTATACTAATCTTTTAATCTGTAATGCTCCGCGTCAGAATCGGTAAGCCCATACGGAGTATCATTGGTTAAAGAATCAAGCAGGTCAAACACCTTGTCCGAATTGGTGGCATTGCCGATGCACTTGCGAGTGAAGTTGATAAACAGCCTGCCGAATTCCAACGAGTTATTCAAGTGCTGGTCGCTCTTTTCGGCATCGTACTTCTTGTCCTTGCCCGTGAACATATAGTCAATTCTCGGCTGAATATAGAAGCGATACTGTTGGTCTATCTTGCGCAGATGTTCCTCAATCGCTTTCATAGCCTTGTCTATATCCTCTCCCATTGTCAGGTCTTTGCGCAGAAGTTGTCTCGTGCGTTTCTCCTTCTCGCGGTCATACAACTTCCTTGTCCTCATTTCAAAATCCTCTATCAGACATGTGGTAAGATTAGAGCATGTAATTGCCAGTGCAAGCAGATTCTCGATCTTTTCGCACTCTAATTTCTCAGCCTGGAGATATTCCAGAGTCTCCCTCTCAAACTTTTCAGTCTTGAACTCATGTTTAGGGCAAGTCATAAAGCTCTGAGTCAACTTGTCTATGACAGAACATCTGGAAGAAGCCCTATCCCACAACACGCAGTTTGAACACATTCTCGGCACATCTTTCTTGTCAAGTTCCTTCAATACCTCAGTCTTAATGGTTTCTTTGCTTGGTAGTTCTTGCATAGTTCTTCACTCCTTTGTTAGAATTGTTGTCTAATAGGTTCTTGTTAAGCGTCATATAGTAGTTGAGATTCTCCTTGAGTATCTTGATTCTCTCAAGGTAATACGTGAGGTTCTCAACTAAAAAGTTATTCTCTCTTTCAAGCCTTGCCATATTGTCATTTGAGCATAGGTCGATAAGCGAATCGATCATCTTGCTCTGGCTATCGATTATTCTACGCAGCTTCATATAAATGCACAGACACACGGTAAATGTGCCCTGCCATATAATGCTTGTCCAATCCTTTGCCCATATAAAGAGCGGAATACAGACTGCCAGCCATACGCACCAGATGGCGACCCCCGTCTTCTCTTTCTTATCCAACTTCATAAATCTTCGGTTTGACATTAAACTTGTTCTCCAATAACTTGGCATAGAATCTCGCAACCCACTCCGTAAAGAAGTTACGGCATCGTGGCTGGGTAAGGTTGTATGCGTACCACCTTACTTGGCGTTTCTTTCTGATTCCTCCCATGATGATATATCTTTTCTGTTAGTCTGTATCGCGAATTCCTTGTGCGACCTCTCTACTCTATATTCTGCGCAGACGCCCTCTCTCTTTGGGGTCTTGCAGGCATACCCGTTGTAGATACAATGCTCGCAAGACATATCTACAAAGAATGGTTTGTAGTATTTGAATTCTTCTACCGGTAGCCCACTGTCCGCTATCCTGATATATTCCTGTATATTCATTTCAGATCCTCCATCTTCTTTAAGTATTCGTCAACATGAAATTCATAAACATCTGCGTCACTACAATTATCATAGTCTTCTGGTGAACACATGTCTCGGTATTTCTGCGCCTCTCGCATCTTGGCAACGAGGGAGACAAATTCACGATATTCTATCACCTGCTCTGCAAGTGACTTGGCTGGTTTGCATTTACAATTCTCCATACTTACTCTCCTTTCAAAATTTCAACAGCTTCCTTGATACCTTCAGAAAGGGCTTCCGTATAAGTCTTATAAAGAAATGGTATTCTTGTTTCTTCATCAACGATTTCTATGGTTTCATATCCAAATTCATCATCTTTCCAATGAGAAACCCAAACCCTATACTGAACGCCCTTAACAGGAGCAAATTCATTATACTCTGGTATGATTGCAACCTCTACTTCTTTCTCTTCCCTCAACCACTTCTGGGCATCGTATAATAAAACAGGTATAATGGATTCATCGAACTTTCTATCAGTAAGGTTTTTAACTTTCATTCTTTTTAATGGAAATCCTAATTCACCTAAAGTAATAGAAGTATCATAGTCGCAGTAGTCTTTTTCTGTTAGCATATCGTGATTGTATTTTCTTTCTTATTACACTTAATTCTCAAGATATGGTAATGATAGACTACACCATCTTTAACAACAGCTTTGTCTATCTTTGCATCCATCGGCATATCCTCGATAGCCTCAAGCAAGTCTTTCTTTGTTAACATAGTTAATCAATGAGGTTTTTCATATATCCTTTTATGATTGTCCACGGTAAATTCGCAATCACAGAAGTTGAACCGTGTTCTGGTTTAAATATTATTTTTACTCCTACACCATTCAAAAGAATCTCGGCCGTATCCCAGTAACTCCAAATAAGATTGGCACTAACCAATGTTTTATCCTTCTTATAAGTAACTCTGAAAGCAATGTGCTCTTCAAACTCATCCTGCAAATCCTTTGGAAACTTATCCATATACATTTTAGCAAGGTCTTCAAGCAATTCTTGAATCTTATTTGGATGAACCAATGATAGTTTTTTTAATATCGGTTCGCCAATAGCAAGTTGCTCCGCAATGTGTTCTGTTAAATTACTCATCTTACAATAACTTCTTACAAATTTCTATATCTGGGTCAAAGTTCTCCTTGAAAGCATCTCGCATTTCTTCGGTTGGGAAGATAAGTATCATATTACAGCAAGGATAACCTTTCTCTTTGTTGATATACTTACCATCAAAACTAATGTAGTACATATCTGGCCACTCATCATCGTCCCAATCAGGTTCCCAAGGTTTCCCCAACCCCATCTCCTCTCCTGCTATCTTCCAATAGGCATCACGACAGATGAGGAGTTTTTGGAGAGCACTTAGTTGAACAGACATATACCCCATACAACCCTTTGGATTGCAATCTGAACCTGTAAGTTCAGCAATTATTTCAGCGCACTCCTCATAAGTCTTCGGATACTCCTTTTTCTTCTTCTCCAAGACAATCTTTTGAGCGTTGATTACATTGCCGTTCTCGTCTTTGAAAATGTAACCATCGGGACAATGGATGATTTGTTCCATCTCAGCTTCAATAGGTTCTATTCCTTGTATTGCCATAATCTCATCACATATTCTTTGATGTTCTTGCATTTCGTTGTCAAGTAAATCTTCCACAAGTCTTTCAATCATTTCATCATTATAGAAATGCCAAGGGTCTTCTTTCATACGATAGTAACCATTTATATCATCAATTTGGTCTATTGTCATTCTTGAACTACAATAATTATTCATCGCTACTTTGAATGGAAGACCACCAACGCAACCTTTGGAATCTATGATTCTACCAATGTCAGATATCGATTTGATACACACTGTATTTCCTATTTTGTACTTCATTTCTCAATCAATTTAAGTTCTGTTACAGCTATTCCCCATTCTATTCCGACCATTCCCCTCTCAATGATATGCAGTAACCTTGCATCAGTTACTTCGCCATATTTGGCAGGATAAACGAGTTCGACTTCAAACTTCTGCTTTTTCATTACCATTCCTAAATCTTCTTCCATCTTACTTCTTTATTACAAGTTCAACTTCCATCGGGCTGTTCTCGAAGGTTACTTCGGGGAAATTATTTCGATGTATCAGTATTCTCGGCCAACCATCATTATCGTATTTATTAAAGAAACTTCCATTTTTAATTGGCTAAGACCGATAAAGAGCCAATACTTCATCTTTATCCCGAGTTACAAACATTACCATAAATAGTTAATTTAAATGCCTATACTCTTTTATTGGGAAATGAGTATTCATATACAATTCCACAAGTTCTGAAACTGATACATCAAGAGTACTAACCGTCTTTCCGTCTTCATTATCCATGTGGATATGAATAATCTCATCATAATTACCATCTTGATTGCTTTCTAAATTTATCTCAACTTCCATTGGCGAATTTTCAAATGTTACCTCTGGAAAAAGATTTTTATTGAGAAATGATTGTGTGTCAATATCACTCACCCAATAGAAATCTTCTGTCTCGTTATCCATTCTAACCTTTCTTGGTTGAGATTGATGTAACGTTAAAACATTACCTTCTGTTCTTGCTATCCACATTTTCATAACTATTCCTCCATTGTTTTACGAATGAGTTTCAACTCATTGCATTCTTTATACTGAAAAAAATTTTTAACTTGTCCTTCGACATCATGTTTATGAAAACACATACCACATCGACCTTTATCGCAAATATCATCGCAATAGCACTTACAAGCCTTCTCAATCATAGTCTCCTGCATCCAATCTGCACCATCTTCAAAGGCATCAGAAAGGTCAACATCATTTGCACAATTTGTTTGATAATACTCCATAGCGGCTTTTGTTATTTTATAGCCGATGTTGTTTGTTATTTCCTCTCTCCGTGTCATACCAAATACTCCTTGTTAAAATACCCTTCCTTGATTCTTGTTTCTATACCTTCTATAAGTCTATCAAAGGTATCATCTAACGGAACAACTTGAGAAGATGCTTTCATTCTCATGACTTCAAGCAATCTTCCAAGCGA
>JAFQQD010000010.1 GCA_017411435.1 Clostridia bacterium
GAACACGCAGACCTTTTCGGGTGAATGTTCCTGTTGTCCTGGGCAGCAATGTTTGAATCAGTTTTTGCGGTGTAACGGCAATAAAGTTTGCGCCCATCTGCTTCTTACCCCAGGCAAATATGCTGCTTGCATTGGGCTTTACTCCATCGGCAAGCATTTCTTCTGTAAACGGGAAATCCACCACACGGGAGCTGTTATAATACACGATGCAATGTAAAACTATCTGCTCAAATTCACGCAGGGTCAAACAAGCATCTTTGCGGTAGTCATGCGCCCCTCGTTCCTGGTAGTCGGGTTCAATTACTCCCTTGCCCTTTAGGTGCTTCTTGTATTCGTCTTGGATTAGTCCAAAGAAACGCTCGACGGTGGACTTTAATTCAGGTCTATAAGGTTCCAGGTTGACAATCTTAACGCCAAGCTCTGTTACCTGGGAAAAGGTATCGCCCTTGTATTCGCTGCCCATGTCTGTTACAAACACCCCAGGCAGTTTGTTGGAATCCCATTCATGCGGTTCGATAAATACACCGTGCTTGCTACACCATTCCTGTTTGTTAGCAATAATATTTAAGGTGAGTTGCCTTAGGCTGTAGGTTCCTCCTTGCCACCCTAAGCTGTATCCCATACACAAACCGCTGAAGGCATCCACGCAAGCAGTCATAACAGGTCTGCCCACAAGCTTGCCGCCATCGTCCACCAAGTAAATATCACATATCGTTGAATCTAACATGCCAACACCAACTGCAGGGGCAAATTGCTGTACCCCATCACCGAGCAGAGGACGATTGTTGCGCTGATAGTCTTTGATACCATCCCTGGATATATAATACTTCTGCATTTTCTTTGTCTTGCGGTAGAAGTATCTGAATTGGTCAAAAGTCGGGTATGCTGCCACAAGCTGTCCTTGTTGGTCGCAATACTTTTCTTTAAGCATCAGCGTGTATGCGGTCATAAGGCTGTTTTTGTTCTTCGTATAGAAAAACTTGTTCAATGCCCAACGCATATTCTTCTCGTCCTGGGTCAGTTCCTTTTCTGCTTTGGGTGGTGGTGCAAGGGCATCAATATCCTGGTACACCAAATATAAGCAAAGGTACTTCCGTATCGTTTGCTTGCTTTGGTGTTCTGCCAGGAAGTCTATCATTTGGCTGCGCTTCTGCTCATTCCCGATGTATGGCAGCACACCAGCAATCATGGTAAATCGTTCCTGGGCAATGCGTTCTTCTTTCGGGGTTAGTTCTCTGCCAAAAGAATAATCTGTTCGCTCATACATTTCATCCTCACCGCAATCATCATAATTCGACAGAGAATCACCATCTACCCATTTGGGCATTGTTCTTTTGATACAATCAATCACCAGGGCTTTATCTCCATGGGATTTCAGCACACGGATAATTTTGTTTTCATTCTTCAGCAGCATCTACAACAATCCCCCAATCTGTAACACCATGCCGCAGCCAGTATGTACGGCTCATATCCAACAACTTCATAGATAGCGGTTTTTCTAAGAGTTTTGTGCTGATACATTCCCTTACCATCAAATCCCCGTCGGTTTTCTTACATACAAAATCTGTCATGTATTCGCTGCATTCTCCATCCAAGATAACATTACATCTGACTTCGGAAATGTCCTTGTTTTCAACCAGGATGTTTGCGTAGGCAGTTTGTATGGGGTCGTAGGTTTTGCAAATGGTAGTGAATTTTTCCAGGGCTTGCTTTTCGCATCTTCCTTTGTAGTTTTTCTTCCTCATTCTGACCTCCCAAAAATTCCCCAAATTTCTCCCAAAAACTTCCCAAAAATCTCCCAAAAATGATTTTGAAAACCCAAATCCCCAATTACTTCCCAAATTTAAGCTATTTTGGGGGCGTTTGCGCTCCCAAAAACAGCTTTTTCAGAAAGCTATATGTCATAGGGTAAACGCAAATATCCTCAAAAGGGCAATTTCCCACATTCTCCCACAACTTCCTTTTTATCTCCTTTTTTCTCCGCTGCCCGTCCTCTTTTTTCTTCTCATTTCTTCTTTTTCTCTCTCAATTTCTCTGCGTATTGGGCAGCACTCGCAGCAGTCTTGAGAACCTAAAAGAGATAATGAGAGCTTCCGTTTATTTCCTCTTTTTTCTTCTCTTTTCTTCTTATGTGAATACTTAGAGTTGATTAGAAAACCATAGGAAACTGTGAAATTATGGGGATATAATGGGAAAATAATTGGAAATATGATTGGAAATGATGGGAATAGAATGGGAAATACCCAGAGGTTTACGAAGTTTTTTCTGGGTCTGCTATTTTCACGAAGTGGGGTTAAGCAGAAAGAAATCTGGATATTCCAAGGTCAATATAAGAATAAAAAAAGACCTTATGTAGCACGGAAAATGTGTGCTACACAAGGTCTTAAATTCTTATTTTTTCTTGGGTTCTCAGAGGATGCCTAACTTTGCCCTTTTGACGGGTTTAGAGGAGGCCGAGAGTTCCCAAAAACATATAATGACCTTGTGCGGTCATTATACTACACCGAAATAGCTTTAGCAACTGTAGATTATCTTGAACTTATGACGAATAACGATTATAATTAGGATTAGATAAAATCCAAGTAAAAGGAGCATTAAAGCATGAATTATAGAGATATGATGAAAGTTATTCGTTTGCATCAAGAACAGTCTACTGTCTGCATTATTAAGGGAACGGATGAAAAAAGCATTGAAGAAGCAAGGGTAGCTATGCTGAAAGGCAGATATTGGATAAGAAATTCTGAAACGGGGACGATAATGCCCAATATGCCTTGTGAACTTTTGGAAGCAGAATCATCTTTCAATGCGCCCCCTTTCAGTAATATCATTGCTTCTAAATATCTTATAATAGCTCCCGATTTCGACCAGGAAGCATATTGGAAAACCGTACCTGCAAATCCCCCTCTTTTTCCCAAAAATAGTCGGCGTGTAAGCGCAGATATTTCTTGTGCTAAGATTCTTGAGATGGATGCAGCGCAGGGTTCTGTGGTCGAAGATTTTAAGGCAATGGCAGCAGCTAACAACTTAACCCCTGGTGAATTGATAGGCTATCTTTTTGAAAAACTCTAATATTGTTAAATGGGTACATGGACAAATACCATGTACCCATTTGTTGTTTTACGCTATGTTAGATATCGTTACATTTCCACGCCGTTCAACATTGATTGATAAATATTGTTGATATTTCGACTGTTGCAGTAAATCTTTGGTAACTCTGCAAATTGGTTGTTCTGCATTACCTTGTAGTACATGGAATGACCCATATTTCGGATAAGAAACACAACACCATCCACTTTAAGAGATTTGATATTAGCGGTGTCTGTTTCCATGAATGTGCTGGTTGGGAAAGTTTGCTTAAGCTTGGCGTTAGATTCATGGAGCTTGCCAACAAACAAGAACCGCTTACCATACAGGCGGCTAATGTCAAGCGCTTCCGTAACATCGGGTTCTTCCGCTGCATTTACCAGATTGAAATATTCTTGCTGAAGTTGAATCTGCTTTTGCAGTTTTTCAATTTCGCCTGTCCGTTCCGCTATTGCTCTGTCCTTTTCGGCAAGTTCGTGGGCGTGTTTCTGGCAAATCTGCGCAACACGCTTACGCTCACGCTCATATTGAGCGTTTAACTCTACATAGGCATTATCATCGTCCGTTTGCGCTACTTGCTGCACTTCTACTAAAACAGGGGGTGCGGTTATAGAATCTTGTTTTTCAATATCATAGAACCAAGAGAAATTATAGTAATATTCATCCCGATACTGTTCCATTGCCTTATATACGCAGTCAATGTAATACAAGTTGACTAGGTTATTGTAAAAGGCAGCTATGTTTTCAGTAACATAGGGGGTGATTTCTTTTCTGAGTATAATCCGTGAAAGACCAGCCTTTCCGTTGCAGACATATGGACGAAGATATGTTTGTATCACTAAGTCAAGCAAGTAATTCACATCGGGATGGTAATTCAAAGACTTGCATGTCGGTAGGGAAACATCGCCCATCATGGAAACCAACATATCATGGCTGAATTGATAGTTGCGAACACCAATCCAAGTAATTCCACTCATCGTTGCTTCATCAAGTGGCGAAATCTCATCAAGAATAGTATTTGCCGTTTTTTCGTCCCAATGAAGTCCACAATGGATTTGCTTGCCGATTATTAGCGGTAAATTCTCGATAGATATATTATCAATAGAGTATCGTTGCTGCAAATATTCCGCAAGTTTTTGTTTTATATCAGCGACATACCGCTGATAAGCTTTACTATTCTTCAACGGCGTTCCATCATCAAGTATATAATCACCCAACAAGTCCATGTCCTTATCAACTGCTTCTGCTGGGCGTGTTTGAACAAGAAAATCATATTGCCTTTTCATGCTGCGCTGGAGCATTGCTCCAATAGATACTTCTTCATACAACAAAAAGAAATATGCCATGGAATAATTTGCATCTTCGCCATAGCCGTGGGGCGTATCTTCTCCACAGCTAATACGATGGGCAAATGCTTTGTAACTATTTAACATGGAGTATTTGCGCATTAGTTCCTGTGCGCTTTCGTAAATGGCATCAAATACACGACTATCTTTATTATCTCTCATTTCGACATATAAGGCATACTGAATATCCTCATATATTGCGGTACTTACATTACCCGAACGAAGTTGCATTTTTCGTGCCTGGGCAATAATATCTTTCGGTGTAAGCAAAGACGATAAAAAAACCTTTTTGAGCCGTTCCATACCGTCCGTTTCATTAAACAAAGCTCTAAGGATATGGTGTGCAAAGGTAGCTGCCATTCTTTGCTCTGTAATATTTTTGAAGTTCATAACCATTCTCCTGTTTCTAACAGTATCGAATATCAAACAGAAATATTATACCTTGTTTCATAGATGAAAGCAATCCTGTTTCCAATATCAAATCTGGGGTAGTCGCAAAAGTGCGCCCCAAACAAAGGATTATTCGATTTTTGAATATCGCAAATCTACCGACCCTCTCTTTTGAGATAGTTTCTACTATAATAGTAATAGAACTACTTAGAAAGGAGCGTTTACATGATTTACGGATATTGCCGTGTATCGACACAATCACAGAACATAGAACGCCAGGTTCGGAACATCCTGGC
>JAFQQD010000073.1 GCA_017411435.1 Clostridia bacterium
ACAAAAGCCTTTTCGAAGCCTCTCCCCTTAATTTCAGTTGCAATTTCTGCTATTGCACCTTTTCCGTGATAACTTGTTTCATTGAGTACAAATCTGTTTGCCATTTTTTCACATCTCCTTTTATTGAGTTATTATTTCCTCATTGTTATTCTTCTAATCTATTTTTATTACAGGTTTCGCTTCGAAAAAATCAGTCACGATTAAATTTATATTGTCTTTTTTTGTACGGTATGTTATAATACAATTAATCGAATAACTTAGCTGCCACCGGGTAGTGAATGCTTTGAGCATTCGTTTGTATATCATTAGGTCTTTGAAGATATGCATGCGGATGTTTATTTTTTTGGAGGAAATTCTATGCATAAAATAAAAACCTATTTTTCAAAAAACGATATTGCACTATGGTCAACTTCTGTAATTCTTATAATTACTTCTTTTTTGCTTTTTGACAAGGAAAACTATCTGACATTATCTGCATCTCTAATTGGTGTTACTTCTCTTATTTTTAGTGCAAAAGGAAATCCCTTCGGACAATTACTGATGGTTATATTCAGCCTTCTCTATGGGATAATCTCATACACATTTGCTTATTACGGGGAAATGATAACCTATCTCGGAATGACAATGCCTATGGCAATTTTCGCCCTTATTTCCTGGCTCAGGAATCCATTTAACGGAAACAAAGCGGAAGTCAAGGTAAATAGCATTACCACAAAAGAAACAATATTTATGTGGCTACTTACTTCTCTCATCACGGTTATATTCTATTTTATATTAATGTATTTTAATACCGTCAACATAGTGCCAAGCACTCTTTCTGTTACAACAAGTTTTCTGGCGGTGTATCTTACTTTCAGAAGAAGCCCATATTTCGCCATCGCCTATGCCGCCAATGATATCATACTGATTATTTTGTGGATTCTTGCAAGTTTGTACGATGCTCGTTATATTTCTGTCGTTGTATGCTTTTTCGCCTTTTTTATAAATGATATCTATGGTTATATCAGTTGGCAAAAAATGCGAATCAGACAGAATAAATCCAATCTTTAACTCCGAAAATCTTTGGCTTAGAATCCCCGGAAGGCTATCTTACTATTTTACCTGTCTTTGCATCTATAAGATTTATAAGTTCGCTTGGCGAAACTTCTACCTGATAACCTATTTTCCCTGCGCTGAAAATGATTTTATCATAAAGCAGACAGGATTCATCAATCACAGTTGCATACTTTTTTTTCATCCCGATTGGGGAGCATCCGCCTCTTATGTAGCCTGTAACCTTATTGATATCCTTGACAGGTATCATTTCAACGGATTTTTCTCCTACAGATGCGGCACAGGCTTTCAAATCAAGTTCACAATTAACGGGGATTACAAAAACATAATATTTTTTTGAAGGTGCAACCGTAACGAGTGTTTTGAAAACCTGACTGGGGTCTTTTCCTATCTTTTGTGCCACATGGCAACCGTCAAAATCGCCACCCGATTCATAGGTATAGACATTATATTCAATTTTGTTTATTTCAAGATTTCGCATTGCATTTGTTTTTATATTTGCCAATTTCATCACCTGCTTTATTATAACATATCTGATTTGAAAATTAAACGCTTTTCCGAAAATATAAGAATTTGTCCGTAAAATATGTCTTTATACTGAAAATGTGACTTCTAACAAATAACATATGTAAATTTTGTGTAAATAATATATGTACAAATTATGTCGAATACTATATAATAAAATCGTCTTTTGACAAATATTTTTTCAGGGAGAGATTTTATGAACAGATTCGAACTCAAAGAATCAGCAAAAAGCGCAATCAAAGGCAATATTGGAATTTTATTTTTAATAACGCTTATCATAGGCGTAGTTTCATTTATTGCAAATTTAGTATTAGGACTTATTCCTGTTATAGGCTCTGTAGCAGCATCAGTTATTGTAACTCCTGCTTTTACTCTTAGTGTGATAAGAGTGTACTTAAATATTGCTAAGGGTATTACCCCCGCTGCAGGCGACGCATTTAGTGGTTTCGATGATTTCTGGGCTGCTTTCAAGGTTAATTTCCTTACAGGACTTTTTACATTCCTCTGGTCGCTTCTCTTTGTGATTCCCGGCATAGTAAAGACATTCTCTTACTCAATGTCAATGTATATTCTGGCTGAAAACAAGGGCAAGCCTGCTCTTGAATGCATAAAGGAATCTAAAGAAATGACGGAAGGTCACAAAATGGATCTTTTTGTTTTAGGTCTTTCATTTATTGGTTGGGGATTCCTCGTTGCTATAACATGTGGTATTGCTGGTATTTGGGTTATTCCTTATATGAACGCTACTTATGCCAATGCTTACAATGCATTGAAGCCTGTAGCATATCAGCAGAGTACTATTGCTGAATAATATTCACTCACATATAATAAAACGGCAATTCAACGCATGCGTTGAATTGCCGTTTTGTTTTGTCTTAAAATTAGCTGCCAAATGCTATTTTGAAAACTAATACTATCTTTCTTCACGGAAATACGGAAGTCCGAGTGCCGCAGGGGGCTGATTTTCCTTTTTATCACGCATACTTGTTATAATAAGAACAATTATCGTAACAACATACGGAAGCATTTCGAAAAGTTTCTTTGCACTGACGCTTATTCCGGGAATGTATGTCGGAATTACATACAAAAATCCGAAAAGCATTGAACCAAGAATACTGATTGACGGACGCCATACCGAGAATATAACAAGCGCAATTGAAAGCCAGCCACGGTCACCGAAGCCGTTGTTTGACCATACGCCGTTTGCGTAGTCCATTACATAGTAAAGACCGCCAAGACCTGCAATGGCACTGCCTATACAGGTTGAAAGGTATTTGTACTTTGTAACATTTATGCCTGCTGCATCGGCAGTTTCAGGACTTTCGCCCACTGCTCTTAAGTGAAGTCCAACTCGTGTTTTATTAAGAATGTGAGAAGATATAAGGGCAACTATAATAGCCACATACACCAAAAATCCGTAGGAAAGAAAAATATCTCCAAACCACCCAAGATTATCGGCAAAGGGCAACTGAGTTTTGAAGCAATTGCTTGTTTTTGAAAGAGCAATTGAAGGAATGTCAGTGTCAACAAGCTTAATAAGAGAACCACCGAAAAAGTTTCCTATACCGATACCGAATGTTGTAAGGGCAAGGCCTGTAACATTCTGATTAGCACGGAGAGAAACCGTGAGGAAGCAGTAGATAAGCCCCATAAGAGTAGAGCCAACCAAAGAACAGATAAGAGGTATTATTACTGCGAGTAACGGGTTTATCTGTGCTACACTCTGCTCATAAAGAAACGAGCCTGCAACACCGCTTATAGCGCCAACATACATAATTCCGGGGATACCAAGGTTTAAGTGTCCTGACTTTTCCGTCAGGATTTCGCCTGTTGAACCGAAAAGCAAAGGAGTTCCCTGCATAACTGCACGCTGAATAATTGTGGTTATCATACATTTCCCTCCTTTTTGTTGAGCTTTATTTTATAGTTAATAAAGAATTCAGAACCGATAATAAAGAAAATGATGATGCCTGTTATAATATCGGCAAACGATGAATTGAGTCTGTAAACCTCAGAAATTTTCGATGCACCCTTTTGAAGGAACACGATAAGAAGAGAGGTAAGAATCATAAATATTGGATTGAATTTTGCAAGCCAGGAAACCATAATTGCTGTGAAGCCGCGTCCGCCTGAGGTATCGCTTTTTAACGAGTGGTCTGTTCCTGCAACAAGCAAAAAGCCTGCAACACCGCAAAGAGCACCTGAGATTGCCATTGTACGGAGAACCACTTTTTTTACATTGATACCGATATATCTTGCGGTTTTTTCACTCTCACCCACAACGGAAATTTCATAGCCCTGTTTGCTATACTTAAGATAAATGTATACCAAAACAGTAAGAAGAGCTACAACAAGAATATTTACAAGATACTTCTGTCCGAAAAGAACAGGAAGCTGGCCATAATCAAGTGTTCGGGGCGTTCCCGAGCCCTTGGGCATGGACCATTCGAGCGTATAGTATGCAACAATCTGTATTGCAACATAGTTCATCATCAAGGTAAAGAGAGTTTCGTTTGAATTAAAACGGGTCTTGAAATATGCGGGAACAAGTCCCCATATTGCTCCTGCGATGATGCTTAAAACAAGCATTAGTGGGATAAGTAAGGGTTCAGATATTTTTCCTTCAAGGAAAATCATACATGCCGCAGTTGCAAAACCGCCGATAAGGATCTGCCCTTCAGCACCGATATTCCAGAACTTCATTTTGAATGCAGGCGTCACCGCGAGTGCAACACAAAGAAGTATTGCGGTATTCTGGAAAAGGTTCCATGTAAGGCGCGATGTTCCTATTGCGCCTTCGACCATAGTGATATACATTTCAATAGGATTAAGGTCAGTTAATGAAACCGTTACAAATCCGCATACAATAAGTGCAAGTATTACAGAAACAACTCTTATCAGCCATGATTTCCACCAGGGCAGTTCATCACGCTTGACGATATGTCCGAATGAGCCTGAGAGAGCTGAAAAGTATAATTTATTGAGTTTTTTCATTACTGCTCGCCCCCATTCTGCTCATTATCCGCTGATTTTGTCATAAGAATACCGATTTCTTCTTTTGTAGTATTTCTTCCGTCAACAATTCCGGTAATTCTGCCGGAGCCGATAACCATAATTCTGTCACAAAGCTCAACCAGAACATCAAGGTCCTCGCCTACAAAGATTACTGCTACTCCTTTTTTCTTCTGCTCGTTAAGGAGATTGTAAATTGTGTAGGAAGAATTTATATCAAGTCCTCTTACGGGATATGCTGCCATAAGTACAGTCGGCGAAGAAGCAATTTCGCGTCCAACGAGTATCTTCTGCACATTACCGCCTGAAAGTCTTCTTACGGGAGTATATGCAGAGGGAGTTACAACCTCAAGTCTTTCAATTATTTCCTCAGCAAGGGATTTTGGTTTTTTTCGCTGAAGGAAGACGGATTTACCTTTTTTATAACTGCGAAGCATCATATTGTCGATGATATCCATATTGCCAACAAGTCCCATGCCGAGTCGGTCCTCCGGAACGAAGGCAAGTCGTACGCCCATCTGTCTGATTTCAAGAGGGGTTTTATCACGAAGATTCTCGCTTTCTCCGGTTTTGGGATTATTATAAATAATGCTGCCACCGTCCAGATGCTGAAGTCCTGCGATAGCCTCAAGAAGCTCTCTCTGTCCGCTGCCTGCAATACCTGCTATACCAAGAATTTCGCCTGAGCGCGCGGAAAATGAAACATTGTCAAGAAGTTTTATCCCTTCGCGGTCTACGCAGTTGATATTTTCAACTACAAGACGGTCACTTACATTCTCAGGCTCACTGCGTTCAATATTAAGGGATATTTTTTTACCTACCATCATTTCGGTAAGCTGCGCCTCGTTTGTTTCGGCAGTTTTCACCGTTCCGATATATTCTCCCTTACGAAGTACAGCTACATTATCAGAAAGAGAAAGAACCTCGTGAAGTTTGTGGGTAATGATTATTATTGCTTTTCCATCCTCACGCATATTACGCAAAACCTTAAAAAGCTTTACTGTTTCCTGAGGTGTAAGCACCGCTGTCGGTTCGTCAAGGATAAGAATATCTGCTCCACGGAATAAGACCTTTACAATTTCAACTGTCTGTTTCTCGGAAACGGACATCTCATATATCTTCTTATAGGGATCAAGTTCAAAACCGTACTGCTCTGTAATTTCCTTGATTTTTTCGATGTAACAGGGCATATCAAATCCCTTTTCGTCTTCAAGCCCCAAAACAATATTTTCTGCAGCAGAAAAAACATCAACAAGTTTGAAATGCTGATGTATCATACCGATTTTGTGGTCAAACGCATCTTTGGGCGACGCTATGACAATCTCCTTGCCATCGGCAAAAATCTGGCCACTGTCAGGGAAATATATTCCTGAAACCATATTCATAAGGGTTGTTTTACCACTGCCGTTTTCCCCAAGGATAGAAAGAATTTCACCTTTTCTCACTTTAAGAGAGACATTTTTGTTGGCAACAACCTTGCCGAAAGTTTTAGTTATGTTTTTTAGTTCGAGAGCAATATTCTGTTCCATAAAAATCTCCATTTTTTTAATTATTGTTTTCTTTAATAAACACGCCTTTTGCTTATTAAAGAAAACAATCAATCTAATATAGGGGCGGAGTACTCCCCGCCCCATATTAAAGTCAAATTAGAATGCGCTGTTAAGAAGTGTGATACCGTCTATCTGAAGATCGAAGTAAGGAGCGCTGCGGAATTCTGATTCATGGAAATAACCGTCAGCGATAACTTCTGTATCCTTTTCATAGTTAGCATCTGTATCAACATCTGCCATGTAAGAATCAATCTTCTTGCCACCTACTGTGAAATTATTTGTATCAAATACTTTGATTTCACCTGCGATGAGCTTAGCCTTAGCATCTTCGATAGCTTCCTTAGTACCCTTAGCTGCCACTTTTTCGTTGATATCTGTAAGCTTTACAGAGCCAACTTCGAAGCCTTCGCACCAGTCTGTTGCGATTTCTTCGCCGTTCTGAACTGCATTAATGATGTACTTATAATAAGGAGCCCAGTCGATTCTTGAAGAAACGATGAATGTGTTGGGGCAAGCAGCCTCTGTGCTACCGTTGTAAGAAACATTGGGAACGCCTGCGTTTTCACAAGCTGTGGGAGCACCCATTGAGTCAGCGTGCTGGCTGATAAGTACACAGTTGTTGGAAAGGAGCTTTGTAGCAGCTTCTTTTTCAAGAGCTTCATCGTACCAGCTGCCTGTGAACTGTACTTCCATAGTGACATCGGGGCATACTGACTTAGCACCAAGGTAGAAAGATGTGTAACCTGAAACAACTTCAGCATATGTGAAAGCACCTACATAACCCATCTTAGCCTGGTCTGCTGTAATCTTGCCTTCTTCAATCATTTCGTTAAGCTTCATACCTGCAGCGATACCTGCAAGATATCTTCCTTCATAAATAGAAGCGAATGCATTGTGGAAGTTTTCAACGCCCTCTGTATGAGCTGTTGTACCTGTTGCGTGACAGAACTGTACTTCGGGGAATTCCTTAGCAGCCTTTAACATATAAGGCTCGTGACCGAAGCTGTTTGCGAATACGATATCGCAACCCTGGTCAGCAAGGTCTGCTGCTGCTTCATAACATTCGTTACCTTCAGGAATGTTTGTCTTGATGATAACCTGGTCAGCGCTGAGACCGAGTTCCTTTGTAGCTTCTTCAGCTGCTACAAGGAAGTTCTTGTCATAAGTTGAGTTTTCATCATGCAAGCAGATGAAACCGATCTTGAAATCATCGTTTGCCTTTTTGTCGCCGCAAGCTGTAAGAACACCAAGAGATGCTACAACCATTACTGCAACGAGAAGAAATGAAAGAATCTTTTTCATTTTTTTACCCTCCTGCCTTTCGGCATAAAAATATTTATGTAAAGAAGCTTTACATATCAAGTTATCTACGGAATGTTAAGGAAGAATCTGTCATTGACTCGATAATCGCAAGAGAGTCAACACGAATCCCCTTACTCCGCAGTTCATCGCCACCGCCCTGAAAACCTTTTTCAATGGCGATTGCACAACCTATAAGTTTAGCGCCTGATTGATTTATTATATCCATAAGTCCGCAGAGCGCGTTTCCTTTTGCGAGGAAATCGTCTATCACAAGAACCTTGTCCTCTTTACCAAGATATTCTTTACTGACTATTGCATCATATACATTTTTACGGGTAAAAGATTCAACGCGCGAAAAATAAAAGTTATCAGAGATGTTTCCTGATTTGTTCTTTTTTGCAAAAACCACCGGTACATTCATAAACTGTGCAGCGGCAAATGCAATTGGAATACCCGATGTTTCGATAGTAAGAATTTTATTAATGCCACTGTTTTCGTAGAGACACGCTATTTCTTTTCCCATTTCAAGAAGAAATGAAACATCCAGGGCGTGATTGAGAAAGCAGTCAACTTTAAGTATGTCTCCCGGCAGAACCGTACCCTCTTTTAATATTTTTTCTTCAAGTGCAATCACGAAGGCCTTCCTCCTGAACACAAATTAATACATTTTAGAAAATTATAACATACAGAAACTCAAAAGTCAACAAAATGCCCCTTTTGAAACCATATTATTTTGGCAAAAAATTGCTTGTATTTTTTGTCAAAATTTGTATTGACAAAAGTGCTTGTTAGGTTTATAATAAATGTCGTTCCGGAACAACAATTAAATTTAGGGAGCTTGCGCATGCAGGCTGAGAGTAAGCGTATTGCCGCTTTAACCTATAACCTGATTTGGATAATGCCAACGTAGGGAAATATTTGTTTAGATTTTCTGTAATCGAACCGATTTTTTCTTCAGGCGGTTCGATTTTTTTGTTGGGATTATTCTTTTCTCAAATTTTCTAAAAGGAAGGAATAATTATTATGAACACAACTAAAAAACTAACTGCAAGTGCTCTTTTGGTAGCGCTTGCAACGGTATTGATGTGGGTCAGTAAACTCCTCCCTGCCCCGTGGCTTCAGGGCGGAAGTGTGACACTTGCATCAATGGTACCGATAATCATGGTGGGTATACTTTTCGGCACAAAATGGGGACTTTGCTCCTCGCTTGCCTATGCACTTCTTCAGATGATATTCGGATTTTATCCACCGCCAACACAGACTTTGGGATACTTTGTACTTGTTATTTTGCTTGACTATATTTTTGCGTTCGGCGTACTGGGACTTTCGGGCACTTTTTACGCGTTATTCAAAAAGAAGTTTTTTGCAATTCCGCTCAGTGCATTTATCGTGACAGCGCTCCGGTATTTATGTCATATTTTATCGGGTCTTTTAATCTGGGGAGTTTATGCTCCTGAGGGACAAACTGTACTTATGTACTCGCTCGTTTATAATGGAACTTACATGATTCCCGAAATCATAATTTCCTCCATTGTGACATCGATTATATTCAAGAGCAAAATACTTAAAAACTAAACAAACATAAAAGGAGAAATCGATTTATCGATTTCTCCTTTTTAATATGCAACAAAAAGTGCCCCGTCCCCAAACTGTCATAAGACAGAATTTTCAAAACAAAATCACTTTGGATGATATTGCAAACGCAGCCGGCTTCAGCAAGTTTTATTTTTCAAAGCTTTTTAAAGAACATACTAAAATCACGGTTTTTGATTACCTGCGTAATGTCAGATGCGAGGAGGCAAGAAGGCTTATTGAAACAACAAAGCTGTCAATTACCGAGATTTCCGAAAAATGCGGTTTTGAAGATATTGCATATTTCACAAAGGTTTTTAAAAAGAAACCGGGATTCTCCCATCGCAGGTGAGAAAGGATTTGTAACCACTCCGGGAAGCGGTCACTGTGAAAGCTCTATTTCACAGTGATTTTTCTTTTGCCCTTCCACTCGTTCCCAAGATACTCACTCGGCGTCATTCCAATCGTTTCTTTAAATACTCTGTTAAACTGCCTTACACTGCCAAATCCAACCTCAAGAGCCGTCTGTGATATGCTTTTTTCACC
>JAFQQD010000074.1 GCA_017411435.1 Clostridia bacterium
CTTTCTTTGCAATAACAGATTCTTTATAACATAGGAAATTGCGCGCGAAAAGTGCGCAATAGGCTTGTTTCAAACAAGCGTACCGACCTGCCCCCAAGAGTGGGGGTCAGGGGGTTGATGCGTTAAGAACGCTTTTTTATAAAAATGGCGCTGACAGGTCCAAGGATGAGACCGACTATACCGAAAAGCTTAAGTCCTGCATAGAGCGAAAAAAGTGTCAACAGCGGATGTATGCCGAGTTTTTGACCTATTATTTTCGGCTCGCACAGTTGTCTTACGAGCACGGCAATTCCGTACAGAACAAGAATCCCCCAACCCAGAGCCGCATCCCCCGTAATGAAGTTGAAAACTGAAAGAGGAATAAGTACCGCGCCCGTTCCCAGAATCGGCACCGCATCCACAATTGCAGTAAAAAATGCAAGAAGAAGACTGTATTTAACCCCAAGATAGAAAAAACCGGCAAAAAGGACAATGAAAATTATGCTTCCGATGATAAATTGCGCTTTGAGATAGGAAAACATCGCGTCAAGGAGCGAGTTTTTGATTTCGGCAAACCTTGAAAACGCTTTTTCTCCAAAGAAATCAAGGAAAAAGTTTTGAAGAAATGAATTATCCTTCAAAAGAAAAAAAGCCGTAAAAAATGTTGCAAACAGGGAAATCAGAATTCCGGGGATGTTTCTTGCAAAATCGATTAAGTAAGAGCTTATTTTAACAAGAAGCGAGGAAAGACCGCTCATAAGTGCATCAAAAAATGTGGAAAAAATCTCGCTTGTGTTACTGATGCTGGTTATAGCCGACATTTTACTTGAAATAAACGGAAGCGCCTCGGAAAACGCATCGCTACCTTGTGTAAGAGATGCTATTTCGCGGAAAAGATGCGTAAAAAGAGCCCTCAGAATGAAAAAAATAATAAAGGAAATTAAAAAAAGTGAAAGAACAGCGCAAAGAGAGGGCGGAAGTATCTTTTTTAGGAGCCTGTTAAGCGGATTTGCCGCAAGATAAAGTAAGTACCCTGCCAAAAACGGCGCCAGGACAGAAAAAACATACGGAAATGCCTGCCACAGAAGAAAGGCGGGAATAAGGAAGATAATAAAATCCGTACAAAGCGAGCGAAGCGTTTTAAGTGAAATCAAAAAATCACCCCACAAAAAAATAGAAGGAGCATCATGCTCCTTCTATTTTACTCTTTTAATGAATATTTTAATCACTTTTCAAGGAAAATACCCATTATTTTATAGCCGTCTTCGATAAATTCCCCGATTTCTTTTGCATCGTTTTCAGTAAAGCGTCTGTTTGTGCCATTTTTCTCGCCTTTTTTGTAAATCACGCAGGGAACAGCCTCTCTGCTGTGTGTTTTTGTTGCAATCGGAGTGGGATGGTCGGGCATTACCATAAACACATAATCCTCGCCATTTTCCTCAAGTCTGTTTTTAATGTAACCGATAACCTTTTCGTCAATTATTTCAAGTGAACGGACTTTTCCTTCTAAATCGCCCTGGTGACCGCACTCGTCCGGCGCTTCAAGATGAACATAAACGAGGTCCGCGCCATCTATTAGCAGAGCATCTGCCGCCGCCTTTGCCTTGCCATCAAAATTCGTGTGGATGTTTCCGGTTGCACCTTCTACATCGATGCTCTTCATCCCTGACAAAATGGCAATTCCTTTGATAAGGTCAACAGCACTTACAACGGCACCTTTTTTTCCGTAAAGGTCGGCAAATTCTGAAAGAGCAGGCTTTTTACCCTCGCCCCAGATCCACATCGAGGTCGCAGGATTCTTTCCCTCTGCGATTCTTTTTTGATTTATCGGATGGTTTTTGAGAATTTCCTCACTCTTTTTCATAAGCTCAAGGATTTTTTCATCAGATGGAAGATAATCCTTGATTTTTCTGTCTGAAATATCATGCGGAGGTGTAAGGTTAAACTTTTCAGGCGCGTTGTTCCACACAAAAAGATGTCTGTAGCTTACTCCACCGTAAAAATGGAAATCGCCGCCGCCGAGCGCTTTTTCGATATCCGCCATAAGTGCGCGGCTTTCTTCGGTTGAAATTTCTCCGGAGGAGTAGTCGAGCATTGTCTTGTCTTCATAATTTTCTTCGTCTGAAAGAGTTACAAGATTCGCACGGAAAGATGTTTCACTGCCTTTGAGTGTTACGCCGATAGACGCCGCCTCAAGCGGAGAACGGCCTGTGTAACAGTCGAGTGGATTGTAACCCATAACGGATAAATTTGCCACATCACTTCCCGGTTTAAGAGTGTCGGGAACAGTTTTTACAAGATAAAGAGAACCGTTTGCAGCAAAAAAATCCATATTGGGAGTGTTGCTTTTTTCAAGAGGCGTAAGATTTCCGAGTTTTTCTATCGGCAAATCTGCGCAACCGTCTGTAAGTATGATGACATATTTCATAAAATCAAAACCTTTGCTTAGTATTACTTAGATAATACCATCTTTTATACCCTTTTTTCAAGCAAAAACGAATAATTTTTACCAAAAAGAGCACTTTATAAGAAAAGGAGTGAGCAAATGATGCTAGAATTTATTAAAAACCGTAGACAAACGGTAATTTTGTCCACTCTTCTTGTTCTGGTCAGTATTTTTGCAGTTTCTCAGTACAACCGTGCAAGAAGGCTCATATATTTGCGAGATATTGAATACAACAGGGTTTTTTCCGAGCTTACCGAGTATGTTGATGACCTTGAAATATCGCTTCTCAAGGGGCAGGTTGTTTCCACAACAGACCAGATGGCAAAGCTGTCCGCAGATTTGTACAGTCAGGCAAGCGCAGCAAAGGCAAATCTGGCGCTTCTTCCGATGGACGGACATGCGCTTTCAAAGACATCGGAGTTTTTGTCGCAGGTGGGGGAATATGCGCATACGGTTTCAGGGAAAATGCTCCGTGGAGAAAAAATGAGCGAAAAAGAGCTAAAAACCATGCAGGAACTGTTAGTATATGCAGATACCTTAAAAAAATCGCTTGACGAAACACTTATCAGTATGCGTGACGGACAGGTTTCATTTGAAAAAGAAGGGCTTGGATTCCGTGGCGGAAAGGTTGCCATGACAAGCGAGCTGATGGCGCTTGAAGAGGAATTTCATAACTATCCTTCTCTTATTTACGATGGTCCGTTTTCGCAGCATCTTTCTCTCAGGGAGTCTGTTATGACGCGCGGAAAAGCGGAAATTTCTGAAAAACAGGCGAGAAATCTTGCGAAAAAATTCACCGGCAAAGAGGAAACGAGCATTTCGTTTGTAAATGGCAAGCTCCCTGCATACAGCATTAAAAGTAATAATACCACAGTCGAATTCACAAAAAATGGGGGGATTTTGCTCCTTCTGATGAAAGACCGCTACACAGACGAAGAAAAAATATCTGTAAAAGACGCATCGAAAATCGCAATAAAATTTCTTTTGGAAAACGGTTTTAATAATATGCGTGAAAGCTATTACGAAAAACAGGGCGGAAGTGTTGTCATAAACTATGCCTACGAGCAGGACGGATACACGGTATTTCCTGACCTTGTGAAGGTTAAAGTGGCGCTTGATAACGGGGAAATACTCGGGTTTGAAAGTCGCGGATATGTGATGAATCACACTTACCGCAATATTCCCGAGGAAAAGATTACAAAGGAGGAAGCGCTTTCAAATGTAAGTTCCCACCTTGATGCGCAGGAAGTAAGCCATGCTATAATTCCGCTTGAGGACGGAAGCGAAGCGCCTTGCTGGCAGATAAAAGGCGTGGTGGCGAACAAACACTTTCTGATGTATGTAAATACGCAGACAGGGTTTACCGAGGATGTGCAGATACTTTTAGAGAGTGAAAACGGCACCCTTGCTGTTTAACAGTTTGGGGACGGGGCACTTTTTGTTACACAAAAAGTGCCCCGTCTAATTGTTTTTACGGCTACTCCATCCCGTGCTATAATTTAAGGGTTATTCCCTTAAATTATAGCACGGGATATTCCCTTATGATAATATTCCTTTGAGGTGCTTGTATGATGAACAGACTAAAAGATATGAGGGAAGACAGAGACCTGAATCAAACAGAGATAGCGAAACTTATTCATGTCCATCAAACTACATATTCTGATTATGAGAGAGGAAATTTGAATGTGCCGGTTAGCGTGCTAATAAAACTTGCGGATTATTATAATACAAGCATTGATTATATAGTTGGAAGGACGGACGAAATAAAACCTTATTTGATAGCAAAAAAATAAGGAACAAAGAAAAAAGGTAAATTTAATGTGCTTCAAAAGATTACACGATTTAAGAAATGACCACAACTTCACACAACAACAAGTTGCCAAGCACCTGACGCGTAACAAAAAGCGCCCCGTCCCCAAACTGTGCAAAGCAGATTTTGAAGAAGAGAAACCGACAGAAAAAAATAGCGATTGCTTTAGAACAGCCGGAGATTTATAAAAAAAGGAGAATGAATATGAAAAAATTAAGAGCAATTTGTTTAATTACAGCCTTTATCCTTATGGCGATCACATTAATAGGGTGTGGTGGCGGCACCAATGAAACTGCTGGAAAAACCACCTTGTTTGGGGAATATGAGTTCTTTACAGACGATGATATGAAAATTTTTCGCATGAATGAATTATCTCTCGCCATTGACGGTAAAACCTATACACTGGGTATGACAAAAAATGAAATAGAAGATATGTTAGGCGAAAAAGGTGAAGGGTACGGGCATAGAGCCAGCACAGGTGGTGGCACAAATAGTTCCGGCAACCAGATCATTGAACCCGAATCATACGAGTACTATGATACAGTAAGTAATTACTATTATTATCCTAACAATAGAATTGCAATTATATATCGGAGTGTTCAGGATGGAAAAGAAACTAATAATCCAGCAGTGCAAATTTCTGTAAATAATTCTGCCTTAATAGATTCCGAAGGATTTTCCCCGGGGATAGATATGCTCGGTGATGTTAAGGAATATGCTATAGGGAAATACGGAGAAAAAATAAAAGAAGATGTTACCGGAAGTGAAGTCGAAGTGCATTATAACGAATTTGGAGAATATGTTATTGGTCGTGAGTGGGTAACTAGTGGAGATAGACCCGGGGGGTGTAAACTCTATTATTCATATGATGGAAATGAAATTGACTCCATTACAGTAGGAAGCCGAGGTTCTTTTGTAGGTGACAGTAAAGTACAAGAGCTTTGGGAATGATCAAAATTAGATAATATGATTTGAGGATTAAAAAATGCGAAAAACAATATCTATAATAATAAGTTTGGCATTATGTTTAACCATACTTCCCTCCGGGAATGTATCAGCAGAAAAAACTAATGCCGATACTTACATATCTCAATTATCAGCATTGATTCAAAAATATGATTCAGGCGATTACTTTGCTACAATGTCAGTTACGATTGGTGAACCTAATTTGATTATTGATGGTGTGGAGGTTCCCATTGACGAAAGCGGCAGTGTTGCGTATGTTGAAAACGGCAGAACCATGATGCCTGTCAGAGGAATTGCAGAAGCTATTGGTGCAGAAGTGTCCTATGATAATGCAACTCAGACAGTCACCGTTGAAAATGAAGATACAATGATTGCAATGACAATTGGAGATAATGAAATGGAAGTAAACGGCCAGAAAGTAATGCTTCTTACCGCTCCTGAAATAAAGGAAGAACGCACAATGCTTCCCGTCCGTGATGTAGCCGAAGCTCTTGATTGTGAGGTTGAATGGCAGCAGGAAACACAAACTGCAACTTTTACAAGAGCATACCAAACCAAGCGAGTGATTGTTAATTCCGAAAATGCTGACACTACCGGTTCGGTGGCATCTTTTTCAGTGGGTGGCAAGACGGTTATTCAGTTCGACAATATAGATGATGCAAGAGAATGCGTGGAAATCAATACAGAAAAAGGTCTTGTGGCAGAACCGGATTATATCAGAGCAATTCAGGGATTATCTTGGGGTTGTGATATGATTGGTGGAGATTCATATTACAATCAGACATCATATTATGGTGGTTCCGCAGTTGTAGCAGTAATTGACTCCGGAATAGATTACAACCATGAAATGTTTAAGAATAGAATTGTGGGCGGCCACGATTTTTACTTCAATGACAACTATTGTGAAGATGACATGGGACATGGTACTCATGTCGCAAGTACGGTTCTTGATATAGCAGATAAAAACAAAAATATAAAAATTATGCCTCTCAAGGTTTTCGGAGATAGTGGTGGTGCTTCAAGCGCAATAGTTGCAGAAGCAATTAAATATGCTGTTGATAACGGAGCAGATGTAATCAACCTAAGTCTGGGCGGACAGTATGAAGGCTACTTAGAAAAAGATGCAGTAAAATATGCAAATAGTAAAAATGTAGCTGTCGTTGCTGCAGCAGGCAATGAATCATTAAATCTTGAAACTACCCCTTATTCGCCAGGTGGCCTTGATGGTGTAATCACGGTTTCCGCGATGAATAAGGAAAAAAAGTTAGCAAGCTTCAGTAACTATGGAAATGGTGTGGTAGAGTTCACTGCTCCGGGTATGAGCGTTAAAGGTGCCCAAGCAGGCGGTGGATATTGTACTAAGGGTGGTACATCTATGGCATCGCCTCATGTAGCCGGAGTATATGCTTTGATAAAGGCAATTCATCCCGAACTGCCGACAGAAGAAATTACCAAGGCGCTGGAAAGTAATGCAATTAATCTTGGGAATTCAAGATATTATGGAGCCGGAATTATAAGAGCAGATATGCTTGAAACATTCCTTTCGGGAACGGCTTTTTACGATGTTGAGATAGCAGATGTTACTGAAAACAACGCTGTTATATATGCCAAAATAAAATACGGAGGAATTGTACCAAAACAGATAAGACTGGAAATCTACAATAGCGAAATTTATTCAGTAAGGTGTAAACCAAATGAAAAAAATGAAATAATATTCAAATGTGATTTGAATAAAGATGCAAAGTGTACATTAAAGGCAGGAACCACATACGAGACCATATTCTTTGTGGAACAAGGCGGAGCTGAAAAGAGTTCTGATATAATAAATTTCACAACAAAAGGCACACCAAGTCAGCCAGAACCAACACCTGAACCGGAACCTGACAAATCTGAATTGAGAATCCTACCCGAAAACTATCCGACAGGATCATTAGAACAAGGCTCAAAGTATAATTTATCGGGAAGAATTAAATCAAATTATCACATAACAGGTGTTCGCTCGTATTTATTGGATGAAAACAAGAATGTTGTTCAAGAAACAAGTGGTTCAACAACTACTGCAACTTATGTCATTGAAAAGAGCAATTTGGATATTGGATTAAAGTTTGAAAAATTACAGCCAGGTGTTTATTATCTCAAGTATTATGCAGAAGATGAAACCGGAAATAAAGTTACATGGATTAGTGACGGATTCCAAGTAAAGGGCAAAGCTGCTGATGAGCCGGTAGGACCAACCGTAAGCGCGGTTGTCCTCATCCCTGACAGTTTTGAAAACCTATCAATCAGAACCGGTCCGTCAACTAATTACGACATTGTTGGAAGCATGAATCATACCGTAAAGTGTATTGTTTATACCGATAAAACAGAAAACGGTTGGTACTATGTAGATTGTAACGGTGTGAAAGGCTATGCTGCAGGCAACTACATCTACCTTCCTTCTGAAACAAAAACAGGCACGGTTAATATTCCTTCGAGCTGGGATAATCTGAGCATCAGAACTGGACCGTCAACAAACTATAAAATTGTTGGAAGTATGAAGCACGGGGAAAAATGTACTGTGTTCACTGATAAAACAAAAAATGGGTGGTATTTCGTGGAGCATAACGGCGTTTATGGTTATGCTTCAGGTAATTGTATAGATTAGGAGGATGAATCATGAAAAGATTATTAAGTATAATTTTAGCAGTTAGTATTATCCTTTCAACTGCTTGTGTTGGTGTTGCAGCAAATGATTATAGAGAGTTTGCGATAGAAGATTTAAAGCCACAATGGCCTATAAAAAGTGATAGAATATTCTATCTAACAGGTATAGATTATTACAAAAGTGGCGGAAAGCATAATGGTATCGATATCGGAAACAATGGGGGTGCAACGGCAGATGCAATGGGAGAACATATATATCCTGTTGAAGAAGGTGTCGTCACAGGTGCTGGATACGATAGCAGTATGGGTTATTATGTAAAAGTAACTCATACGGTGAATGGTAAGAAATATTATTCAAGATACATGCATTTTTTAAAAGATTCTATTCCAAGTAACATAAAAGCCGGAGTTACAGTATATAGAGATACTGTTTTAGGTAGAATGGGCAATACAGGACAGTCGAGCGGAACACATTTGCATTTTGACATAGCAAACACAAATAGTGGCAGTTATGAACAATTGAGTAAAATTAGAGGATATACTTTTGACTACTATATAAATAATCCATCTGCGTTAAGAAATGTTCGATTTAGTGCAAGTTGGGACAGCAATATTGGTTCCCAAAAAAGTTGCTATTGGAATTGGATTTTAGCAAATAGCGAAAAAATAAATGGTGATTATGTGATCAAAGCACACACCTGCCCCACCACGCCAAAAAACAGTAAGGGCGAATGGAATTACAAGACAAGTGGTTCTAAATTAGGCGTTTGTAAAGAATGTGGTAAAGAGTTTGATTGGATGACCACTCTTGAAATAATAAAAAACAAAACCGCAACGCTCAAATCTGCAAAAAAGAATTATAAAGTAAATCTTTATAAGGCGCCCTATGAAGATGCGGAAAAGTACTCAACAGGCAAAGTAATAAAGAGCTTTGCAGTCTTGGGAAAAGTGAAAAATGCGTATGGTAATGAGTGGTATGCCGTTGGATATCAGGATAAGTACACCGCGTATCTTAACTCTAAAACTTTAACCGACAATTATGATATAACTGCAACGGAAACAAAAAACAATTCCTCTAATACTTCTACAAAAAAACATACACATAACTATAATTTCAACAACGGAAAATGTTACTGCGGAGCGGTAAAGGCGACAACACAACAATCCTCAGCAGAATCTACATTAAAGATAAACCTTACACAGTATCCTTCTCAGCATACTCAGGGCAATAATTTCGGATTGAGAGGAACTATTTCATCAAACTATAAAATAAAAAAGATTTGTGGATACATCAAGCAGAATGGTAATGTGATTCAATCTACAGAAGATACTCCAAATGCTAAATCAGTTGATGTCAAAAAGCAAAACTTAAATAACAACTTGATTTTTGACAGATTGAGTCCTGGTAATTACACTTTGGAAGTTCAAGCGGTAGATGCTTCGGGTAAAACAGTAAAAGTTTCAAAGAGTTTTACTGTTGTTGGAAAAATTGAAAAGGTCGAATCCACATTATCTATTAATCTTGAAAAATATCCTATTACATTGACTAAGGGAAGCAACTTTGGTTTAAGAGGAACAGTTAAATCAAATTATAAAATTTCAAGCGTGCAAGGAAGCATTATAAATTCAAGCGGAAAAATCATTTACAAATCAAAAGATGCGCCAAACTCAACCTCGATGGACATTAAAAGCGCAAACCTGAATAATGTTCTTACCTTTGACAAGCTTTCTGTTGGCAAATACACGCTTAAAGTGGTGGCAACAGATTCTTCCGGCAAAACAATAGAAGTTTCAAAGAGCTTTACTGTTGAGGAAGAAGCAAGTCAGACAAGCAGTTCTCAAACAGAAAAAACCATCACAGGAACAGTAAACATTCCTTCCAGTTGGAAAAGCCTTAATATCAGAAGCGGTCCGTCAACAAGTTACAAAAGCTTGGGTAATATGAAGCAGGGTGACAAATGTACTGTTTACCCTGATAAAACGAGCAATGGATGGTATTATGTGGAGTATAAAGGTATTAAAGGCTATGCTTCGGGAAATCAAATAAAACTGGATACATCTTCATCTGAACCTCAAAAGGCAAACACAAGAGTTGGCGTTGTAAACATTCCGTCAAGCTGGGAAAACCTGAGTATCAGAAGTGGCCCGTCAACAGATTATAAAATTCTTGGCAGCATGAATAATGGTGTTCGTTGTACAGTTTACCCCGATAAAGAAAGCAATGGATGGTATTATGTGGAGTATAATGGCATCAAAGGTTATGCGGCAGGAAATAGAATAAATCTGCAGTAATGCGAAGCGGAGGTTTAATATGAAAAAGTACTTAACCATGTTTTTGATGTTGATTATGTGTGTATCAACATCTGTTTTTGCAGAAGATATTACAACAAATACTAGTGATGATATACAGGAAAGTTATGACGAAACATATGATGAAGGTGTCAATCAGGATATCACGGCAGAAAATTACGATGAAGAAGAGCAGTTTTATGATGCGGAATTCGATGAGAGAGAATGGGGGACAGAGGAAAATGTTGCATTTGTCCCTGACGGAATCAGCGTTTTCGTTAATGGCGAGCAGCTTGAGTTTGATGTGGAGCCAATGATTATAAATAACAGGACCATGGTTCCAATGAGGGCAATCTTTGAAGCTCTTGGAGCAGAGGTTACATGGGACGCCAATACCCGTACAGCTATTGGAGAAACAAACGAAGCAATAATAAAAATCTCTATAGGAAAAGAGTATTTGTTGAAAAACGATAATATTATTGTGTTAGATTCTCCTGCGGTTATAGTTGATAACAGAACGTTCGTGCCTGTCAGGGCTATTGCAGAAAGTCTTGATTGCAAGGTGGAATGGTACGGCGAAGCACAAGTTGTCGAAATCCTGAAGTAACAGCTTGGGGCTGTTTTCCCCGCTAACGGGGAAAATGTCCGAAGGACAAAGGAGCTCCGCCTCGGGTAGAGGGGCAATTTCTGTGTAATATAATAATTAGAAAAAGAGGATGAATTTCATCCTCTTTTTGCTTTGCTACATGCGAAAAGGCGCATTATTTTATTACAATACCTTGCCCAGGAAGTCGCGAAGTCGGGGGCTTTTGGGAGTATCGAAAATCTCTTCAGGAGCGCCGATTTCCTCAATTTTACCGCTATCCATAAAGATTACGCGGTCGGCAACTTCCTTTGCAAATCCCATTTCGTGGGTTACAACTGCCATGGTCATACCCTCCTGAGCGAGCTCTTTCATAACATCCAGAACCTCGCCAACCATTTCGGGGTCGAGTGCGCTTGTCGGCTCATCAAAAAGCATGACATCGGGGTTCATAGCAAGCGCACGCACGATGGCAATTCGCTGCTTCTGTCCCCCTGAAAGCTGTGACGGATAAGCATTTGCGCGGTCTTCAAGACCGACTCTTCTAAGAAGAGCAAGAGCTTCCTTTTCAGCATCCTCTTTTGATTTTTTAAGGAGCTTCATCGGTGCGAGAGTAATATTTTTAAGAATTGAAAGATGGGGGAAGAGGTTAAACTGCTGGAAAACCATACCCATCTTCTGACGGTGCAGATTGATATCATTCTGACTGTCGGTAATATCAACACCATTAAAATAAATATTTCCGTCTGTAGGTGTCTCAAGGAGATTGAGCGAACGCAGAAATGTTGACTTACCGCATCCGCTGGGACCGATTATAACGATAACCTCGCCTTTTTTAATGTCAAGGTCAATCCCGTCAAGCGCCTTTACGGTTCCGTCTATGAAATGCTTTTTAAGGCCGCAAACCTTAATAATTGTGTTATCGTTCATTTTTACGCAGCCTCCTTTCAAGGATGTTGACAAGCTTGGTAAAGAACATTACCAGAACAAGATAAATTGCCGCAACCGCCAAAAGAGGCATAAACGCAGAATATGTTGCTGCACGGATAATGTTGCCGCCCATAGTAAGGTCTCGGATTGCAACATAACCTGCAACAGAAGTTTCCTTGAGAAGTACGATAAACTCGTTTGCAAGCGCAGGAAGAACATTCTTGAACGCCTGCGGGATGATGATATACCACATTGTCCATTTGTAATCAAATCCCAGGCTTCTGCCAGCCTCAAACTGACCGCCATCAACGCTCATAATACCGCTGCGCACGATTTCTGCAACATAGGCGCCTGAATTTATACCAAACGCAATGATTGCAACCATAACGCCGTTGCGTGATGTTGCAAAAATAATGTAGTACATAATCATAAGCTGAACCACAACGGGAGTTCCGCGGATAACTGTAAGATAAAGTTTGCAGAAGGCATTTGCAATCCACAAAAAGAATTTTTTTGCACCCTTGGGCATTTCGTTCTTCAATTTATCGTAGCTGGAACGGATTATTGCAATCAAAACCCCCAGAACAACGCCTAATATAAGGGAGAAAAATGTGATAAAAAGCGTATTCTGAAGTCCTGTTAAAAGAAATTTCCAACGGTTTTCATCAATAAAGTTTAATATGAAATCCGCCTTGAAACCGGCTAAAATCTCAGCCATAAGATCACCTCAAAAAAGTAAAACGGAGGCGGCAATACCGCCTCCGCAAAATTTCAGATAAAATTATTTGTTAGCTTCTGCAACATAAGCCTTTGCAGGCTCGTTGTCGATGATAACACAGTCAACCTTGCCAGTCTTAAGAGCCTGAACAGCCTCGTTGCCTGATGCATACTTCATAACGCGGTCTGCACCGAAATCATCTTCTGCATAGATGTCGCCTGTTGTACCCTTCTGAGTACCTACAAGGTATTCTGCGCCTTCTTTGTAAAGGTCGTCAACAGTCTTGATTTCGCTGCCTTCAGGAACGATGATAACCTGAACGCCCTTTGCATAACTTGTAGTGAAGTTGATTTTTTCCAATCTGTCTTCAGTAACAGTCATACCTGCCATACCAAAGTCAGCCTTGCCTGTCTGAACAGCCGTGATGATAGAATCGAAATCCATATCGTCAATAACGAGCTTCATACCAAGTTTATCAGCGATTGCTGCTGCAAATTCAGCATCGATACCTACGATAACTTCGTTTTCGTAGTATTCGTAGGGAGGGAACTGAGCGTTTGTAGCCATGTGTATTTCTTCCTTGCCTTCGACATCCTGCTGGAACTTAAGGCTGTGCTCCTTGCCTGAAATGTACTTGTCGATGATAGCCTGCTTTGTGCCGTCTGCCTCAAGCTCTGCAAGAGCGACATTTATTTTTTCAAGAAGATCTGCATTTTCCTTTGCAACGCAGATTGCGTAATCCTCTTCAACATATTCGGTATCGAGGATTGTAAGTTTTGCATCCTTCTTGCCGCATGCAGCAAATACGCAAACAACAAGCGCCAGTGCGAGAATAAGTGAAATAAACTTTTTCATTATGTATACCTCCAAATATATTTATTATGCTTTCATTATAAGTTCAACTGTATAAATTTGCAAGTCTTTTTTGTAAATATACGGTTTTATTTCTTTAATTTTAAGGTTTTTTCGTAGGCTTTTACTACCGCACCCATGCTGTCTGCGCGGAAGGAGCCTTCCTCAAGCGCGCGCACACCCTCGATTGTAGTTCCGCCTGGAGAACAAACATTGTCTTTAAGCTCAGCCGGGTGCTTGCCTGATTTTATAACCATCTCTGCCGCGCCTTTTACTGTTTGCGCCGCATACAAAAGAGCCTTGTCGCGCGGGAGCCCGCAAAGCACAGCACCGTCTGAAAGCGCCTCGATGAATAAATATGCAAATGCAGGTCCGCAACCCGAAAGAGCACTTGCTGCATCGATAAGTTTTTCGTCAATTCTGTCGGTAATTCCCGCAAATTTGAAGATTTCCTTGAATTCGGCTATTTCGTCTTTTGTGACATCTTCTGTGCAGGAGTAGAGGATAACGCCATTACCGACTGCAACGGGTGTGTTGGGCATTATGCGTATTACGGGAGCAGAAAATCCGAGCATAGACACAAAACCCTCAATACTTACCCCTGCCGCCATTGTAAGGAGAATATATCGGTCAGAACGCTCCTTAAGAAACGGCGCAATCTCCAAAAGAGTACTCGCCATAACCTGAGGCTTTACTCCGAGGAAAATGTACTTGCAGTTTTTCGCGATATATTCGTTATCTGTGGCGTTTGCACCAAGTTCTTTGCAAAGAGATTCTGCCTTTTCCTTTATAAAGTCGGATGCGTAAACGGTTTTCGCATCAACACTTTTAGCCGCAGCGCCAAGGAGTGCTCCTCCCATATTGCCACAACCTATAAAACCTGCAGTTATCATTTGTATCAATCCTTTCATTTTGCGATTATGAAGAAGTAATTTTTTCAACTCTGTTGTTGCGAGTTGTATGCGGGGACGGGGAAATTTTTTGTGCACCTTCCCGTTTGGGGACGGGTCGTTTTTTGTTACGCCTTTGGCTAACAAAAAACACCCCGTCCCCGCACACCACTCGAATTAACAAAGTGTACAAAACACCTCGTCCAATTCTGCGTTTACCTTACCTGACCGTTACCTTTTATAATATATTTATAAACATTGAGTTCTTTCAGTCCCATCGGGCCTCTTGCGTGAAGCTTCTGCGTGGAAATACCCATTTCGCAACCAAGGCCGAACTCGCCACCGTCAGTAAAACGGGTGGACGCATTCACATAAACGGATGAACTGTCAACCGCAGCGGTAAAAACCCTTGCATTTTCATCGTTTTTGGTGACGATGCTTTCGCTGTGCCCTGTCGAATGAAGCGAAATATGCTCAATCGCACAATTCACATCATCGACAACACCGACTGCGAGGATATAATCGAGAAATTCCGTGTCGAAATCACCGTTCTGAGCCTTTTTCGTGCCGAGGATTTCAAACGCCGCCTCATCACAACGAAGTTCAACTGCAGGGAGATTTTTCACTGCACGCATATCGACAAGTCTTTCCTTCACAAGGGGAAGAAACTCTTTTGCAATATTCCTATGCACAAGAAGACACTCCGCCGCATTGCACACGGACGGACGGCTTGTCTTGGCGTTTTCGATTATGTCAAGCGCCATGGAAAAATCGGCACTCTCATCAACAAAAATATGACAGATTCCCGTGCCCGTCTGGATACAGGGAACCTTTGCATTTTTAACGCACGCATCAATGAGTCCCTTGCCGCCGCGCGGAATAAGTAAATCCACATAACCTACTGCTGTCATAAGCTCAGTCGCGCTTTGCCTTGTCGTATCATTTACAAGATTTATAAGATTTTCGGGGAGCCCCGATTCTGAAAGTGCCTCGCGAAGTGCGTCCACAATGGCTTTTGCGCTATTGTACGCTTCCTTACCGCCACGAAGCACACAAACATTACCGCTTTTAAGCGAAAGTGCCGCCGCATCGCTTGTAACATTGGGTCGGCTTTCGTAAATGATAGCCGTAACACCAATCGGGACGGATGTTTTTTCTATCACAAGTCCGTTTTCACGCTCCACCCTCTCAATCACATGGCCGACAGGGTCAGGAAGCTTTGCAACATCGCGGATGCCCTGCGCCATGCCCTCAATTCTCTCTATTGAAAGAGAAAGACGGTCTATCATAACATCGGAAATAATGCCTCTTGCATTATTTACATCGATTTTATTTGCCGCAAGGATTTTGTCCGTATTTTCTATTAATTTGTCTGCCATTTTGGAGAGAGTGTCGTTCTTCGTCTTTGTGTCAAGAAGCATCGCCACCCTTTTAACCTTTCTGGCGTTTTCAAGAATTTCAAGAGTAGTCATATTTTTTGCATCCTTCCTTTTCGCTTGGGGACAGGTCCATTTTTTGTGCACCTTCGGATTACAAAAATGTCCCCGTCCCCGATGTACTCCGCATTCTGCGTTGTGCATTATTTCCTTCCGATAAATTTGGTGCCGACATTTTTGCCTGCCACAATGTTATAAAGGATGGAGGGGCTGTCGCCATTTGCGATAATCATATCAATACCGCCCTCGGTACAAATCTGTGCCGCGTGGAGCTTTGTAGCCATTCCGCCTGTGCCGAGTGCACTGCCGCGACCGCCTGCACACGCAATAATTTCAGGTGTGATTTCGTCAACGACATCAATCAGCTTTGCATCGGAATTTGTACGGGGGTCGCTGGTATAAAGACCGTCAATATCGGTTAAAAGAACAAGCAGGTCGGCATCACAGCTTCGTGCAACAAGTGCAGAGAGCGTATCGTTGTCGCCTACAGAGATTTCTTCTGTCGCAACGGTGTCATTTTCATTTATAATGGGAAGAACTCCAAGCTCCAGAAGACGAAGAAGTGTATTGCGGAAATTTGTGCCACGCTCACTCATTTCGCCGCCCTCGATATCAGGCGAGGTTACAAGAATCTGCGCCACAGTATGATTATATTCCGAGAACAGCTTGTCGTATGTATACATCAGTTCGCACTGACCGACTGCTGCCGCAGCCTGTTTGGTAGGCATATCGTCAGGCTTTTTGCCCAGGGAAAGCTTGCCCACGCCCATACCGATAGCACCCGAAGAAATGAGGATAATTTCATTCCCTGCATTCTTGAGGTCGCTTAAAACCTTGCACAAATCTTCTACATGGCGGATATTAAGATTGCCTGTAGAATGTGCCAGTGTTGATGTTCCTACCTTTACTGCTATACGCATTTTATCAAGTCCTTTACAAAAGCTTAGAAAGTGTGTCTTCCATTTCGGCAAGCGTTGTTGCCGAATTTATTTTATTTCGTAATTGAGCCGCGCCCTTAATCCCCTTTATATACCATGATGCGTGCTTTCGCGCCTCACGGATACCTCTGTATTCGCCCTTTAATGAGCAAAGGAGAGTTATATGCTCAATTGCCATTTTTATTCTTTCTTCAGGTGTGGGGACGGTTTCCACGCGCCCCGATTCAAAATACTCTGAAATCTGTCTGAAAATCCACGGATTTCCCTGACTGCCTCTGCCAATCATTACTGCCGCCGCGCCCGTTTCGTCAAGCATGGCTTTTGCATCCTCGGCACAAAATATATCTCCGTTTGCAATTACGGGAACAGAAACGGCATTCACTACATCGCGGATGATACCGCGGTCCGCCCTTCCGCTGTAATACTGCTCACGCGTTCTGCCGTGAACGGTAATTGCACTTACACCGCAGTTTTCCGCAATGCGCGCAAGCTCCACGGCGTTTATATGCTTACTGTCCCAACCGCTTCGCATTTTTACCGTGACGGGTTTTGAGGCTTTGTCACAGACACTTCCGATAATCCGCTCCGCTTTAGAAAGGTCGCGCATCAGCGCGCTGCCCTCTCCGTTTCCTGCGATTTTAGGTGCGGGACAACCCATATTTATATCGGTAAAAAGCCCGTGCTTTTCCACCTCAGGCACAGCAGAAGCCATAATATCGGCATCACTGCCGAAAAGCTGTACCGCGGTGGGTAGCTCATCGGTCTGCATAAGAGTATTCGTTTTTTTATCGGCGAAGGAAAGCGCCTTCGCGCTGACCATTTCCGTATATGAGAGTCCTGCACCGAAACGGTCACAGATAATGCGGAACGCCAGGTCGCTTACCCCGGCCATCGGGGCAAGGAACACATTGTTTTTGAGTGTAACGCTACCGATTTTCATTGTACATCAAGGCTCATATCGCCATATGCGATGAATTTGTGCTTGCGCATAATTTCGGAAATCACAAGTGAGAGTATCGCCGGAAGCACAAAATACATTGTGATATTATATGTAAGAGCCTGCATAGAAGGCATAGTTTCGCTCATTGTCTGGAAGGACATAATCGGTCCTACAAGACCTGCCGTTCCCATACCGCTTCCGGTGGGGTTGCTTGTCATTTTGAATACCATTGTTGATAAGGGCCCCAGAATTGCGCTTGTTATAATTGCAGGGAGCCATATAAGAGGTCTTCTTATGATATTGGGCATCTGAAGCATACTTGTGCCAAGCCCCTGGGAAAGAAGACCGCCGAGCTTATTTTCGCGATAGCTTGCAACGGCAAAGCCAATCATATTCGCACAGCAGCCGACTGTTGCCGCGCCTGCAGCAAGTCCGTCAAGACCAAGCACGATGCCTATTGCTGCCGAGCTTATCGGGAGAGTAAGGAATATTCCCATAAGCACGCTTACAACAATACCCATCAAAAACGGCTGCTGGTCAACACCCCAGTTAACCCAGCTTCCAAGCTCACTCATAAGAGCTGAAATCGGAGGTCCTGCGATAAGACCGGCGATACTGCCTGCAAAAATGCTGACAACGGGTGTTACAAGTATATCAACTTTTGTTTTTCCCGAAACGAGCTTTCCTGCAAGATAACCTACATATGCCGCAATAAATGCACCGAGAGGCTCGCCCGGAGGAGTGATTGTAAACATACCGTCTGCAAAGAGTGTTCCTGCAAGAATTTTTGCTGCATATGCGCCAATCATACCGTTTGTAGCGGCACTTATAACAACAAGCGGTGACCCTTTGAACTTATAAGCTACGCCGACACCGATACCTGCTCCTGTCAGAAGCGATGCAATCTTGCCCATCATAAAGAGGGCATCCCCAAGCTTTCCATTGGCAAAAAGTGTGCCGATCTGTGAAAGTATTGTGCCGACAATCAGCGTTGCAAAAAGGCCAAGCGCCATACCGCTGAGTCCGTCAATAAAAATGTTGTTTAAGATTTTCTTTAGTGTTTTCACGAAAAACATCTCCCTAGGAATAAGGATATACTATCCCACTATATTATTTGAGCTTATTATATAGGAAAAAACCGCGTTATTCAAGCAAAAAAGGATTAAAAGCAAAAAAAAGTATTGAAATTTAATATTTTTATGCTACAATAAGATTAACATTCTATGAAAAAGAGGTGTACATAATGGCTTATATTATCAATGATGATTGCATCAGCTGTGGTGCTTGCGAGGCTGAATGCCCCTGTCAGTGCATCAAGGAAGGCGACGGCAAGTATGTAATTGACGCAGATGCTTGCGTAGAATGCGGTGCTTGTGCAGGCGTATGCCCCGTTTCAGCTCCTAACCCTGCTTAACCAAAAATGGATAATCCGAACTCTGATTTTCAGAGGCGGATTTCCGCTTTCGATGTGTTAAAATACTCGGTAATCCGTCAGGATTACCTGCGTTTTTGCCTTCCGCAATCAAAAATCTGCTCTCTGAAAATTCCATTGACCTGAAACGGTTGGAATTTTGAGTAGATTTTGGCGTGGAAAAGGAAGCAAGGCTTTGTGCCTTGCAAGGATGACAAGCTGAAAGATACCGAAATTCCTCCGTTTAAGGCAGGTTCGGACTATTCACTTTTGGTTAACTTTAGCAAAAAAACGAACACCCGAAGCCAATCGGTTTCGGGTGTTTAGTCTATTGGTGGACAAAATGGTAAAAGATAACGAAAAAATAGAAGACCTCGGTCTTAAAGGATATAAAGTAATACAGTCAAAAGACGGCTTCTGCTTCGGCAGTGACGCAGTGCTTCTATCAAGGTTTGTAAAACTCAAAAAAGGTGCACGCGTTCTGGATATGTGCACGGGCACAGGCATAATCCCCGTTCTTTTATGGGGGCTTTGTGACCTTTCGGGAGTGGAAGCAGTTGAAATCATCCCCGAAGTAGCCGATATGGCGCAACGCACAATGGTGCTGAACGCACTTTCAGACAAAATCCATGTACACAATGCCGACCTCAAGGATGCTAAGAAAATGTTCGGCGCGCACGCGTTTGATGCCGTTACCTGCAATCCGCCTTATATGAATGCAGGAGGCGGACTTGTAAACCCCAAGGATAAGCTTGCAATCGCGCGTCATGAAATAGCCTGCACTCTTGACGATGTCGTGAAAAGCGCCAACGATGTGCTAAAACCGTGCGGAAAGCTCTTTATGGTGCACCGTGCCGACAGAATGTGCGATGTAATTTCAACCTTCCGCAAATATAAAATTGAGCCAAAGCGCCTAGCCGTAGTCTATCCGTCCGAGGGCAAGGCGGCATCGCTCATTCTTATTGAGGGAGCGCGTGGCGGCAAGGCGCAGCTTAAACTCGAAAGTGCCATTTTTATGTACGACAAAGACGGAAACTATTTACAATCATTAAAATAACGGAGTATAAATATGAACGGAAAATTATACTTATGTGCAACGCCGATAGGGAACCTTGGCGACATAACACTAAGATGTGTTGAAACCTTAAAAATGGTTGACCTTATCGCAGCGGAGGATACAAGAAGGACGCTCGGGCTTATAAATCACCTCGGAATAGAAAAGCCGCTGACGAGCTATTTTGAACATAATAAGAAGGAAAAGGGCGAATATCTCATATCCGAAATGAAACAGGGCAAAAACATTGCACTTGTAAGCGATGCCGGAACGCCTGCCATAAGCGACCCCGGCGAAGACCTTGTAAGGCTTTGTGCAGAGGAGGGCATACAGGTAGTTCCCATTCCCGGAGCGGTTGCAGGGATAAACGCGCTTATCTCAAGCGCTCTTCCCACGCAGAGATTTACTTTTGAGGGCTTCCTTACGGTAAATAAAAGAGGAAGAGGCGAGCACCTTTCATCGCTTGAAAATGAAACAAGAACGATGCTCTTCTACGAAGCTCCGCACAAGCTTCTTTCAACACTACGCGATATGCGTGAGCATTTCGGCAACAGAAAAATTGCCCTTTGCCGTGAGCTTACGAAAATTCACGAGGAAATACTGCGCACAACATTTGACGATGCCATAAAAATGTATGAGGAGAATCCCCCGCGCGGAGAATTTGTGCTCGTAATCGAGGGCAAAAGCGCAGACGATATAGAAAAAGAAACGCGTGAGGGCTGGCAGGATATGACCATAGCCGAGCATATTGAACTGTATATAAAAGAGGGTATTGACGAAAAAGAGGCACTGAAAAAGGTCGCAAAGGACCGCGGTGTGTCAAAAAGAGATATTTATAATGAATATAAGAGATGAATATAAGAGCGCGGCGGGGACGGGGTGTTTTTTGTGCAGGGACGGGGACATTTTTGTAATCCGAAGGTGCACAAAAAATGGACCTGTCCCTAAACCCGTAACAAAAACGACCTCCGCTTCCTGCGGCGGGCCCCTTATGTCCTACGGACATTTTCCCCGCTATCGGGGAAATCAACCCCAAACAGGAGATTCTTCGGGAGCGTTGCCCCTCAGAATGACAGAAGGTGGATAAATACAGAATGAACAGTTATAAAAAAAGTGCGGAATTTCTGCACTTTTTTAATTTTTTACTTGACATAAAGAATCATCTATGTTAAGATTGCAAAAGACAAATGTACACAGGTGGTGGACATATGAGTGAACGAAAGCTCGTAATCGCTGATTTGTCTGTTCTTCCGCCCGTTTATCACAAGGTTTTAAGGGTAAAGGAACTGCTTGAATCGGGAGAGGCGCAGACGGTTAATGAAGGGTGCGATATGACAGATGTATCGCGCAGCGCGTATTATAAATATAAGGATTATGTATTTCCTTTCAATCAGATGCAGGGAATACTGACGCTCCTTATCGCAGTTATTGATATGAAGGGTGTACTTAGCAATCTGCTTTCATTTATGAGCGATGCAGGGTGCAACATCCTGACAATAAATCAGAATGTTCCCGTAAACGGAGTTGCAAATATAACCGTCACGGTGCAGACAGAAAAAATGAACCTTTCTACCGATAAGCTTATCGCAGGACTGCAAAGCGTAAGCGGTGTAAGGAAGGTTAACATACTCGCAAAACAGTAAACAAGCACACGAAAACCGAGCCCAGTATGGTTTTAAGATGCCAATTTTGGTTAATACTGCGTAAAATCTCTTGAAAATAACCTCGTATTCCCTGCGAGATTTTACTTGTCTTAACCAAAAATTATCTATCTTAAAACTCTGCGACCTCAAATGTATAAAATTTAGTGTAATTTTTATACGGAGGATAAATACAGACTGACGCCTTTTAGGGATGACAAGTTAAAAGTGTGCAAATTTTATAAATTTGAGGCATACGGGGTTTGGATTCCGTGTGCTTAAAGGTGGTAAACAAATGAAAAAAATTGCTATTATCGGCTTCGGAGTTGTCGGCTCGGGAGTATACGAAATCGTAAGACAGAATAAAGACATCCTCACGAAAAAAGCGGGGGAGGAAATTGATGTTAAGAGAATTCTTGATATCCGCGACTTCTCAGCGCACGAAGAGGCAAATCTTTTCACAAAAGATTTTAATGAGCTTCTTAATGACGATGAAATTTCCATTGTCGTTGAAACCATGGGCGGTATAAAATTTGCATACGACTACACCAAGGCGCTTCTTGAAAGCGGAAAAAGCGTGGTAACCAGTAATAAAGAGCTTGTAGCAGCTCACGGAGACGAGTTTTTCCGCATCGCAAAGGAAAAGAATGTGCGCTATCTTTACGAGGCAAGCGTAGGCGGCGGTATTCCCGTAATCCGTCCTCTTGCAAACGATGTTTCAGCAAACGATATTGTAAAGGTTTCAGGTATCTTAAATGGTACTACAAACTACATCTTAACAAAAATGTTCAAGGAAAATTCTTCCTTTGAAGATGCGCTTAAGACCGCACAGAAGCTCGGCTATGCTGAAAAGGATCCGACAGCCGATGTCGATGGTATAGATGCACAGAGAAAAATCTCAATCCTTATGTCGCTTGTAACGGGCAAAAAGATTGACTGTGCGCTTGTCAATGCCAAGGGTATCCGCACCATCACTGCCGAAGATGTTTCCTATGCTGAAAAACTTGGCTGCACAATTAAGCTTATCGGCTACGGCTATACAAAGGACGGCAAGGTTAGTGCATCGGTTGAGCCGATGCTTATTCCGAAAAACTGCCCTCTCTCATCGGTTGAGGATGTGTTCAATGCCGTAATGGTAAAGGGTAATATGGTAGACGATTTAATGTTCTACGGACGCGGCGCAGGAAAAAGCCCGACTGCAAGCGCAGTTGTGGGCGATGTGATTGACATCGTAAGAAGCCCTGAATATAACCCCTACTTCTCATGGGAGAAGAGCGGTGAAGACTTTTTCATTCCTTACGAAGAAGTTACTGCGCGTTTCTTCATCCGTGTTAAGGAAACCGAAAAAGCAAAAGAGGTCTTCGGTGCAGAAGATTTTGTTTCGGGCAAAGACGATTTTGCATTTATAACAAACGAAATTACAGTCAGACAGCTCCGTGAAAAAATTGCGGAAATTTCTCCTGTAAATATAATCAGATTGTACAATTAAGGAGGCAATAAAAGTGAGTTTAATAGTACAGAAATTTGGCGGCAGCAGTGTGGCAAACGCAGAAAGAGTGTTCCGCGTTGCAAACCGCGTGGTAGAAACTTATGACGAGGGTAACGATGTTGTAGTAGTCGTTTCCGCACAGGGCGATACCACAGACGACCTTATCGCAAAGGCAAAGGAAATTAACCCCGATGCTTCAAGAAGAGAAATGGATGTTCTCCTCTCGGCAGGTGAGCAGATTTCAATGTCACTTCTGGCAATGGCGATTGAAAAACTCGGCAGACCTGTTGTTTCGCTTACAGGCTGGCAGGCAGGTATGACAACCGACATCAACTACTCAAAAGCAAGAATCAAAAGAGTGGTCGGCGAAAGAATCCAGCACGAGCTCGACAAGAAGAAAATCGTTATCGTTGCAGGCTTCCAGGGCATAAACAAGTATGACAATATCACAACTCTCGGCCGTGGCGGCTCGGATACATCGGCAGTTGCAATCGCAGCGGCTCTCGGTGCAGACCTTTGTCAGATATTTACCGATGTAACGGGTGTGTTTACAACCGACCCCCGAATTGAACCCAAGGCGAAGAAGCTCAACGAAATTACTTATGACGAAATGCTTGAGCTTGCAAGTGCAGGCGCAAATGTGCTTCATAACAGAAGCGTAGAGCTTGCAAAAAAATTCAATGTAAATATGGAAGTGCTTTCGAGCTTCGAAAAAGTTCCCGGCACTATTGTTAAGGAGGAAAACACTGTGGAAAAAATGTTAATTAGAGGTATTGCCCGTGATAATGATACAGCGAGAATCGCTCTGGTAAATGTTGATGATAAGCCTGGAAAGGCGTTCCAGGTATTCTCGATTCTTGCAAAGAAGAAGATAAATGTAGATATCATCCTTCAGTCAATCGGTCGTGACGGCACTAAGGATATCAGTTTCACTGTAAGTTCAGACGACCTTGAAACAGCGCTTAATGTAATCAATGAAAACAATGCAATCATCGGCGCAGAAAAGGTTGTTCACGATGAAAATGTTTCAAAGGTTTCTATCGTGGGTGCAGGTATGACATCAAACCCCGGTGTTGCCGCTATGATGTTTGAAGCACTTTTCGATGCAGGCATCAACATTCAGATGATTTCAACAAGCGAAATCAGAGTAAGCGTGCTTATCGATAAAAAGGATGCAGAAAAAGCAATCCGTGCAATCCACAGTAAGTTTGAACTTGACTGATTGAATAAAAAGCCGTTGCTTTCGCAACGGCTTTTTATTTTGACACCAAAAGTACATCTTTACTTATGTTTCTTAAAAAACAACAAATTTACAAGCAATATTACGCACCTGCGTATACGCACAAATGTAAAAGGGAATACAATATCCGTGAGGTGAAGCTTTTATGGATATTAAAGATGCTATCGTAAACCGTTTTTTATCGCTCTGCGAAGAAAGAAACATAAAAATCAACGAACTTGCAACATTATCAGGAGTAACACCGTCTACTGCATACAGTATGATGAACTCTGCTCGCAGGGATATTTCAATCCGAACAGGAAATAAGGTAAAATATGTTCCACCATATTGCTTTTGCTAATGCTGTATGAGCATAATAAGGCAATACGGTGGAATTTTTTAAATAGTAACTCAACCACATACAACCTGAAAAGATAAGACCATGTAACAACATAACTCAAAAGAGGTAATTATATCAACTCAAAAGCGCTAAAATTATACTTATAGAACTCTTTTGAGGTGATACGATGAACATCGGAGAAGCAGTTAAACTAAGAATAATCGACCTTTGCAAAAAGAATAGCATAACTGTCAACAAACTTGCTACAGAGTGTGGAATAACACAGTCTACCTTAAATAATATCGTCAGTGGAAGAAATAACAGCACCACTATCTCGACCATAAAGAAAATTTGTGACGGACTTGGCATTTCCATACAGGAATTTTTTGCGTCAGAATTATTTGACAATCTCGAACAGGAAATAAGGTAAAAATGAAAAAACGACCTCTTGTTGTCAGTGCGATACTGTTTTTTGTTGGAATACTTCTTTCATTTTACAACTTGTCGGGACTGATAACACTTGTTTTGACAATATTTATATGCTCGGCATATTTCATAAAAAAGGACAAAGCGCGGCTTTTTTCGGTCGCGCTTATAATAATTTTGTTGGGTGCAATACGGATGAATTTTGCCCGTATGCACAAAGACAGTGTCATAAGCCAATACGCAGGGACAAAGGGAGAGATGAATCTCACCATTGCCGAGCCTACGGCAGATGGCAAAACGGTCGCATTTCTTGAAACTGACCGCGGCAGAATTGGTGTATATTTGTGCGCAGAGGAGAGGAATGAGCTTTTCTGCGGGGATATCGTAACAGGGGAAATAACCCTCCGCGCTCCTTTTGAAAGCAAAATCGGAGCAAATTCATTTGCAAGCTACCTTTCCTCGCGAAGAGTGTATCTTGAGGCGCGTTGTGAGAATGTGAAAATAACCGGCAGATACGAAAAAGGCATCAGGGGAAAGATTTATTCTCTGCGCAGATATGTAAATACTGTTGGAGAAAATCTCTTTCAGGATGACAGGCGAGCGCTCTTTAACGCTATGGTATTTGGCGACAAGAGCCTTCTCACTTCTGAGCTTTATTCATCGCTTCAGGGAAGCGGACTTAATCATATTGCCGTTGTTTCAGGGATGCACCTTTCGGTTGTAATTGCGTTTATAATGCTTGTCACAAGAAAAATCTTCGGCAACCGAAGAATCGGGTTTGTAATTGCAATATTATGTTCAATTTTTATTACGCTAATTACGGGAAGCGGCGCAAGTATTTTAAGAGCTCTTCTGATGTGCCTTCTTTACTATTTTTCGCGTATTCTGTACCGCGAAAATGACCCCCTGACATCGCTCTTTTTTGCGTTCTGGGTAATGATAATCATAAACCCGTACACAGTGTTTAATGTCGGCTTTGTACTTTCGGTACTCTCGGTATTGGGAATTATTCTTTTCAACGAAAAACTTTCCGCGTTTTTCGTCAGGTTTATGCCCCGTAAGGTGGCAGAAGCAATCGCCCTTACACTTTCGGCACAACTTGCAGTGACGGTTGTGATTGTATATTATTTTGGCATTATTACGCCATACTCCCCGTTTTCAAATATTGTGGCGATACCGCTTTCTTCGGCTTTTGTGGTTTTAGGTATGCTTCTTTGCATACTTTACCCCATAAAGCCGCTTGTTGCGGTTTTAACCCCGATAATGAATTTTCTCGCAGACGGAATCATCGCTTTGTGCGATAAAATAAGCTCACTCCCCGGTGCAGTTATAGAGTTCGGGTCAGACTTTCTTACTCTGGCAGTGGTATGGATTTTCCTTGTTTTTATGGTGTATTATCATCCTATGCCGACCGGAAGAATAAAAAAATCCGTAGCGATTTTCGCCATTGTCGCGGTATTTGTATCGTTTGTTGCGCAGATAGAGTTTGATAACTTGATTTTCACGCCCTACGGAAAGCATACTCTTGCTCAGGTGAATACGAAGGACGGTTCATTTTTGCTTGACTGCCCCGATACATATGACCTGATACTTGCCGGGGTATCCTGCGAAAATATAGTAATCACGAAAAACGAAACGCAGGATGTATTTGACTTAAAAAGAGAATCGAGGCGGATTTATCTGCCGAGGGAGCTTTTCAGCGAGAAGGAAAAGCTACACCTTGTCACAAAAGCTAAAAAGTGTGACGCCCGCATATTTTTCAAAAGTGACGGAGAAAAATTCCGCATAGGAAGTGCGACTTTAAGATACATAGCTGCAGACGCAGCGGAAAATGCACGCGCCCTGGAAATAAATCTTTCAGGAAAAAGAATAATCTCGCTTCAGGGCTTTTCGCAGACAGAACTTGAAAAAATCAAGAAAAACAGAGAAAAATTCCCGTGCGACTACCTTTATATTCCTTGTGAAACTGACGAAAAAGAATCACTTTCCACAGGGGAAATAATTTCAAATAATAAATTTGTGTTACAAAGGTAAACTTTTTTAATATTTTGTGTTAGAATAAAAATGTAAAGTCAGGAGGTAATAGCTATGACCGATAAAATCGAAGGAAGAAACCCTGTCACGGAGGCTCTTAAAAGTGGCAGAGATATAGATAAAATTTATGTAAAAAAGGGAGATAAGCACGGAAGCATTATCCCCATTATCCGCATGGCAAAGGAAAAGGGAATCCCCGTAACAGAGACCGATGCCAAAAAACTTGACGAAATGAGTCAGACCGGTGCACATCAGGGCGTTGTTGCACTTTGCTCAATGGCGGAATATAAAACAGTTGACGATATACTTAAAATTGCCGAGGAAAAGGGCGAGCCGCCTTTTATCGTCATTCTTGACAGAATAGCCGACCCCAGAAATCTTGGCTCAATCATCAGAACGGCAAACTGTGCAGGTGCTCACGGAATAATTATTTCCAAGCACGACAGCGCAGGTCTCAGCGCCGTTTGTGCCAAGGCGAGTGCAGGTGCTGTGGAATATACTCCCGTGGCGCGCGTAAGCTCTCTTGCAAAGACGATTGACGAGCTCAAAAAGAAAAACATATGGGTAACGGGTGCAGACGCTTCAGGCGAAAAGGATATTTATGAATCCGACCTTAAAGGAGCAGTTGCAATCGTAATCGGCAGCGAGGGCGAGGGAATAAGCAAACTTGTCCTTGAAAAATGTGATTTCAAAGTTAAAATTCCTATGAAAGGCGATGTGAATTCACTTAACGCATCAGTTGCGGCGGCGCTTTTCATTTACGAAACGGTAAGACAGAATAAAGGTAACTGATATGAAAAAAATACTTATAATTATGGCGCTTTGCTTAAGTATTTCGCTGGGCGCACAGGCAAAGCCTCTTTACACATCGGTAGAAGAGGAAGTCGTGACAGGCGGAATAACGCTCAAAAACGAAAAGCGTTTTTACGGAAGCTATGCGCTTGACATAAACTTAATAACGGCAGACCTCAAAAACGAAAATCTCGGGTTTGAACTTCTGAAGCACAGCGGCGGAAGTGATAAAACGGCAACAGTGACAGACCTTGCAAAAGGCGAGGAAAACACGGTTGTTGCAATAAATGGCGACTTTTTCTCAACTTATAAAAATAATCAGAACTTCTCGCTTGGTATCGAGGTCAAGGAAGGGCAGCTTTTGCAGTCACACATCAATTCCGACATGGCGGCAGGCTTCTGGAAAGAAAATGCGCTCTCCTTTTCTTATGTTGATTTCAAGGCGGAGCTAACTATGGCAAACGGCGAAAAGGCACCCATTGCGCATATAAATAAGCCCACAGACTACTATGGTGCGCTTCTCGTTTATACCCCTGCTTTTAATGGCGGAGAATCTCCGTTTCTGCCTGCAGGAATTACGGCAGTAACCGTGACAGACGGTAAGGTTACGGGCAAAGGGGTAAGCCTTGGTGGGACAATCCCCATTCCCGAAAACGGATATATTCTCGTAATCGATGACAATATGTCGCCCACGCTTGACCACAATGTAAATCTTGAAGACGAGCTGGAAGTAAGCCTGAGTGTAAATCCCTCGCTTGACGGCATGGAAACTGCATTCGGTGGCGGTACACTTCTCTTAAAAGACGGAAAAAAGACCGCAATCACGCATAATGTAAGCGGAAATAACCCCCGAAGCGTTATCGGTACAAACTCAGACGGCACCATGATTTATATGATGACGGTTGATGGCAGAAGGACAGACAGTCGCGGTGTAAGTCTTTCTGTGCTTTCCGACATCTGTCTTGAAATGGGTATGGTAAACGCGATTAATCTTGACGGCGGCGGCTCAACGGCACTTGTCGGAAAAACGCTTGAAAACGGAAAACTCCATACAATAAATACCCCCAGCGAAAACAGAAAGGTCATAAACGCGCTTGCAATCACAAGTGATGCAAAAAGCGATGTTGCAGCAGGACTTTTGGCAAAGGCAGAAAAAGATACTGTGCTTTCAGGCGACAGCGTGAAGCTTTCCTATACCCCTTACGACAAAAATTATAATACTCCAACGAGCACAAACGGGGATATAAAGTGGAAAGTACCCTCAGGAAGAGGCTATGTTAAAAACAGTATATATTATCCGCAAAAAGAGGGAGAGGTAACGCTTGACCTTTACTATAATAACAAAAAAACGGACAGCATCACCCTCTATGTAATAGGCTCTGTTGCAGGAATAAATGCGCCCGGGGAATACGCTCTTGAAGTAGGGAAGGAAGTTTCTCTCACAGGTAAAGTAACAGTTTTTGATAAATACGGCAACACCGCGGTTGTAAACGACCTTTCGCTTCTTAATGCCCAGTATGACAAGAATTTCATAACTCTCACAAACGGCAAAATAAACGCCCTGAGGGAGGATGCAACACTTCTTACCCTGTCACATTCAGGCGCGAAGCGAAGCATTAAGCTGACAAGCGGAAAGTACGATATCGACAACACAAAAAGTGTTTTTAATGATACTCTCTATGCAGAAAAAGACGGCGGATATGCATTTAATATTTTCAGCTTGTCCGATGTAACCACGCTTTACGACCGTATCGTGTATGCGCGGATAATGGATATCTGTGAAGAAACGGATACCTCGGCAACGCTCAGCGGAGAAAGGATAAAAGACCTTACCCCCGAAAATGCGCCTCTTTCAGCAGGTAAATACGAAATGACCTCCATCCCCGATTCGAAAATAATTTCGCTTGAAACATCGGGCGGAAAAATCGTGCGCGGAGCACAGTGGGAGAGGCTGGCAAACGCGCTATCGGGAAATGATAAAAACATTTTCATCCTCTTAAATAAAAAAGAGGATTTTGCGAGCGACCTTGACCGCGAAGCGTTTTACGGGATGCTGGAAAAAGCGTCTGAGAGTAAAAATGTGTTTGTAATATATAGCGGTGACGAGAATTTTACCACTATGAAGCACGGTGCAAGATTCATAAGCATCGCAAATTCAAGAAATGAAAAAATGATTTATAAATCAATAGCGGAAAGCTCGTATCTTTCATTTAATATCGGAAGCGATGGCAGCGTAACATACAGCTTCAGGAAAATATTTGAATAAAAAATCGCCTCGGTGAAATAATAACACCGAGGTGATTTTTATGCAGACACAATTTTCAGAAAAAGAGAAAAATCTACTAAAAGATATGAAAGACACGGAAAAGCTGTGTATTGAAAAGTACACAAAAGCGGCACAGGACGCACATGACCCGCAGCTGAGGCAGCTTTTCATTAAAATTTCACAAGTCGAGCAGAATCATTACGATACCCTCACAAAAATAGAAAACGGAGAAAGCACCGCATCCCAGGGACAGGCTCAGTCTCAGGAAAAGCCCACCTTTATCGAACATTACGGTGCGGCAGACAGCAAAGAAAAGAAAGATGACTGCTATCTTGCAAGCGACCTTCTTGCGACAGAAAAGCACGCATCACATCTTTATGACACCTGTGTTTTCGAGTTCAAGGACGAAGATATCCGCCAGAAAATTAACCATATCCAGAAGGAAGAGCAAGAGCACGGCAAACAGATTTACGACTATATGCAGAAAAACTCAATGTACAGCTAATAGAAGAAGAACAAAGATTTCTATGAAGTAAATTCTTGTCAATATGCAAACCTCGTTTGCTCGATATTTTTGTTATCACAAAATCGATATGTTTTTCGTTTCACTCAAAACTCGATATGATACAAATGTGAAAGGGTTTCTTTGACATTGGTGGAACGGCTTTTCTGCGGAAAAGCCGTTCCGCGGCTCTGACAGTCCACCGGACTGTCATTCACTCCCACTCCCCTTCGAATCCTTCCAAGTACCACAAAGAAATCCCCGTACTATCGTGAAAGGGTTTCTTTGACATTGGTGGATTCGCTTTTCTGCGGAAAAGCCGTTCCGCGGCTCTGACAGTCCACCGGACTGTCATTCACTCCCGCTCCCCTTCGAATCCAC
>JAFQQD010000075.1 GCA_017411435.1 Clostridia bacterium
GAAAAGCAAAAAGAAATATTATTTCAGTTTTTCTTTTAATGTTTGTTATATGTCCCCTTGTGATACTATGGATTTTATTCGGCAATAGCGTTAGTTACAATATAGAGAAATACAATGAAATTGTTGAAAGCGTTGATGTTCTTCCTGAATTAGCCGAACTGGGTAATTATGAAGATTTATATTTTAAGTATTATCGCAACAGAACACTGTTTTTTGTTTCAGATGCATATACTCTAAAAGTTTCATATGATACGCAAAACTATAACAGAGAAAAAGAACTTTTATCTCAAAAATTTGTTTATCAGACAGATACATTAAAATATTTAGACAATGCCAATGAACCGCATTTCCAACACGATGATTTTGAGTTTAATGTCTTAAATGTAAATGAATATGATTTAATGTATCCTAAAAAATTAGTATTTGTTGGATACTCTGATGAAAAACAAGAAATAGCATATGTGTACTACTATAATTTTGATTTAGATGTTATCGACACTACTTTTGGAGAGTTCTTAAAGGAAGAATGCGGGTGGTAATTGAACGGGAGTAAATTTTACTCGTGTCAAGTCTATAAAATTAATTTGAAGATTTTTGATATTTACATACGAAAGGTAAGGTTTATATGAATGTTTTAGCAATTGGTTGTCATCCTGACGACATTGAAATCAACTGTGCAGGAACATTGGCAAAATGCGTTAAACGCGGAGATAATGTTACAGTTTGTCATGTTTGTAATGGTAATCTGGGACATGTTATCATTGAGCCTGATGAGCTCGCAGAAATTCGTAAAAAGGAAGCAATTAAGGCTGGAAAGCTTGCAGGCATCAAAGTTGTCACATGCGATATAGGAGATTTGATGGCATATGAATCAAGCAAGGAGCAGCGCGACAGAGTGGTTGATGTTATCCGTGAGGCACAGCCCGATTTCATCATTACTCATGCACCTAACGACTACATGCCCGACCATGTTGCAGTAAGTCGCCTGGTATTTGATGCAGCCTTTGCAGCGAGTGTGCCGCATTATGAATCGGGATGCATGACTCCTTCAAAGGTTACCCCAATTTTTTATATGGATAATCTTGGTGGAAACGAATTTTTACCGACAGAGTATGTTGATATTACAGACGAAATCGACCTTAAACTGGAGATGCTTGAATGTCATGAAAGTCAGCTGAAGTGGATGCGTGAGCACGACAATATCGACTTTGCAGACATGGTAAAGACTATTTCAAAATATCGCGGATACCAGTGTGGTGCAACATATGCAGAAGCATTCTCTCAGTGTATGGTATACCCAAAACCAACAACAAAAAGAATGTTGCCGTAACAGATACAAATTTCAAAAGGAAAATACAATATGGATAAATACAAACTTGCAAAAAACGCGTGCTATCTGACCGGAGTGACAATGTCTGTATCGGCTAATTTGTCGCCACTCTTATTTCTGACATTCAGGGATATGTATGATTTGTCTTACACTTTACTTGGATTTCTTGTAGTAATTAATTTTTCTGCTCAATTGCTTGTTGATTTGATATTTGCATTTTTCACTAAGTATTTCAACATACATAAAGCGGTAAGAATCACACCTTTCATTGTGTTTGCCGGATTGATATTATACGCAGTTTTACCGATGCTTTTACCCAATATGGCGTTTTTGTGGATTATGACGGGAACGGTAATCTTTTCAGTTGCTTCAGGGTTAAGCGAAGCTCTGCTCAGCCCTGTAATTGCCGCAATGCCAAGTGAAAACCCTGAGCGTGAGATGAGTAAACTGCACTCCATGTATGCATGGGGTGTCGTAGGTGTAGTAATATTAAGCACATTATTTTTGGCGGTTTTCGGAAACCGTAACTGGATGTATCTGGCATTGCTCTGGTCAATCGTGCCGTTTACAGCGTTTTTAATGTTCTTAAAAGCAGAGCTTCCTCAATTGGATCAATTTGATGGAAAGCAAAAAGGAACAAAAATGTTTAACAGGGGCATTTTATTATGTGCTATGTGTATATTCTTTGGCGGAGCAGCCGAATGCACGATGTCGCAATGGGCATCAGGCTTTATTGAAAACGCCATAGGAGTTTCTAAGGTTTACGGAGATGTTATAGGCGTAGCTTTATTTGCGGCATTGTTGGGAATAGGAAGAACCTTTTATTCCCGATACGGCAATAAAAAAATTATTAACATTTTATTATTGGGGATGCTCGGCGCAAGCGTTTGCTATTTTGTGGCAAGTCTGACATTAAGACCCGTAGTTGGAATTATAGCATGTGCTATGACCGGAATTTTCACATCTATGCTGTGGCCGGGAACTCTGATTTATGTGGAAGAGAAGTTCGAAAATGTTGGAGTGGCTGTTTACGCACTTATGGCCGCCGGCGGAGATATGGGAGCGTCTCTTGCACCGCAGTTGCTTGGAATTATATCTGATAAATTGACCTTGGCGGATTTTACTCTGAAAATTTCAGATATACTTAATATAAGTGCAGAACAAGTCAGTATGAGGGCTGGGTTACTTGTAACAGGGCTTTTTCCTGTCGCAGGTGTGCTATGTATCCTGTATATGAAAAAATATTTCAAAAAACACGGAAGAATCAGCTTGAAATGATTTGAAATAATATTGAAAATAAATTGAATTTACATAAAGGTGCATGAAAGAGGAATAAAAATGACTTACAAAATTATTGTATCAAAAGGAAGTTTCAAGACAGTAGAAGATGCTGCATACGGCGAAAAAACTATTTCGTGGGCAGACTCTTATGCTGACAGTTGCCGCGCGTGTACAGAATGTTTTTCTGCACTCGATGCAAAAAGTATTTTCGAGAAATATAAGAACCTCGATGTCGAGGTCTGTGACATAAGCGCTATTCCCGAAAATGGAGATGTTCTTATTTTCCTCGGCGATGAATGTGCAAAATTTGCCGCAGAAAAGTATAATCTTCCTTACGAAAAAGTGACGAAGGAAGAGGAATACCGCATTTACGGTGCGAAAAAAGGAGACACACAAATAGTTCTTCTTTACGGTGACGGCAGACGCGGAAGTGTCTACGCAATGGACGAATATATGGAGTACCACGGAATAAGATTCATTTCCCCCGGGGAAGAAGGTACTCATTACTGCGAAAGCCTTGATAAGTCGGAAAATGCTGAAATTGATATAACAAGCGCTCCCTCTTACAGAACGAGAGAGGCGTCAAGCGAATTTGCAAACGATACAAGCACAGAGCTTCTCATGTGGCTTTTCCATAACAAGTACAATTTCCTTTTCCTTGTGAAGTTTGAACATGGCGAACTTTTGCAGAAGCTTGGTCTTGGTGTAACAGCAGGCGGTCATGCAATCTGGTACAACTATATGGATATTAACCACGAATACCCCTACAAGCACGCCATTTTCGGCGGAGAAGGAAAGCCCGAGGACCCCTATGCAGTAAGTCCTCTTTATAAGGGAGATGTAAACGGAGACGGAATCCTTACATATGGCGAGGCACATCCCGAATGGTACGCAGAAATCGACGGTGTTCATAACCTGCACCGAGATTATGAGTATCAGGCAAAAGGATACTGGACAGGAGACTTTATCTGTACATCAAACGAAGATGCAACAGACGAATTTGTAAAACTCATCGTAGACGCTCTTGCAGAAGGCGAATTTCGTGATGCCTCTAAATTCAAACTTTCCACACTTGACAACGGAACATGGTGTGAATGTGAAAAATGTAAAAATGCAGGCTCGCTTTCTTACAGAATGTTGATGTTTGCCTACAAGCTTGACAAGGCAATAAAGAAAGCAACCGGGGAAGGCAGAATAAAGAGGAAAATTGCAATCTTAACTCAGGCATATCACGAAACACTTCCGCCACCGGACAGAGCGCTTCCCGAAGATTTTGATTACTCTACAATTTCAGTCGGCTTCTATGTTATTGAAAGATGCTATCTCCACAATATTGATGATGCAGGATGTGAAGAAACAAATAAATGGATTTTTGAGAACATCAAAGCATGGTCAAACGAATATTACAAGGGACAGCTTCTTATAGGTGAATACTACAATGTAAGTACATTTGCCGCGCTTCCCTTTGTTCTTGAAAAGAGAATAAGAAACGATATCCCCGTATTCTATAACTCAGGTGCTAGGCACTTTGTATATCTTCATATGCTCGCAAGGGTATGGGGCGTTCAGGCGCTTAATAATTACCTTCTCAAGAGTATGTTGTGGGATGTAAACTGCGACTGCGACCGAGTGATGGAGGAATATTTCCTCGCAAGATATGGCGCAGATGCAGAGAAGATGAAAGCCGTTTACAAGGAACTTGAGGATGCAGGTGCAAACTGTAAATATATCAAGCACTATCAGTGGGTTGCAGCAGAGGGCAAGACATTCGCGCTTTCAAGATGCTTAAATGAGGGTAACCCGCATTTCTTCCCATTAAAGCATTGTAGGCTTGACTATCGCGAGGACGATTACCAGGCAGGTCCCTCGCTTCTGGAAATGCGCGACAGATTTGAAGCCTTGTTTGAAGATTATAAGGAGTACATAAAGGGAAAGGACAAGGCAAGCCTTATCGAAGATTACGAGCAGTTTGAATACGGTGTGTATATGCTTAACTATCTCTACTATAAATCTTGCGCAACGGTTAAGAAAGCAGACGAAGAAACTCTTAAAATGGTAGATTCCTATACAGAAAAACTAAAAGGCGTAACGCGTCCTCTCCGTGGCTACGATTACGGCGTAAAATACAAAAACGGATTTACCGCAACAGGCGACCACGAAGCGTAATAGGGGACGGGGATATTTTTGTAAGCCGCGGGCGTAACAAAAATTGACCTGTCCCTACACAAGAACGGGGACATTTTTGTAAGCCGCAGGTGTAACAAAAATTGACCTGTCCCCACACAAAAAGGAGAATAAATATGAAAAATTTTATAAGTATGATTTTGGCAGTGTCTGTATTTGTTACTATGATTCCTGTTGTAATAGCAAATTCCAAAACGGCTCAGACAGAAATTGAGGCTCCGGTGGTTTGTGATTGGGCAGATAACAAAAAATCTGCAGTTTCAATCACAATTGATGACGGAAATTACGAGTCAGCAGTAAAGTACAACGAACTTCAGAAAAAATATGGAATTCGCAGTACACAGTTTATAATTCCCGGCAGACTTGAAAACGCAGACAGCTATGTGATGAACGGCTGGAGAAATATTTTCAAAGAAGGATATATGGATGTCGGAAACCATTCGTATGCGCATAAACTTAAGTATAATACAAGCACATATACCGATGAAGAACTTGCGGCAGATATTACCGGATCACAGCAAAGGATAAAGGAGTTTTTCCCCGGAAATGATGTCTTTTGCTTCGCAACACCATGGGGACAAACTCCGGACAATGTTGTCGAGGAACTTAAAAAAGGTCACTATGCAAATCGTGTTGCAGGTGGAGGAATAGTCCCTTCAAAAACTCCTTCCGATTTCTACAGAATACCCACATATGCCGTTCAGTACGGAACTGCTGTAGAAAAAATTAATGGATATGTAGACAGCGCAATAAACAGGGGCGGTTGGTATGTAGAACTTCTTCATCCGCTGGGAGAAGAGGGGACTGCTGACAATACATATCTGTCAAAGTATGAAACTATCGAAGAACACTTCAAGTACATAAAGTCAAAGGTTGACTCGGGAGAAGTATGGACAGGCACATTCAACGAGGTTGTCCGCTATATCTATGAAAGAGATTCTGCGAAGATTGAAACAGTCAAGGCAGAAGAGAAATCTCTGGTAATCAGTCTCACGGACGGTATGAAAGATAACAAACTTTTTGATTACCCCCTGACTGTAAAGATAAATGTTCCCAAAACTTGGGCGGAAAAAGTAACAGTTAAACAGGAGAAAACTTCAAAAACAGCTGAAATAGTACAAGAAAACGGAAAGAACTATGTTTATCTTAACATTGTTCCCGATAGCGGGGAAGTGGAGCTTTCTGTAGATACTCTTGTGGAAATTGTTGAAGAACCAGAGAAGGAAGTAGAGGCACAGCCCGATACTTCCGAGGATGGAATAAAAATCCTTATTGACGGCGAAAAACTCATCTGCGATCAGCCTCCCGTTATAATTGACGGAAGAACACTTGTGCCTATGCGCGCAATTTTTGAAAAGCTTGGCGCGACTGTATCGTGGGACGCAGAAACATCTACTGCAAGCGGTGAAAAGGACGGAAAAACAGTTTCCTTCATAATCGGCGAAAGCTTTGTTGGAATAAACGGGGAAAAGAAGTCTCTTGATGTTCCTGCGCAGATAATAAGCAGTAGAACAATGATTCCCGCAAGAGCAGTTGCCGAGGCGTTCGGATGCAAAGTTGATTGGGACGGAAACACACAGACTGTCATTATAACAAAATAAAACTATTGGGAACGGGGACATTTTTGTAAGCTGCAGCTGTAACAAAAATTGACCTATCCCCGTCCCCACATAGAAACTATTCTCAAAGGAGAAAAAATATGAAAGCACTCATTACAGGAGCAAGCTCGGGCATCGGCTATGAAATGGCAAGTATCCTTTCCGAGAAAGGCTATGACATAATAGCCGTTGCAAGACGCGAAGATAAACTTAAAAAACTTAAAGAAAAACTTAAAACAAATGTGGAAATTATGTGTGCTGATGTTACAAAAGACGAAGATATTGAAAAAATCGCATCGCGCATTGAAGAGGTTGATATTTTCATCAACAATGCAGGTTTCGGTGTTTTCGGGGATTTTAGTTCATCACCACTTGAAGACGAGCTTAAAATGATGGATACAAATGTCCGTGCAGTTCATATTTTAACCAAACTTGCCGTGCAGAAATTCAAGGCAAAAAACAGCGGCTATATAATGAATGTATCATCAATTGCAGCATTTTTCCCGGGACCGCTTTTCTCGGCATACTACGCGTCAAAGGCGTATGTTTACCGCCTTACTCTCGCGCTTTACGAGGAACTTCGCCGGGAAAAATCAAATGTAAAAATCAGCGTGCTTTGCCCCGGACCCATCAAGACAGAATTTGAGAATGTGGCTAAGGTAAGTTTTGGCACGGGAAAGGAAAAGGGCAGAGGTCTCATCATCGCCGATAAGGAAAAAGTTTCCGCCTATGCAATAAAGCAGATGCTTCGCGGAAACCTTATAATAATCCCCGGAAAACTTATGAAAATAGCAGTATTTTTCAGACGGATTATGCCTGAAAAAACTCTTTGTAAACTTCTTTATTTCCTGCAGAGTAAAAAATTCGTGCAGAAATAATATCGGGAGTTAAACTATGAAAAAAACGATTGATAAAAGAGCATTTTACGAAAAACTTTATAGTATGCTTGACGACATAACACCGCTTAGTGTCGATTGCGGAGGGCTTTGTGACGGTGCCTGCTGCGCCGTTACAGACGACATTACGGGAATGTATCTTTTTCCGGGGGAAGAGGCTATGTATAACCCCCTTCCTTCCTGGGCACAAATTCACGACACCGACTTTACATACGATGGTGGGAAAGAAGTCAATCTCATCACTTGCGATGGTACTTGCGACAGGAAACAGAGACCGCTTTCGTGCAGGATTTTTCCGCTTGTTCCCTATGTTAAGCGCGGCGAAAAAATGAAAATCGTAATGGATGTCAGGGGTAAAGGAATGTGCCCGCTTGCAACGGCGATGAAAATTACGGATTTATCTCCCGACTTTGTTGAAGCAGTATCAAAAGCGATGAAAATGTGTATGCTTGTCCGTGAAACTCGTGAGTTTTTGTACGCGCTTTCCGATTCGCTTGATGATTATAAAATGATATAGGAGGATTTTGTATGAGTTACAATTTTGCAGTAATTGACCTTGGCTCGAACTCTGTCCGTATGAGTGTAAATGCACTTGAAAAAGACGGAAGCTACCGTCTTCTTGAAAAACTTCGTGCAACCGTAAGGCTCAGCGAAGGTATGACAAACGACAATTTCCTCAAGGAAGAGGCTATGAGCCGCGTAATTGATGCGATAGTAGAATTTGTTAATATCGCAAAAGAGTACAAATGTGCATCAATCGCGGCAGTTGCGACCGCGGCACTTCGCAGTGCGGCTAACAAAGACCTTTTCCTCGCCCGTGTAAAAGAAAAAGCACAGATTCAGTTTGAAATCATAAGCGGAGAGCAGGAGGCTTATTACAGTTATCTTGCAGTAAAGGAAACGGTCGGTATCAAAGACGGTGTTATATACGACACAGGCGGCGGAAGTACGGAAATCACCCTCGTTAAAGATGGCGAGGTAAAAAGGGCTATAAGTCTGCCTCTCGGTGCAGTTATAATGACCGAGCAAATGAAAAACAAAAGCCAGATGCAGCTTTACAAATATGTTTCTTCGTATATTGGCGGTATCGACTGGCTTGACGAGTGCGAGGGGCTTCCTCTTTACGGAATAGGGGGTAGTGCACGCGCTATGGCGATGCTTTATAAAAAACAGTTTCTTACTCCTGACGGCGTTGACGGAGTGAAAATCCCCTATCACACAGTTGCAAAAATATATCAGGATATATTCCAGACTCCTCTTGAAAAGCGTAAGGATATCAGGGGAATGGATATATCTCGTGCCGACATTATTCTTGCAGGGCTTACTCCCGTCAAAGTGCTTATGGATATGACGGGCAGCAGTCAGGTAACAGTATGTGCCGCAGGCGTAAAAGAGGGCGTATTCTTCAGATTAAAGGACGAAATTATAAGGAGCAATATGAAATGAGCCTTAACATAGTATTGGTGGAGCCTGAAATTCCGCAGAACACTGGTAATATTGTGCGTACCTGTGCGGCTACGGGGACAAGGCTTCACATAGTAAAGCCGATGGGTTTTGAAATAGACGATAAAAAGCTTAAAAGAGCAGGTCTTGACTACTGGCATTTTTTGAATATTCAGTATTATGAGGGACTTGACGATTTCTTTTCTAAAAATGAGGGAGGACGCTTTTTCTATCTCTCATCAAAAGCACCTGCGTCATATACGGAGGCAGAATTTAAGGACGGAGATTTTCTTCTTTTCGGCAAGGAAACGAAAGGACTTCCCGAAAAACTTTTAATAGACCACCCCGAGCGCGCGATAAGAATTCCTATGATATCAAGTGCACGCTGCCTTAACCTTTCAAATTCTGTTGCAATCGTGGTTTACGAGGCACTTCGTCAGGGGAATTTTGCATCGCTCACAAAAGAATCAGACTATCTGTTTGGCATAATAGATTAATCAAAAAAGCTTTGAAAACTGCAGTTTTCAAAGCTTTTTTGATTACTTGATAACTTTATCAAACATATCATAAGGGCTTATTCTAAAATAATTAGATATTGAAACTAAAATTGAAACGCTTAATCTTGGCGGGATAATACCTTTTTCAATTGAGGAAAGACTTTTTACCCCGATGCCACAGATATGTGCCATTTCCATCTGCGTTAAATTGTTTTTCAACCTTAAAATTTTCACATTTTTACAGAAAATCATTTCTTCGCTCATAAAAAAACTCCTTTTTTTGAAAAAAATAACATTTTACTCTAATGTAGCGTAATTTTATCATAAAAATATGATAAAGTCAATACGCTACATTAAAGTAAAAAAGGAGCGTGTTGAAAAGTGAAAAAAGTAGAGTTTGAAGGAAATAAAAATATAATATCTAAACGACTTAAGGAAATACGCGTTGCAAAAAATCTTTCTCAACAAGAGCTTTCTTCAAAATTACAGCTTTTGAATGTAAATATTGACCAACAGATGATAAGCAAAATTGAAAAGAACTTGCGACAGGTAACAGATTATGAACTTTTGGCAATATGTAAGTGTTTAGAAATTTCTCCACAAGAACTTTCAGATGGTGCCTTTGATTAACCGTTATTTGAGGTGCTTTTTATCAAAATACTGTTGTTTTTTAGTTCATTTTATTATATAATAAAATGGCGTGAGGAGTGATTACCATCAAATCAAGAACAATTTACGATATAAAATCAATACTTGAACGCGACCCCGCGGCACGAAACGCCTTTGAAGTGGCGCTTCTTTACCCGGGTTTTCACGCGGTGCTTTTCCACCGTTTTTCACATATGCTCTATAAGTGCGGACTTCGTTTTATTCCGCGTCTTATAAGTCAGCTTGTGCGTTTTTTTACAAAGATTGAAATTCACCCCGGCGCAACTATCGGGAAAGGTCTTTTGATTGACCACGGTTGCGGTGTTGTTATAGGCGAAACAACAGTTATCGGTGATGACTGTACAATATATCAGGGCGTGACCCTTGGCGGTACGGGTAAGGATACAGGAAAGCGTCATCCCACCCTCGGCAACAATGTTATGGTCGGTGCAGGCGCGAAGATACTCGGTCCTTTCATGGTTGGAGATAATTCCAAAATCGCAGCAAACGCCGTCTTACTTCGCGAGGTCGAGCCCGACAGTACTTGTGTCGGCGTTCCTGCACGAGTTGTAAAGCGAGGCGACAAGCGCGTAGACGACCTTGACCAGGTGCACATTCCCGACCCTGTCAGTCAGGAACTTTGCCGTATGGGCGCAAAGATAGACAAACTTACGGCAGAACTTGAAGCATTAAAAACAGATACCAGACAATAGTGAAAGGCAGTGACAAAAATGAAATTATATAACACATTAACCCGTTCAAAAGAGGAGTTCAAACCGCTTGTAGAAGGTGAGGTAAAGATGTACTCCTGCGGACCGACAGTTTACAACTATTTCCACCTTGGAAATGCGCGTCCGTTTATCGTATTTGACTGCCTTAGACAGTTTCTTGAATATCGCGGTTACGATGTTAAGTTCGTGCAGAACTTTACCGATGTTGACGACAAGCTTATAAACAAGGCTCGTGAAGAAGGGACAACAGTTCCCGAAATTGCGGAAAAATATATAAAAGAATACTTCGTGGATGCAAAGGCACTCGGTATCAAAGAGGCGACAGTTCATCCCAGAGCAACGGAAAATATTGATGCAATCATCGAAACCGTAAAAACCCTTATCGAAAAGGGCCACGCCTACGAAGTGGAGGGCGATGTTTACTTCTCTGTTGAAAGCTACAAGGACTACGGAAAACTCAGCCATCAGCCTCTTGAAGACCTTGAAAGCGGAGTCCGTAAGGAACTTGACGACAAAAAGCGTCATCCTATGGACTTTGCACTGTGGAAAAAGAGAAAGACTGAGGACGAAATCGGCTGGGAAAGTCCCTGGGGCATAGGTCGCCCGGGCTGGCACATTGAATGTACTGCCATGGTAAACCGTTACCTCGGCCACACAATTGACATTCACAGCGGCGGCTTTGACCTTATATTCCCGCATCACGAAAACGAAATTGCGCAGAGCGTTTGTGCAAACGGAACTCCTTTTGCAAACTACTGGCTTCACAACGGTTTCATCAATGTAAATAACGAAAAGATGAGTAAGTCACTCGGTAACTTCTTTACCGTTCGTGATATTGCCGAAAAATATGATTACGAAGTTATCCGTTTCTTTATGCTTTCCGCCCATTACAGAAGCCCCATTAACTTCTGTGACGAACTTATGGACGCGGCAAAGAACGGACTTGAGAGAATTTACAACTGTATTGACAACCTTGATTTCCTTCTCGGAAATGCTCCCGAGGGCGAAGTAAATGCAGAAATCAAGGAAGCTATGGAAGGTTATAAAAACAAATTTATAACCGCTATGGAAGACGACCTTAATACTGCCGATGCAATTTCCGCAATCTTTGAGGCGGTGCGTTTTGCAAACTCAATGCAATCTCCCAACCGTGCAGAACTTGAAGCGGCAAAGGGCACAATTATTGAACTTGGCAATGTTTTAGGTCTTCTTAAAAACACACAGAAGGCAAGCCTTGATGAAGAAATTGAAAAGCTTATAGCACAGAGAACTCAGGCAAGACGCGATAAGAACTGGGCACTTGCCGATAAAATCCGTGACGACCTCAAGGCGCGCGGAATAGTCCTTGAAGATACGCCCGATGGTGTTAAATGGAAGATAGAGAAGTAAGAAGGTAAGGAGCAGTCATATGCTATTTACAAAGGATAATATAAATCCTAAGGAATACAGCCCCCTCGCACTTGCATATATCGGCGACAGCGTGTACGACCTTTTCATAAGGACGAAAATCCTCAGCAAAGGAAATCGGCATGTAACCGATATGCACCGCGATGCAGTAAGTTTTGTCAAGGCTCATTCGCAGGCAATAAGTGCATACGCACTTGAGGTGGAGCTTACAGAGGACGAGCTACGGGTACTAAAATGGGGTAGGAATGCAAAAAGCACCCCACCTAAGAATGCCGATGTTACCGACTACCGTATGGCAACAGGCTTTGAAACACTTGTAGGATATCTTTATATAGATGGACAGGACGAGCGTCTTTCATACTTGCTTGAAAAGGCGTATGAAGCAGTTAATAAAAATTAAACCAAGGAGAGAGCACAATGAAAAACACAACAAAAATCCATGCTTATAAGGCGAGAAAACACGCCATAACAGGCATTTTCAATGCTGCATCGGGACATCCGGGTGGAAGTTTATCAATCGCAGACATTCTTGCAGTTTTATATTTCGAGAAAATGAATATAGACCCAAAAAATCCCAAAATGGCAGACCGCGACAGATTTGTTCTTTCAAAAGGACACTGTGCACCTGCACTTTACGGAATTCTTGCAGAGCGCGGATTTTTCCCGACAGAGCAGTGTGAAACACTTCGCAAAATCGACAGCATTATGCAGGGACATCCCGATATGAAAAATATCCCCGGTATTGATATGTCAACAGGCTCTCTCGGTCAGGGGATATCAGCCGCTTGCGGTATGGCTCTCTCTGCTAAACTTGATAAAAAGGATTTCAAGGTCTACACAATCTTAGGCGACGGCGAAATAGAAGAAGGACAAGTGTGGGAAGCGGCTATGTTTGCGGCACACTACAAACTTGACAATCTGATTGCATTTGTAGATAACAACGGACTTCAGATTGACGGCGACATTGCTGAGGTTATGAGTTCATACCCCATCGACAAGAAGTTTGAAGCATTCAATTGGAATGTAATTACAATTGATGCTCACGACTACGACCAGATTCGTGCTGCTATCGACAAGGCTCTCGTGCCAAACGGAAAGCCCACTATGATAATTGCCAAGAGCATCAAGGGTAAAGGTGTCTCATATATGGAAAATCAGGCTTCGTGGCACGGAAACGCGCCCAAGGCTGAACAGTATGAACAGGCAATCAAGGAACTTGACGCGAAAATCGCAGAACTTACACAGGAATAAGAAAGGAATGATATAAATGGCAATCGGAGAAAAAATAGCAACCCGTGAAAGTTACGGTATGGCGCTTAGTGAACTCGGCGAAAAGTATGACATTGTTGTTATGGATGCAGACCTTTCTAAATCCACCAAGACAGATACATTCAAAAAGAAATTTCCTGAAAGGTTTATAAATACGGGTATTGCTGAGGGTAATATGATAAATGTTGCGGCAGGTCTTGCATCTACAGGCAAAATCGTGTTTGCAAGCTCTTTTGCAATGTTTGCAGCAGGCCGTGCATTTGAACAGATTAGAAACGGTGTGGCATATCCGCATCTTAATGTAAAGATAGGTGCAACACACGCAGGTATCTCAGTTGGCGAAGACGGTGCAACCCATCAATGTCTTGAAGATATCGGTATTATGCGCACAATTCCCGGTATGGTTATAATTAACCCTGCCGACCACTATGAAGCAATGGCAGCGGTGGAAGCAGCGGTTAAATATGACGGTCCCGTGTACCTTCGTTTCGGCAGACTCGCAGTTCCCCAGATATTTGACGAAACAAACTACAAGTTTGAACTTGGTAAAGGCGTAGTTCTTGAAGAAGGTAAAGACGCAACAATCATCGCAACAGGTCTTATGGTGCCCTACGCACTTGAAGCACGCGAACTCCTAAAGAAAGACGGCATCGATGCCGAAGTAATTAACATACATACAATAAAGCCTATTGACAGTGAGCTTATTGAAAAAACTGCAAGAAAGACAGGCGCAATCGTTACTGCAGAGGAGCATAATGTAAACGGCGGTCTTGGCAGCGCAGTTGCAGAAGTGCTTTGCGAAACATATCCCGTTCCTATGATGCGCGTGGGCACTCAGGATGTATTTGGTAAGAGCGGTAAGCCTGCCGACCTTTTCAAAGAATACGGACTTACTGCAGAAAATATTGCAGAAAATGTAAAAAAAGCAATCAGCCTTAAAAAATAAGGGGATTTACCATAATGAACGAACTTTTAAGTAAGTTAAATAATGAGCAGAGAGAGGCCGTTGAACATATCAACGGTCCTCTTCTGGTATTGGCAGGTGCAGGCAGCGGTAAGACGAGAGTACTTACCACCCGTATCGCATATATGATAGGGAAAAAGGGTATAGCACCCTGGAATATACTTGCAATCACATTTACAAATAAAGCCGCAAAGGAAATGAAAGACCGTGTTGAAACGCTTGTCGGTGCCGATGCAAACGATATGTGGGTAAGGACATTCCACTCCGCCTGCGTCCGCATTTTAAGACGCGATATTGAGCGTCTCGGCTATGACAAAAACTTTAACATCATTGACAGTGATGACCAGAAGTCACTTGTCAAGGAGTGTCTTAAAGAGCTTGGGTTTGAAGAAAAACAGTTCCCCCCGAAAAGTGTTATGAGCGAAATTTCCTTTGCGAAAGATAATCTTTTAACTCCCATAGAGTATGCCCAGGAGTATGGGGTTGATTTTCGCAAGAAGGAGCTTGCCCGCCTATATGCTCTTTATCAGAAAAAATTAAAAACCGCAAACGACCTTGATTTTGACGACCTTATAATGCTGACTGTAAAGCTCCTGCACGAAAACGAGGATGTTCTGGAATTTTACAGAAATAAATTCAGGTACATATTGGTTGACGAGTATCAGGACACAAATAAGGCACAGAATGAGCTTATAATACTCCTTGCAGGGCAGCACAGAAACTTATGCGTAGTAGGCGATGACGACCAGAGTATATATAAATTCCGCGGAGCAGATATTACAAATATACTTGATTTTGAAAAGGCATTCCCCGAATGTAGAACAATCCGCCTTGAGCAGAACTACCGCTCAACGCAGAATATTCTTGACGCGGCAAATAATGTTATAAAAAACAACTACGGACGAAAGGGAAAAAAACTCTGGACAGATAAAGGGAAGGGTAAAAATATATCCGTTTATAAAGCACAGAACGAGCACGATGAGGCATCTTTTATCGCAAACACGATGAGTGCTCTTTCGCGTGACGGCTACAGTTATAGCGATATGGCGGTGCTTTATCGCGCAAACGCATCCTCGCGTGCGCTTGAAGAAGTATTTATGCGCAAGGCGATTCCGTACCGTGTGCTTTCAGGACTTCGTTTCTATGACCGCAAGGAAATCCGCGATATGATTGCGTATCTTCGCCTTATCAAAAATCCTGACGACGACATATCTCTTAAGAGGATTATAAATACCCCTTCGCGCAAAATCGGCAAGGTAACACTTGACAAAATCGCCGCCGCAGCAGAAAGGGAAGGGACAAGCCTTCTTCGTGCAATCGGCTCCTACAAAGACGGTCTTGGTCAGAATGTAGCGGATTTTTATGACCTTATTATAACTTTGCAGGAATTTGCAAAAGACAATAAAATCAGCGAACTTGTAAATGAAGTTTACGAAAAGACAGGCTACAGAGCATTTCTTGAAACGGATGAAAAAGCTCAGGAACGCGATGAAAATGTAAACGAACTTATAAATGGCGCCGCAAATTATGAGGAAGCAAACGAGGACGCTTCGTTTGAGGAGTATATGGATAACCTCGCCCTCATCAGTGATATTGATAACTATGACGAGGACCTTCAGGCGGCAATATTTATGACAATGCATTCGGCAAAGGGGCTTGAATTCCCGATTGTATTTATTTGCGGATTTGACGAGGGGATTTTCCCATCGATGATGAGTATGGCAAGTAGTGAAGACCTCGAGGAAGAGCGAAGAATTTGCTATGTTGCAATAACGCGTGCGCGTGAAATTCTTTATATAACCTGTGCGAAAAGCCGTATGCTCTACGGAAAGACATCAGGCTACAAATCATCAAGATTCCTTGACGAAATCCCACAGGAACTTATGGATATTACAGATAACACTCCGCGTGTGGAAGAGAGCTGGGTACCGAAAACAAGTACATTTAACCCCTATGAAATACCAAAAAGTTCTCTTACATCATACAGCGCTCCTGCGCCAAAACCCGTAAGTAACAAGACTTTCAGGGCAGGAGAGTGTGTGGTGCACAAAAAATTCGGCAGAGGAATTATCATAAGCGCAACTCCTGTCGGAAATGATGTTCACTACGAAATAGCCTTTGAAAGCGTAGGAACTAAAAACCTTCTGGGACTTTATGCTAAACTTGAGAAAGCGTGATTTTTATGTATAACCGTTTTGCCTATGTGTACGATGCTCTTATAAAAGATGTAGACTACAAAAAATGGGTGGATTATTATATTAAAATATTTCAGCGCTATGGGCTTAATGAACCGAAACTCGGACTTGACCTTGGCTGCGGTACGGGAAGTATGACAACCGAACTTGCAAAGCGAGGTATAGAAATGACGGGCGTTGACATTTCCGAAGATATGCTTATGGTGGCGCGCGAAAAATCCGAAGGCATGGATATACTCTATCTTAATCAGGATATGCGCGAGTTTGAGCTTTACGGCACGGTTGACTTTATTGTTTCAAGCCTTGACTGCATGAACTACATAACCGACAAGCGCGATTTGTTAAAGGTTATGAAACTTGTAAATAACTATCTTAATCCCGGCGGACTTTTCATTTTTGACATAAATACACGCTATAAGCTTGAAAATGTAATTGGCGAAAATACCTTTGTCCTGGAAGATGACGACGCTTTCTGCGTGTGGCAGAACGAATATGACAGGAAAAAGAAAATTTCTGATTTTTACCTGACTTTTTTTATGAAAGACGGGGAAGAGTATGTGCGTTTTGACGAGGAGCATAGTGAGCGCGCATACGAAATTGATGAGATAAAAGAAATCATCCATAAATCAGGAATGAAGCTTTTGAAGGTCTATCACGACCTCAGCTTCAAAAATCCCGAAAAAAACAGCGAAAGAGTATTTTTCGTTGCAGTGGAACAGGGGAAAAATATATGATAGTTGTTATCGGCGGCGGTGCGGCAGGTCTTATGGCGGCGATAAGCGCAGCAGAGCGTGGCGCTGAGGTCACACTTATTGAAAAGAATAACGATGTGGGAAAGAAAATCCGTATCACGGGCAAGGGCAGATGCAATGTCACAAATGCCTGTCCCACGGAAGAAATCTTTGAAAATATCCCAACGAACCATAATTTCCTTTACAGTGCTATATACAGTTTTACAAACTACGATACAATGGATTTTTTTGAAAGCTGCGGTGTAGAGCTTAAGGAAGAACGCGGACAGCGTATTTTCCCCGTAAGTGATAAGGCAGCGGATATTGTGTCTGCACTCAAGAAAAAGGCAGCTCAGCTTAAAGTTAAAACTGTTTTTGACAGGGCGGTTGAAATCACAACCGATGAGGACAGAGTGTCCTCAGTAAAGTGCGAAAAGGGAACATATTTTGCAGATAGCGTTATTCTGGCAACAGGCGGAAAAAGCTATCCTCTTACAGGCTCAAACGGGGAAGGGTATGTAATTGCTGAAAAACTCGGTCATACCATTTCCAAGATAAAACCTGCACTTGTTCCAATAGAAACTGTGGAAGATACCTCGGAGCTTATGGGACTTTCGCTTAAAAATATAAATATCACGCTGCTTGACAAAAACGGCAAGAAGAAATTTTCCGATTTTGGCGAAATGCTTTTTACCCACTTTGGAATGACAGGTCCCGTGATACTTTCATCAAGCAGCCATATGGGAGAAAACCCCGAAGGTATGAAAATTGAAATTGACTTAAAGCCTGCGCTTGACGAAGTGGCGCTTGATAAAAGAATCCTGCGAGATTTTGAAAAATATCAGAACCGAAACTTTGAAAATTCGCTTTCAGACCTTCTTCCGAATAAAATGATTGACTATGTAGTTATGCGCTCGGGGATAGACCGCTACAAAAAGGTAAACAGTGTAACAAAGGAGGAACGCAGAAACCTTCTCATGGCACTTAAAAACCTTTCGTTTACAGTAAAAAAATATCGCCCCGTAGAAGAGGCGATTGTGACAAGCGGCGGAATAAATGTAAAGGAAATAAATGCATCTACGATGGAAAGCCGTAAAGTAAAAGGGCTCTTCTTTGCAGGAGAAATCATAGATGTTGATGCATATACAGGCGGCTTTAACTTGCAGATAGCCTTTTCCAGCGGGCATCTTGCAGGCGAAAAAGCGGCAGACAGGGAGGAGAACTTATGACAAAAATAGCTATTGACGGTCCTGCAGGTGCAGGCAAAAGCACAATTTCAAAAAAGGTTGCAGCCTCGCTTGGCTATGTGTATATTGATACAGGTGCGATGTACCGCACCGTAGGACTCAAAGCTGTAAGATGCGGCATCGATACCAGAGATGCAGAAGGTGTTACAAAAATACTTCCTGCCCTTGATATCGATATCAGACACGAAGGTGTTGAACAGCACATCTATCTTGACGGCGAAAATGTGTCAGACAAAATCCGTACACCCGAAATTTCAATGGCGGCAAGTAATGTTTCCGCAATACCTGCCGTACGCGTTGCAATGGTCGATATGCAAAGAAAACTTGCCAAAAATCACGATGTTGTAATGGACGGACGCGATATCGGAAGCTTCGTTCTTCCCGATGCGGAAATTAAAATTTTCCTTACCGCATCTGCCGAGGCACGCGCAAGAAGAAGATATAAAGAGCTTCTGCAAAAGGGCGAGAGCGTTTCTTTCGAGGAAGTATATAACGATATGGTGCAACGCGACAAAAATGACTCCACACGCGCAGTTTCTCCGCTTGTAGTGGCAGAGGGCGCAACTGTAATTGATACTTCAGACCTCAACCTGGAAGAGTCCGTGGAAGCCGTTATTTCAACCGTAAGGAGCAGAATCTGATGAACTTTTATAAAATCGCATTGACAGTTGTAAAGGGAATATTCAGGGTTGTATTTCTCTTTAAGGATAAGGGTAAAGAAAACATTCCCAAGGAGGGGGCATTTCTTCTTTGTGCAAATCATCGCGCATACCGTGACCCCATATATCTTGCAGCAGGTTGCAAAAGACAGCTTACTTTTATGGCGAAGGAATCTCTCTTTACCAAACCTGTTTTAGGATGGCTTATTAAATCATTCGGCGCGTTTCCGATAAAGCGCGGAAAAGGTGATGCTGCCGCAGTAATGACAACTCTTAAAATCCTTAAAAAAGGAGGAGCAACTCTTATTTTTCCTGAAGGAAAACGCATAAAGGACAACAGTCGTCCGCAGGTGAATTCAGGTATAGTAAGGCTTGCAATTCAGAGTAATGTTCCAATTGTGCCCGCATATGTCGGAAAAACCTTTGTTTGTTACGGAGAACCTATTTACTATGATGAGTATGCCGAGAATGTGCACGATAAAGATACTATGCAACATCTTGCAGATTCATTGATGGACACTATATATTCATTAGGTGAGAAAAATGACTAAAAGAGTAGTAAAGGTAGCAGAAAAGGCAGGCTTCTGTTTCGGAGTAAGCCGTGCAGTTCAAATGACACGCGAAGGCTTGAAAGACGGAAAAAAGATAGCAACACTCGGCCCTATTATACATAATAAGAGCGTGGTTGAAGATTTTGCATCTCAGGGTGTAAGGATAATAAATTCTCCTGATGAGGCAAATTCTGACGAAACCGTTATTATCCGCAGTCACGGTATAAAAAGGAGCGAAGAAGAGCGCCTTAAAGAAAAAGGTATAAACTACATAGATGCAACATGCCCATTTGTAAAGAAAATTCACAATATCGTAAGTGATGCGTATTCCCGCGGAGCCAACATAGTTATTATAGGCGACAAAACTCATCCCGAGGTAGTTGGTATAAACGGGTGGTGTAATGACAGCGCAACTGTAATTGATTCGGAAAAAGAGGCCGAAAATTTAAGCTTTTCTGATGAAAAAGAGGTATGTATTGTAGCACAGACCACCTTTGAGAGAGAATTATGGAAAAAAATTACGAAAATTTCAAAAAAGACTTGCCAAAGTGCTATGGTTTTTGATACAATATGTAGTGCTACGAATGAAAGACAGAAATACGCTGCAGACCTTGCAAAAGAGAGCGATGTATTTGTTGTCGTAGGGGGTAAAAACAGCTCCAATACAAAGAAACTGTTTGATATATCCGCATCGCTTTGCCCCAATACTTTTCTGGTGGAGGAGGCAGGCGAGCTGCCCGATAATATTTTATCAATGGGTAATTCATTCGGCATAACTGCCGGTGCATCAACACCGCAGTATATAATTAAGGAGGTTTTGGAAACCATGGTAGAAGAAAAGAACACTAATATTCAAGGAAATGGAGAGCCTACATTTGCCGAGGCATTCGAGCAATCCCTCGTCACTTTAAATACAGGACAGGTAGTAACTGGTACAGTAATCAGCATTACTCCCACAGAGATTTATGTAGACCTTGGCTACAAGGCTGATGGTATCATCCCTGTGGACGAGCTTTCAGACGACCCCTCATTGGATCCCGCTGATATTGTTAAGGTTGGAGACGAAGTAGAAGTATTCGTTGTAAGAGTTAACGATGGCGAAGGTTATGTAAAGCTTTCCAAGAAGAAGATTGACGCAATCAAGGGCTGGTTGGAAATCGAAAAGGCGTATGAGTCTGGCGAAATCCTTACAGGCAAGATTGTTGAAAATGTTAACCGCGGTGTAATCGCAACAGCTTACGGTTGCAGAATTTTCATTCCTGCATCAATGGCAAGCGAAAGATTTATGAAGGACCTTGAGCCCCTCGTTGGTACAGAGGCAAAATTTAAGATTGTAAACATCCGTGAAGACAGACGCGGCAAGAAGGCAATCGGTTCAATCAAGGTTGTTGCTCAGGCAGAGCGTGCTGAAAAGCAGGCTGCATTTATGGCAGATGTTGAAGAAGGTAAGGTTTATACAGGTACTGTTAAGACTCTTACAGACTTTGGTGCATTTGTTGACCTTGGCGGTGTTGACGGTCTTATCCCGATTTCTCAGCTCAGCTGGCAGAGAATTAAGCATCCTTCAGAAGTTCTTAAGGTTGGTGACATCGTAGAAGTTACAATTCTTAAGGTTGACAAGGAAAATGTTAAGATTTCTCTTGGATACAAGAAACTTGAGGACAATCCCTGGGAAATTGCAAAGAGAACATTCAATGAAGAGGATGTTGTTAAGGTTAAGGTAGTTCGCCTTGTTCCCTTTGGTGCATTTGTTGAACTTATCCCCGGAATTGACGGCCTTATCCATATTTCTCAGATTGCTAACAAGAGAATCGGCAAGCCCGAAGATGTTCTTACAGTTGGCGAAGTTGTAGAAGCAAAGATTACAGAAATCAAGTGGGACGAAAAGAAGATTGGCCTTTCAATCAGAGCACTTCTCGCTCCTGAAGAAGTAGTTGAAGCACCTACAGAAGAAGCTCCCGTTGAGGAAGCTGCAGTAGAAGAAGTTGCTGAAGAAGTAGCAGAATCTCCTGCTGAAGAAACTGTTGAAGCAACAGAAGAATAATTTGTACAAATAAAAACACCCGACTTAGCGGCGCTCACATAGGGATGAATTGGTTTTAGACTGATCTTTTCCGTTAATACTACGCAAAAAAATGGCGAAATACGAAAGTATCCCGCCATTTTTATTTCTTGTCTTAAACGAAAAATCTCTATTCTAAAACTGCGAAGCATCCGAAAAATAGTAAGTTTGGATGTAGAACAAGGTAAAAATGCGAAGTTATCCTGACGGATTACAAGCATTTTTAACGCAGTTA
>JAFQQD010000011.1 GCA_017411435.1 Clostridia bacterium
AGAAATGCTCGATGATATGCATAAGCGGAAAATTGATATGGCAGATGAAATTTTTGTAATCAATGTCAACGGATATATTGGCGAATCAACAAAATCAGAAATTGAATATGCAAAACGCAACGGGAAAATAGTTCGCTATTTGCAAGAGGGTGGTTATAAATGATCTTTCGTATAACAGTAAACGATAATGATTTTACTGAAGTTTTAGAAAAGTTTGCAGACAACCTATTTGATAGAGTTTACTGGGCAAAAGATAAACCAGAAGAAATGAGCGCTACCGAATGGTATGAGAAACTTTACAAACCCAAGCAGGAAATTCAGAAGCTGATGAACCCCAATATCACATCGAGTCTTACCAAAGAAGATAAGGTTTTACTGCGTGCAGCAGTATTCCTTGAATGGTGTGATTATCTCGACAGTTTGCCTGTTAATGATGAAATGGATGCAGAAACAAAAGAGTATCTCAAGAAGAACTTTATAGTGTCTGTAAGCTTCAGATTTACCGATAAATGGGAAAACGGCGAAGTCGTGTATTATTTTACCACTAATCAAAAGTGGATATCTCAATAGAAAGGAGGATACCTATGAGCAATAAAAAAGATAGTCTCGGAGATCGTATGAAAAGCTACGAAGGTATTTCGAGAATTTATCTAACAAAGCGTATGCCAGTCATCATTCGTATTGATGGTAAGGCGTTTCACAGTTTTACAAAAGGTTTCAGACGACCATTTGATGAAATCTTAATTAAAGCAATGCAGGAAACTGCAAAGTACTTGTGTAAGAATATTATGGGTTGCAAGATTGCCTACACGCAGTCCGATGAAATCAGCTTGTTGCTTGAAGATTATGAGCGCGTTGAAACACAACCTTGGTTTGAAAACAACCTGCAAAAGATTGTAAGCGTATCAGCAAGTATGGCTACTATGGCATTTAACAGAGCTTTTGCTGATGCAGTCAATGAAAGGTATTCATATTACACCGGCATTAACGCAGACGAATGGACTGGTAGCACAGAAGAGTTTGATAAGTTGTTTGATAACTACTTTGCAAAGATTGGTACGGCAATGTTTGATTCGCGTGTATTTATCTTGCCAAAAGAAGAGGTTTGCAACTACTTTATTTGGCGACAGCAGGATGCCACACGAAATTCAATCCAAATGGTAGCACAATCATTGTTCTCACACAGACAATTGCAGAACAAGAACTGCGATCAATTACAGGAAATGATGTTCCAAGAACACAATATTAACTGGAATGATTATCCAACAGTTTACAAGCGAGGTTCTTGCGTAACCAAGGAACAATACACAGAGAATGATGTTACTCGTTCCCGTTGGGTTGTTGACACCAATATTCCAATTTTTACGCAAGACAGAAATTACATTGATAGGTTGGTGTTCTTAAATGAGATATTATGTTGTATCTGATGTTCACGGCTACTTCTCTTTGATGAAGCAAGCCTTACAGGAAAAAGGTTTCTTTGATGACAAGGAACCACACAAACTAATTCTATGCGGCGATATGCTCGACAGAGGCGAAGAAGCTCTTGAAATGCAAGAGTTTATGCTTGACCTACTACATAAGGACGAGCTGATCTTTGTCAGAGGTAATCACGAAGACTTAATGATTGAAATGTTGAATAGGTTTGAGGACTACCGTTGGGAAATCTCTCTGGGAGCCTCTCACCACAACAGTAACGGCACTTGGGATACTGCCTTACAACTTAGCCGTATGGAAGAAAACAATGCTCTCCGCAACACGCAGGAGTTTATATATAAGGTTATGGAATCAGGTTTCTACAAGGAGTTAATTCCGGCAAGCGTAGATTACTTTGAAACCGATAACTACATCTTTGTTCACGGTTGGATTCCCTGTATTACAGAGGATATGCCTGCTTGGTATCGTCGAAACCGTCATTACAAGTTCAATCCCGACTGGCGAAATGCCAGAAAGAAAGATTGGGATAACGCAAGATGGTTTAACGGTATGGAGTTGGCAGAATTGCACGATGTCGTTGAACGAGGTAAACAGATTGTCTGTGGTCATTGGCATACTTCCTATGGTCATTCAAGACTCGAAAACAAGGGTAGCGAGTTTAACAGTGATGCAGACTTCTCTCCATTCCAAGGAAAGAACATTATCGCAATTGATGCGTGTACGGCTCATTCAGGGTTAGTCAATTGCTTGGTTATTGAGGATTAACATTATGGAAATGACAGATGTTAAACTCACATTTACAATTCCGTATGGTAAACCCAATAAAAACGGTGTAATTTTTACCGAAGAAGCTGTGATGGCAGCGGTTAGCGCCCTTCCTCAAAACCTTCCTATTAAATTAGGTAGCGATGGTTTTTCAAAGGTAATCGGTAATACAACCGGCAAATGTCATTTGGTTCGTTGGGATTCCGATACGCAGACTTGCCATATAACAGTCGATGGTAAGTTGTATGCAGGCGGAATTGAGGGCGTGGTTAATGAATTTGAGGGTAACGAAATCAAGAATTTCGATATCCGAGGGTTCAGTCTAACCTCTGAATAAAGACTGATTTTATAAATTTTTGATTTGAGGACAGCGAAAGAATGGCGAAATATCCATTCTTTTCGCTACCGAGTCAATATTTTCTTAACTTACTAATCATAAGAGGTGACAGTATGGATAATGTGGATTTGTGCGTCTGTTGTGGCAGCATTATACCAGAGGGTTCTATGGTTTGCCTTGACTGCGCCAGAAAGTATGAGAGCGTTTCAGAAAAAGACACCATAGCTTTTATTGAAGAGCTTTGTGGTATCAAACTATATTGGTACCAACGACTTCTCTTGAAAATGCTTGAACGCTCAATCAAAAATCCCCGAAAGGGTTTACATAGATATCTTTGAACAAAAGGAGGTATTTAATGGATATTCAAGAATTGAAAGCTGAGTTTCTGGATATTTGCAAAACCACTATTCAAAGAGACGGCATCAATGAGTTGATTGATTGGCTTGAGGCAAGTGATTTCTTCGTCGCACCGGCAAGCTCAAAGTATCACGGCTCTTATGCAGGTGGTCTTGTGGAACACTCACTTAATGTTTACAAATGTCTAAAACAAGTTGTTGAGAAGTATCCAGAGTTAAACATCAGCGATGAAACAGTCGCAATTGTAGCGTTGTTCCACGATTTGTGTAAAGCCAATTGTTATAAGATTGGTTTCCGTAATGTTAAAGACGACGACACAGGTCAGTGGTACAAGAAAGAAGTTTATGAAATTGACGAGAAATTTCCTATGGGACACGGCGAGAAAAGCTGTATTATCATTCAGTGGTTCTTAAAGCGCTTATCTACTGACGAGCTATTAGCTATCCGTTATCATATGGGTGGTTTTGATGCTATCGTAAAAGGCGGAGACTTCGGTATGAGTAAGGCTTATGAAATGTGTCCTCTCGCCCCGATGCTACATCTTGCAGATATGGAAGCAACCTATCTGCTTGAGAGCAGAACGAGCGAGTAAAAAATTTTTTCCGTCAATACAATTATAAAGAATAACAGGGAGGTTTTTATGGCAGAGACAATGAACATTTATCAGAAGCTTGCCAAAATCCGCAAACCCGTAGAGGTTTTGCAAAAGAACAAGTCTGGTTACGGATATAAGTATGTAACCGAAGATGTCATTCTTTCCAAAATCACTGGTCTTATGGGTAAGCTTGGTGTTTCCCTTGTGCCCAACATTTCTCAGGGCACGATGAAAGTCGAGCCTTATGGCTACACCAAGACAAAATCTACAAAGACCGGAGAGATTTATGAGGAACGAGTTAACGAGATCCTTGTAAGTTGCGATATGGAATGGCATTGGGTTAACAACGAAAATCCTGCCGACAGAGTTGTAGTTCCGTGGGCTATGGTTGGACAACAGTCCGATGCGAGCCAAGCATTTGGTTCTGGTTTGTCATACGCATCCAGATACTTTATGCTCAAGTATTTCAATGTAGCAACATCCGACGATGATCCTGACAACTGGAGAAGCGCTCAGAAAGAGGCTGAAAATGCTGAAGACAGAGCAATTGCTGAACAGATCGTTGAGCAAATTCACCAGATTGTAACTGCTCATTTAGAGGTTAATCCCGATGATAAGCAGGCGGTTGTAGCAACAATCAAGAAGTACGCAAAGACAAAGGGTGGTAAGGCAAGTGCCAACTACTACGATATTGAAGACCCAGTGGTTGCAAGTAACCTCTTGAATGAGATTACCGAAAAGTTCACTGTGGCAGACAAGGAGAAATAATACATATGGGATTCCGTAAAGACGCTTGGGCTTCTGTTTGGAGCGTTGAAGAAGGCAGAGGCAACACAATGAAGGTTCGTATTTCTACGAGCCGTAAGAAGAAAGATTCCGATGAATATGAACAGGACTTCTCAGGTTTCTGTACTTTCATCGGCACAGCAAAGGCTAAGGCTGAGAAGCTGAAGCCAAAGGACAGAATCAAGTTGGGTGATGTTGATGTCACCACTTGGTACAACAAAGAAAAAGGTGTTGAGTATGTCACCTATAAGGTATTCGATTTTGAAACCTCAAATGGTTCTGGCAGCTCCGATGCACCCGCTAAATCTACAAAGAGCACCAAGAGTGCCAAGAAGTCTTCCGGTCTTGAGGACACAGTTGAAGACGGCGATGTAGAAGAAGACAATCTCCCATTTTAATGATTGAGAGGTAATTCACGATGAAATATTCCCACATCATAGATGATATGACTTGGAGTTATTCGAGAATTACCGCATACGAAGATTGCCCATATCGCTTTTACTTAAAATACATAAAGAAAATCAAAGGAGTCAGACACTTCTTCTCAGATTATGGCTCCTTTATGCACCTCATAATTCAAAAGTTCTTGACTGGCGAATTGAAAAAATCAGAGCTTGTCGGCTACTATCTTACGAACTTTCGCAGGAATGTAGTCGGCAAAGCTCCGAGCCAAAGCATATTTCAGAATTATTTTCAACAGGGTTTAGAGTATTTGAAGAACATTCAAATGCCAGACGACGAGATTATCGGAGTCGAAAAAGAGGTTTCTTTTAATCTAAATGGTAAAGACTTCATCGGCTACATTGATAGGGTTTCGAGAAGCGACGGTATTGATATCACAGATAATAAATCAAGGGCTTTGAAACCACGATCAAAGCGAAAGAAGCCAACCAAAACAGACGAGGAACTTGATAAGTATTTGAGACAACTTTACATCTACTCTATCCCTATTGAAGATGAATTTCACGAGTGTCCAAAACGATTGTGTTTTAACTGTTTTAGAACGCAAACCGACATTGTTGAACCATTCGATAAGGATGCTTATGAAAGCACGAAGAAATGGGCTTTAGATACAATCGAAACTATTTCACAGGAAGAAAATTGGAAGCCTAATATTGAGTGGTTCCGATGCAGGTATTTATGTGATGTGTGCAATGAGTGTGAATACTATCAAATGTTTGGAGAAGAAAAATGATTTTACATTACAAAAGTATCGGAGGTGATGCTTGATTGAATGTATGCGATATCAAGAATATTGAAAGCGAAGCAGGTATCATTGCTTCCATTGTAATGAAACCAGAGCTTACATTTTATTCAGAGCAACTAAAACCAAACCATTTTTCCGACTCACAGAACGCCTATATTTACTATGCGGTTTGTGAGCTTGCAAAGCGCGGAATAGAAAAGGTGGACGCTTACAATATTACAAACATTTTGAATATGAAAGAGGCTACCAAAAAGCAAACAGAAGTTATTACGATACGGGCTCTAAACGACCTAATTGAGATCGCTAAGGTTATTGCCAGAGAGTCAGTTGAGGAATACAAACTTCTCGTTGCAAATGTCTTAGACGCTGCTTTCAGAAGAGATACATACAACAAACTCGTTGAGTGTGAGCGACTGTGCTTTAACAGTTCAGAAGCTGATATTGAGCAGAAGATTTACTCGGCACTTGACGATGTAATGATGGAGTTCTCGACTACTACTGAGGTTCCTCAGTATAAAGATGTCGTTGACTCTCTCTGGGGAGAAATCGAAGCCAGACAGGATAGTGGAATGGCGGGTATCCCCTTTAAGTTTGAAACGCTCAATGCTTATGCAACTATTGAGCGTGGCGAGCTGTTCATCTTCGCTGCCGAAGCCAAGCAAGGAAAAAGTATGATGCTTTTGAACTGTGCTGTGGATCTTCTCAAACGAGATGTGGCAGTTCTTTATATTGACAGCGAGTTGAACTCACGAATGTTCACCTGTCGTCTGATTTCTCATTTGACAGGCATTGAGTTTAGCAGGCTGAAAGCCGGTAGATATACCGATGATGAAAAAGAACGCATCGACAAAGTAATTGCGTGGTTAAAAACCAAGAAGTTTACCCACCTTTATATGCCGATGTTTGACGCACAGAGTATTTACACTGCGGTAAAGAAAGTAAAGCATACGCAAGGGCTTGATGTTTTAATCGTTGACTACTTCAAGGGTAAAGGCGAAGGCGATGCTTTCGACTCATACCAAGAACTTGGTAGGTTTGTCGATATGGTTAAAAATCAAATTTGCGGTGATATGAACATTGCAGGAATTGGTGCTGCACAGGCTACTGCAACAGGTAAAGTCGCAGATAGTGCAAAGATTGGTCGTAATGCTTCGACCATTGCCCTTATCCAAGACAAAACACCAGAGGAAATTGAGGCGGACGGAATTGAATGTGGAAACAAGAAACTCCGTATTTGCCTTAACCGTAATGGCGCACAAATGTCGTCAGATCAATACATAGATTTACAGTTCAACGGTAACATTATCAGTTACGAAGAAGCCAAGCAACATATTCCTGTAACTCCATATTGAGTTGGAGGTTTATATGGAAGTTGATGATATCTTAGAGCAGGTTGACATTTTAGAATACATATCTCAATACTGCGATTTTGAAGAAAAGAACGGAGAGTACTGGGCGCTTTCTCCTTTCAAAGAAGAAAAGACCCCCTCGTTCTCCGTTAACACCGAGAAACAGAGGTTTTATGATTTCAGTTCGGGTGCCGGTGGAAACCTTATTCATTTTATCAGACGGTATAACGACTGTGGTTTCATCGACGCAATTAACATACTGAAAAAATATGCCAATATTACCGAGGACTCCGAAAGAGCGATAGGTCGTCTCGAAAGCACGAAAGTGGCAAAGAGGTTTAAGAGAAAATCTCCAACATCAAAAGAGTCGAAATCAGTTGTTCTATCCCCCAATTATATGGAGCGTTATGAGTTTGATGAAGGTAAACTTCAAGCGTGGGTAGATGAAGGTATTGACCTTGAAACGATGAAGAAATTTGGTGTTTGCTACGACTCGTTTTCCAACAGAATAGTGTTTCCTATCAAGAACTACGCCGGGGATATCATCAATGTGTGCGGTAGAACCCTTGAAAAAGACTTTAAGGAAAAGGGGTTAAGGAAATACACATATTTCAAACCCCTTGGCATTCTTGATACCTTGTTTGGGTTTTCAGATAACAAACAAGCGATTATGGAGAAGCGAGAGATCATTATCTTTGAGGGTTCTAAATCCGTAATGCTCGCACACAGTTGGGGCATTCACAATACTTGTGCGATCCTTACTTCGCACTTAAATCCACAACAGCTACTATTTCTTATCAAACTGGGCATACGAGTTGTCTTTGCCTTGGATGAAGATATTGATATCAGAGAGGATATAAATATCGCAAAGTTGAAGCGATATGTACGAATTGAATGGGTAAAAAATCGTGATAACTTATTAAGTTCAAAGATGGCTCCTGTAGATGCTGGTTTTGAAGTATGGCAAAACCTGTATGAAAGGAGAAAACCAATAAATTGAGTGACAATTATGTTGTCTATCACCTTCACTCAGACTTGAGTAACGGTGTTACAAATATAGATTCGGTAACGAAGTTTCAAGAATATATTGATGCCGCCAAAGAGTGTGGTATGAAAGCAATGGCTTTCTCCGAACACGGCTCAATTTTTGAATGGTGGCATAAAAAATGCGCAATTGAAGAAGCAGGAATGAAGTACATTCACGCGGTTGAAGCGTACCTCACCGAGTCTCTGGACGAGAAAATCAGAGACAATTATCACTGCGTTTTGATTGCTAAAAACTTTGAAGGTTTTAAGGAACTGAACAAGCTTGTATCACAGTCCTTTAACCGAAAAGACAATCACTTTTACTATGTTCCAAGAATTTCATTTGAGGAACTTTTTAATACAAGCGAAAACATCATTTTTACCACCGCTTGTGTTGGTGGCGTAATGCATAAGGCAGACGAAGCAACAAGAGCTAAGTTCTTAAAATTTATGTGCCAACACAAGGACAGGTGTTTCTTTGAGGTCGGACATCACATCGACGAGAAACAGGTTAAGTATAACCAGTATCTTAAACAACTATCAGACGAGTACGGTATTCCGCTTATTGCAGGAACAGATACTCATGTACTGAATGAGGTACACGAAAAAGGACGAATTATTCTTCAGCGCTCAAAGAACATTTACTTTGAAGGTGAAGATAAATGGGATTTGAAATTCCATAGTTATCCTGAATTAGTTGAAGCGTACAAAGCGCAAGGTTCGTTATCTACGGAAGATTACTTAAAGGCAATTGCAAACACTAATCTTCTTGCAGAAATGGTTGAAGAATTTACGCTTGATCGCAATACAAAGTATCCTCATATCTACGATAAACCAAAGGAAACCTTTAGACAAAAGGTTATGGATGCAAAAGCACAACACCCCTATATCAACGAAAGATATTCAGAAGAAGAAATCAATCGTGTAATCGAGGAAGAGTTTGAGGTTTATGAGAAAACACAGTCAATTGACTTTATGTTGCTTCAAACATATCTGAGAGAATGGGAACAAAAGAATGGCATCCAATGTGGATATGGTAGAGGTTCTGTCTCCGGAAGTATGATTGCTTATATCTTAGGCATTACGAAAATGGACAGTTTGAAGTTCGACCTTAACTTTTTCCGCTTTATGAACCCCTCTCGTGTAACGAATGCAGATATTGATACTGACTACAGTGGACACGACAGAGATAAGGTTAAGTCGTTCTTACTACGAGATCATCTTGGTCTTGAGCAGATTAAATCAAGTGAAATTATTACCTTTAACACCATTGCGTTAAAAGGCGCAGTTCGAGATGTTTGTAAGGCTCTATACGCACCGCCTAAAGAGGTTGATGATAAGATTTCCGCTTATTACAAATCAATGAGTGGCTCTGGATATGACGGCTTTGGCGGTGGCGGTTTAAGGCTTCCAGACGATCTTGAAAAAGAAAGCAAGAAATATCTCTCAATCGCAAATTATATTTGCGACAATGTTGAAGCCAACGAAGAGAAAATGCGTCAGGAATACCCAGAGGTTTTCTCTTATGTTGATATTATCAATGGAACTATCGTGTCTATTGGCACCCACCCAAGCGGATGTCTTGTCAGCGATTTGAACATTGAAGAAATGGTTGGTATGTGCTCAATTGCAACATCTGACTATCCTGTTTCAATGATAAATATGAAAGAGCTTGACGACCTAATGTATGTCAAGCTTGACATTCTCGGCTTGGATAACATCGGCGTTATCAATGAAACTTGTAAAATCATTGGGATTGATAGACTTGATCCCGACAATGTAGATTTGGACGACGAAGCCGTTTGGAAAAGCATTCGTGATGATACAACATTGATATTCCAATGGGAGTCAAATTCGGCTCAAGCATACTTGAAGAAGTTTATGTCTGACAAAACGATTGCTACAGCTCGTAGTAAAGTTCCTAATTTCTCGATGATTAAATGGCTTTCTTTTGGCAACGGTTTATTGCGACCGGCTTGTGCAAGTTTCCGTGATAGCGTTGCTAATGGTGAGTTCTACGATAATGGTTTAGATGAACTAAATGAGTTCCTTGCTCCAGAAGCAGGACGAATTGCTATGCAGGAAACTATTATGCAGTTCCTTGTTAAGTTCTGTGGATATTCCAATGCAGAGTCTGACAATGTTCGTCGTGCAATTGCGAAGAAAAAAGGTACGGAGAAACTGTTGCCTGAAATCGAGCAGAGATTTATTGATTATACCTCAGAACATTATGAGATTTCAAAAGAAAAATGTGAAGAGGTTATTAAACCATTTATTCAAGTTATCTTGGATGCGAGTGCGTATGCATTCTCGTGGAATCACAGTGATGCATACAGCCTTGTAGGTTATGTCTGCGGTTATCTGCGTTATTACTATCCTCTTGAGTTTATTACTGCCGCCTTAAATATCTTTAAGGATAATGCAGAAAAAACAGCGTCGATTGTTAAGTACGCAAAGAAAGCAGGTATTAAAATCACATCTCCTAAGTTCGGCTATTCAAAGAGCGACTACTTCTTTATGAAAGAGGAAAATGTGATTGCAAAAGGATTAAGCTCGGTTAAATATATGAGTTCCAGTATTGCCGATGAACTCTATGAGCTTTCCAAGAAAAATACATACACACATTTCATTGATTTGTTATCAGATATTAACTCCTATACGGCAGTTAATTCAAGACAGATTGACATTTTGATTAAGATAGACTACTTCTCCAAGTTTGGTAATCAAAGAGAGTTGCTTAGAATTTGTGACATCTTTGAGCTATTCAAAAAAGGAACTGCAAAGCAGATTAAGAAAGAGTCTATCAAGGACTCTCCGATTGACACTATTGTTAAGAAATATTCAAACGACAAAACAAAAAGTGGTGCTGAGTCAAAGAGCTACATTCTGTTAGACATTCCTGCGATTATGCGAGAGTGCGAACAGATGATTAAGGAAACCGGTATGCCAGACTTGAGCGATCTTCTCAAGGTCAGAAACTTTGCAGACATTATGGGCTACACAGGCTATGTGTCAGGCAAAGAAGAAGACAGACGCAAACTCTACATCAAAGAGGTTTATCCTTTGAAGAGGAAAAAGGACGGCGTTCAGTTTGGGTATAGCGTCATTACTCAGTCTATCGGCAGCGGTGTAGAAAGTCGCTTCACAGTTTTCAATCGAGTGTTTAATAACGACCCGATTAAGAAAGATGATGTAATTCTCTGCACTGGTTACGAAAGAGACGGCGCTTACTTTACTATGACCGGTTACACACATATCTACGCTTAATTGCGTATGAAATGGAGATTTTATTAACAAAAACGGAGGTACTACGATTTGGATAAAAAGAAATGCAATATGTGCGGTAAAGAGTTTGACATCTGGGACGAACAGGAAAACTTTTGCTTTGAACATAAAGTGGGTTACGGGTCAATTCACGACGGCGAACAGGTTTCTCTAAACCTGTGTTGTGATTGCTTTGATAAGGTGATTGATATCGTAGCTCCGATGTGTCAAGTAAATCCGCTAAGTGAGGTTTGATATGCCACCAAGGAATAACCCATTAGAAGAATACTTTAATCAGTTTGTTGATGTCCGTCGTGTGGTAGAACCAACAGAACGAAATCCTGTTTGGGCAACTACAAACGGATTTAGAGCACAACGAACATACATAGACGAAATGGCTGACCATTGGCGTGCTCGCTTAGACGATGAAATCAGAGAGCGTATCTATGAGGAATTAACACGCCCATTTGAAATCGAACACGAACCTGTTGCAACAACAGTAGCAACCGAAGCTACTTTTACAGCAAACGAAGCCTTTATTAACGAGGATTTGCTTCGCACTCTTATGGGTGATTGGACTGTATCACCAGCCGTTGCTAAGGTTGAGGTTGAGCCAGAAGATGTCGATCCAGACGAATTTGAAAAGATATTAAACGGAGGTTGAATATGAAAAGCAGTACTGAAAAGAAATTGCGAGAAGCATTCAACGAAGGATTTGAAGCCACCCGTCGCACAGGTCTTCTTCAGGGAGCCGTTGCGATCTCCAAGGTGGTTTTAGATAAAGCCAATGACACAAGTAAGACACCCGAAGAGCGTCTTGCCGATATCATTCAGTTTTGTGAGGTGTCATTAGGCAACAAGAAATGAAAGCGAGGTACCCTAAGCAGTGATTAGAAAAGCATATCTTGTAGCTGTTCTTATCGTTCTTTCGGCAATTGTGACAATTGTTGTATGGGGCGCAAGTGGTGTTGAAGCGAATGGAACTAACATTCCAGAAACAACCGTTGTTGCTACAACAAAAGATACTAATGAAAAACCTTTAGAACTAAAGGAAACAACCGAACCCGAAACAGAGCTTACAACTGAAGCTCTCACAGAAACAACTGATGTGGCTGACGAGTCAACCGCAGAAACAACCGAGCCTGTTACAGAGCCGGTTATTCCTACTGAGCCAAAGAAAAACTATACAGACGATGATTTGTTTTACTTGGCTGCTGCGGTTTGCAGAGAAGCTGGCGGCGAATCTGAGGAGATACAACTACTGGTTGCCAATGTCGTCATCAATAGGGTTAATTCATCAATTTACCCAGACACAATTTACGGTGTTCTAACAGACTATCGACAGTACGGAATGATGTGGAAATACGGTGTTTCGTTCCCAAGTTGGGCAGACCAAGACACTATTGACCATTGTTACGATGTCGCACGCAGAATTTTAGAGGGCGAAAGAGTTTGCCCGGACAATGTTCTGTTTCAAGCAGAATTTGAACAAGGATCTGGAATTTACAAACAGTTTGATGGTTTCTACTTCTGCTATTACGGATAAAAGGAATTAAGGAATTTGAACAACCAAAATATACAGTTGTTCGATAACTATGGCATCCTCTTTATTGACGATACTCCATTTTACTTTGACATAGAAGACCTCTCTATCATTCAAAGCAGGAGTTGGTATAAGGACAAAGACGGTTACTTAGTACATAGTTACTTCTATTTCGGTCAGCGTCGATTTGTCCGATTTCATCGGCTCATAATGAATGCGCCACCAGATAAAACTGTTGACCATCGAGATTTGAATAGAGCCGATAACCGAAAGAGGAATTTGAGGGTTTGCGAGCGTGCAGAAAACGATAGAAATCGTGGGCTGTACGCTACGAATACCTCTGGAATAACTGGTGTCCACTATGACCAAAAACGAGAAAAGTGGGTAGCCAGTATTACATATAACTGCAAACGATTATTTATCGGACGCTACGAATTTAAGGAAGAGGCTATCAGAGCCCGTCTCATAAAAGAGGTCGAATTATTTAAGGATTTTGCCCCACAAAGGGCATTGTTGGAGGCACTAAATGAAGTTTGAAAATACTGAGGTATGGGGTTTTAAGCACGCCTTGCGCGGTATGAGAAACCCGAAGAACAGTTGGGATAAGAGCGACAGTCACTTTGATTGTGACTCTTGCTTATGTAACGACTGTGTTAACAAAGATAAGAACCCCTGTGGGCATAATGCGTTGTATATCGGTGAAAACGATATGACGCTCGCTCAGGCGCTCATTCGTGGTGGTTCTGAACATAGAAAGTTTATGCGACAGATCTTCGTGTCTGTTGACATTACAGCTCCACTTTACTGGTGGAAAGAGTTTGATACATACAAGGTTGGTACTGTAGCCAACTCAACAAGTACGATGCACAAGATGGCATCTAAGCCTATCACAGTTGATTGCTTTGAAATTGACGATTATGACTGCTCATTACAACTTATTGACCCAATCAATATCGGCGTAAGAGTTGACTCATTTATCGACGATTTGGAGCAGCTTCGTCAGTTGCATTTGCAGTACCTTGAAGCATCTAAGCGAGAAGGTATTACGGAAGCCGAAAAGAAACATTTGCAGAGAGTCGCTAAACGCTACTGGAAAGAGTTAATTCGTTGGCTACCTGAGTCTTGGTTGCAGACACGCACGGTTACTTTCAACTACGAAAACCTGCTTGCTATTTGTAGTAGAGGTCAGCGCCGATTCCATAAGCTCAACGAGTGGAGTGGTATTGACGATAAGACCTTGACAAACTTTATTTCTTGGGCTCGTGAGCTACCTTATGCTCAGGAGTTCATTTTTATTGACGAAAAAGGAGCGTGTGAAGATGCGTGAATTGTTCGTTGATAACTTTGCAGGTGGCGGTGGCGCATCTACAGGAATTGAAATTGCGATAGGCAGAAATGTTGACATCGCAATCAACCACGACCCAGACGCTATTGCAATGCACAAAGCAAATCACCCTGACAGCAAACACTATTGCGAAGATGTTTGGGAAGTAGATCCTAAAGAAGCGTGCGGAGATAATCCAGTAGCACTTGCTTGGTTCTCACCGGACTGTAAACACTTCTCTCGCGCAAAGGGTGGTAAGCCAGTTGATAACAAAATCAGAGGTCTTGCTTGGGTTTCTATTAAGTGGGCATTACTTGTTAGACCACGAGTGATTATGCTTGAAAATGTCCCAGAAATCCAAACTTGGTGTCCTCTTGGTGCAGATAACAAACCAATTAAAGAGCGCACAGGTGAAACTTTTAAGGGTTTCATCAGCATTCTGTCAACGGGTCTTCCGAAAGACCACCCAGCATTTGCTGAATGTTGTGATGCGATTGGAATTGATATCAATAGCCCAGAGGCAGATACGCTATCAAATGGCTTAGGATATGACATTGAATATAAAGAGCTGATGTCGTGTGATTATGGCGCTCCCACAACGAGAAATCGTTTCTATATGATTGCTCGAAGCGACGGAAAGCCTATCGTGTGGGCAAAACCTACACACGCACCGAGAGATAGCGAAGAGGTTAAATCAGGTAAACTTCTCCCATATCATACCGCAGCAGAATGTATCGACTGGAGTATTCCTGCTCAAAGTATTTTTGAGAGAGATAAGCCACTCGCAGAAAACACATTACGAAGAATTGCACGAGGTATCAAAAAGTTCGTTATTGATAACCCAGAGCCGTTCATCGTTAATTATAAATTTGAAAATCCACCAGAAGACATCAACAAACCTCTTTCAACTATCACTTCTGTGAATAGCCATTATGTTGTTGCACCGAGCTTGATTCAATACCATAGTGAAACAACAGAAGATGAAGTCAGAGGTCAGGAACTAAGTGAGCCTCTTATGACTGTTGACGCAAGCCCTCGTTATGCGCTATCAGTTGCTCACATTATGAAAAACTACGCAGGTGGATATACAGGCGCTGGAAGCGCCGCAGACGAACCTCTTGATACTGTAACAGCCAAAGATCATAACAGTCTTGTTACAGCACACATTTTGACTATGAGAAACAATATGGACGGTCAGTCATTAGACGAGCCATTAACAACCATTTCTTGTAGCGGAGCGCATCACGCTGAGGTACAGGCATTCCTTGTTAAGTATTTCTCAACCGGCGCACCTAAGCCCGTTGATGAACCACTCGATACAGTAACGACCAAAGATAGATTTGCTCTTGTGACTATTCACGGAGAGGAATATATCATTACTGATATTAAGATGCGAATGCTTCAGCCAAGAGAGTTGTTTAATGCTCAAGGTTTCCCGTCTGAATACATAATTGATAAGGATTTCGAGGGTAATTCTTATTCCAAAACCAAACAGGTGGCACGATGCGGAAACGCAGTTACACCGCCTGTCGCTACAGCTCTTGTAAGAGCGAATTTACCAGAATATTGTGACTAAGGAGACACGAGTTATGAAGATGTTTATTGGTATTCTTATCGGTCTATTCGTCGGTGCTCCAATTGGTATGCTTACAACGGCACTGGTAACAGCGAATAGCAGAACAAATCAGGAGGACGATTATGGACGAATTAAAAGGCAAGATTAACGACGGTGGAGAGCGTATCTCCTACGGCGAAAATATGGCGGTCAGAGAGCCGTCAACCGGCAAAGGTAGATACGATTTGGTTTCTCCTTTTGCTACACGCAGATTGGCAGAATGGTACGAGTTAGGCGCTCGTAAGTATGCCGACCGCAACTGGGAAAAAGGTATTCCTTTTTCACGATACATAGACTCTGCAAAGAGACATTTGGACAAGTTCGTTATGGGTATGGAAGATGAAGACCATTTGGCAGCAGCCGCTTGGAACATCTTTGCTATTATGCATCATCAGGAACTTGGACAGACAGAACTTGACGATATGCCACATTATTTATCGTCAAAGAACGAACCCAGCGAAGAGTACGAACAGTTGACATTTGACGATATTACAGGGTGAGTTATGAAGGATAGAAAGGATTATGTAGTCCTCGTTGATATGGATGATACCATTGTGGATCTGCTGAGCAGATGGGTAAGTTTTCTCAACGAGACACACGGTTTATCAGTAAACCCAGAAGAAATAACTGATTGGAACATTAGCCTTTTCTTCCCGACTCTTACCAAAGAGCAAGTGTTTGCACCTTTATTTACAGACGGCTTTTGGTCAGCCGTTCAGCCCAAAGAAGACGCTGTGAAATACTTGAAAATGCTAAAAGACGAAGGCTACCGAGTTATTATCTGCACCAACACTCACTACACGACACTGAAAGAAAAGATGGAGAAAGTCTTATTTCACCACTTCGATTTCCTATCGTGGAACGATGTTGTAATTGCTTATCACAAGCAACTTCTTGATGCTGATTTTCTGGTTGACGACGGAGTACATAATCTGATCGGTGGCAAATACAAAGGTATTCTTATGGACGCACCTCACAACCGCAAGTTTAACGAGCGTGAGCACGGTATTATCCGAGTTAAGACTTGGCGTGAGATTTATGCGCTTATTAAGAATATGACGGAATAGGAGGTATGGATTTGACTGTTCTATATTCAACAGGATGTCCCCAATGTAATGTATTAAAGGAAAAATTAAAGGCTGCTAACATTGATTACATCGAAGTTACGGACAAAGACACAATCATTGCTAAGGGTATCACCAAGGTTCCTGTGCTTGAAGTCGATGGAATTCAGATGGCACTGTCGGCAGCAAACGAATGGATCAAGAGTAGGAGTAACTAAGATGAATATACCAATTAAAATGAATAAAGATTTTGAGAAGAATATGGCTACAATGAGCGAAAAGTATGGTGAGGACTTCGAGAAGCTTAACGGCTTTCACGAAACCCAACTGAACTTCTCTGACTTCATTGACGGCTTTATTGATAAGAATGTTGCCGATGTTACCATTGACGCAAATGCAAACGCATCGACAAAAGACATTCGCAGTCTGTTGAGTGAAAAAGGTAAGTCCCACGACAAGCTTTTTGCGTTCAACAAGATCTTCCACGAGATGAAGAAGATGTACAATCTTCCTACTGCAAAAGAATGGCTCGAAACCGAATACAATGGTGGCTTCTACTTACACGATGCACCGTCAGCGACATTCCTTCCATATTGTTATGCTTATGACCTCACAAGGCTTGCAACCGAAGGTCTTTTCTTCTTAAAGAACTATAACAATCAACCGCCCAAACACCTTACTACTTTCATTAATGATGTTATTGAATACATCAGCTACATGAGCAACCGTAGTTCCGGTGCGGTAGGCATTCCAAACATTCTGATTTGGACTTATTATTTCTGGAAAAAGGACTGCCAGACAGGATATGTTATCAAGAACGAAGATTACTATATCCGTCAGTCATTCCAGAAGCTCATTTATCGTTTGAACCAGCCGTTTATGAGAATTGACCAGACTGCGTTTGTCAATGTTTCTATCTTTGACCGCAACTACATCGAGTCTCTATTTGGCGGCGTTAAGTACCCCGACGGCACCTATGTGATTGACGAGGTTGATGAAATCATCGAACATCAGAAAGTCTTTATGGAAGTCGTTTCGCAGGTACGCAGTGAGAATATGTTTACATTCCCCGTATTGACATACTCTCTGCTATATAAAGACGGCGAGTTCGTTGATGCAGAATTTGCTCGTTGGTGCTCAGATCATAACACAACTTGGAATGATAGTAACTTCTTCGTAAGCGGAGATGTAACGACACTTTCCAACTGTTGCCGTTTGTTGTCTGACACTTCAAAACTCAATGCGTTCATTAACTCAATTGGTGGTACGGCTTTGTCTATTGGCTCTGTTAAGGTTAACACAATCAACCTTATGCGTATCGCCCTTGAAACAGAATGCGACGAGAAAAAGTATTTAGCACTTTTGAAGAAGCGTGCAACGCTTTGTTGCAAGACTTTAAGTGCTGTACGACATATTATTGCCAGAAATGTTGAGAAGGGCTTGCTTCCTAACTATCAGGACGGCGCTGTTGAGATGTCAAAACAATATTGCACAATTGGTATCCTCGGCTTGTATGAAGTTATTGAAGCATTTGGCTTTACAAAGACAGACGAATTTGGCTATACATATTACACTGAAGACGGCATTAAGCTCGCAAGTAAGATTTTCGATGTACTCAACGATGTAAAGGATAACTTTACTGACGAGTATTCATTCAATATTGAGAGCGTTCCTGCCGAGCGTGCTGCGGTTATCCTCTGCCAGAAAGATAACTTGTTGTACAACCTTGACGAAAAGTTCATCTACTCTAATCAGTGGATTCCTCTTTCAACCAAGTGTACTGTACAGGAGAAGTTAAGACTTTCATCTATCTTGGATGCAAAGTGTTCCGGCGGTAGTATCGCACACATCAATCTTGACTCTAACTTCCCGAACACCGATATGGCGTGGGATATGCTGAACAAGATTGCTCAGTCTGGTGTAATTTACTTTGCGTTTAATACTCGTATCAACGAGTGTAAGAACCACCACGGCTTCGTAGGAACTGATATCTGCCCCGTTTGTGGCGAGGGGGTATATGATACCTATCAGCGAATTGTAGGCTATCTGGTGCCAACCAGAAGCTACTCAAAGGATCGCTTCAAGGAGTTCACTACTCGTCAGTGGTATGAATACGCGGAGATGCTAAGAGAATGGTTATAAAAGGACTTCTTGACGAAGACTTTGTAAACTATAAAAAACCAAGTATGGTGATTATGTTCCCAAGTTGTTCTTGGAAATGTGAAAAGGATTGCGGAAAGCGAGTGTGCCAGAATAGTACACTCGCCAACGCTCCTAACATTGAGGTTGATCCAGAAGCAATCGTTAAAAGATATATGGACAACCCGCTCACTTCTGCTATTGTCATTGGTGGTCTTGAACCATTCGATGATTACAGAGATTTGATTGAACTTATCCAATACTTTAGGTTTGCAAAGTGTACTGATGATATTGTTATTTACACGGGATATACCGAGGCTGAATTAAAAGGCGGATGCTTTTTATTTGACCTACAACGGTACTCTCCTGTCATCATTAAAGTTGGTAGATTTATCCCCGACCAACAGCCACATTTTGATGACTTGCTTGGAGTCAGACTTGCAAGTGATAATCAGTACGCTATTAAAGTCTGATTGAAAGGATATGGTCTAATGATCGTACAGGCAGCCATTTACACTTTACTTAATGGCTTTTGTTTTAATGTACTATTACCTGTTTGGTATCTGCTCATTAGCATTACAAATGCATTATAAAACAGGTATTTCATAATGAAAGGAGTTCTCATTTATTATGAAACGATTTTTCGGAATTTTGTTGGCTCTGCTTCTTGTGATGACCTTGATGGGTTGTCAGAAAGCGACAGCTCCAACTCTTGATACAACAGAACCACCAACAACAGAGGGTTCGTCAGATTTATCGACTACTTTACCTGACGAGCGAACTGAAGAATATGAATGCGTTATCGTTGATGTTGAAGATAACGGCGGTCATTACTCTCTAATGACTAAGGTAACTATCGAATACTACGACGGCGAAGTTGTTAACATCTTTATTGATGAACCCGCAGTCTTAGCATTCCAAGTTCCAGAAAAATACAACAATGGTGTTGGCATTGTAGATGGAAACGATGTGTTGGATTTGACTTCTCAAATTCATACATACTTAGCCACCAATGATGTCAATGAGGAAACAAAAGGTATGCTCTGCAACATTGTGCAGTGGCTTGATGATATTGCACTATTGACAAGCGCAAGCACCTAAACGAAAGGAAGAACGATTATCAATACAGAAGTAATGTTCAGTAGTAGCACTGACCTGTGGGCAACACCACAGGATTTTTTTGACCGCTTAAACGCTGAATTTGATTTCGATATTGATGTTTGTGCTTCGCCCGATAATGCCAAATGTGATACATACTTCACAAAAGAACAAGACGGACTCTCACAATCGTGGGGGGGGGGTAACTTGCTGGTGCAATCCTCCGTATGGTCGTGAAGTCGGCAAGTGGGTGCAGAAAGCATATATCTCCAGTAAGAACGAAGGTTCAACTGTTGTTATGCTTTTACCGGCACGAACTGATACCAAGTGGTTTCACGAATACATATACAATCAATCCGAAATCAGATTTATCAAAGGTCGATTGAAATTCGGAGGATCGGCAAATTCTGCTCCGTTCCCAAGTATGGTTGTGGTTTTCAGACCGCAGTAAATAAGGAGTTTATATATGAAAGCAAACTATAATCGCAAACCCAAGAATGTCAGAGAAAAGGCAGTCACTTTCAGAGCGAAAGGCACAGAGGGTTCTGTTTTCGCATTTTGTGTAATTCAGAACACGCTGTACGAAAGAATGCCCGATGACAAAGATGTGGTATATCTCGACTTTGAAGACGAGACACAGATGGATAAGCTCATTAACACCCTACAGGATATGAAGAAACGAGCTTATCAGAAAGTAGAGGAAAATGCTGATGAAAGTAAAGCAGAATCCTGATAAAGAGTATGTGAAGTCAATCCGTGAACAGCTAAAAGCAAACAACGGTTATTGCCCTTGCGTACTTGAAAAGACACCAGACTCTAAGTGTATGTGCAAAGAGTTCAGAGATATGATTGATCGTGGTGAGACAGGAGCCTGCCACTGCGGTTTGTACATCGCCGAAGAGGATTAAATTATGAATATTGATATTGACGCTTTAATTAAAAGCGCACCAGACAATTTTGTTATTCGAGACGCTCTCTGTCGCTGTTATGAGATCGTAAACGAACATAACAATATATGCTGCTCCGTCAGCGGGGGGGGCGATAGTGATGTGATGGTTGATATGTTAATCCGCTGTGGAGCGAAAGATAAGACAGATTTCGTATTCTACAACACCGGATTAGAGTATCAAGCCACGCTATCGCACCTCGATGAACTTGAGAGAAAGTACAATATCATAATCAAAAGAATGAAAGCAGTCAAAGCCATTCCAACTTGTGTTAAGGAATATGGGGTGCCGTTTTGGAGCAAGTATGTGTCAGAAATGCTATACAGGCTTCAGTATAACAACTTCCAGTTTGAGGACGAGCCTTATGAGGTGTTAATCAAACGGTATCCCACCTGTCAAACGGCTTTGCGTTGGTGGTGTAATGTACCCACTTGCAGTATGTATCGTATCGACAGATCTCCATACTTAAAAGAGTTCATTATGGAAAATCCACCTACTTTCAAAATTTCAAACAAGTGCTGTCATTATGCCAAGAAGAAAATATCAAGTGCTATGGAAAAGTTAAATGGATATGACTTGATGTGTGTTGGCGTAAGACGAGCTGAGGGTGGTATCAGAGCATCTCACAAGTCCTGCTTTGATGAACGCTCTCAAACAAACCATTTCAGACCTGTATTTTGGCTCTCAGACAAAGATAAGGCTGAGTACTGTAAACACTACGGTGTAACTCATAGCAGATGTTACAGCGAATATGGACTACCCAGAACAGGTTGTGTAGGCTGTCCTTTTGCTAAAGATTATGTATCTGAGTTAGAGTTGGTCGAACAGTACGAACCGAAGCTTATTAAGGCTGCTAAAGCCATTTTTGCTGATAGCTATGAATATACACAACGCTATATGGAATACAGGGAGAAAAAGAAATTACAGGTGAAAAATGCTATTCCAAGTTGTTAACGATAAAGGCGTGCCGGTTATGAGAACTGAGCACGCATCCTGTATCCCCGACGACAGTCAACTATCTTCGATGTCTAAGGTTGGATACAAATTCAAGATTGACGGCAAAGCAGCCTCAATCAAGAAAGTAAAAGAAGTAAGGGATAATGTTTAATATTATAAACAAAACAGCCCTTATTGTTCATAATTATTGACATTAAGGTGGTGGTCAAATGTTTTGGTTATCAGACGAAGCGATTGAATACGCCGTTGCCAAATGTCGTAGAGAGCCCGGATATAAAGTAGGTATTGCATTAAATAGCAGAGCAAAACATAACGAGGTTGAAATGTGTCTTCGTGGCTGTTTAAGAGATACTGATGAATGCAGAATCCGCAGGAGTGTATGTAATATGATGATTGAATTTCACAATGGAAGTTATATCAAAGTAATTCCCGCTTCAGATAACGCACGCGGGAACAGGCTACATCTGCTTATTGCAGATGAAGATATCAACGATGAAGTGCTTGACTGCGTTTTTCGCCGTTGCGAAACTCTTGAATCAATGGAACGACAAAGACGGCGTTATACTGAAAACCTCAGAACAGAATTTAGAGCAGAATATTTATCACGCCCTATGGAGCCAACTGGTTTATGGGAACGAGAGTTCTTTAACACCAATGATGATAAGGATTTTGCCGATGTGTCTGAGAGTGAATTTATGAAAATCTTAAACATACCAATTCCTCAATAGAGGTTGTTGAGAACTGAGATGTTATGCAGCATCGAAGCTTTGGCAAGCGAGAGTTCGTCTGGGTGTTTCAAATAGACATAAAACGGAAGTTAAATAGCGCTGAGTGGTAGCCACCATTCATCTTGGGTAGCCACTTCTGTGAACCTTGATAGAGATGCAAATATTTCTATTAAGGTGATATGTTTGAGATATATAGCAAGTGTTAGTTTCGGCAAGGACAGCCTTGCAATGTTATTAAAGTTAATCGAAATGCAGAAACCTCTTGACGAGGTTATCTTTTACAATACTGGTATGGAGTTCGAGTGTATTTATCATATCAGAGATAGAGTGGTTGAGTTGTTAAGGCAACACAATATTACATATACAGAACTTCATCCTGACGAGCCGTTTTTGTATTCTATGTTTGAACGCAAGATCAAGTATAGAAACAAGGACGGCTATCATTATGGCTTTTCTTGGTGTGGCGGTAGATGTAGATGGCATACGCACTACAAACTACAAGTCATTAAGAGATACAAAGAGTCCATAAATGATACCATTATCGACTATGTTGGTATCGCTTATGACGAGCCGCATAGATTTGAAAAATCACAATCCGAAGGTAAGACATTACCGCTTGTTGAGTGGCAAATGACCGAAGCAGACTGCTTGAAGTACTGCTTTGACAGAGGTTGGCATTGGAATGAACAGACTCCTTCTGGAGAGGTTGAGTTGTATAACATCTTAGACAGAGTTTCTTGTTGGTGTTGTGCAAACAAAAACCTCAAAGAACTGAAGAATATATACTTGTATTTGCCTCAGTATTGGCAGAAGTTGAAGTTCCTACAATCCAAAACCGATAGACCTATGAAACAAAGCGGAAGCGTCTTTGAGTTAGAACAACGATTTAATAAGGAGATTAAAGGAATATGAAAGAAATTTTAGTCCGTTATCACAATGACAACATTGATAAGATTGAAGAGCTGAGCAAGGGCGACTGGATTGACCTACGCGCAGCAGAAACCGTTGAACTTAAAGCAGGCGACTTTAAGATTATCTCTCTTGGTGTATCTATGAAGTTACCAGCAGGATATGAGGCACATATCGTTCCCCGTAGTTCAACTTTTAAGAAATGGGGTATCTTGCAGACAAACCACATGGGTGTTATCGACAACTCTTACAGTGGTGATAACGACATTTGGGGTATGCCTGTGCTTGCTATGAGAGATACCGTAATCAACGAGAACGACCGTATCTGTCAGTTCCGCATCATCGAGCGTATGGGTCATATCAAGATGACTGAGGTTGACCACCTTGAGGGCGAGGATCGTGGCGGTTTCGGTAGTACCGGCACAAACTAAATAAGGAAGTTTTGAATATGCAAAAGAAGTTAAGCGATGAAGAAAAAGACAAGATATACGCAGCGCTGAAACTGATTGAAAACCTACATAAACAGGGCTTGGTAAAGAAGTATATTTTCAAAAACATTTTGAACGATTACAGAGATTGTATTGACTTATCCGAATTCAAATGCTATACTTAATAGGCATACATACATAACAAAATTAGGAATTGTAGGGAGGATAAGCAATGTACCAATATGGCTACCAAGCCCCAAAGCAAAGAAAAGTCGCTGTGTATGCCAGAGTTTCTACTGAACACGAAGCTCAGTTAAGCGCACTTGAAAACCAGAAAGACTGGTACAAACCTATTATTGCTCAACATCCTGAATGGGATATTGTGAGAATGTACACTGATGAAGGTATCACAGGAACATCTGCACAGAAACGACCTCAGTTTATGAAGATGATTGAAGATGCCGGTGACGGCGAATTTGATCTGATCCTCACAAGAGAGGTTGCTCGATTTGCCAGAAATACTGTTGATACCTTACAGTACACTCGCAGTCTTAAAGCAAAGGGTGTTGAAGTTTTCTTTATTAACGATAACATCAAAACTTTTGACGGAGACGGAGAGCTTCGACTCACCATTATGGCAACACTTGCACAGGACGAAAGCAGAAAGACATCAATCCGTGTAAAGTGCGGTCAACAGACTTCTATGGATAATGGCGTATTCTACGGCAATGGTAATATCCTTGGATATGACAGAGTTGGTAAGGATATGGTTATCAATCCAGAACAAGCAAAGACCGTCAGAATGATTTATGACTGGTATCTTGATGGAGTAGGTATTCGAGCTATCAAGTTCAGACTTGAGCAAGCAGGACGACTTACTGCTATGGGAAAATCTAACTGGCACGAAAGTAATATCTCAAAGATATTGCAAAACTCTTTTTATTGTGGTATAATCACTTATCACAAAGAGTACACTCCAGACTTTCTTGAACAGAAAAAGATACGAAACTTTGGAGAAATAGAGCTTACGAAGACCAGAGGTACTCACGAGCCTATTATTACCGAAGAGGAGTTTGAGAGAGTTCAAGAGATGATGGCTAAACGAAGAAAAGAGTTGCCAAATACAGGCGCTGGTAAACGCAGACAGATCGGAGAAAAACAACCCGGAGATGTCTGGACAGAACTCTTAATCTGCGAATGTGGACACAAGTTCAATAGAAAGGTATGGCACAGAGTTAAAGACGATGTGCAGTATGGGTATCAATGCTACAGTTCCATTAGAACAGGAACAGTAACAACTCGTTTAAGAAAAGGATTGCCCATTGACGATGTTTGCAAAACACCTATGATTGCAGGTTGGAAATTGCAAATGATGGTCAAGAATATCTTTCGTGAATATCTACATAACACGGCAGAAGTACTTGCTCTTGCAGAAGCAATGTTAGAACGACACATTGATGATGAAGAGCCACAAACCGATAACAATCGGTTAATTGAACAAAAGCAGGCGGAAGCTGAGAAGCTCAATAAGAGATTACATAGTTTAATCGAAATGAGAGCAGACGGTGAAATCACCAGAGATATATTCAAAGCGAAGAAACAGGAAATTGAAGACAGGCTACTTGCCATTCAAAATGAGTTAAATCAGTTGCAACCACAGGAAGAAGCAATTGACGATGCCACTCACGATGAAAAAATCAAGATCCTTAAATTCTACCTTGAACAGTCCGTTAACCCCGACGCAATGGAAAATATCCCCGAAGATGTTATCAGAGCGTTCATTGTTAAGGTGGTTGTTCACGAGAATAGCTTTGATTGGTATCTGCGCTTCAGTCCTGATAAACCGCCGAAATCACTGTGTATTGACGGTAAGAGGAGAACGACAGCCAAAGTTTCCTCCCTTTGTTCACCGCAACACAGGCTGCCATCAAGAATATGTAATAGCTAAAAATCTCCCGGAGAAATCCGGGAGATTTTTACATTTTATTGATAAACACAGACG
>JAFQQD010000012.1 GCA_017411435.1 Clostridia bacterium
AGATTGCAAGAACTGTTGACGGCACACAAAGAAGAAGTTACGACGATAAGAATAAGAATATTCCATCAGACCTTCAATACTTCCTGCAGTCACAGATTAAAAAGATACCGTGGGCATCGCAGAATCTTGAGCCTTATGTGGATGCCTGGGGCAGACAGGAAAAGATTGAAAATGTATTTGCAAGAGCCATCAACAATATGTTTTCTCCCGGATATTATTCACAGATAAATGCGAGTCCTATGGAAAATGAACTTCAGCGACTTTATAAAGAGGTCGGAAGCGAGGACGGTATGAAGTTGTTCCCGACTTCTGCGGTTAAAAAATTCAATCTTTCTGACGGTACGGAGAAAAATCTTACGGCAAAAGAATATACCACTATACAGACGGTGCAGGGTCAGACGGCGTACGATTTGCTTACAGGTATAGTAAAAAGTAAGAGTTATAAGGATGTTGACGACTTTACGAAAGGGAAAATCGTAAGTAAGGTGTACGAGGTTGCGAGTGCGAATGGTAAAAAGGCTGTTGCCGGTAATGAGTGGAATCCTGATTCTAAATGGATTTCAGAAGCACTAACTCTTATTGAAAAAGGAGATTATAAAGGTGCAGAGAAATACATTATAGAAAAGGGTATTGAAGAGGTAGAGGATAGTAGGTATGAGGCGAGCAGAAATGAGTATAAGGAATCGTTTGTGTATGATGCTTCTGATTATAGCGAATCGGAAATAAACATTATGGACAAGGTCGAATCTGATGCGGCGACATACTATGCTTCGGTAGAGAAGGGCAGAGAATACAACGAGGGCGACTTAAGACACATTAAGGTGTATGATGAGAAGTTGTCTGACACGATGCCGATAGAAGAGTATGCGGGAGTAAGAGCGTACGCAAAGAAGACGGCGGCGATGGAAGACGGAAAGCCGAGTATGAAGAAAGACGAACTTTATGACTATCTTGAAAGTACGGATTATCCGAGGTCGGTAAAGAGCGCTCTCTTCGAGGCGATTGGTGACAAGGGTTGGATAAACCCGTACACCAGAAAGAAAATCCAATAAAGTGAAAAAGAACAGGTTTTGCGCCTGTTCTTTTTTGTTGCTGGAAAATGAGAAAAAGAGATTCTTCGCTTTGCTCAGAATGACAAGGGGAGGGATGCTCAGAATGACAAGGGGAGGGATGCTCAGAATGACAAGGGGAGGGATGCTCAGAATGACGAAGTTATGGTGTTGGCACGACAAAAGGTCGCTGTGGCGGTAGAATAATAAAAGGAGGTGGGGAGCGTGAACAATATAAGAACGGTAGTGTGGCGACCACAGCCACGACAAAAGCTTTTTATGTCGCGTGGAGAGGATGAGGCACTTTACGGCGGCGCTGCAGGCGGAGGAAAAAGTGACTGCGCTATTGCCGAGGCGCTCCGTCAGGTGCACATTCCGCACTACAGAGGATTAATTCTGAGAAAAACATATCCGCAGTTATCAGAAATAATAGACCGAAGCCGGGAGATATATAAAAGTGCATACCCCAAGGCGAAATATAATGAGCAAAAACACTGTTGGACTTTCCCTTCGGGTGCGAAGATATATTTTGGTTCACTTCATCACACGAAAGACCGCCTGAATTATCAGGGTAAGCAATACGACTTTATAGACTTTGACGAACTGACACAGTTTACATGGGATGAGTACAATTATCTGTTATCGCGTAACCGCCCCGGCGGCCCCGGTACCAGATGCTATATGCGCGCACAGGCTAACCCCGGAGGGATAGGTCACGGATGGGTAAAGGAAAGGTTTATAAATCCTGCGAAGCCAATGACGACGATTTGGGAGAATACAAAGATTACATATCCTGACGGAAGGACTGTTACGAAAAAGCGCAGCAGAGTCTTCGTGCCTTCTAGGGTATTTGACAATAAAATACTTATGGAGAATGACCCCGACTATGTTGCACGACTTGCGGCAATGCCTGAAGCCGAGAGGAAGGCTCTTCTTTACGGCGACTGGGACAGTTTCTCCGGACAGGTATTTACCGAGTGGCGCGACAATCCTGATGAATACGATATGAGAAGAAACACGCATGTTATAAATCCGTTTAGGGTACCCGACAGTTGGAAAATATACAGAGGTTTTGACTTTGGTTATGCAAAACCGTTCTCCGTAGGATGGTATGCTATCGACCATGACGGGCGAATGTATCGCATCCGCGAGCTGTACGGTTGCACGGGGACACCAAATGAAGGGGTGCGATGGGAACCTTCAGAAATTGCACGAAAGATTTATGAGATTGAAAAGACAGACCCCAATCTTAAAGGAAAGAAGATAAGAGGAATTGCCGACCCGTCTATATTTGATAAGAGTCGTGGAGAGAGCATCGCAGAAATGATGGAGCGCGAGAGAGTGTATTTCGAGAAGGGCGACAATACTCGCCTTGCAGGTAAAATGCAGATGCACAACAGATTTGCCTTTGACGAGAATGGTATCCCGATGCTCTATGTATTCAACACCTGCAGGCATTTTATAAGGACGGTACCGGCGCTTGTGTATGATACTGTGCATGTGGAAGATGTTGATAGCACTACTGAAGATCATATCTACGATGAATGCAGATATGTGTGTATGGAACACCCCATAAATCCAATTAAAAGGAAGCCTGAGCCAAAAGAATACAATCCGCTTGAATATGAGCCATATATTTCTACATTGAAGTGGGCAGATAAATATTAAAAAAGCATAGGGCGAATGCCCTATGCTAAGATGAGGATATTTATTTTTTTACGGGACGGAAAAGACGGTCACCACGGTCGCCGTTGTGGTAACGATGCCGAAGCGTCTGAAATCCTATGCTAGATAAAGCAGATGCTTCGGTCAAGGGAATAGTTTTGTCGTTGTAATGCACATAGATATTTCTTGTCGTGTTAAAATTTTGTTCTTTTGTAGTTGCCCATCTACAATTATTGGGCTCATAATTACCATTTACATCTAATCTATCAATGGATAAAGTATCTGCATAACCGTGAGATAATGCCCAGTTTCTAAAAGCAACAAAATCATTGAGCCACTCATCACACACGAGGATTCCTCTTCCACCATAATTTTTATAACGTTTGTTTGCAGGATTGTAACAACGGTCTTTCATATGATTCCAAATCCTATATAATCGAGTCCGAGATTTACCATGTTTTGTATTGAGAGATTTATTTGTATCGGGAACCAGACAACCACAGGATTTAACATGCTTTGTAATAAGTTGGTTTTTTCTAACTGATTTAAAATTTCCGCAATCACACCTACATAACCAGACTGAATGAGCATCTTCAGTAGGTACAAATTCAAGTACGGTAAGCCTGCCGAACTTTTTGCCGACAAGGTTTTCTTTGAAACTCTTACTCATACGGCTTTTACCTCCTTGGCTTTCTTTTTCATTTCAGCCATGGCGGCTTTGTAGCCCTGAGCGTAACCGTATGCGAAAGAATTTGTGAGTTTTTCATAGTCATCTTCCGAACATTCTCTTATTCTCATAATATCCTTGACTTTCAAATCATACGCGGATTTAATTATACCCGATTTGCGAATGCGCTCGGTTCGCTCCATTACATCTAATTTTTTCATAATAAAAACTCCTTTTCAAATTCATTTGACAAGGAGTCCGTAACTGTAGTATAATATTTACAGATAGGAAAACTCCTGTCTATTTCTTGAATAGCAGTTACGAACTTTTGGTAGAGGGCGTAACTGTTATTTTTTTATTTCCAAAAGAAGATGTATTCCTTGGCGGATTGCTTCGCCTTTCGTGATAGAATGTGTTGAGCAGTAATTTTGTAATTTTTTTTCGGTGTCTGCATCAAGTCTAACACTATAACGAATATCCTTGGGTTTATCTGCTTTTGGTCTTCCCGTTCTCGGGGACATCTCATCACCTCACTTTTTGTCACACCTTTATTATAATTTATGCGTGACAAAAAGTCAATACTTTTTTCGAAAAAATTATAAAATTATTTCAAGGAGGAATAAAAATGCCTGATACGATAAAAAGAACACAAATTTGGAAGGGCCTTAATCGTATGCCTTATATTGCAGACGGGGAAATGCGCGATATGAAAAATTTAGCGTCAGACTCATACCCTTTTATTACAACGCGAAAGGGAAGGAAACCGTATACATTTACAACGAGAATACCAAGTCCCGAGGGAGAGGCTTATACAGCTGTTGAGAGTTTGCCCGAAGCATCTATTGATGAATTGGGGAACATATACAAGGTCGGGGATGTGTTTTATGAGTGCTATTATGAGCCAGTTTATAGCTGGAAAGAAACCGAGTATATCGGAGAAAATGATTATAAAACGGTTGACGTGCTTCCTGAAACTTCGGGGGAAGAACTTGGAAAGATATACAAGGTCGGAGATGTTTTTTACGAATGTTATTATGAACCAGTCTATAACTGGAGAGAAACCGAGCATCCTGAAGTGACGATTGACGTTACCCTTAAAGAGTACCTTGAAGAATATGAAGGGTGTGGACTTAAAGAGATTATCGAAATTGAAAAGTTTGATGGAAGCATCGCGGTACTTTTCATAGACAACAAGGGGAAGACAAGACTGTTTCATAATAAAGATTTATACGATGTTTATAATGTAAGCGGGGAACCGGGAAAGAAACTTATAACCGTAGGTAACAGACTTATCGTAGGCGAATCGGGGAATTATCTTCATATCAAGGATGGGGAAAAGACTTTTCATCCAGTGGGCAAATCGTTTTCACTCCCTGCAAGCGGAAGTACATTTATTTATGGTAATGGCGGAACTAAATATAAACGCAGTTATGCACGTTCTGAAAACGGAAGAGCAGAAATAAACCTATATTCGTCTGCGGGGCAGGGGATAAACTATTCTGCCATTGCCGAGGGGTTACAAGCAGTAGGAACAGGATTTTCAATTACTATAAAAGACAAAACATATTATATGAAAACTAAAAGCGTCGACTTTAAGGAAGATTATGTTGTCGCAGGTTGGGTTGTAGCCGGCACGGTATTTGAGGATCGTGCAGACATTCTTACCATAAAGGCTACGGAATCGCTTGAAGATTTTGAGTATGATTCAAAATCAAGGGCATTGGATATAACTTTTGCATCTACTGACCCGCACTATTACGATGTGGTGGCATGGAAAAAGAGATTGTGGGGATATGATAACAATGTGTTCCACGGAACAACGGCAGATATATTCAATGATGATGGTATGATTGGCTGGATAGGCGAGGAAGAAGATTATAATACCTACATAGAACCTATTTCGCAGCCTTTATGGCAGGGTGGTAAGATTACTGGTATTGCCGCACTTATGGGAGGACTTGTATATTTCAAAGACGACTGCATAACAGTTGTTACGGGGAATTACCCTGCGGTAATGAGTAGCGATACAATATCGTGTATGGGACTTCCTCCCGAAAATAGAGACAGCGTATCGGTGACAAATGAAAGTGTGTACTACCTTTCAGAAGACGGGATATATCGTTTCGGAGGCGGAATCCCTCAAAACTTGAGCAGAGATGCAAAAATAAACGGCACAAATGCTGTCGGTGCATCGGACGGGAATAAGTATTGGATATCACTTCAGGAAAGCAGCGGAGATTATGCACTCTATGTATACGACATAAATTACGGTGTATGGCATAAGGAAGACAATACGCAGGCGGTAAGCTTTACTGTACTTGGTGCTGAAATGCACATGGCGACAAAGGACGAGATTTATAACATAAACGCTCCTCAGGAAGATGTTGAGTGGAGCTTTGAACTCTGGTACGATGAGGATACGCACCGCAAAAAGAAATATAAGGAATTTATTGTGCGCGGCTATGTGGGAGAATGCGAAATGTTTATAAAGGCAGACGGTGGCGAATGGAAACTTATCAAGGCTGCTGAAGAAGAACTGCGTGCCAAGATTCCGCCCTTTGAGTGCGAAGAACTCGGTATTCTGATACGCGGAAAGGGAATATGCGAGATAAAGAGTATAGACAGGGTGTTTGAAGTGGTGTGAAAAAAAGCAGAGAGCTGTTGAGTAGTTCTCTGCTTTTGTGACAAAATATTATATTTTTTTACAAAAAGCGAACGGTCATTCGTGTACATTGCAAATTTGTAGTGTTATCATAACCTCACATTGATAAGGAGGTGCGAGATGATAAAATACAAATTACGAAAAGACAAACTTGTAAGCGAGGATAATGTTAAGTACACAGCATATGGAATTGATGCGTATGAGGAGCGGAAGAAAGTTCGGGTTATTAAAGATATCAGTTTGAATAAAAAGAATCTAAAACAGTTTGTAAAGCAATGCAAAGATATGAAACTACAGGATTTAGATGATGCAGTTCAAATGTTTGCACAAAAAGAATTAGAACTAATAGTAGTAAAGCCGCGCTTCATTTAAAGAAGCACGGCTTTAACTTTGCACTCCTTATCAAATGATTTTACAAAGGAGTGTATTTTTTATGAAAAGAAATGTAATTAAAATAATCGAGGAATGCAGAAAATCAGGAAGAATAACTGCAAGATATGATATGAAGGTGGCAGATGCCATGAGTATAAAAGAATTTTGCCATGATGATTATGAATTAATTACAAGGTCTTTTATCTTTGGGTATGCACAAGGGTATAAGGCTGCATTGAACAGCCAGAAGAAATAAAACATTATCCTGTTTTCGTCTCGTCCTCGCCGAGCGTCGCAAAGTCAATAGAAAATTCTTTGGCTAATGAACACACAAGGTCGAAGCCGGGTTTAGATTGTCCGCGTTCTATACGCTGTAGCCAGCGGACACTAATATCGAGTAGTTCTGCAGCTTGTTCTTGGGTAAGGTTTTTTTCGTGACGCTTCATACGCATCAGTTCTGATAATTTTTTTTGTCTTTCGTCCATAAATACTCCCTCTGTATTTATGGCTTTGTCAACAATTTGTCAGAGAGTGCGTTTAGCCAAATATATGTGCATTTGTAACTGACTCTTAATCAGGGTGTCCAGGGTTCGAGTCCCTGATGGCGCACCAACGAAAAAACCGTGTAATAACCTATGTTTAGGGAGTTGCGCGGTTTTTTCTTTTTGTTTTACACCTCTATAAAAAACGGCGAAAAACGGCGAAAAACGACACGAAACTTTGTCAAAACTTTGTCAAAGCCATAAGCACTATAAAATTTTCATTGTTTTTTTCATTGTAATCGCAGCGGGAAATTTTGTCAAGAGAAAAATTTAAGCAGATGCTTGAAACATCTGCTTTATGCTCGGAAACGGGTTTCCATATAAGTGTCGATAGTTGATATTGCTTGTGCCGTAACTTCTTCATCGAACTCGGTGTAAATATTCATAGTTGTTTGAATGTCTGCGTGTCTTAAAAGACGCTGTGCGGTTTTTACATCCACGCCTGCTTTATATAAAAGTTTAGCGTAGGCGTGACGCAGTTGGTGATTTGTGAAGTTGTGACCTATGGCTCTGGTGTATTTGGTCATTCTTTTTCTTATTTGTGTAACAGTAAGAGGTTTTTCTCCACCAAAGATGAAATCATCGGGGGACATATCTTTTACCATATCATAGAGAAGGGGTTTCAAAATAGAGAGAATTGGAACATCAAGTTCGCTATTTGTGCTTTTTCCAGTATCTTTCAGATGGGGTTGGTTGTTGATAAACTCCACGCTGTGAAGAAAGTGAATTGTATCGTTTTCAAAGTCAATTGCCTTTTTCTGAACTGCATCGAGTTCTCCGCGGCGGTAACCGGTACAGAGGAGCATCATCGGCCACATACCAAACTCAACAATCGTTGCGTTTTCCACGATGGTATCAATAATAAAGTCATCGGGAGAAATGCGTTTCCCTTTTTTGGCAGTTCTGGGGACTTTTAATGTTCTGCGGTAGTCGGTAACTTGCAGTCCGTGGAAAAGACCATATGCAAGCACCATACCGAACACGGTTCTTACCTTATACACAGAAGAATAACTATATTTTTTGCGTCCTAAATCATCAAGAAGCCCCTGTACTGCTTCAGGAGTGATTTCTTCTAAATCCATATCATAAAATGGCTTCAGGTGTTTTAGGGCAGTTGTATAACTCTCCATAGATTTATAACCTACGCTTGCTTCGTGTTCTTCGAGCATTTTCTCGGCGAGGGATAGAAAATTATGTCGCTCGTGATGAAGTCGCTTCTCAAAGGCAATACGCTGATTTAAGATATCTTTTTCGGCACGCTTGTCAGTTGATTCAGAACTGTAGAATGTTTTTGGCTTGGATAATCCATCTATTCTGAATGTCTGCATCGCTCTGCCGTCTTTTCGGCGAGTTATTCCCATAAAAAATACACTCCTTTCAAAAAATGGTTGCAAAACCCCAAGGAGTGTAATATAATAACATTAGCGATATGTTGAGGAACACTCCTTGACGTTGCCCTATGGTGTTGGTAGCACTGTAGGGCTTTTTTATTTAGTTAATTATCTATCACAGTTTGTTGTGCCTTTTTGGGGGCAGTTTTCGCCTTTTTGGGAACTTTTTTATATTCATAGGTTTTGTTTCGCAATCCGTCTATGTGTTCCATCAAATCATCGTTTATATGAGACCCCATAGAATCAAGGATGAAATCTACACCTTCTCTGCGAGCAAGTTTCGCAGCAGGAACAAAATCACTATCTCCGGCAATAAGTATAATTTGGTCGACCTGCTTTTTCAGAGCCATAGTCGAAATATCAAGTCCTAATTTCATATCAACACTTTTTTGTTTCATATTCAACTCGAAATCTGATTCGGTTAACTGTGACACATCAGTAGTGCCGTTAAGAAGTTTACGAGTTGCTTCGGAGGAGAGAGAATATTGTGCTTCATTGTCTGACAACCGCCCAAGTCTTACTGCGAATTTTCGCCTTTTCTTGAGAAATCTCAAAAAATCATTGGACCATTTATATGAGGGGCTTTTCCTTAAATCAACATTTTTCTTAGTTAGGGGATGAAAAATGTTCTTATTAGATGCAGGACAATCATAATAAAAAATTCTATATAAATAAATTTCTGCATCGTGTTCTTTGAGGTGGAGTTTACAATACTCTTCGAGCTCATCAGCTCTTTCTTGGGGAGACTTATCTCCGAATATGTTCTTCGCTTTTTTCCTATAAAAGCCACCATCAACCAAAATAGCAGTTCTTATAACCATATTAAATTCTCCTTTGTAGAAATATAAAGCCCATAGCCTCGTTACTTCCCGTATGGTGGGAGAACTATCGCTATGGGCATGTTAAACTGTGTAAACTCATGTCTACACTTATATATTATGCCATAAACGATAAAAAGTCAACCCTTTTCAATAATTTTATTTTGTGCAGTCGGCCATACCGAGCAAGGGAACCTTTATTTCTTTGCACTTGCTGGTCGGATAAACATTAGTGCATTTTTTAAGAAGTTCATCTATTTCTTCATTGCTCATTTTGGAAAATGGAGCACATACAGATTTTTGGGGTTTTGATTTTTTAGTATTGGATGTTGTCATAATCAGTAGTCTCCTTTTATTGAGCACACGGGCGTAGAACCCCGTATGCCTTAAATTTGTAAAATTTGCACACTTTTCATTTGTCGTCCGTAGAAGGCGTCAGCCTATCTTCGTCCTCCGCATAAAAATTGCACTAAATTTTATGCATTTAAGGTCGAAGAGTTTTAAGATAGACAATTTTCGGTTAAGACAAGTAAAATTCCGCAGAGAATACTTTCGTATTTTCAAGGAGTTTTACGTAGTATTAGCCAAAATTGGCATCTTAAAACCATACTGAGTTCAACTCCCGTGTGCTTAAAATTCAACTCTGCACTCTACAACCTTACCAACAACTTCAATCTTTGTGTCCTTCAGGTTGTATGTTTGTACTTCGTGTTTAGGATTAAATGACTGAGGGACAAGATGAACAATATCGCCCTCCTGCTTGAACCTTTTTACAGTCGCTTCGTCGTTATTGACTCTGACAACGGCGATTTCTCCGTTTTCAACGATGCTCTGAACTCTGACAATAATCAGGTTGCCGTCATTTATCTGGGCAGCGGTCATACTGTCTCCCTTTACCCTGAGAGCAAAGTATTCTGCACCGCCGTTACGGTCGGTATAGGTATAGCCCTCGATGTTGTCTTCTGCATATAAAGGAAGGCCTGCGGCTATTTGTCCCAATATAAGTATATCGTGAACTTTGGGATTGTATGGAGTTACTGAGGATGAATTTACTGAAGGCCACCCCATAAGATAAGAAGGAGATACATCAAAAATATTGGCAAGTTTTTCAATATTCCCTATTGGAATGTTTGTAACAATATTCTTTTCATATTTAAAGATGGTTTGTGTTGCTATACCTAATTTTTCAGCTATATCTGTTTGTGTTAATCCGCTTTTTTCTCGTAGATATTTTATTCGGTCTCCTATAGTCACTATGTTCACCGCCTTAATTTGTAAATGTCTGCTTGACAAATGAAATTTGTTGTGGTAGTATGAGTGTAGAAAAGGAACGGCTTTGACGTTCCGCAGTAGTTTTTCTTAAAAAATTATATTTTTAATAGTCGACCATTGTGCGAGAATGGGCGACTATTTTTTTATGTTCAAAATAATAATTGTTATAAGTATTGTAAAACAAATTATTTCTTCCACAATCAACACCTCCTTTCCGAAGGTGTCGGAACAGTCGCCACCATTCCTTGACTACAATACGAAAATAACATATAAAGTTAAAAAAGTCAATAGAAAAAACTTCAAAAGTAAAAATATTTTTCAAAAATGACTTGACAAGTTAAAACTCGCGTGCTATTATTGACTTGAAAAGTTAAGGGGGCGAAAAAATGAAACCTAAAGAAATTACCTGGAATGAAGGCGAGTTGATGACTAGGCAATTTGCTCTATCAACGGTAGAGTATATGTTACAGTTTTGCAGGTTGGTATATTTTCAACCTAAAATAAAACCGTTTAACGGGCAGGTTGACTTTGCAGCAACCTGTAAGCGATTAAACGGACTGAAGGAGTTTATTGAAAATAATGTTAGGGAGTAATTGGTTGTGCATAAGATTGCATAGTAGGGTCTTTTCTCGACATTTTAAAAAGACTGCTAACACAATAAGTACATTGTGGAAGACCATTCATATTATCACAACCACGGCAAGGGGATGGAAGATAGGAGCCATCTTCTTGTAGTGCTAATTGGATTGTCATGTCGTAGACCTCTCCAAAATCTCTTGGACAGTTAACTTTGTATGTGATTTCCTTCATAAATTAAACCTCCTTTCAGGGAGATTATAACATAATAGGAAAATAAACACAAGGAGGTGGAAAAGATGGTAGATGTAAATCTTCTGAAAAGTGAATATGTAAAGCAAGGATACACTCAGAGAACATTCTGTAAGAAAATTGAAATGGCAGAATCCACATTTTCAAGACGCTTAAAGCGAGGGGATTTTAAGACTGAAGAAGCAGGTAGAATAATTGATGTATTAAATTTAGCAAAACCAGAAAAAATTTTTTTTGCAAAGAAATTAACTTGATAAGTTAAAATGAAAGAAAGGAGGTTGTTAAAAATGAAAAACAAGCAAGATTGTATGGATGCGTTATTAAAAAAATTCGAAGAACTATCAAAAACTAAAAAGAAGTCTGGTCGTTATAGAGAAGATGTACTGTTAATGATGGAAATTTACAAAACATTATTCGGCTAAACCATCATTAATTTTGTTTAGAATAGCATTATAATATTCCGCTATAGTTTCAGCATTACTAATGTTGGATTCGGGGCGATAACTTTCGATGTTAATGAGCCCCTTGTCAATAGCTTTTAATGTGAGTTCTAAAGCAACTTGAAGTATATCCATATTTCCACCTCCTTTCGGTGGATAACGACCAGACTAATCACAATTATAACACGGGTATATATGGAAAATCAAATTAGGAGGTGATTTGATTGCTTTTTGGGGAAAAGAACGATGGTGGATTAGAACTGCATCTGAACCCAGAGGAACGTAAGCTCCTCTACGAAGCACTTCGCCATTATTCAGCTTATGGGAAGAATGAGAACTACATTATAGAGCAGATGGTGAGCATTTGTGAAATTATGAATGTCTTAAGTCTTCCCGAATTCGATAAAAGTACATAAAAAAAGACGGTGCAGCAGAAGCTACAACCGTCACATAAAATTGCAAGTAAATTATAACACAGAATTTATTAAAAATCAATAGGAGGAATTTTATTATGGAAAAAAATATGAAACTTAAGCAGGCAAGAGATGTTATCCTTGCTTATCTGATGAAGGAAGACTTTACTCTGGAAGAGTGTGACAAGGTATTTGAGATGTGTGTTGATGAAATCAACGCAGCGGTTAAGAGGCAGAAGTTTGTCGAGATTAAAAAGGAAGGCGAAGAATAATGTCAAGAGAGTATGACGGAATTCGTGAGTTGGTTGCGCAGCAGGTGGAAAGACTTGAAAAACTTTTTCCCGGAAGAAATCACTTGTGGCAGAAAGATATTGTCGAGGCCTTTGGTGTGTCGAGTGAGTTTGTTCGTTCCCGCTACGGAATTGGAAGAGAGGGAATAGACCTTATAAGTTTTGCATGGCTTCTCGCGAGGCTTGCCTGCAGAATAGAAAAGCGTGCGGAGGTATCGGCATGAGACAAGCATTGAAATACATATGGATTTTTGCGTGCTTTTTATTTCTGCATTGGGTGGCGGAAACGACAGCTGTAGCCTGGACTGATTGTATTATCCACTTCCTTCTGATGGGGTATCTTATCAAGGATGATGTGCTGGAACTGTGGCACGAAGTTATGTGCGAGGAGGCGGAGGAAGTATGACGGAAGGTCTTATGATGGCGGTTGCTGCACTTGGCGAGCAGGTGCAGGAACTTAAGAAACAGTTGGAAGTTAAGGACTTTATGCTTGAGAAGGCGAGAAAAGCACTTTTCGAGGCGGAAAAGGAGAACGAAGAATTAAGGCGTGAAGAAATCAAAAAGGCATTGGAAGAATAAGGAGGGGGGCATATGACTGTTGAAGAGGCGGAAAGAGCCTTTCGCGAGATGCTTCCTTGTGAATTGCTTGGATGGGACTGTTTTTATAGAGAGGACAGGAATTTAGGAAGACCGATAAAAATTGTATATGAAAAAGGCGGGTCGCTCCTCACGAGCGTCTCGCTTGTATTCGGGGATGAACGGTGTATTGTGGAATATCCCATAGAAAGACTTAAACTGGTGGAAAATTAAATTAAGGAGATGTGTGTAAGGAGGTGGAATTTTGGGACAAGCCAAAAACTGGACCACTGATGAGATAGATTATCTCGAGGAATCATGGGGAAATAAATCTCTCCCCGCAATTGCTTCTCACCTGAACAGGAGCGTTGGAGGGGTAAGGCTGAAAGCGACAAGGCTGAACCTTGGCCGAGTGCTCGAAAGCGGAGAATATGTGACTTTTAATCAACTTGTGAAGGCGGTAACCGGGGGGAGTAATAGTCACACATACCACCTTACAAGCTGGGTTAAAAACAGGAATTTCCCAATACACACAAAGCGGGTAAAGGATAACACCTTCAGAATTGTGTACATAAATGAGTTTTGGAAATGGGCCGAGAAAAACCGGAGTTTTATTGATTTCTCAAAGATGGAGCCGCTTATACTTGGGAAAGAACCTGAATGGGTGCCCGAGCAGAGAAAGAGAGATTTCGAGGCGTTTTCTTTGCAACGCAAGGATGTATGGACACCGCAGGAGGACTCAAGGCTAAAGTTGCTGTTAAAACAACAACGATATGGATACGCAGAACTGTCGCAAATGCTGAACCGCAGTGCCGGAGCAATACAGAGAAGATGCACAGACCTTGGCATAAAAGACAGGCCGGTAAGGGCGGACAACCACGGAGACCAAGCAACATGGACCGAAGAGATGTACGAAATTGTAGCGGAAGGAATACGCAAAGGAGAAAGTTATGCTTCCATAGGCTTGAAAATCGGAAAATCAGAAAAGGCCATACGCGGGAAAGTATATACTGTTTATCTTACTGAAAATGCAGACAAGGTTCGAGAGATGTTAGGAAGCAACGGTTGGGGGCACGGTGCTCCTGAACCAAACATAAAGCAAGCACTTTCGTTGTCTGCTCGCAGAAGTGAATGCAAAAAACTTCTTTCGACATTAACAGGGTTGCTGCGGTACAGAATGAACAGTCTCGGATACGAGCCGTACTGGCAGCGGCATATGTGCATGAAGTGGGATGATTTCAAAGGGTGCAGTGCGGGGTGCTCGAGTTGTGACGAGTGCACTGAATTTGAGAGAATCAAACCGCAGGGCTGCGCTCGATGCGGGAAAACATTTTATGAAAGAGTAAGGAATAGGTTCTGTGCCGATTGCCGGCTTGCGAGAAAGAAAAAAGCTCAAAAGAAATGGTGTATTGTAAATTCGATGAAGAACAGGAGATGTGTGTAAATGAAAAGGATTTTACAAGGGTTCGGAACATACCGAAAGTACAGAGGTAAAAGACATGGAAGAAGTTAAAGGTTGTATTACCTGCGCTTACATTATGAAAAAGTGCAGCGGAGACTGTGACAGATGTGGAAGAGTGCTTGACCGTGGGCTTGAGGAGTCTGGATGCAAGTGTATCGAGTGCTATGACGAGAAGACGGGCGAGTTCAGATACTACGAACCGAGCGAGGAACTTCTCAGTCTTATAGGAAGGTAATTGAGGCGGAGAGATTCTTCGCTTTGCTCAGAATGACAGCTGATGAAATAAACGAAAGGAGGGCACGGAATAATGCGCGGAGATTTCGAAAAAAGAAAAAGGATGTGTCTGTTTTGCGGTATGAAATTCAAGCCACAACGCGCAGATCAGAAATACTGCTGCAGAGAGTGTTATAAAAGAGCAGTTCAAAACAAAGATACGATGGGGTGTGCAGAAAGCACATCCCCCTCGTGCGTTAATGCGGAGCGGAAGTCTTTGGCAGCATCAGAGCGTTGGAAGCGCATGAGTTGGAAAGAGATAACAGTGGAATGCGCACGATTGCACCTTACATACGGACAGGCGCAGCAGATGTATTATAACAATACTTTGCCCGAGGATTTTGGATTGGGAGGGGAATAAGAAATGCAGAATGCGGAGTGCGGAATGCAGAATGATAAAATGACGAATGAAGAGGTTATAAAGGCTTTTATAGAAACTTATGAACAGTACAACGCAAAAGGGGGCAGTAGGACTTTTGTTTATGAAGAAGTCCTTGACCTCATCAACCGCCAAAAGGCAAATCTTGATGATAAAGAGGAAACCATACAATTTGCCGACAAGGAAATTAAAAGATTAAATGCAGAGATTGAGCGATACAAGGGCGTTATAAAAATTCTTGAGAATGATGTCAAGGATGCGTGGGAGAGTGCGGTGAAAGAGTTCGCTCATCTGATTATTGATAAGGCTGAATCAGGGGGGGGGGTAATACACGCGATGGATATCCCCGACTATGTAGTAGACTTTCTGAAGGAGAAGAAAAATGAGAAATAGATTGATTGAGTTAATAAATAGCAGAATATGTGCGACAGTAATTGAGGTGGAACGAATTGCCGACTATCTTCTTGAAAACGGTGTAATTGTTCCTCCCTTCAAAGTAAAAGTCGGCGATACTGCATACTTCGTTATCGAAGATACGGTTGCAGGTGAAAAGTACATATCGCCCGAGAAGGTTGTGGATATCTGCACGAAAGGATTCTACACATCGGGACACGCGGACAGCGATGAGAACGGAGATTTGTGGCTGTGGTCTGATGTTGACAAGATGGTATTCTTCAGTGAGACTGAAGCGAAGGAAATGCTGAAGGGTGGTGCGAAGTGACGGAAGAGATTAGTTGTTCTCAAGAGGTGGCAAAGGCCTTATGTGACTGCAGCGAAACAATGCTTGTAGTTCCTGTGAAAGAAAGAGAATCTCTTGCTCGAATAATTGAGGCACTTTCCCGAAGTCTCGAAATATTAAATCGTATCGAGAAGGGTGGTGCGAAGTAATGAGAGATTCTTCGCGATGCTCAGAATGACAATTTATTAAAAAAAACAGAAGGAGTTGGAAAAACCGTGAAAAAGATTTTTATGTTGATTTATAAAGTTTTTGGAAAGAGAAGATATATAGTGCCAAAAAAGTATACATTTAGTAGCCAGGTGGCTTTTGTTTACGAGCCAACCATAGAAAAAATTGAGAAAGCGAAACAAACAGTAGTTGAAGATTTGTGTAACGAAATAAGGAATTTGGCAAACGAATACCCCGAATATTTCTTTGTCATTAATAAACCTATAAAGGTTCTATTCAATAAAATCGCATATACAGTAGGGGCTAAATTAATAGCCCCTACCATTGATGAAAGAAAAATCATCAAAAATAGGAATTATAAAGACTGAGGTTTTGAAAAAAGCCGACAGAAGATTTGAAAAGGAGATGGAAAAAGGTGAAAAAGATTTTAGATAGCGGGGACAGGACGGAGTTTCCTTCGGGGGCGGTTCGGGACATGCAGGAAGGGAAGGGACGGTGCGACCTTCTCCCTATGGATGTGGTTGCCGGTATTTTCGGAGAAACGAAACAGGGTGTGTGCAAGAGAATTTTTCAGTTTCAGGACACGGGAGATATAAACTATCTTGAAATTGCACTTGACACCTTTGCCGAGGTTCGCGGACAGAGTATGCAGACGATTCTGCTTGATGTGGCGAAACATTTTGAAGAAGGTGCGAAAAAGTATGGCGAAAACAACTGGAGAAAGGGTATACCCGTAAGGTGCTACATAGATAGCGCGATAAGGCATTATCTGAAGTGGCTCCGGGGAGATGTGGACGAGCCTCACGACAGAGCGTTTGGATGGAATATACTTTGCGCTATATGGACCTGTAAAAATATGCCGGAACTTAATGATTATAAGAAGGAGGGGGCGCAGAGTGCGGAATACGGAGTGCGGAGTTCAGAACGAGACTCTTCGCAATGCTCAGAGTGACATTGGACTAAAAAAGGTTTTCGAACTTATAGAAAAGAAATACGAGGAAAACAAGAAGCGCGAATACATACGGCAGCCTCTTGCTTACACTTTGTATAAAGTGTGGCGGTATATCGAAGAAATCGAGGTCGAAAGAAATAATGAAAAACGGAAAGAAACCTACCAGAGCCCAAAGAGTTATCATAGAAGAAAAATATCATCTCAACAGCGATAACTGGCTTGTGGCGAAAAATACTCCAAAAGAAATGCTGATTGTACACAGAGATACGGGCAGAACAAGAACTATACCCAAAGGAAGCCAGGAATGAAGAATGGAGATTCTTCGTGATGCTCAGAATGACAATAGGGTTTGCATCAGCAAACCCTACCATCACTCCGCACTCCGCATTTCGAATTCAGCATTTATATATAAATGAAAGGGAATTTGAGAATAAACTCCTTTTCCTTTATATATAGAGATTTATCAAATCAAAAATACATATGAAATTTTATTTGAGAAGTGATAATTATTGGTTTCATATTAAAAATATGCAGATTTTATGCGGTGTAGATATACGAGATGCAATTTTCGGTGTGATTGGTTTGAAAAATTCAAAGAACGCGCGCGCGTTCTTTAGGGGAATCGAGCCTGAGCGCCGCCTGTGGCGGATGAAGCGAAGGCGCAGAGTTGTGCAGCGGTCGACAGATGGCAAGGCGATTTATTGCCGCGGACAGATGTCGGGTACCGCCAGCGAGCATGGGTACCGAGCCCACATACAAAAAAGGTAGGGAACACCGGCGCAGATACCAACTGCGCAAATTATAAATAACGGATGTTCTTATGTGGGCTCGGTTAGAGGCTAACTAATCAACCATTGTTGGATAACAGGGGTTATAAATTAGTTTGCAATAAGAGATTCTTCACTCCGTTCAGAATGACAGTGAGGATAAAGACGAGATATATGAGGTGTGAAAAATGCAAAACGGATACTGGGTTATAAGAACATACATATCAGGAAATGTGGGAGAGAAAATCAAATACTGGGTATCGGGCAATAAGCCTGTGAGAAGTAAGAGAAGAGTGACCTCTGATGTAAACAAGGTTGAGAAGAATGAAAAGCAGAGTGAAAAGAATCTTGCGAGGATCCTCAACACAAATTTTGGAGCACAGGGCGGTGTACTTGTAGGACTTGATTATTCCGATGAGGCATACAAGAAGCTCTTCGGAGGGTGTAAAGACCTTCAGGAAGTAATAGAGTGTGCGAAGCATCAGGCGTCTTTGTGTCTGCGCAGAGTTCAGAGAGAGGCAAAGAAGAGAGGTGTTGAGGTTAAGGCTGCCATTGTGACGGCTGACCTTGACGGAGAAACAAAAGAAAGCGTGAGAGTACATCATCACATCGTGGTAAATAGCGAGGCGGCGGAACTCTTTGGCGAGAAGTGGAAACACGGCAAGACTGCCGACTACGAGTACCTCTATAACGACCAGAAGGACAGAACTCCGCTTGCGCATTATCTTATGAGTCAGATAAGCCATATTCACGGTGGAAAGGCGTACATAACAACAAAGAACCTTGAGAGACCGAAATGCATAGACCGTATTGCAAAGAACGGATCGGAGATAAGCCTTCCGAAGAACAGCGCTCTTATATACAGGAGCGCACATGCAGCGGGACTTAATCAATATCTCCGTTATATGATTCTTGAAGATTCTCAAGCGCGGAGTGACGAGAGGGACGAGGTAGCCTGCGGGGACGGGGTGTTTTTTGTTAGCCGAAGGCGTAACAAAAACGACCCGTCCCCAAAAGAAGGTGCACAAAAAATGGACCTGTCCCCAAACACAGAAGTTAATTAAATAGATTTCAAATGCTCGCTTAATGCGGGTTATTTGGCGTGAAAGGAGAATGGAAATGAAAAAGAAGGCGGCAGAGGCGCTTGCACAAAAACGCCAGAGAATAATAGAGGGGCTTGAGAGGCTTCTTCGGGAGAGAAAGAAAAGTATAGCCCTGCTCCAGAGGGAAAAAAGAGGGCTTGAACAGGTTGTACAGATGCTCAGCGCAATTATTCTTGAGGGTATAGAGCGCAGCGGCAGAGTGGAAATAAAAAAGGCGGATATTTCTGAAGGCCTGCGCAGCGGCTACACTGTAAGCCAGACAGAGGATGCGTATGTTATCGAGAGGGTGGTATAATATGCCTAAAGAGATGTGCTGTCCGTATTTTAGTTACGAGATAGTAAAAAATGATGCCAGGGTTGGCGTCAAATGTAAGGGCGCTACTATAAGGTTCCCGAACAAAGAAGCGAGAAGGATGTTCGTTTATCCGTATTGCGGAAGTGTAAAGGGGTTTAATGAATGCCCTGTATATAAATTTTTGGAGAGCAGCGGTCAATAAGTGACTGCTGCTTTTTGTGTGGAGAGCGAGATTCTTCGCTGCAGGAAAATTGGAGAAATCGGAGGGTTTATGCGTGCGGGTATGCAAATGCGCGGGCGCACCCGTGCGCGAAATGGAAGAAACGGGCATAGCACGACAACTGAACACGACACAATTATAATAAAGACAACAGAGGAAAAACAGGGCGGATAATACTTCGATGGATGTGTACTATGACGAAAATAAGTGAGTGGCAAAAGAAAGAAAATCTTGAAAAAATAACCGATTGGGCGAGCGACAGAACCAAAACGGTGGCAGATATTGCTCATCTTATGGGAATAAGCCCGAGCACTCTTCATCTGTGGCTTAAAGAACGCAAAAAAATCAAAAAGGCATTTGATGACGGGCGGGTGCTTGTCGATGACTGCGCAGAAAATCAGTTTATGAAGATGTGTTTCGGATACAATGTGCGAGTTAAAAAACCGAAGAAGGTCAGACGGTGGAAACTGGATGAAAAAGGAAAGCGGGTCGAAGAATACGAAGAGTACATCGAAGTTGATGAGGAAATTCACATCCCGGCGTGCTGGCCTGCGCTTCAGGTTTACCTGCTTAACCGTATGCCGGATAAATACAGACCGATTAATGCGATTGAAGCGCCCAAAGATGATGATGAAAACAAGGCTGGTGTTGTGATAATGCCGGAGATTGAAATGCCCAAAGAAGAAATTATAGATGCGGAAATAGTGGGGGGAGATTCTTCACTGCGTTCAGAATGACAAGGGTGGAAAATGAGGAATGAGGAGGAAGAAAGATGATACTGAAATTTAATGTGAGGGGCGAAAAACTTACTTGCGATAAGGATTTAATCATAACAGAGGGGAATAAGGGAACCTGTGAAGCAGAGTTTGTTTTTGATGCTGTGTGGGATAACTATGCAAAAATATGCATTTTTGAAAATGAGGGAGAATGTTTGCCCGTTGCGGTTATAAATAACAAGGCTATACTTCCTCTTGCAGAAAAAATGAGTGCAAAAATAGGTGTCGTAGGCGTAAAAATGCTCGAGGATGGCGCCGCATCTACCCGAATTTCAACGAACATGCTTGCAATCGACATAAAAAACGGTGCGGCGAGCAGCGGTGCGATTGAAAAACTCGAAAAGGATGCCGAGGTCTGGGAGATACATCTTGCAGAAATGAATGCCGTCCTGAAAGATGTGGAAGATGCCGGCAAGGATGCGCTGACAAATCTGGATGAAAAAAGGGCAGAGATAGTTAAGATTGTGGACGATATGAGCGATGATATCGAGGCGCGAAGCCAAGAAGCACAGGCGGTTATAGATGATTTAGGAGCAGGCATTGAAGAAAAAAGCCAGGCAGCGCAGCAAGTTATAGACGGTATGGAAAAAGAGGTTGCAGAGGCCTCCGATGTTGTGGCCGAACTTGTCAGAGATGCAATGGCGAGTGAACAGGCAGCACAGAATTCAGCAGAGGATGCACAATTGGCAGCAGAAGATAGCATACGCGCATCGCAGTCGGCGCAGAGTTCAGAAGCAGGAGCAGCGGATTATGCAGGCATTTCTTCGCAGGCGTATGAAGATTTACTCAACATGATAAATTCAGGCGACATTGTGCTTGCGCAAAACGGCAAACTTCCGCTTTCATCCATTCCTGCAACTGCAACGCAGGAAATCTATGTCGTGGAAAGCGAGGACGAGCTGACTTCTCTGACTGCGCAGCGCGGCGACCTTGCCGAGCTTGTTGAGGAGATTGACGGCGTGAGGACAATCACAAAGACATGGCAGTGCCTTGGTGATGCCTCGGTGCGCGAAAACTGGGTTGTATGGGGTACAAGCTATGCCGTGCAGTCAGGTAATGCCGAGCATTCAAATACTTCCGCTAATGCCACTATGATTAACGGGCACCGCATCGTAGAAATGAGCGAGGAAGAATTCAGTAATGCTGTCAAGGATGAGGATACATATTACCTTGTGTATTAAGGCGGTGAGATTATTGATTTATGTAAGCGAAAACAAAGCGCAGATTGTAAAAGGTGATTTCCTCCCTGCACAGTTTTATAAAGGCGATAAAAAAATTGCAGGCTATGAAAAAGAAACTTTTGAGGGAGAAGGGACAATAACCCTTGAAAATTGCTATAATGACAAGCTTTACGGCGCGAAACTTACGGGAAACTGTGTACAGGAAGAAACGCCTTCTCCCGAAGCACCGGTAGAGATTAAAAGCGTGGGAGACCTTGTAGCTGAGGGAGAATACAGCGGAAAGTATAAAATCGGTGTGACTGCAAGGGGAAAGAATCTGTTTGACAGCGATTTATGGCTTCCCTATTTTGACAAGCTGGAGGATGGTTCATACAAAGCCAATCGTAACATCAACACATCACATAAGGCAGATTGCTTCTTGCCTGAAGGCACATACCGATTATCATATGATATGAAATGTCCTAAAGGGAAAAACTACAGCCTTGTTTTATATAACCTGTCAGGGGACTATGCTTATTATAGTTGGAAAGCATCAAATGGAGAGTGGACGCATCGAACACATATTGTTAATCTTACTGAAGATGCACATTTTATAGGGTGGAACTATAGCGAACAAACAAACGAGCTTTTCTTTAAGAATTTGCAGATAGAAAAAGGAAATGAGGAAACACAGTTTGAACCGTACAAAGCACCGCAGGCATTTGAGCTTTATCTTGAAGAGCCTCTTTGCAAAATCGGAGAATACGAGGACTATATAGACTTCGAGAATAAAAAAGTCGTAAGAAACACGAGCATAAAAAGCTTTACAGGCACGGAGGGATGGTACAGACAGGAATACAGATTGTACAGCAAGTGCGGAGGTCGTAACCCTCTTGATTCAAATGTATGCCATCTGCTGAATAACCGTTTTGAGTCTTACACATGGACAAAGCTTGCAGGAAATGTGCTCAAGGAGGAAGGAAATCGCATTATAGGTACAGCTCTTCAGCCGGGAAGCTATTTTTGTGTAACACCTGCACAGGTTATTCCAACTATTGACGAGTGGAAAACACAGCTTTCCGTGTGGAATGACGAGGGAGCACCCTTTACGGTTGTTTATGTTGATGCAACGCGCGAAGAGGCAATTGACCTTCCCACACTTCCCACTTTCAAAGGGACAACAAACTATGAAATCACAACAGATATTAACGCAGGCATAAGCGGAGAGTATAAGAGGATGGAGTGAGATTCTTCGCTTCACTCAGAATGACAAGAAAATAGGAGGAACAGATATGAGTACAAAAATTAAAAAATGGGTCAGAGCAGCGCTTGTCCGCGCGATAAAGACTTTTGCGCAGACTGTGGCATCGCTTATTACGGTAGGTGGAATAATCCAAGAAACCGATTGGGAACTTGCAATAAGTGCAGGTGCAGTGGCATTTGTTTACTCACTTCTTACAAGTGTGGCCGGTATTCCTGAAGCGAAGGAGTGAGAATATGGGTATAGCAGAGGCAGCAATTATTATTTCTGCGGTTGGTCTCCTTTTGAATTTCGCAGGGTATTTCAGAAACTCGAAGAAGGATACGAAAGAGGAAACCGCCTCGGAAATAGCAACGCATACAAGCGTAATGGTAAAACTTGAAAGCATAGGGCAATGTACGACCGACATCAAATCAGAGGTTGTTAGTGTCAAAGGCGATGTAAGGGATATTCGCGATAAAGTAATAAGAATTGAAGAATCCACTAAGCAGGCTCATAAGCGAATTGATACTCTTGAAAAAAGACTTGAAAAATGTGCTGCGTGTCATATGCCACACAAGGAAGAAGGTGTTGAATAATGAGCAATACAAATTTACCCGACAAATTCAGAATACCTGCAGACAGAATACCGAAGGCGTGGTCGCAGGGGCCTTACGATTGCTGTGTTATGGCATCCTTTGTGAAGGTTCTTGAGGTTATAAACTATGTTAAAACAGGAGAATATACGATGCTCTCTAAGGGGTATGCGTACGGAAGGCACAGCAATCCCAATTTTAAGAGTTTCAAATCCGGTGGCGGTGGAGATTTCGACTATACGATGAAGAGTATTCTCGAAAGAGGCAGTGTGCCTGAAGAGATGTATCCGCATATGAACGAGATTCCAAACATCATGTTTGATGTGGAGAGTGCTCCGAATCTCGCGGAACTTGATGAGATAGCAGAGAAGACGAAGGCAGAAAATACAATAAAGATACCGGGAAACGCGTTTTTCAAGGATGTCGTCAAAAAATATCTTTATGAAAATTGGATTCCTCTTCCCGGCAATATGGCGGGGCAACACCACAGCACCGTCATTGTAGGTTGGGATGAAGACGGATTTGAATTCTGCGATCACGACGGCAGAGTGGATGAAGAAACAGGACGGTCCTATGTTTATGGTGGGGGCAAATTCAACGAGGCGTGCTACATTGACGGAGGTATTGAAGATAAGGAGGAAAACGATATGAAGGACAAGTTTATGAACATAGATGGGTTTAGGGAATATATTTCAGCGCTGAAAGTGACGAGAGCGATTTCGAGAGTACAGTTGCATCATACATACAGTCCGTCTTACGCGCAGTTTACGGGGGATAATCACGCTTCGCTTCAGAACGGGATGCGCAGTCACCATACAAAAACAAACGGGTGGACAGATATAGGGCAACACTTTACCATATTCCCGGACGGCAAAATTATGACCGGCAGAGATATAAACACTTCTCCTGCGGGCATCAAAGGGGCAAATACGGGAGCTATTTGTATCGAATGCCTTGGAAACTTTGATATTGGCGGAGATATTATGACAAATGCGCAGCGGAATTCTATTATAGGCGTGGTGAAAATGCTCCTCGATAAATTCGGCCTTAACGCTGAGAGCGGTGTAACATATCACGCCTGGTGGAGCGCGGACGGAAAATCGTTTGGAGATTATTATAAGAATTCATCGGCAAAGACTTGTCCCGGAACAAACTTTTTCGGAGGTAACACAAGGAGTGCGTATCGAAACAATCTGATGCCGCTTATAAAGAATTACGGAAAGGTGGAGACTACTCCAATGCTGGAGACTGCCAATGATATAACATGGGAATTAAATCACACATACTTCCCCATTGATGATATGGCAAGTTTTGTTAAGGTGCTTGATGCTGCCAAAAAGAATAATAGTCCTCTCTATTGGGGATATTATAAACTTGTTAACAGAATAAAGTAAAACAAATCATTGATAAAATTGAAAAGAGGAAGGTGGTTAGCCTTCCTCTTTGGTGCGTTATTTAGATTTTTTTACGGGGCGGAAAAGTTGGTCGTTGCTGTATCCGTGCTTAAATCTGTAATAAAGTGTTTCTTTAGATATACCAGTTATTTCTGCAACTTCAGAAATTGTTATGAGTTTTCCTTCGTACTTTACTAAAACATTTTTTCGCAAATTTCTACATTGTGTCTTGTTATCAGCCCATCTGCAGTTTTCTGGAAAATACCCTTTGTTATTATCTATCCTGTCAATAGATAAATTATCAGCATAACCATGAGATAATGCCCAAGTACGAAACGCGGGGAAATTATTTAGCCATTCATCGCAGACACAAATCCCCCTGCCTCCATAGGTACCATACTTACTTGCATTAGGATTATTACAGCGTTGTTTCATGTTTTTCCAGATACTATATAATCTGCTATTTGAATTTCCGTGCGTTGTTGTTGATGCTTTTCTTACATCCAGAAATAAACATCCGCACGACTCAGTATGTTTTGTGATAAGACAGTTTCCTCGAATAACTTTTTCATTTCCACAATCGCAACGGCAGAGCCAATAAGAACCCCTTTTTTCGTTTGGTACAAATTCAAGTACGATAAGACGACCAAAACGCTGACCTGTTAAATCAATTTTGAAACTCTTACTCATACGGCTTTTTCCTCCTTGGCTTTCTTTTTCATTTCAGCCATGGCGGCTTTATAGCCTTGGGAGTAACCGTAGACAAACGAGTTGGTAATTTTGTAATAATCATTGTCTGAACATTCGTGTATTCTCATAACATCCTTGATTTTCAAATCATACGCGGATTTAATTATACCCGATTTGCGAATGCGCTCAGTTCTTTCCATTACATCTAATCTTTTCATAAATAAAAACTCCTTTCAAATTTGCATTTGACAGGAGCAATCTAATCTGCTAAAATATAAGCAGACAGGGCTTGCTCTGTCGGGAGAGATAGAGTGTGTAACTTTGGTCGGTGTAGCACTCTATTTCTGCTTTTTTAATCTTTGATATTCAACTTTTCTTTTAGAAGTTCAATTCCAGCCACTACCGCATCAACTCGGTTGACATTAAGTTTTTCAGAACACAGTTGAATATCTTTTATTTCCTTTTCTGACATTCTAAATCCAATTTTCTTATCTCTTGGATTTGTTGTCGGTCTTCCCATTTTGGCTATTGACAATCTCCTCCTTTATTGATATAATAGCGAAGAAGGGTGACTGTGTGGAAGCGGTCATCCCCCTATTAACTAGTATGTGAAGGAATGCCGTGCCACTTAGGTGCGGTTATTTCTTTTTATTAAGAACTATTACGGTAAGCAATATTATATAGAACATAATTATTAACTGTTCCATAATTCCCCCTTCCCGAGGGATTAACCGTGTCACCCTTGACGCTAAATACATTATAACATTTGGTCGACCAAAAGTCAAGGGGAATTTGAAAATTTTTTCAAAAATATTTTTTTCAGCACCTGACAAAGAGACTGTCGGGTGCTTTTTGTTTGCGAAAAAAAGCGTGAGTCGACAAGCGGTTACCACGGATATATAATAAAAGTATGAGGAGTGATAAGAAATGAACCTTTTGAAGAAAAAGAAGCCCATCGGCGAAAACGAAATAAAAGAGGCGTATTCTGTTCTGCAGAAGTATAAGCGCGGAAAGGCAAATCTTGAGAAGAGAATTATCGAAGAGGAGTTATACTGGAAGAGAAGACAGTGGGACTACTCCAAAGACGGAGAGGGAATATCAAGCGCGTGGATGTTTAATGCCATAATCAACCGCCACGCTGACCTCCAGGACAGTTACCCTGAGGCGGTAATGCTTCCCAGGGAAAAATCGGACGAAGAAAGTGCGAAAGTGCTTTCGAGTGTTATTCCCGTAATTCTTGAACAGAACGGTTTTCGCAAAACTTATTCTGATGCTATGTGGTATAAACTCAAGCACGGGTGTGTTGCATATGGAGTGTTCTGGAACGGTAGCGCGGAAGGTGGAAAAGGATGCGTGGAAACGAAGTATCTTGACCTTCTTAATATTTTCTGGGAGCCGTGCGTAACGGACATACAGAAGAGCAGAAACCTTTTTATATGCGATTTGGTGGCAACGGATGAGCTGAAAGAGAGATATCCGAAAATCGACATAAAGGGAACTGATACAGGCGAGCTCTCGAAGTATGTTCACGATGAAAATATTGACACGAGCGACAAAGTACTTGTAGTAGACTGGTATTACAAACGGAACGGAATTCTGCATTATTGCAAGTTCTGTGAAGGTAATATTCTTTTTGCAAGTGAAAATGAAAAAGGCTACGAAAATGGATGGTACGAAGATGGGGAGTACCCTGTCGTGTTTGATGTTTTATACCCTGAAGAAGGTACGCCTGTCGGTTTTGGTGTTATTGCTATTACGAAGGAGCCGCAGACATACATAGATAAGCTTGATGCAGGTATTTTAAGACACACATATCTCTCTTCGCATCCGAGATATTTTGCCAAGAGGGATATGGGAATAAACAAGGATGAATTTCTTGATGTAAAAAATGCAATTATTGAGGTTGATGGAAATATTGACGAAGAAAGGCTTAAGCAGATTAAGCCGCCTGAAATTTCTTCGGCGCTGTTCCAACACCGCACGAATAAGATTGACGAACTGAAGGAGACTGCAGGTAATACCGACTTTACACAGGGTCGGGTTTCACAAGGTGTAACCAGCGGTGCGGCGATAGCGACGCTTCAGGAGGCAGGAAACAAACTCAGTCGTGATATTATTGAATCAGGAAACGAAGCATATAAAAATGTGATACTGATGATTATTGAGCGCCTGAGGCAATTTTACACTATTGAGCGTGTATACAGAATCACACAGCCAAACGATAAGGGTAATGAATTTGTTACATTTGATAACAGCGCAATAGTTCCGCAGAAAATAGAGGGCGCAGGCGGAGAAGACCTTTTCCGTGTACCTATTTTTGATATTGCTGTCGAGAGTCAAAAGAAAAATCCTTTTTCTACTTTGGCGCAGAACGAGACGGCTATGAATTTATATAATGCAGGGTTCTTTAATCCTGAAATGGCACAACAGTCGTTAATGGCGCTGAAACTTATGACCTTCGAAGGAAGAAACGAGGTTATCGCATATGTACAGGAGGGACAGACACTTCATAATCAGATGCAGCAGATGGAGCAGCAGATGCAGATGTTGATGCAGGAGAACGCGATGCTGAAGGGAGTGCGGCGTGATGTTCGAGATTCTTCGCTTCGCTCAGAATGACAGGAAGAGGGATACTCAGAATGACAGGAAGAGGGATACTCAGAATGACAGGGAGGGGTTGGCACGACAATCTGCAACCTCTGATGTACAATTAGATTATCAAATACAGAGAGGAGCCTATTTTTATGGAAGGCAATTCAATGGCACTTGACATTCAGCGTTTTGCAGAAGGCAGCGGCGAGGGTGCAAGTGCGGCCGTAAACAGTGCGGAAGTAGGCCAGCCGCAGAATTCGGGCGAGGCAGTAGTAAATGATACTGCCGGAAATGTTCCTGACGCCGGGGAACAGACAGGTGCAAACGCAGAAGCAGGCGAAGAGGTTACTCTTGATTCGTTCTTTCAGCAGCATCCGGAGGCGAAGAAAGAAAACGACAAGAGAATCCAGAGCATTGTTCAGAAGCGTATGCATCAGGTAAATAAGTCGATGCAGGGTAAAAATGATATCATCGACAAACTTATGGTGGCACACGGAGTAAAGAGTGTCGAGGAACTTTCAAAGAAACTCGATGATTCTCTTGCTGAAGAGTTTGCCATCAAAAACGGTGTAGACAACGACATCGGACGAGAAATGTTTAACCTTCGTCTGAATGAAAAGCGCATCGCGGAGGAGCGTGCGTACTATGAAAATCAGAAGAAGGCAGACATACAGTATGAAAAGTGGAAGAGTGAGGCTGACGAGTTGAGAAGTTTATATCCCGACATGGATTTAGCTGTTGAACTTGAAAACCCGGACTTCGTGCGACTTCTTACTGCAACGGATGAGCAGTACCGAATGCCGATGAAACAGATATACGAGATGATACACCATGCCGAAATCGTTGAGGCGGAGAAGAAAAAAACCGCAGCGGCATACGCGCAGAGTGTAAATAAAAATATATCCCGTCCCGTTGAGAACGGTGTAGGCAATCAGAATGCTGTATCCCATAAATCCGATGTTTCGAAGTTAACCCGTAAAGAACGCGCAGAGCTCGCGAAGAGAGCAATGCGTGGAGAAACGATAAGTTTTTAATGCAAAATGCATAGTGAGATTCTTCGCGATGCTCAGAATGACAAAACACAGAAAGGAATGAGAAGATAAATGTTCAAACTTAATATTCAGCATTTCGCAGCAGGCGAAAATGTACATACCACTACAGGTATGGCGGTAAACAGTACGGGCAATATTGCTCCTTATGACGGCGGCCTTTCCGCTGAAATGAAGACATATTACTCTGACTATCTTATTGATATGGCAGAGCCTGAACTCGTTCACGACCAGTTCGGTCAGAAACGCGCTATTCCCAAGAATAACGGCAAGGTAATCGAATTCAGAAAGTATGACCCCCTTCCCACTCTTACAACACCTCTTACAGAAGGTGTTACACCTGACGGTCAGAATCTTTCTGTAAAGACCATTACTGCAGAAGTTAAGCAGTACGGCGGTTATGTAGAACTTTCTGATATGCTTCTTATGACTGCAATCGACAACAATCTTGTTGAAGCGACTGCACTTCTTGGCGGTCAGGCAGGCAGAACTCTTGATACAATCACAAGAGAGGTTCTTGCAGGCGGTACAAATGTACAGTTTGCGGAAGGTCAGGTTACAGAGCGTTCTATCCTTTCAGCAGCGGAAGGTCACAAACTTACAGTTGATGCCATCCGTAAGGCAGTTCGTACTCTTAAGAGGCAGAACGCAAAGCCCATTAACGGAAGTTTTGTAGGTATCATCCATCCCGATGCGGCATACGACCTTATGAGCGACCCGAAGTGGGTAAATGTGAAGACATACTCTGACCCCGAGGGAATCTATAACGGTGAAATCGGTAAGATTGAAAATGTCCGTTTCGTTGAATCGAGCGAAGCAAAGATTTTTGAAGGCGAAGGAGGCGGCGGAGAAGATGTTTACGCAACAACTATCCTCGGTGCAAACGCATACGGTACAACCGATATTTCAGGCGGAGGTCTCCAGCACATCGTGAAGCAGCTCGGCTCTGCAGGTACAAGCGACCCCATCAATCAGCGTGCTACAGCAGGCTGGAAGGCTACAAAGGCGGCAGTAAGACTTGTTGAACAGTATATGGTTCGTATTGAAACTGCGGCAAGCATAAATCAGGAGGGTTAAAAAATGGCTGAAAAGAAAACAGAAAAACTTACCAAAATCAAACTGTTTAAGGATGAAGGCAGATACAAGGACGATGTGTTTGTATGTGTCAACGGCAAGCCTTATGCAGTTAAACGCGGAGTAGAGGTTGAAGTACCCGTTTCCGTTGCGAAAGTTATTGAAGCATCCGAAAAGCAGGATGGAAAGACTGCTACCCTTATTCAGAAGGAACAGGATAAATTCAAAGAAGCAAGTAAGAATATCTAACAACCGCAAGGGCGGGGCGGAGAAGCGCCCCGCCTTTTTGTTTGGAGACAGGTCGTTTTTGTTACGCCTTCGGCTTACAAAAGCCACCCCACCTTTTTGTTTGGGGACAGGTCGTTTTTGTTACGCCTTCGGCTTACAAAAGCCACCCCGTCCCCATGGAGCAAGAAAGAAGTGATGATATGAAAGTATATGAACTTATAGAAAGAGTTAAAAAAGGCGGAAGTGCCGAGAACATCGAAGGAGAAAGACTTCTTGATGCGGTGCGCAGAATTGAGAGGCGTATCGAAGAAAGAGCGTCCTTGATTGGGGACAGGTCAATTTCTGTTACACCTGCGGATTACAGAAATGTCCCCGTCCCCGAAGGGGAAAGTTTTAAGGAGAAAGTGCTTTATGCGTGCGGTGGAGGCGTGAGTGCCGGATATGAGGATATGTACGAGGCGTATCTTAACCGCGAGGCGTGCGCTATCCGCGAGGACTGGGAGTGCTTTAATGTATATGATGCTATATTCACAGCGAGGTTCAAGGACCTTTGCAAAGAGATTATAAGAAACCGTACTCCTAAGAGATTTTCGTTCAGATGAGGTGTGCTCTATGGAAAAAAACAAAGAGATAACTCCCAGAGAGGTTATATTTCCCGACAGGCGTACGCTTGAGGAAATAATCGAGGAATTAAGAGCAGAAATCAAGGAACTAAAAAAGGAAGGAGAGTGACGATATGCAGGGTATATTAGGAGAAACAAAGAAAAAGAATGAAGATATGTATTCAAGCGATGCGTATAATGCGGCAATGGGATATGCGGAAAAAATGAAACCTTCTTCAAATGGTCCGCAGATGGTACAGACTATTGGTGCACCCTCTGTGGCCGGCGGCGGAAATAAGAGATACGATGCAAATACAGATTATAAAGCGAAGATGAATGATGCTATTGCAAGAGGCGATTACAGTGCCGCAAAGGAATATGAACGCCTGCGTAACGAAAAGATTGGGGACCTTGGTCTTGGATATGAAACCACCGGTATATTCAATTATATTGATAAAAAAGGCCTCGGCGGGTTTAAAGAAGGTAAGAGGCAGGAAATTGAAGACTATTATAACAAAGGTTTTCAATACAATCACGAGGAAGACCCCGAGTACCAGGCGATGCGAAGACTTAAGGAGAAAGAAGCGGACAAGGCATACAAGGACGGCTATGCGCAGATGTCAACCGCGTTTGACGGGGATATTCCCGTTAATATGATAAATAAACTCCTTAAAACCAAGAGCGAGGTTGTAGACCAGGCGGACAGTTATATTCCTCAGCTTCGCGCTATGGCGTATGATATGTACATGGATAAGGGTAATGCGCTTTATAATCAGTATAATATGCTTGCAAATGAAGAGGCACAAGATTATAACCGTTGGGCGAGCGACCGTGATATGTTTGTCGAGAGCAGCGAGAATGCGTATAACCGCAAATGGAATGAAGAGGAAAGAGACGACTATCGCAAATGGAGACAGAAACAATGGGATCGTGATGAAGCATGGCGTGCGGAAGACCAGGCTTGGCGAGAAAAGGTTTGGAATAAGGAGCAGGATTGGAAACAGTCGTACTTTGACCAGGATAGCATAATGTATTGGAGTGACTACAACTATCGGAAGGGATATGATGAGTGGTATAAGAAGTTCCTTGAATACCAGTTCAATGCGGATGAAAAATACAGGTATGCAGCACTCTACAGATAGGGCATTTTGTTAAAATTAAAAGCAGGGGGCAAATGCTCCCTGCTTATTCCGAAAGAGGTGTTTATATGGCGAAGAAGAATGATAAAAATATAAAGATTCCCCAGGTTAATATTTTCAACAATCCTCTTACAGAGAAAGAGGAGAAATCAAATGTTGAAAAAAGTGTGGTAAGTACTAAGAATAAGAGTAGAACTGCAAGCACGAAGAAGAGTACTGCGACCAAGAAAAAGAGTACAAATAACATCAATTTGTTTGAAAATGAATTTCTTAACAGGATAGAAGAAAGAAGAAGGGTAACGAAAAGGACGAGAGAGAGAATCAATGAGGTGTTCGGAGAATCGAATTCGAGATCGGAGCCGATTGTAAGGAAAAAGCCTGAACCGATGGTGTTTGAAACTAAGGAAGAGGCTGATAAATATGTTGTAAATTTAATGAAGAACGAAGCGGAAAATACGCTACTAAATACAATGCGCCAAGGGGCGCCTGAAACTCTGCAGAGTGCTATGGCGCGGCATTATGTAAATAATGTTCTTCCGACAAACCAGGATGAAGAGAACCCCTATTCTTCGATGTCATATAAAGAGTTGGAAACCGCACTGAATGTTATTGATTACGACTGGCAGGAAGGAAGCATAACAGCCGAGGAGGCTGAAAAAAGAAAACGGAAAGTTTATCCGTTTATGGTGGCAAGTGCGAGTGCCGAACAGCTTGAGGGATTTCGTAAAAAAATAGAAGACAGGATGTTGTCGCACCGTGAAGTCGCAAACGAAGCTTTCAATATAACATTCAACTTCGGCACCGAAGAACAACAGGCGATTGCACAGCCTATTGAGAAAAAAGCAATGGATGATGCTTATTATTACGAAAATCTTTTGGATATGATAGATATGCAAAAGACAAATAACAAGTATGCTGAAGAATTAGAAACGGTAATATATTCCTACGGCGAGAAGGCACTGGATGCGGCGGATAAAGGAGTTACAAGCAAATATACTCCCACTAAAACAGGGAAAGAGGACTACGACAAGATTAACCGAGGAAACAATGATGATGTGTATGGCTTTTTAGAGACTACGGAGCTAGGGATATATAACACTTTATACAATTCGGGAGACTATAAAGGAGCGGCGGAATTCATTGAAGAGATTATGCCCAATCTCAAAAAAAGACTTTCGGAATATGAGACGGCACAGGCATATGAATTCGGTAAGAAGCATCCTTATCTTGCGGGTGCAGCGAGCGTTGGAAAAAATGTATTTGGCGGCGCTGTTGCAGCGATTGATAATCTGGGCGATAAAATTTTCCTTGGAGAAGTAGATACATACGATGCAACAGCGCGCAATATTCGTGAAAGCCAAGCTTATAGGCAGGGAGGCACCGCATATATGACGGATAAGCACAATGCGGGTGCTGCCTTTGCGTATAATGTGGGCGCATCGATGGCTGAATTTGGATTAAATCTCCTTGTAGGCAAGGGAGCAGGTGTAGTTGCTAAAGGCTTGGGAGCAACAACGGCAGCTGTGGCAAAAACAACCTCAAATGTGATGTCTGCTAATATGGCTTCCAATGCTGCAGCGAACAGTATGATAAGTATTGCTGACCGAGGAGGCAGCGATATGCAGATTATTACCGGTGGCCTTGCATCAGCTTTTGCAGAATACGCTTTTGAGAAATATTCTATTGATAAGTTCTTTGATATGAAAACCGCAGGGGTTGTAGCTGATAGTTTTCGTAAGACAGTAAAGAATGCGGTAAAAAATATGCCCCGCATGGCAATTCAAGGTGGAGTAGAAGCAAGTGAAGAATTCTTTACAAGCGTTGCTAATCTTGTTAGCGATGCGATTATAATGCAGAACAAGAGCGAAAATGCTATCAAGAGGCGCAAGTATATCTTGGAAGATGGATTAAGTGCTGAAGAGGCATCCAAGAGAGTGTTTATCGAATCGGTTGAACAATTGGCTCTTGATGCGGCAGCCGGTTTTGCTTCGGGTACCGTTATCGGCGGAATAAATCTTGCTGTACAGGATGTGTCGCATACTCGTTATATGGCGAACGCCGGAGAGAGGATGATAAAGAATCCCGACATTTTGAACACAATTGTTGGAATCGGTGTGCAGAATGGTAATAGTGAGGCGATAACTTTTACCGAGAAAATAAAAAACGGCGAGAGTGTAAGCGGTAAACAGGCGGGGCGCGTATTGGAATCTGTTATTTCTGAAAGCATTACAAAAGACGGTGGCATCAAGAATATAATGAACACCATTAAAATGCTTGAGGGGAATAATTCGCGGTTCAGAAACTCCCAGGAAGCGTTTGATACTGCAAAGGCCGTAATGCACATGGCACAGGGAAAGGCGACAGAGGTAGATAATGCTCTTTTATCAAGAAGCAGCGGTGCAGTGACGCTTTTAACTGCAGTGGAAGGAAACAGCAAGGCGCTGAAGAGTATAAAGACTGCAGCGCAGACGCAACTTCGTGAGAGTGCGCAGGGAATGCGGAATGCGGAGTACGGAGTGCGGAGTGCTTCACAAGTGCAGAGTGGTGAGATTCTTCGCGGTGCTCAGAATGACAATGGGTACGGAGTGCGGAGTGAAAAAGCATTTGAAGGTATAAAGTACAGAGTAGGATATACAGACAAAAACAACCCTGTAGTAATGCTTGAGGAGGATA